>NZ_JBPZGY010000001.1:0-581083 GCF_051857535.1 Roseateles sp. DB2 | reverse complement strand
GGCCACATAGCCCAGGTCCAGCAGACCTGCGTAGCCCACCACGATGTTCAGCCCCAGCGCCAGCATCACGTACAGCAGCGCCAGATCGATGATCCGCACCGGCCCATTGCCGAACTGCTGCGCGATCAGCGGCACCACCAGCAGCCCCAGGGCCGCCAGCACGAACACCGCCAGTTTGGAAGATGTCTTATTGCTCATAGTCATTCCTTCTGTCCCCTTACTCCACACCACGCCCGAACGGACCGCGAAGCAGGTCCTCGGGCGCGAAGCCCGAGGATCCGGCTCCGCCGGTCCTGCGGGCTGCCTTGCAGGCCGCGTCGAATCTAGCGATTCGACCCTTCGCCAGGCTGTGGAGGTTCACTGAACCTCCACAGTCCAGGCTCAGCCCCCTCGAGGGGGCGCGCGAAGCGCGTAGGGGGTGGTTCATTTCAGGCACGATCCGCCACGCGCTCACCCAGCAGGCCCGAAGGGCGCAAGGTCAACACCAGGATCAGCGCCACGAAGGCGAAGATGTCCGCGTAGTGGCTGCCCAGCACGCCGCCGGTCAGATCACCCAGGTAGCCCGCGCCGATGGCCTCGATCAGCCCCAGCACGATCCCGCCCAGCATGGCGCCGGCCAGGTTGCCGATGCCACCCAGCACCGCCGCCGTGAAGGCCTTCAGCCCCGGCATGAAGCCCATCGAGTGCTGCACCGTGCCGTAGTTGGCCGCCCACATCAGGCCTGCCACCGCCGCCAGCGCCGCGCCGATCACGAAGGTCGCCGAGATCACGAAGTCCGGCTTCACCCCCATCAGCCCCGCCACGCGCGGGTTCTCCGCCGTCGCACGCATCGCGCGGCCCAGCTTGGTGTGGTTCACCAGGTACATCAGCCCCGCCAGGATCACCACCGTCAGCACCAGGATCAGCACCTGCGTCACCGTGATCACCGGGCCGCCCAGGTTGAAGGGCTCCGTGGGCAGCAGCAGCGGGAAGGGCTTCGGGTTCGGCTTCCACACAATCATCGCCAGCGTCTGCAGCAGCAGCGACATGCCCATCGCCGTGATCAGCGGCGCCAGCCGCGGTGCGTTGCGCAGGGGGCGGTAGGCGATCTTCTCGATCGTGAAGTTGAGCAGCGAGCAGACCACGATGGCGCACATCAGGCCGATGCCCATCAGGGCCCAGCCAGGCAGGCCGGAGTCCGCGAGAGCTGTGGCCACGGTCCAGCTGACCAGGGCGCCGACCATGAGGATCTCGCCATGCGCGAAATTGATCAGGTTGATGATGCCGTACACCATGGTGTAGCCCAGGGCCACGAGCGCATACATGCTCCCGAGCACCAGGCCGTTGATGATCTGCTGGATGAATGTTTCCATCAAAAGACTCCACTTCCTTGCCGTACTGAGGAGACGGCGTCCGGATCAGGGATGAGCTGCCAAGAGCCCTTCCAACGGAGGCCCGCAAGGCCCCAAGAAAAAAGCCCGCGACCATCGAAGCAGCGGGCTGGGGTGCCGGAGGGACTCAGCATATGGCCGCGGATTTTAGGAGTGCGCCGCAGGAGCGGCTCGCTGGGGATAACCCGCTGGCGCAAGGACCGAAACAGGGGGTGCGGCCTCAGTCCTCGGTGTCGCCCGCCTCGGCATTGAGGCGGCGCAGCTCGGCCAGGCGGTCGCCGATGCGGATCTCAAGCCCGCGCGGCACGGGCTCATAGAAGCGCTGGCCCTCCAGCCCGTCCGGCAGGTACTGCTCCCCGGCCACGAAGGCGCCGGGGAAGTCATGCGCATAGCGGTACTCATGCCCATAGCCCAGGTCCTTCATCAAGCGGGTCGGCGCGTTGCGCAGATGCAGGGGCACGGGCCGGCTGGCATCCTGCTTGACCAGGGCCCGCGCGGCTTTGTAGGCGGTGTACACCGCATTGGACTTGGGCGCAATGGCGAGATAGACGACAGCCTGCGCCAGCGTCAGCTCGCCCTCGGGGGAACCGAGCCGCTCATAGGTGTCCGCGGCATCCAGGCACAGGCGCAGCGCGCGCGGGTCGGCCAGGCCGATGTCCTCGCTGGCCATGCGGATCAGACGGCGGGAGATGTAACGGGCGTCGACCCCGCCGTCCAGCATGCGGCAGAACCAGTACAGGGCAGCGTCCGGGTCCGAACCGCGCACGGACTTGTGCAAGGCGGAGATGACGTCGTAGAACTGCTCGCCGCCCTTGTCGTAGCGCCGCAGCTGCTCGCCCAGGGCGCGCTCGAGCTGGGTCTCGTCGATGCTGGCCAGGCCCGGGGGCGCCAGCTGCGCGGCCGTCTCCACCGCGTTCAGCAGGCGCCGCGCATCGCCGTCGGCATAGGCCACCAGGCGTTTGGCCGCGGCCTCGGTAAAGGACGGGCAGCCCAGGGCCACCTCGCCGCGCCGGACCAGGGCCAGCAGGTCCTCCTCGTCCAGGGACTTGAGCACGTGCACGCTGGCCCGGGACAGCAGGGCCGAGTTGACCTCGAAGGACGGGTTCTCCGTCGTCGCCCCGATGAAGGTGAAGAGGCCGGACTCCACGTGCGGCAGGAAGGCATCCTGCTGAGACTTGTTGAAGCGGTGCACCTCGTCCACGAAGACGATGGTGCGCCGCCCCTGAGCCGCCGCGACCTGCGCACGCTCGACCGCCTCGCGGATCTCCTTCACGCCGCCCAGCACCGCGGAGATGCTGATGAACTGCGCATCGAAAGCCTGGGCCAGCAGCCGCGCCAGCGTGGTCTTGCCCACGCCCGGCGGCCCCCAGAGGATCATGGAATGCAGGCGCCCGGTCTCGAAGGCCACGCGCAGGGGCATGCCCTCGCCCAGCAGCTGGCGCTGGCCGATGACTTCGTCCAGATGACGCGGCCGCAGGCGCTCCGGCAGAGGCTGGTAGGCCTTGGCCTGCGGCGCCGCCTGCCGCGCCGGCCGGTGCTCGGCAGGGGCGGGCTCGTCGCCGAAAAGGGATGCGTTCTCAGACATGGTGCCGCCAGCGCCCTGCCCTCATTGCTCCAGCAGGTCCACGCCCTTGGGCACCTCGAAGCGGAAGCGCTCAGCGCCAATGGGCACATTGGTCTGCAGCTGGCTCAGCTGCATCAGCGAGCGCTGGCCAAAGGCATCCAGCACCTCCAGCGCCACCAGCTCACGGCCCTTGAAGCCGACGCGCAGCTGCTGGATGTTGCCGTCAGCCTGGCGCGGCAGGGCCAGTACCCAGTCCACACCGGCCTCGCTGGGCTGGGCCTTGAGCTCGAAGTCCTTCTCGACGTTACCCCCGGCCAGCAGCGCGGCTGGTGTGCCAGCCAAGGCCTGGCCGATACGACGTGAACTAGCCTGGTTGAGGTCGGCGTCGAAGGTCCAGACCTTCTGGCCGTCCCCCACGATCAACTGCTCGAAGGGCTTCTGGTACTGGAAGCGAAAGAGGTTCGGACGCTGGAACTCGAAGGTCCCGCTGGAGGTCTTCTTGCGCTTGCCGTCAGGGGCAGTGACGGTCTGACTGAAGCTGGCGCGGCCGCTCCGGACCTCGCGCACGAAGTCCTTGAGGGACTGCACGGCGTCGGCCCGGGCAAGACCTGACCCCAGCAGGAGGGCCGCTGCACACAGCAGACGGCGGGAAGAATTGAGATTCAGGAGGTTCATTCGTCTCGCTTGGGCACGATGAGTTCGCGGCTGCCATTGGTGGCCATGGCGCCGACCAGGCCGGACTTCTCCATCTGCTCCAGCAAACGGGCAGCCCGGTTGTAGCCGATGCGCAGATGGCGCTGGACCAGGGAGATGGAGGCCCGCTTGTGCTGCAGCACCACGGCCACGGCCTGGTCGTACATCGGGTCGGATTCGGCATCGCCGCCCCCGGCACCGCCGCCGTCGCCCCCCCCCTCGCTCTCCAGCACACCGCCCTCGAGGATGCCCTCGATGTAGTTGGGCTCACCGCCCTGGGCCTTCAGGTACTCGACCACGCGGTGCACCTCGTCGTCGCTGACGAAGGCGCCGTGCACGCGGGTGGGCAGGCCGGTGCCCGAGGCCATGTAGAGCATGTCGCCCATGCCCAGCAGGGCCTCGGCGCCCATCTGGTCGAGGATGGTGCGGCTGTCGATCTTGCTGGAGACCTGGAAGGACAGGCGGGTCGGAATATTGGCCTTGATCAGGCCGGTGATCACGTCCACCGAAGGCCGCTGCGTGGCCAGGATCAGGTGGATGCCTGCCGCGCGCGCCTTCTGGGCCAGACGGGCAATCAGCTCCTCGATCTGCTTGCCCACCACCATCATCAGGTCAGCCAGTTCGTCGATCACCACGACGATGAAGGGCAGGCGCTCCAGCGGCTCGGGCTGCTCGGGCGTGAGGCTGAAGGGGTTGGCTATCTTCTCGCCGCGCTCCTTGGCCTCGTCGATCTTCTTGTTGTAGCCGGCCAGGTTGCGCACGCCCAGCTTGGACATGAACTTGTAGCGCCGCTCCATCTCGCCCACGCACCAGTTCAGCGCGTTGCCGGCCTGCTTCATGTCGGTCACGACGGGAGCCAGCAGGTGCGGAATGCCCTCGTAGACGCTCATTTCCAGCATCTTCGGGTCGATGAGGATCAGGCGCACGTCGCGCGCCTCAGCCTTGTAGAGCAGGGAGAGGATCATGGCGTTGATCCCCACCGACTTGCCTGAGCCGGTGGTGCCGGCGACCAGGCAGTGCGGCATCTTGGCGAGGTCGGCCACCACGGGGGCGCCCACGATGTCCTTGCCCAGACCCATGGTCAGCTGCGAGGGGGCGTCGGCATAGATCTGCGAACCCAGAATCTCGGAGAGGCGGATGGTCTGCCGGCGCGCATTGGGCAGCTCCAGGGCCATGTAGTTCTTGCCCGGAATGGTCTCGACCACGCGGATGGAGACCAGGCTCAGCGAACGCGCCAGGTCCTTGGCCAGGTTGACGATCTGCGAGCCCTTCACGCCGGTGGCCGGCTCGATCTCGTAGCGCGTGATCACCGGACCGGGCGAGGCCGCCACCACGCGCACCTCGACACCGAAGTCGCGCAGCTTCTTCTCGATCATGCGGCTGGTCATCTCCAGCGACTCGGGCGTGACCGTCTCGACCCGCGGCGGGGCGGCATCCAGCAGGTCGACCTGGGGCAGCTTGGTGTCGGCCAACTCGCTGAACAGCGTGGTCTGGCGCTCCTTGGCCACCCGAGTGGACTGCGGCACCTCGACCACCGGGGCCTCGATCACGATGGGCACATGCTCCTCGACCACCTGGCGCTCGACCTCGACCACCTGCTCGCGCTCGCGCTTGGCCTTCTTGCCCACGCGCTTGTCCTCGGCCACCTCGCGGCGGTCGACATTGCGTTGGCGGAATTCGTCGATGCGGGTGCCGATCAGCTCGGCCAGACGCATCCAGGAGAACTGCAGGGCCAGGGAGCTGCCAGCCAGCAGGACCACGATCCAGACCAGGCCGGAGCCCGCAAAGCCCAGCAGCTTCATGCTCCAGGGGCCTAGGGCATAGCCCAGCACGCCGCCGGCATGGGCGCCGGGCAGGCGAGCCTCCCAGCCGTAGAGCCGGGTCCATTCCAGGGCGCAGCTGGCGCACATGAGCAGCACCAGGCCCAGCAGCCAGAGGCCGCGGCGCTGCCAGACGGGGGTGTCGTCGACGACAGGCTCGGTGCGCAGCACCTCGGCCAGGCCTCCCAGCCAGCGGCGCAGGGCCACCAGCATCAGCCACCAGGCCGAATAGCCGAAGCCGAAGAGCAGGAGGTCAGAAACCCAGGCGCCCAGCGTGCCCACGCGGTTGCTCACGTGCTCCTTGCTGCTCGCGATGGAGAAGGCGGCGTCGCCGCGGTCGTGCGTCAGCAGGGCCAGCAGCACCAGGCACCAGACCAGGCCGCCCAGGATCAGCCACAGCGGCGTGCGCAGAGACGATGCCGCCGGCGCGGGCGCCGGCCTGGCCTTCTTGGAGGGCTGGCGCTTGTAGACCTTGTCGGCCGGGGCGGCGTCCTCCGCGCCCGTCAGGGAACCCAGGGGAAAACTCATCCCGCGATTGTGGCCCAGGAAATGCAGGCGGCCGGCCGCCAGGGGGCCGGCATCTGCAACAGGATCAGTCGTGCAGGCGTTCCTTGATGACCACGGAGCCGTTCTCCAGGGTTTCGATGACGCCGCGGTCTTCCAGGTCCTTCATCACGCGGCTGACCATCTCGCGGGAGGCGCCGACCACCTTGGCCATGTCCTGGCGCGAGACCTTGCCGCGGATGATCTTGATGCCCTTGTCCTCCTCGGACATGTCCAGCAGGGTGCGGGCCACGCGGCCGTAGACGTCCAGCAGGGCCAGGGACTCGATCTGGCGGTCAGCGTTGCGCAGGCGGGCCACCAGGCCGCGCAGAATGCCGTAGGACAGGCTGCTGCTCTCGGGCAGGCAGCGGGCGAACTCGTTGCGGCCCAGCACCAGCATGTCCGTCTGGACCTCGGCGCGCACGGTGGCGGAGTGCGGCTCGCCATCGATCAGGCTCATCTCGCCGACGTAGTCACCGGCCTGCAGCACGGCGAGGATGACTTCACGGCCGCGGTTGTCGGCCGTCAACACACGGGCCCGGCCGTTCAGCAGAATGAACAGCGCATTGGACTTGGTCCCCTGCTCGACCACCACCTCGCCGCGCTTGAAACGGCGCTTGATCACGCTGTCAGCGATCGACTGCGCCTGGTCGGTCGTCAGCAGGGAAAACAAGGGCACACGACGGATCAGGTCCAGATTGGACAGCATGGCCATGAATGAACTCCTAAGCTGTGGTCATTGGGGTGGCGTCAGGCTGGCGCCGCTTGACTTCCCTAGAATGGCTGCATTGTGCCAATTAAGTCACGCACCTCCATAGGGTTTGGCATGAATCATCAAACCTCGTCCTCTTGTGTGTCCTGACTGCAACCCCAGCTGAGAAGCCATGACTCAAAACACCCGCCACACCCAGTTGCTGATCCTGGGCTCCGGCCCCGCCGGTTTCACGGCCGCCATCTATGCCGCACGTGCCAACCTCAAGCCCCTGCTGATCACCGGCATGGCTCAGGGCGGCCAGCTGATGACGACCACCGAGGTCGACAACTGGCCCGCAGACGTGATGGGCGTGCAGGGTCCGGAACTGATGCAGCGCTTCCAGCAGCACGCCGAGCGCTTCCAGACCGAGATCGTCTTCGACCACATCAACACGGTGGACTTCTCCCAGCGCCCCTTCCTCCTCAAGGGCGACAGCGGCAGCTACACCTGCGACGCCCTGATCATCGCCACCGGTGCCTCGGCCAAGTACCTGGGCCTGCCCTCCGAAGAGGCCTTCTCGGGCCGCGGCGTCAGCGCCTGCGCCACCTGCGACGGCTTCTTCTACCGCGGCCAGGAGGTGTGCGTGGTGGGCGGCGGCAATACCGCTGTCGAGGAGGCCCTGTACCTCTCCAACATCGCCAGCAAGGTGCACCTGATCCATCGCCGCGACAAGTTCCGCGCCGAGCCCATCCTGGTCGACAAGCTGATGGAGAAGGTGGCGGCCGGCAAGATCGAGCTGCATGTCTTCCACACGCTGGACGAAGTGCTGGGCAACCAGAGCGGTGTGACCGGCGTGCGCGTGAAGCACGAGAACGGCACGACCAAGGACATCCCCCTGCATGGCTGCTTCATCGCCATCGGCCATCAACCCAACACGGGCATCTTCCAGGGTCAGCTGGAGATGAAGGACGGCTACATCGTCACCCGCAGCGGCCTGAACGGCTTTGCGACCATGACCAGCGTGCCAGGCATCTTCGCCGCTGGCGACGTGCAGGACCACGTCTACCGCCAGGCCATCACCAGCGCGGGCACGGGCTGCATGGCCGCCCTGGATGCTCAGCGCTACCTGGAGCAGGCGCAGGGTTGACGGCCCCGGTCCGCCCGGGCCTTCTCAGCCTGACGACGGCCGCCTCTGGGCGGCTGTCCTTTTTTCAGCTATACTCTTTGGCTTGCCTGCCGGATGGATCGCCCCTGAGAGTGCACGCCTTGCGCGGCGCTTGCAGGTTTAGCAGGCATAGAGCGGTCAATGGGACCTCAGCCCTCGTTCATCGGGGCTGGTGTCTGGATAGAAAATCGAACCGGAGAAGCGTCATGGCACGCGTCTGTCAAGTCACGGGCAAGAAGCCCATGGTGGGCAACAATGTTTCCCACGCCAACAACAAAACCAAGCGTCGTTTCCTGCCCAACCTGCAGTACCGTCGTTTCTGGCTGGAAACCGAGAACCGCTGGGTGCGTCTGCGCGTGAGCAATGCCGCTCTGCGTCTGATCGACAAGGTCGGTATCGAGCAAGTCGTCGCTGATCTGCGCGCCAAGGGCGAGCTCTGATCTGATCCACTAAGCACCAAGGAGCAAACAAATGGCATCCAAAGGCGGACGCGAAAAGATCAAGCTGGAATCCACTGCCGGCACCGGTCATTTCTACACCACGAACAAGAACAAGAAGACCACGCCCGAAAAGCTGGAATTCATGAAGTTCGACCCCAAGGCCCGCAAGCACGTCCTGTACAAGGAAATCAAGCTGAAGTAATTCAGCCCGGCTTGCAGCCCAAAAGAAAACCCGCCAAGCGCATGCTGGCGGGTTTTTTTTCATTGGGGTTGCCGAGTAGCAACCGCCAGGCCGGTTCAGCGCGCGGCCTTGCCGAATTCGGCATCGAACCACTTGTCTATCATGGGCTTCTCATAGCGCAGCGGATCGCCATCGGTATAGCGAACCGTGCTGCCATGCAGGTAGTTCATGTCGGAGAGGCTGGCCTTGCCGCTCTTGATCTCCTTGCCCCCCTCCAGCAGCGCGTAGCTGAAGTCCATCTGCGGCCAGGTGACCTCGCGCATCACGCGGATCTGATCCGGGAGGCGCTGGCGGAAATCCATTTCGCCCGCCCTATTGATCTCCAGCAGGTCAATCTTGAGCGTCTGCCCCGCCGGCAGGCGCTCGGCCAGGCGCTGGAAATGCGCGCTGAGTGCCTTCTGGATGTCCTCCCGCTCAGAGACGCTGCGACCCAGATCACGGTACTTGTCCAGGGGCTGGAAATGCATATCGAGTTCGGCAGCCTGCGCGACACCTGCCATGCCCACTCCCGCGATCAGGGCAGCCAGCCCGATCTTCCACTTCTTCATGGTCTTCTCCTTGTTCATGGTTTGCGACTGAGGCCTCTGCGCCCGGCTCCGATTCCCGCGGGCAGCTGCCTCGCCTTCAACGTTCGTCACACAATCCCGATGACGAATAAGGGAAAACCAGTATAAGAGCCGACCATGAAAAAAGCGCCCTTGACGGGGCGCTTTTACAGGACGCTGACACCGGGATACCCCGGAGCAACCTTGGGAAACAATCAGGCGCGCGCGGCGCGCAGATTCATGGAGAAGCTGCGCAGCTCGGCGATGCCGCTTTCCTCGGCCTTCTGGCACCAGGCCTGGAGGTCACGCACCAGTTGCTCGGCCGAGACGTTGGTCCGGGTCCAGAGCTGACGCAGCTCCTCGCGCATGGTCAGCAGCTTGTCCAGGGCCGGCGACGCGGCGCGAGCACCTTCGATATCGCCGTGGACGGCCTGCGGAATGCGATCGACATCACGGTGCAACCAACGCTTGGCCTGCTTGAACTGCTGCCACTTGGCACTGTGCTGCTCGCCTTGCGCCTTCAGGCGGGCCAGCTCGACGGCGCAGGTGGCCTTCAGGTTGCGGCCGTAGCTGGCCATGATCTCGTAACGGTTGGCGATGATGGCTTCCAGCGTGGCCTTGTCGGCCTCCGCCTTGAGCTCGCCCAGCTTCAGCTGCGGCGCCGTCTTGCGGACCTTGGCCCAGCCGATGATCTCCATGGCGCGAATGTAGCCCCAGCCGATGTCGAACTCGAAGGGCTTGACCGAGAACTTGGCCGACGTCGGGTAGGTGTGATGGTTGTTGTGCAGCTCTTCGCCACCGATGAGCAGACCCCAGGGGGAAATATTGGTCGAAGCGTCCTGGGCTTCGAAATTGCGGTAGCCCCAGTAGTGGCCCAGCCCGTTGATCACGCCGGCAGCCCAGATGGGGATCCAAACCATCTGGATCGCCCAGACGGTGGCGCCCAGGGCGCCGAACAGGGCCAGATTGATGATCATCATCACCGCGACGCCCTGCCAGCTGTAGCGGCTGTAGAGATTGCGCTCGATCCAGTCATTGGGCACGCCATGGCTGTACTTCTCCAGGGTTTCCTGGTTCTTGGCCTCAGCGCGATACAACTCGGAGCCGCGCAGCAGCACGGTGTCGATGCCGCGCGTGACCGGGCTGTGGGGGTCGTCCTCGGTCTCGCACTTGGCGTGGTGCTTGCGGTGAATGGCCACCCATTCCTTGGTCACCATGCCCGTGGTCAGCCAGAGCCAGAAGCGGAAGAAGTGCGAGGGGATGGGCCCCAGGTCCAGTGCGCGGTGGGCCTGCGCACGGTGCAGGAAGATGGTCACGGCTGCAATGGTGATGTGGGTCACCACCAGCGTGTAGACCACGATCTGCCACAGGCTTGCACCCGTCAGGCCGTCACTCAGCCAGCTCACGAGCGCATCGCGCACAACAATCAGTTCATTCATTCAGTCCGACCTCTGCCTCTTTGAGAAGCGTCATGGAGATGTCAAAAAGCGTGCCCATTGTAGGTGAGACGCCCTAAATCGCCTCTTGATCTAGATCTAGCGGGCAGGCGTCAACGCGGCATAGTGGCGCTTTGGGCCGGCGCGGCAGGAGTCGGGCCGCAGCCCGATGTCCCTCAGGCCTTGCGTTCCCAGATGGCGGCGAAGAAGCCGTCCACGTGGTGGCGGTGCGGCCACAGACGGATGAAGCCCTGCTCGCACAGGCCGGCGGCCTGCGAGACATGCGCCTTCTCCAGCACGGCAGCGGCATCCAGCGGCACGAAGTCCGGGTGGGACTCGCTGAACGCCTGGGCGATGACCTCGTTCTCAGCCTCCAGCAGGCTGCAGGTGGCATAGACCAGGCGGCCGCCCGGCTTGAGCAGGCGGGCGGCGCTGTCCAGGATGGCCTTCTGCTTGGCCTGCAGTTCCACCACCGCCTGGGGTGACTGACGCCACTTCAGGTCGGGATTGCGGCGCAATGTGCCTAGCCCCGAGCAGGGCGCATCCACCAGCACGCGGTCGATCTTGCCGGCCAGTCGCTTGATGCGGTCGTCACGCTCATGGGCGATCTGGGCCGGATAGACATTGGACAGGCCGCTGCGCGCCAGGCGCGGCTTCAGCGACTCCAGCCGGTGGCCAGAGACGTCGAAGGCATAGAGGCGGCCGGTGTTGCGCATGGCCGCGCCCAGGGCGAGCGTCTTGCCACCGGCGCCGGCGCAGAAGTCCACCACCATCTCTCCACGCTTGGCATCGAGGGCCAGGGCCAGCAGCTGGCTGCCTTCGTCCTGCACCTCCAGCGCGCCGCTGGTGAAGGCCTCCAGCTTGTTCAGCGCCGGCTTGCCTTGCACGCGCAGCCCCCAGGGCGAGTAAGGCATGGGCTCGGCTTCAATGCCGGCCGCCTTCAGCTGGGCCTGCACCTCCTCGCGCTTGGCCTTGAGTGTGTTGACGCGCAGATCCAGCGCGGCGCCCTCGTTCATCGCGGCGGCCAGGGCCCAGAACTCGCTCTCGCCCAGGCGTGCGAGCAAAGGCTCGGCCAGCCACTCGGGCATGTTGTGACGGAGCTTGGGAGCCAGGCTGGAGAGGTCCACCTGGCGGACCTGCTGGAGCCACTCCTGCTCCTGCGGCTTCAATGCGCCCTTGAGCCCCGCCTCGCCGCCCGCCCAGGCCAGGATGGCCAGCCGGCGTTCCAGGGGGCCGGCGCCGGATTGCGCCAGGCTCTGCAACTGGGGCTTCTGGCGCAGCACGGCATAGGTGGTTTCGGCCAGGGCATGGCGTTCGCGCTGGCCCAGGGCCTTGTGCTTGCGGAAGAAAGCGGAGACGACGCCATCAGCGGGCGCGTCGAACTTGAGGACCGAACGCAGCAGTTCGGCGCAGAGATCGAGAAGGGCATTAGGATGCATCGCCGGATTATCCCAGGCCCGAAGACAGCCGCCGCGCCGCTTGAGCACCGCCTCTACAGGATCCCGCCATGAGCACCAAACCCGAGCCCGCTCCCCTGCCCCCCACGCCACCGGGCCGCTACCGGCACTACAAGGGCCAGGACTACGAGGTCCTGGGCGCCGTGCGCCACAGCGAGACCGAAGAAGTCCTGGTGCTGTACCGCCCGCTGTACAACAACACCGGCCTGTGGGTACGCCCCCACGCCATGTTCTTCGAGCACCTGGAAATCGACGGGCAGATGAAGCCCCGCTTCGCGCTGGTCGGCGAATGAGCAGCCATCGCCCGATGGTGCCCTGGCGCCCGCGCGTTCTGATCGCGCTGGCCCTGGGCGCGATGCTGGCCGCGCTGTGGCCCACGCCCCTGCCCCTGGTCACCCGGCTGCTGCTGGGCTGGAATGTGGGCGTCTGGACCTATGTGTTGCTGGTGCTGGGGATGATGAGCCGGGCGGACGCCCGCCAGCTGCAGCGCCGGGCCCTGGGCATGGGCGATGGCATGCCGGTGGTGCTGATGCTGGCTGCGGTCGGAGCCCTGGCCATCCTGGCGGCCCTGGTCACAGAGATGAGCCAGGTTCGCCACGGTGCCAATGTGGTGGCCGGCTGGCCCTACCTGCTGCTTGCCCTGGCCACAGTGGCAGGCACCTGGCTGCTGCTGCCCATCGAGTTCGCCCTGGCCTACTCGCGGCTCTACCACCGCGGCGGCATGGCCCCGCACGGCCTTGAGTTCCCAGGCGAGGACAAGGACCTGGACTACGGCGACTTCCTGTACTTCTCCATCACCCTGGCCGCTACTTCGCAGACCTCGGATGTGGTGATCAGCTCCCGCCCCATGCGCCGCCTGGTGACCATCCAGGCCCTGCTGTCCTTCGTGTTCAACACGGGGGTGCTAGCCCTGTCCATCAACCTGCTGGCCAGCCTGGTGGGCTGAGCCGGAAAGCCGGCTTCAGCTGAAGGACTGGCTCTCGCCGGCCAACTGGCGCACACGCGAGCCCTCCACGGCGATCTGGCCGCAGACAAACCAGCGCACGGCCGCCGGGTACATGCGGTGCTCCAGCTTGAGCACGCGCGCAGCGAGGGCAGCGGCATCGTCACCATCCAGCACGGGCACCACGGCCTGGGCCACCATGGGCCCGTGGTCCAGCTCGGCCGTCACGAAGTGCACGGTGGCCCCCGCGAAACGGCAACCCGCCTCGATGGCGCGCTCATGCGTGTGCAGGCCCGGGAAGGCCGGTAGCAGCGAGGGGTGAATGTTGAGCATGCGCCCCTCGTAGTGGCGAGTGAAGCCCGGCGTGAGGATGCGCATGAAGCCGGCCAGCACGACCAGGTCCGGCTCAAAGCCGTCGATCATCCGGGCCAGTTCGGCATCGAAGGACTCGCGGTCCGGGAAGGCCTTGTGATCCACCACCGCGGTGGCCACGCCGTGCGAAGCGGCGAACTGCAGGCCGCCAGCATCCGGGCGGTTGCTGATCACGGCGGCAATACGCGCCGGCCAGCCCTCGGCCGCGCAGGCCTTGACGATGGCCTCCATGTTCGAGCCGCGGCCACTGATCAGGATCACGATGTTCTTCATGGGGCGCAAGTGTAGCCAGCGCCCGGCGCACCGTCGCCTTGACTCCCGTCATGGCGCGGGCCGACTCCCTACAATCACGGGCTTCCTCCAGGCGCCCGCATCCCGGCGAAGCGCCCACCACCGGCCGACCACTTCCATGAGCGACACCCCCACCCTGCCTCGCCAGCGCGTGCTCTCCGGCATGCGCCCCACCGGTGCCCTGCACCTGGGCCACTACCACGGCGCGCTCAAGAACTGGGTGCGGCTGCAGCAGGCCTACGACTGCTTCTTCTTCGTCGCCGACTGGCATGCCCTGACCACGCACTACCAGGACAAGTCCATCGTCGAACGCAATGTCTACGACATGGTGGTGGACTGGCTGGCCGCCGGCCTGGACCCCGAGCAGTGCACGCTCTTCATCCAGAGCCGCATGCCCGAGCATGCCGAGCTCTTCACCCTGCTGGCCATGAGCACGCCGCACAGCTGGCTGGAGCGCATGCCCAGCTACAAGGATCAGGTCGAGAAAAACCGTGAGCTGGCCACCTACGGCTTCCTCGGTTACCCGCTGCTGCAGGCGGCCGACATCCTCATCTACAAGGCCGCCTTCGTGCCCGTGGGTGAAGACCAGGCAGCCCACGTGGAGGTCACCCGCGAGGTGGCCCGCCGCTTCAACCATCTCTACTGCACCGAGGCGCCCATCCTGCCCGAGCCCCAGGCCCTTCTGACCGAGACCTCACGCCTGACCGGCCTGGACGGCCAGAAGATGAGCAAGAGCTACGGCAACGCCATCGCCATGCGCGAGGCGCCCGAGGTGGTCGAGGACAAGATCCGCAAGATGCCCACCGACCCACAGCGCGTGCGCCGCGGCGACCCGGGCGAGCCCACGCGCTGCCCGGTGTGGGAGTTCCACAAGCTCTACTCCGACAGCGACACGCGGGCCTGGGCCGAGCAGGGCTGCCGCAGCGCCGGCATCGGCTGCCTGGACTGCAAGCAGCCGGTGATCGAGGCCATCCAGCAGGAGCAGGCGCCCTGGCGCGAACGCGCCGACGAGTACCTCGCCAATCCCAAGCAGGTGCACTGGATCGTGGAGGTCGGCACCGAGCGGGCCCGCGCCGTGGCCCGCAAGACGCTCAAGGAAGTGCGGCAGGCCATGGGCCTGGCGTACTGAAGTCCACCTTAAGAAGCAAGGCCCGCTGCAGTCCATGGCTGGCATCCACATCACCGACATCGAGGCCGCCATCAACTGGTGGCGCCAGCGCGAGCCCGGGGACGGGCTCAGCGCCTGTCCGCCCGTCCAGGCCCTGGCCGAGGTCTACGCCTTGCTCGTCTACCACCGCGACAGCGAATGTGACGAGGACACCATGCCCGCCGCCGCCCGCGAGGCCTGGCTGCGCTGGTACGACAGCACGCCTGACGCCCCCTGCATTGCCATCTGCTCCACCAGCCAGGGTGACGAACTCTGCAAGGGCTGCGGGCGCACCTTCGACGAAGTCCAGAACTGGCCGGTGATGACGCCCGCCGAGAAACGCGTCACCTGGCGGCGCATCAGCCTGGAAGGCACGGCCTGGCGATTCAACCGCTACGCCGAGCGCGCCCTGGAACGCAAGGCCGGCACAGGCGAGGCCCCGTGAAGGCGGCCCTGGGCCGGCGCCGCCACGGCAGCCTCAGCCGCATCCTGCCCCTGGCCTGGCCGGTCTTCATCGGCCAACTGGCGGTGCTGGCCTACTCCACCATCGACACTCTGCTCGTGGCCCGCTACGCCGCCCTGGACCTGGCCGCCCTGGCCGTGGGCAATGCCATGTACACCAGCGTGTTCGTGGGACTGATGGGCGTGGTCCTGGCCGTCTCGCCGGTCGCGGCGCAACGCTTCGGCGCGCAGGACCATGAAGGCGTGGGCGACTGCCTGCATCAGGCCGCCTGGCTGGCCCTGGCGCTGACGCTGGGGGGCGAGCTGATCCTGCTCTTCCCCGATCCGCTGCTGGCGCTGGCGCGCCCCGAGCCGGCCGTCGAGGCCATCGTGCGGCGCCATCTGCATTTCCTCGGGCTGGCGCTGCCCGCGGCCCTGCTTTTCACTGCCTATCGCGGCTTCAACACCGCGGTGTCCCGCCCGAAGGCCGTCATGGCCCTGCAGGTGGGGGGCCTG
The DNA here is from genome assembly GCF_051857535.1 of Roseateles sp. DB2. Taxonomy (NCBI): domain Bacteria; kingdom Pseudomonadati; phylum Pseudomonadota; class Betaproteobacteria; order Burkholderiales; family Sphaerotilaceae; genus Roseateles; species Roseateles sp. DB2. The sequence continues at coordinate 565,405 of NZ_JBPZGY010000001.1, read as the reverse complement.
GCGCTGAAGCTGCCGCTGAGCGCCTCGCTCATCCATGGCCTGCCCGCCCTGGGCCTTGCGCCCATGGGGGCTCCGGGCGGCGCGATGGCCACGGCCCTGGTGGTGTGGTCCCAGCTGCTGCTGGGCCTGTGGGTGCTGCGGCACGACCCGCACTACGCGCCTTTCGGCCTACAGCGGGGCGGCCTGCATCCGCCGCGCCCGGCCCTCATCGGCCGGCTGCTGCGCCTGGGACTGCCCATGGGGGCGTCCATCCTGATCGAGGTGACCGGATTCACCTTCATGGCCCTCTTCATCTCGCGCCTGGGCGCCACCTCGGTGGCCGGGCACCAGCTGGCGGCCAATCTGGTGGCCATGATGTTCATGCTGCCCATGGCCCTGGGCAACGCCACCGGCGCCCTGGTGGGCCAGCGCATCGGCGCGCGCGACTTCGCCGACGCGCGCCGACTGGGCTGGCACGGCCTGGAGATCGCCCTCGCCTTCTCGCTGCTGATGGGCGGGCTGGTCTTCCTGCTGCGCCGCCAGGTGCTGTCGCTGTACACGCCCGACCCGCTGATCCTGGCCGCCGCCCTGCCCTTGCTGCTGTGGGTCTGGCTCTTCCATGTCGGCGACGCCTGCCAGGCCATCGCGGCCTCGGTGCTGCGGGCTCACCATGTGGCCTTGGCACCGATGCTGGTCTATGCCGTCGCCATCTGGGGCCTGGGTCTGGGTGGCGGCTACTGGCTGGCCTTTGCGCCACCGCGCTGGTTGCCGGACTTCTGCCGCGGGGCCAGCGGCTTCTGGCTGGCGGCGAGCCTGGGCTTGCTGATGTGCTCCGCCGGCCTGGTCGCGCTGATGGCCTGGGTGCATGGCCGTGAGCGGGAAGAGGCGGGCGCGCCTGTCAGCGCCCTGTCCTGAGCGAGGGGCCGAAAGGGAGCCTCGGTCAGATCCGGCACCGCGGCCGAGAGGTTCCGAGAGGTTCCGAGAGGTCCCGAGAGGCCATCACAGACTTCGGGAAGGGTCAGGTCTTGCGCAGCAGACCCCGGCTCCTGCCAGGGTCAGGTCTTGAGGGGCAGGCTCAGCACGAAGACGCTGCCGCCGCCCTCCCGAGCCTCGCAGCGCACCGAACCGCCATGCCGTTGGGCGATCTGCTTGACCAGGCTCAGGCCCAGCCCCACACCACCGGCCTGCTCGGCATGGCCGGGCAGGCGGTAGAAGGGCTCGAAGATGCGTTCGCGAAGGCCTTCGGGCACGCCCGGACCGCGGTCCGCCACACGCAGCTCCAGCAGGGTGCCGGCGCGCCTCATGCTCAGCTCTGTACTGGCGCCGCCGTAGCGACGCGCGTTTTCCAGCAGATTGCGCAGCGCACGGCGGATCAGGCGTTCCTCACCCAGCAACTGCAGGCGGAAGTCCTGTTCGCCGCTCAGCAGCTCGGCGCCGCTGCGCGAGCACTCCTCGGCAGCCAAGGCCAGCACGTCGACCAGGTCCTGGTGGATCTGCTGGCTGCCGCTGTCCAGGCGGCTGGCCAGCAGCACCTCCTCGACCAGAGCGTCCAGCTCGGCGATATTGGTCTGGATCTCGAGCTTGAGCTTCCTGCGCTGGGCCTCGCCCGCGTCCTCGAACATCGCGAAGGCCATCTTCAGGCGCGCCAGTGGCGAGCGCAGCTCATGGCTGGCATTGGCCAGCAGGCTTTGGTGGGAGCGCAGCAGGGTCTCGACGCGCCCCGCCGCCTCGTTGAAGCTGCGGGCCACGGCGGCCACCTCGTCATTGCCGCCGTCATCGACGCGATGGCTCAGTTGGCCATCGCCAAAGGTCTGCACGCCGGCCTTGAGGGCCTCCAGCCGGCGCGTCAGGCGCCGCACCACAGGGAAGGCGCCGGCCGCAATGCCCACGAAGAGCAGCACCAGCACGATCAGCAAGCCCTGTCCGTGCATGAGACGAGGCCCCAACAGCACCGGGCCCCCCCAGGGCGCGTCCTCACGCCGCATCAAGGCGCCCGAAGGCGCGCGATCCGGACCTTCACCGGCCATGCGGCGTGCGTCTGGCCGGATGTCAGGACCGGGCGCAGGGCGGCCCTCGCGGCGCCCCTCCCCCTCAGCGCGCAGGCCAGGCGGGCGCGCGAGGCGAATGAAGGCAATGTGGCGGCCGTCATCCAGGGTGATCTCGACCTGGCGCTGGCCAGGCACTTCCTCGCGGCGCTCGAAGAGTTCGGAGGCGCCGATGCGCTTGCCCTGAGCATCCTGCAAGGCCAGGGCCATGCGCAGGCGCTGGCCCCACTCCTCAATGGCGCGGGCCTGGAGCTCGCGGGGGGCATCAGCGGGCGGCAGGGCGCGCTGCAGCAGCACGGCCATGGCCTGCCAACGCTCACCGGCAGCCACCTCAGCATTGCCGCGCTCCTGCTCGATCTGGCGCTGGAACAGCCAGCCGGCCCCCAGGGCGAATGCCGCCAGCACCACGATGACCGTGAGGTAGATGCGCCAGTAGAGCGACTTCACGCCTGTCCTTCGGCGTCCTGCTTGCGCGCGAACACGTAGCCGGCGCCACGGACCGTCAGCACGCGGCGCGGCGTCTTGGGATCGTCCTCGATCACGGCACGGATGCGGGAGATATGCACGTCGATGGAGCGGTCGAAGGCCTCCAGGGGATGGCCCTTGAGCGAATCCATGATCTGGTCGCGCGACAGCACGCGGCCCGGGCTTTGGGCCAGCACGACCAGCAGGTCGAACTGGTGGCTGGTGAGGTCGCAGGGCTTGCCGTCCAGTCGGGCCATGCGGGCTGCAAGGTCGATCTCCAGGCGACCGAAGCGCAGCACCTCCACGCCCTGCATGTCGGGCTCGGCCCTGCGCAACAAGGCCTTGACCCGCGCCTGCAGCTCGCGCGGTTCGAAGGGCTTGGGCAGGTAGTCGTCAGCGCCCAGCTCCAGCCCCAGAATGCGGTCCATAGGCTCGCCCCGCGCCGACAGCATCAGCAACGGCAGGCGCTTCAGGCGGGCATCGCGGCGCAGCTCGCGGCAGAAGTCCAGGCCGTCGCCATCGGGCAGCATGATGTCCAGCACAGCGAGGTCGTAGACGCCCTGCTCCAGCTTCTGCCGCGCAGCTCCCAGGTTCGGGGCCACATCGATCTCGAAGCCAGCCGCCTGGAGGTAATCGCCCACCATGTCGGTGAGGCGGGCATCGTCGTCGATCAGCAGCAGTCGGGCATTCATGGAGGGCAGATGACTGGCACAGAGGGCCCGGGCCGCCGCCCGGCTGCCCTGCGCCGCGTTAGGGGTGTAAGCCTGAAGCATAAGCGCAGTCCCGGCAGGCCTTGCTTACTGCCCACTGCGGGATTTCATGCGCTCGGCCATGCGCGCCTGGCGCTGCTTGAGCTTGGCGGCCAGCTTGCTGCGCTGCTCAGGCGTCAGCACCCGGGCGACATCGATCATGGCCTGGCTCATGCGCTTGGACACCTGCTCATGCGCTGCACTGCCCCTCTGGCGCAGGGCTTCGATGGCGGCTGCGTCCACATTCGTGGCGGAGAACAGCGTGAGGCCCTGCTCATGCAGGCTTCGCAGCGTCTCGTGCTGCGTCTTGAGCTCGTTGCGGGCAGCGTCCATGATGGACTTGATCTGGGCCCGTTGGGCTTCGGTGGCGTCCACCATGTCCAGCATGTGCTCGACATGGCCGCCCATCATCGGGCCCATGCCGGGACCACCCATGCCAGGATGGCGCTGGGCTTGCGCAGCACCAGTGGCCAGGACCAGGGCCATGGCGACGGCAGGAATCAGACGGTTCAACTTGAGGCTTCGCATACAGACACTCCGTGCTTGGGTTGGTATCTGCAGTGTCGGCAGGGCCGGTAAGCCCCCCATGCCAAGGGCGTGAAGAAGCGTAAAGAAAGCGGGCGCAGGATGTCTGCAGGCCCGGGCCCGGCAACGAAAAGAGGTCCGCGCTGAACTGCACCCCAGAAGTTGGACATCCGTCCAGCCACTGGGGGTCAGTTCACTCGGGACCTCTTCTCTCTTCGAGGCGGCCAGGCGCGAGCGCCCGGCCCGGTGCTCAGCGGATGGGCTTGAAGCGCACGCGCTTCGGGCGGGCACCCTCTTCACCCAGGCGCTTCTTCTTGTCGGCTTCGTACTCGTGGAAGTTGCCGTCGAAGAAGAACCACTGCGAGTCGCCTTCGCAGGCCAGGATGTGGGTGCAGATGCGGTCCAGGAACCAGCGATCGTGCGAGATCACCATGGCCGAGCCACCGAACTCCAGCAGGGCCTCCTCCAGCGCACGCAGGGTTTCGACGTCCAGATCATTGGAGGGCTCGTCAAGCATCAGCACGTTGCCGCCCTGGGCCAGGGTCTTGGCCAGGTGCAGGCGGCCGCGTTCACCGCCGGAGAGCTGGCCGACCATCTTCTGCTGGTCATTGCCCTTGAAGTTGAAGCGGCCGATGTAGGCGCGGCTGGGCATCACGAACTTGCCGACCACGATGTTGTCCAGGCCGCCGGAGACGTCTTCCCAGACGGTCTTGTTGGCGTCCAGGCTCTGGCGGCTCTGGTCGACGAAGGCCAGCTTGGCCGTCTTGCCGATCTTGACCGTGCCCGAATCCGGCTGCTCCACACCCTGGATCATGCGGAACAGCGTGGACTTGCCGGCGCCGTTGGGGCCGATGATGCCGACGATGGCGCCGGGCGGGACCTTGAAGCTGAGGTTGTCGATCAGCACGCGGTCGCCGAAGGACTTGGTGACGTTCTCGAACTCGATCACCTCATTGCCCAGGCGCTCGGCCACGGGGATGAAGATCTCGTTGGTCTCGTTGCGCTTCTGGTATTCGACGTCGCTCAGCTCCTCGAAGCGGGCCAGACGCGCCTTGCTCTTGGCCTGACGGCCCTTGGCATTGGAGCGCACCCACTTCAGCTCTTCCTTCATGGCCTTGGCGCGTGCGTCTTCCGACTTCTGCTCCTGCTCCAGTCGGCGTTCCTTCTGGTCCAGCCAGTCGGAATAGTTGCCCTTCCAGGGGATGCCGTGGCCGCGGTCCAGTTCCAGGATCCACTCGGCGGCGTTGTCCAGGAAGTAGCGATCGTGGGTGATGGCCACCACGGTGCCGGGGAAGCGCTGCAGGAACTGCTCCAGCCACTCGACGGATTCGGCATCCAGGTGGTTGGTAGGTTCGTCGAGCAGCAGCATGTCGGGCTTGGACAGCAGCAGGCGGCACAGGGCCACGCGGCGCTTCTCACCGCCGGACAGCACGCCGATGTTGGCATCCCAGGGCGGGAGGTTCAGGGCGTCGGCAGCCAGTTCCAGCTGCAGGTCGGTGTTCTCGGAACCGGCAGCGGCGATGATGGCTTCCAGCTCGCCCTGCTCGGCTGCCAGGGCGTCGAAGTCGGCGTCCGGCTCGGCATAGGCGGCATAGACCTCGTCCAGGCGCTTCTTGGCGGCCAGCACGCCGCCGATACCCTCCTCGACCGCCTCACGGACGGTCTGGTCCGGGTTCAGCTTGGGCTCCTGCTCCAGGTAGCCGATCTTGATGCCGGGCATGGGGACGGCGTCGCCCTCGATCTCCTTGTCGACGCCAGCCATGATCTTCAGCAGCGTGGACTTGCCCGAGCCATTCAGGCCCAGCACGCCGATCTTGGCACCGGGAAAGAAGGACAGGGAGATGTCCTTCAGGATGTGGCGCTTGGGGGGAACCGTCTTGTTGACACGGTTCATCGAGAAAACATATTGGGCCATGGCTTACTCAGGGTTGAGTGCAGGTGGAAGATGCGGAATTCGAGCTGCAGCGGCGTCGCCCGGAGGCAAGCGGCCGCGGCAGCAGGGTGGGGGCTGGCGAACCAGTGCAGTGGCCGCTCGCGGCGACCCGGGCCCCGGCGGCCTCGCGGCACGCCTCGCCCGGCCCGCGGCTCACCCGGACCAAACGGCTATTGTCGCAGCTTCCTGAGCCACTGAGGCCTGTGCCGCCGCAGCGGGCGCAGGCGGTGGCTGCACAGGCAGCCGAATCCGTCACGCGCCCATCTCGGCAATATAGGCCCCTGCGAAGCCGGCCGAGACCTATAATGCGAGTCGACGCTACGGCTCACAGTCTTGCCGTGGCGTCATTTTTTTTGAGCTCAAGCACCCGCCCCCGCCCGGCCCGAAGACTGGCGTCGCACACAATGCGGCGCGGCCTGGCACATAGCGGCTGGCGTGCGAATCCCGCAGTCGATGAGTTTTGATTCCCTGGGCCTGGCCGAGCCCCTCCTGAAGGCCATTGCCGACGCCGGCTACTCCACCCCCACCCCCATCCAGAGCCAAGCCATCCCGGCCGTTCTGAAGGGCGGCGACCTGATGGCAGGGGCGCAGACCGGCACCGGCAAGACCGCAGGCTTCACCCTGCCCTTGCTGCACCGTCTTGCTGCCCAGAAGCCCGTCAAGGACGCCAGGGGCCGCATCGTCATCCGAGCCCTGGTCCTGACGCCCACGCGAGAGCTGGCGGCGCAGGTCGAGGAAAGCGTGCGCCTCTACGGCAAGTACCTCCCGCTGACGTCCATGGTGATGTTCGGCGGCGTGGGCATGCAGCCCCAGATCGACCGCCTGAGGAAGGGCGTGGACATCCTGGTGGCCACGCCAGGGCGCCTGCTGGACCACGCACAGCAAGGCACGCTGGACCTGTCCCATGTGCAGATCCTGGTGCTGGACGAAGCCGACCGCATGCTTGACATGGGCTTCATCCACGACATCAAGAAGGTGCTCGCCCTGTTGCCCCAGAAGAAGCAGAGCCTGCTCTTCTCGGCCACCTTCAGCGATGACATCAAGGCCCTGGCCGACCGCCTGCTGAACCAGCCGGCGCTGATCGAGGTGGCGCGCCGCAACCAGACCAACGAGTCCATCGCCCAGAAGATCCATCCGGTCGACCGCGACAAGAAGAAGGAACTGCTCGCCCACCTGATCCGTCAGGGCGACTGGCATCAGGTCCTGGTCTTCACCCGCATGAAGCATGGTGCCAACCGCCTGGCCGAGTACCTGAACAAGGAAGAGATCTCGGCCATGGCCATCCATGGCAACAAGAGCCAGGGCGCGCGCACCAAGGCGCTGTCTGAGTTCAAGGCCGGCACCCTGCAGGTGCTGGTGGCGACGGACATCGCGGCCCGTGGCATCGACATCGACCAGCTCCCTCACGTCGTCAACTACGAGCTGCCCAATGTTCCCGAGGACTATGTGCATCGCATCGGCCGCACCGGCCGAGCCGGCGCCAAGGGCGAGGCCGTGAGCCTGGTCTGCGTGGACGAGAACGGCTTCCTGCGTGACATCGAGAAGCTGATCAAGCGTGAGATCCCGCGCGAGGTCGTCCCCGGCTTCGAGCCCGATCCCAATGCCAAGGCCGAGCCCATCGTGCTAGGCCGCATGGTGCTCAACGGCGGTGCCGGTGGCGGCGCCGGCCGGGGTGGACGAGGCGGCGGCGGCGGCCGCGGTGGCCGTCCCGCCCAGGGGCCGCGGGGCGACGCACCGCGTGCCGAAGGCCGTGGCGGCGATCGCCCGCGCCAGGAAGCCGGCCGTGGCCAGGCGCCGGCACGCCGTGAGGCTGCGCCTTCGCAGGGCCGCAATCCCGGCGGCCGCACCGAAGCGCCCCGCCAGGGCCAGCGCTCCTCGGGAAGCGGTTCCTCGCGCAGTGGTGGCGGCGCTCGCCTGACCAGCCCCAAGCGCTGAGACCTCCGCGCGAGTTCGCACAAGCCCGGCACTGCCGGGCTTTTTTTATGGTTCAGTCGGCAGGGCACCCTGCCCTCGCCTGCCACCAGACGGCCATCGCTTGACCTTCCTCAAGCCACTCGCGCAGGCCTCGCCGACCGGCTCGGTCACAATGAGCCCGCCATACGCTGCCCGCGGAGAGACGAATGAAAGTCAGCTTCCTGGGTGCCGCCGACGCCGTGACCGGCTCGCGCCACCTCATCGACACCGGCGACCGCCGCCTGCTGCTGGACTGTGGACTGTTCCAGGGCTACAAGGCCCTGCGTGAACGAAACTGGGGACCGCTGGGCGTCCCCCCGGCGAGCATAGACGCGGTGCTGCTGTCCCATGCCCACCTGGACCACAGCGGCTACATCCCGGCCCTGGTCCGCCAGGGCTTCAAGGGCCAGATCTTCTCGACCCCGGCCACACGCAAGCTCTGCGAAGTGCTGCTGGCGGACAGTGCCCACCTGATGGAGGAAGATGCCCGACGCGCCAACCGCACCGGCAGCACACGCCACGAAAAGGCCCTGCCGCTCTACACGCTCAGGGACGCGCAGCACGCCCTCTCTCATTTCGTCGGCCTGCCGCGCGACGGGCGGCTGAAGCTGGGCGGCGACGAGATCCGCTTCACGCCGGCCGGGCACCTGCTGGGCGCTTCCTGCATCACGGTACAGAGCGCGGGCCGGCGCCTGGTCTTCTCGGGCGACCTGGGCCGCGCCAAGGACCTCATGCTGCCGCCACCCCAGCCGCTGGCTGAGGCCGACGTGCTGCTGATCGAGTCCACCTACGGCGACCGGCGTCATCCCCCCGAGGACGTGCAGGAGCGCCTGGGCCGCATCATCCGCAGCGCCATAGACCGAGGCGGCAGCGTGCTGCTGCCCAGCTTTGCCGTGGGCCGCGCACAGGCCCTGCTGCTGGTGCTGCAGCGGCTGCGGGCAGCCAGCGAGATCCCCGGGGACCTGCCCATCTTCCTGGACAGCCCCATGGCCCGTGAGGCCACCGAGATCACGCTGGAATACGGGCGCCTGCTGAAGGTCTCGCCGGGCGAACTCTCGCGCCTGTGCGAGGGCGTGCGCATCGTCAGCAAGCCGCAGGAATCGCTCAAGACAGCGCAGACCGTGGCGCGCCGACCGGGTGTGGTCATCTCGGCCAGCGGCATGGCCACCGGCGGCCGGGTGCTCAACTACCTGCAGGTGATGGCGCCGCAATCCCGCCACCACATCTGCTTCGCCGGCTTCCAGGTAGGCGGCACACGCGGCGCCAAGATGATCAACGGTGCGCGGGACATCAAGATTCGCGGCGAATACGTGCCGGTCAATGCCGAGGTGAGCCACCTGGAAGGTTTCTCTGGCCACGCCGACAGCGAGGAGCTGATGGCCTGGCTGCGCCAGTTCCGCAAGCCGCCTGAACAGACCTTTGTGGTCCACGGCGAGCCGCAGGCGGCCGATGCGCTGCGCAGCCGCATCCAGGACGAACTGGGCTGGACCGTGCGCGTGCCCCAGCATGGCGAAACCGTGGAAGTCTGAGCCAAGGCAGGGCCGGCACCAGCGCTGCTGCGGCATACTGCGCCGCCCATGAAGACCCAGCCCATTCGTCCTGCCGAGGTCGACTTCTCCGATGCCGAGGCGCCCAGCGCCCCGGGGTTTGGTGACGTCTACCATGCCCGAGCCGGCGCCTTTGCACAGGCGCGGCATGTCTTTCTCGGGGGCAATGAACTGCCGCAGCGCTGGCGCGGCCGTGCCCGTTTCGTGATCCTGGAAACGGGTTTTGGCCTGGGCAACAACTTCCTGGCCACCTGGGCAGCCTGGCGCGCGGATCCGCAGCGTGCCGAGCGACTGGTGTTCCTCAGCGTGGAGAAGCACCCCCTGCGCCACGCGGACCTGCGGCGCGCCCATGCACGCTCGCCCGAGCCCGCGCTGGCCGCGCAGCTGCTTGCGCAGTGGCCAGCGCTGACGCACAACCTGCACGTGCTGGACTTCGAGCAGAGCCGTGTACGCCTCATGCTGTGCCTGGGCGAGGCACGCGACTGGCTGGCCGAACTCATCGCCGAGGTCGATGCCTTCTACCTGGACGGCTTTTCCCCCGCACTCAATCCCGACATCTGGGACCCCTACCTGCTGCGCAGCCTGGGCCGCCTGGCCGCCCCCGAAGCCACGGCCGCCACCTGGAGCGTGGCCCGCCCGGTGCGGGACGGCCTGGCCAGCGCCGGCTTCGAGGTCCGCAAGGTCCAGGGCTTTGCCAGCAAGGGTGAGATGAGCGTGGCGCGCTACTGCCCGCGCCATGCCCCGCAGAAGCCGGCAGGGCGCGTGCCGCTGTCCAGCGGGGCACGGTCGGCCATCGTGCTGGGCGCCGGCATCGCCGGGGCCGCCTGCGCCCACGCCCTTGCCGCCCAGGGTCTGGACGTGAGCCTGCTGGACTCGCGCGAGGCCTCGGCGCAGGCCGGCTCAGGCAATCCTGGAGGCCTGTTCCATGGCACGCTCAACCCTGACGACGGCCTGCATGCCCGCTTCAACCGCGCCGCCGCACTGCACACTGGGCGAAACGCCCGCGCCTTGCTGGCCAGCGGCCACCTGCCCTGGCTGCAGCCAGGACTGCTGCGCATGGAAATGCAGAGAGACCTCGCCACCCTGCAGGCCCAGATCGAGCGCCTGGGCCTGCCGACGGACTATGTCCAGGCCCTGTCACGCGAGCAGGCCTGCGAGATGGCCGGCTGGCCCCTGTCGCCCGCGGTGACAGCAGCCTGGTACTACCCTGGCGGTGGCGCCCTGCCCCCACCGGGCATGGTGCAGGCCCTGATTGCGGCCGCGGCACGCCCCGTCCACCTCCGGACCGGCTGCCGGGTGAGCCGGCTGCATCGTGCCGACGAACGCTGGCAGTGCCTGGACGCCAAAGGCCAGGTGCTGGCCGAGGCCGAAGCCCTGGTGCTGGCGGCCGGTGCGGACAGCCTGGCCTTGCTCGACACCCTGCAAGCCGGAGTACCCGGTGGCCTGATCCCCCCGCTGAACATCCAGCGCGGCCAGATCAGCTGCCTCAGTGCCGAGCAACTCGCCCAGGGCGGCCTGCACGCCCCCCGGCTGCCGCTGGCCGGAGCGGGCTACGCTCTGGGACTGCCGGACGGCGGCCTCGTGTTCGGCGCCACACATCAGGATGGCGACCGGGACCCCGAAATCCGGGACAGCGATCACCAGGACAACCTGAACCAGCTCGCACAGCTGAGCCCGCAGCCCGTGCCCCGGCCGGCCCAGGCGCAAGGCCGCGTGGGTTGGCGGCTGATCGCGCCGGACCGCCTGCCCCTGGTGGGCGGGCTCGCCGCGGCGCCCCTGGGCGGCCGTATCGACCAGGTGCGCATGATCCCCCGCGTGCCGGGCCTCGCCCTGTGCACGGCCATGGCCTCGCGCGGACTCAGTTGGGCGCTGCTTTGCGGCGAGCTGCTGGCGAGCCGGCTCACCGGTGCCCCCGCCCCTCTGGAGGCCAGCCTGGTCGACGCCTTGGACCCCTTGCGCTTTGCGCAGCGCCAATCCCGACAAGGCTGATCACCCTCGGCCGCGGGGCTGGACGGGACAGGGAGAGACGCTAAGCTGATACCCGCGTACCGCCACAGCCCGCACTGCCAGGAGTATCAGCACGTGCCTTCACCGACAAGCGGCGCAAGGTCCGATCCACAAGATGACGCATCCGCCGGCTGGCCCACCGAGCGCGGCGCGGCCGAGCTCGCCCAGTTGCTGAGGAACCTGCGCCGGAGCCAGATCGAGTGGCCGGCCGAGCGGCTGCGCGCCGAACTGCATCATGCCGGCACCTATCGCCCCAGCCCGGCACAGGCCCTGGAACTGGAGACCTACGGATTGCTGCAGGGCATCGGCCGCGAAGCCTCCTCCGCCCTTCAGCGCCTGCGACGCGCCCGCGAGCTGCAGCAACTCGCGCGAACCCTCAAGGCTCCTCTGGCCGAAGCCGCGGCCTGGCGGGTGATGCACACGCTGGAAAGCCTGCTGCAGATGTTCCCCGCCTCGCTGCACAGCGCAGGCATGGCGGCCAGCCTCTACCTGCAGGGGGGAGAGGAGGAGATGGCCCAGCTGATGACGGTGCAGCGCAACAGCGTGCTGTTCCACGCGGAGATGTACGAGGAGCTGGGCAAGTCCTGCCGCCAGCTGCTGGACGAGGGCATGCCCCTGCCGCCAGCGTTCAAGCATCGCATCCTGGGCGGATCAGGAGCGGCCGGCGCCGCCTTCAGCCTGGCCATACGAGCCAGCGACGACGAGAGTTTTGAGCGCCACCTGGAAGAATCCATACGCCTGCACCGCGAGGCCCTGGCCCTGGCCGAGGCCCATGGACTCGACGCCCTGGCCTCGGTGAGCCTCACCAACCTGGCCATCGTAGAGGCCACGCGCGGGCATGCCGAGCTCAGCCGGACGTTGATGGAGGAGGTTGAACGCCGCCCCGAAGTGGATCCCAATCGCCCGGGTTGGAAGGAATGGCACCGCTACTGCGCCGTGCTGGTCCAGGCCCTGCAGGACGAAGCCGGCTGGCAGGCCCTGATGGACACCGCGCGCGAATACATGGGCCACGGGCTGAACCGCGTCGCGGTGCGCGACGCCTGCCTTTACGCCGTCAAGCGCCTGGGCAGGAAAACCGGCCGCATGGACGACGCGCTGTGGGCCAGCGAGCGCCTGAACGAGCTGCAGCAAGGCTCCTATCGCAAGCTGGCTCACACCCTGAGCGACACGGTGGACGCCGTGCTGGAACGCCCGCATCTGATCCATGAGCGGGAGGCCCTGGCCCAGCGCGGATCGGACCTGGAGAACTCGCTGGCGCAGCGCAATGCCGAGCTCTCCGACACCCTGGCCCGGCTACAGGCTGAGATCGCCATCCGCCAGGCCACCGAAGTCGCGCTGCAGAAGGCGCATGACGAACTGGAGGAACAGGTCCGCCACCGCAGCGCGCAGCTGGAGCAGGCCATGCGCACCCTGATGCAGCATGAGAAGCAGTTGGCCCTGTCCCGCATGGTGGCCGGCATGGCGCATGAGATGAACACCCCCCTGGACAACGCCCGCATGGGCGCGTCGCTGATCGGTGAGCGGGCCCAGCAGCTGCGTGCACGGCTGAGTGAACAGACCCTGCGCCGCAGCGAACTGGACGACCTGCTCCTGCAACTGGACGGCGGCAGCGACCTCATCGATCGCGGCCTGGCACGGGTGGCGCAACTGGTCCAGCGCTTCAAGACCCTGGGCCGCAGCGACGAGGTGCAAGAACGCAGCGAGATGGACCTTTGCGCGTTGATCCGGCTCAGCGCATCCAGCTGGCGCAAGGCCCTGGCCGAGGCTGGCGTGGACCTGCAGCTGAAGCTGCCGGGCAGTTGCCGGTACCGCGGCTATCCGCAGGACATCCAGCATGTGCTGCAACAACTGCTTGAGAACAGCCTCATCCACGGCTTCAAGGACGGGCGGCGGGGCACGATCTGGATCGACCTGTCGGTCGAAGGTCACGAGGAAACAACGGTCCAGGCGCCGCCAGCGCCGTTCGGCGACGAGGATCCCACGCGCCACGCGCTGGCGGCGTCCGACCGGACGGTGCAGATCTGCTGGCGCGACGACGGCGTCGGCATTGCCGTCGAGCACCTGCCCCGTGTGCTGGAGCCTTTCTACACCACGCAGCTGGGCCGCACGGGCGTGGGTCTGGGCCTGACCAGCGTCCACAAACTCGTGGTGGAGCACATGGCGGGTGAGTTGGTCCTGGACAGCCAGCCCGGCCAGGGCACGAGGGTCTTCATCCGTCTACCCATGACTTTTGAAGAAAGCTAACTTCTTTCACAGGAAAGTCACACCTATGACATTCGGCATGGGTGCGCAAGTGGGGAGCAACACCGAGAGGGATTTTGAGGAGCGCACAAACAAACGTTTTGAAGCAAATTTGCGCCGTGCCCCGAGACAGTGACTCGGCCAGCCATTCAAAACCACAAGGATCTGCGGATCCAGCGCAAGACGGAGTTCCCCATGAAGAAGTCAAGGTCCCTGAACAGCATCAGCATCGCCGTGGCCACTCTGGCCGGCCTCACCCTGGCATCCCTGTCCGCCCAGGCGGATCCGCAGGGCCGTGCGCTGGGCCACGTCAAGCAGTTCGCCAGCCGCAGCCTGCATGGCGAAGGCCATGAGTACAGCGTGCGCGACGTGATCACCGATGCCGACGGCACCGAGCACGTGCGCTTGGACCGCACCGTGAGCGGCCTTCGCGTGATCGGTGGCGACCTGGTGGTGCGCTCGGACCGCAATGGCGCCATGCAGGCCCTGCACATGACACTCAAGCGCAATCCCAAGGTCGACATCAAGCCCTCCATCTCCCTCGGGCAGGCCAAGCAGCTGGCCGTCGCCAAGCACGGTGGCGCCGACATGGGCGCCAAGCCCGAGCTGGTGATCTACGCCCGTGGCGACCAGCCTCGCCTGGCCTGGGATGTGCTGGTCGGCGGCGAAGAATCTGATGGCACGCCCTTCGAGAAGCACGCCATCATCGACGCCCAGACCGGCGCCCACCTGGACATGTGGAATGACATCCACACCGCGGCTGCCAACGGCACCGGCAAGAGCCTCTACAGCGGCACCGTCGCCCTGACCACCAACTCCATCACCGGCGGCTACGAGCTGCGCGACCCCGCCCGCGGCAGCACCTACACCACCAACATGAACAAGAAGACGGCTGGCAACGGCACGATCTTCACCGACACCGACAACGTCTGGGGCAGCAGCACCACCGCCGACCTGGCCTCGGCTGCCGTCGACGCCCAGTACGGCACGGCCGTGACCTGGGACTACTACAAGAACGTGCATGGCCGCAGCGGCATCGCCAATGACGGCAAGGGCGCCTTCAACCGCGTGCACTACGGCCGTAACTACGCCAACGCCTTCTGGTCCGACTCCTGCTTCTGCATGACCTACGGCGACGGCGACGGCACCAGCCTGAAGTCCCTGGTCTCCCTGGACGTGGCCGGCCACGAGATGACGCACGGCGTCACCAGCCGCACCGCCAACCTGACCTACTCCGGTGAATCCGGCGGCCTGAATGAGGCCACCTCGGACATCTTCGGCACCATGGTCGAGTTCTATGCCGCCAATGGCAGCGATGCCGGCGACTACCTGATCGGTGAGAAGGTCATGGTGAAGTCGGCCTTCCTGCGCAACATGATGAAGCCCAGCGCCGACGGCGCCTCCGCAGACTGCTGGTACAGCGGCGTGGGCAGCCTGGACGTGCACTACAGCTCGGGCGTGGCCAACCACTTCTACTTCATGCTGGCCGAAGGCACCAACAGCAGCCTGGGCACCAGCCCCACCTGCAAGGCCGGTGACACCCGCGTCGCCACCGGCACCGGCAGCCTGACCGGCATCGGCCGCGACGCCGCCGCCAAGATCTGGTACCGCGCGCTGACCACCAAGATGACCTCCAGCACCAACTACGCCGGCGCCCGTGCCGCCACCATCGCTGCAGCCAACGAGCTGTACGGCGCTGGCAGCACCCAGGCCAATGCCGTGGCCGCTGCCTGGACGGCCGTGAACGTCAACTGAGACTGACCGAGGAGGACGCCTGCGATGCCACCCGGCCCGCAGGACCATCCAGCAGAAGAACGAAGGGGGCGACCGACGGTCGCCCCCTTTCGTCGTTGGAAGGTTCTCACGCCCTGCGCTGTCCTTGCCGACCGA
This sequence comes from Roseateles sp. DB2, assembly GCF_051857535.1. Taxonomy (NCBI): domain Bacteria; kingdom Pseudomonadati; phylum Pseudomonadota; class Betaproteobacteria; order Burkholderiales; family Sphaerotilaceae; genus Roseateles; species Roseateles sp. DB2. Next base: position 550,071 of record NZ_JBPZGY010000001.1, on the reverse strand, counting down.
TCCACCGCCACGTCCAGACATCCAGCCAGGCGGACAAGTTCAGCGGCGCCAGCGCTCCCGCCCCTGGCGCCGTGCCTGCCCCGACGGCAGCCAGACGGTGCCATGGACCCAGTGGCGCAGCTTGAGCGCCTGCGCGTCCTGCAGGCCGTCCAGGTAGTCCAGGCAGGCAGGTGCACTGAGCCACCAGCGGCCACCGCGCTCCTGGCAGTCTTCGCCATGGGCCTGGCGCAGCGGCCCCATTCGGACTGGACGGTCCAGCACACGTTCCAGGTCTGACACCGCGATCCAGCGTTCGCCAGGCACCCATTCCGCCACACGCATGGGCTTGCCGCGAAAGACGTAATGCTGCCCCTGCACATCGGCCAGCGCCTGCTGGCGGATGCCGGCCAGCAGCGTGTGCGCCAGCGCCATCAGCTCCGGCGTGAACAGCCAGGCAGGCACCCAGCCCAGAAGCACCGCCCGGATCAAGCGCCATTCGCCTTGACCCGCCAGGACAAAGGCCAGCGCGGCGGCACTTGCCAGCAGTCGCAGGATGAGACTGGCCGCAAACTGGTAGCGGCGGTGGTGCCGTTCCTCAAAGGCTCGGCGCCCCAGGAGATAGGCGACGACGTCTCGCATCGCCTCCATGCCTGGTTCAGGCGAAGGTGAGCGTCTTCACACCGCTGGCCGTGCCCAGCAGGCACACGCCCGCCTTGTTGCGGGCAAAGACCCCCACGGTGACCACGCCAGGCCACTGGTTCACGTCGGTCTCGAAGGCGGCAGGATCGATGATGCTGAGGCCGCGCACGTCAAGGATCTGGCAGCCGTTGTCGGTCACGACGCCGGCTCGCAGCTGAGCATCGGCGCCCATCGCGGCGAAGCGGCGAGCGATCTGGGCTGCAGCCATGGGAATCACCTCCACCGGCAGCGGGAACTTGCCCAGTGTCTGCACGAGCTTGGACTCGTCGGCAATGCAGACAAAGGTCTCGGCCAGGTCCGCGACGATCTTCTCGCGGGTCAGCGCGGCACCGCCGCCCTTGACCATATGGCCTTGGTGATCGATCTCGTCGGCACCGTCGATGTAGACCTTCAGGCCCTGCACCTCGCTGGCCTCCAGCACAGGGATGCCCAGCGCCTTCATGCGCTCGGTGGAGCGCACGGAACTGGAGACGGCGCCAGCGATCTTCCTGCCGCTGGCGGCCAGGGCGTCGATGAACTTGTCCACGGTCGAGCCCGTGCCCACGCCCACGATGGAGCCCTCCTCCACATAGGCCAGCGCAGCCTGGCCGACCAGGGCCTTGAGTTCGTCTTGAGTCATTGCAATCTTTCTGGAATTCCGTAGAAGGTCGGAGACGGGGTCAGGTCTTGCCTGGATCGAATTCAGGCCTGGCGGGCACGGCGGGCCTTCACAGCGGCGGCCAGCTCACGCAGCAGGGGCTCGGTCTGCACCCAGCCCAGGCAGGCATCGGTGATGGAGACGCCGGGCTTGAGGTCGGCGCGGGTCTGTCCATCCAGCAGGTCCTGGCGGCCGGCCTGCAGGTGGGACTCGATCATGACGCCGGTGATGCGTGCATCGCCGCCGACGATCTGGCCGGCGACATCGCGGCCGACGTCGATCTGGCGCTCGTACTTCTTGCTGGAGTTGGCATGGGAGAAGTCGATCATCACCTGCTCGCGCAGGCCCGCGGCCTTGAGCGCCTCGCAGGCGGCCTGCACCGAGGCGGCGTCGTAGTTGGGGGCCTTGCCGCCGCGCAGGATCAGGTGGCAGTCGTCATTGCCGCGGGTCTCGAAGATGGCGGCTGCGCCCATCTTGGTCATGCCCATGAAGGCGTGGCTGGCCTGGGCAGCCAGCACGGCATCGGCCGCCACCTTGATGCCGCCGTCCGTGGCGTTCTTGAAGCCCACGGGGCAGGACAGGCCGGAGGCCAGTTGGCGGTGGCTCTGGCTCTCAGTGGTGCGGGCGCCGATGGCACCCCAGGCGATGAGGTCGGAGATGTACTGCGGCGAGAGCAGGTCCAGGAACTCGGTGCCAGCTGGCAGGCCCAGGGCCGTCACGTCCAGCAGCAGCTGGCGCGCCAGGCGCAGGCCCTCGTTCATGTGGAAGCTGCCGTCCAGGTGCGGGTCGTTGATGTAGCCCTTCCAGCCAACGGTGGTGCGCGGCTTCTCGAAGTAGACGCGCATCACCACGAGCAGCTCGCCCTGCATCTCGTCACGGGCCTTCTTGAGCAGGCGGGCGTAATCCATGGCCTGGTCGTGATCGTGGATGGAGCACGGGCCTACCACCACCAGCAGGCGGTCGTCGCGGCCATGCAGAACGTCGCTGATCTCCTGGCGGGCACGCTCGACCAGGTTCAGGGCTTCGTCGGTGATGGGCAGTTGATCCAGCAACAGGGCCGGCGAGATGAGCGGGCGCACGGCGCCGATGCGGGTGTCATCGGTGCGGGTGGTGTCACGGGTGCTGTCGCGCGAGCCGATCTCGCGGTCATTCTGGGGATGGTCGAGGGATTTCATGGGCGCAGGGCAGAGGCGGGATTGCCCTGATTATCAGCGAGGCCGGATGCGACAATCGCCCCCATCCCCACAAGCCCCACAGCCACTGGCCGCCGATGCCGTGGCGCCGCCTTGCCGCCATGTCCCTGATTCCCTACGCCCTGACCCGCCCCTTCCTCTTCGGCATGGATCCCGAGCACGCCCACGAGCTGACGCTGGGCGCGATCGCCCGCTTCCAGAACACGCCGCTGCAGTGTCTGTGGTCACAGAGCCGGGTGAGCGATCCGGTGCAGTTGGCAGGCCTGCGCTTTCCCAATCGCGTGGGCCTGGCTGCCGGTCTGGACAAGAACGGCCGCTGCATCGACGGCCTGGGCGCCATGGGCTTCGGCTTCATCGAGGTGGGCACCGTCACGCCCAAGGGCCAGCCCGGCAATGACAAGCCGCGCATGTTCCGCCTCCCCGATGCGAACGCGCTGATCAATCGCCTGGGCTTCAACAATGAAGGCCTGGACAGCTTCATCGCCAACGTGAAGCAGGCCCACAGCTTCAGGAAGGCCGGCGGTCTGCTGGGCCTGAACATCGGCAAGAACGCCGTCACGCCCATCGAGAACGCGGTGGACGATTATCTGATCGGGCTGGCCGGCGTCTACCCGCACGCCGACTACATCACCGTCAACATCTCCAGCCCCAACACCAAGAACCTTCGCGCCCTGCAGAGCGACGAGGCCCTGGACGCCCTGCTCTCCCGCCTGCAGGAACGCAAGTTGCAGCTTCAGGCCCAGCATGACCGTGTGGTGCCCATGTTCGTGAAGATCGCACCAGACCTGGACGAGGCGCAGGTGGGCGTGATCGCCCGCACGCTGAAGAACAACGGCATCGACGGCGTGATCGCCACCAACACCACCGTTGGCCGGGAGGCGGTGCAGGGCCTGCCGCACGCCGAAGAAGCGGGCGGCCTTTCCGGCCAGCCGGTCTTCGAGCCCAGCAACCGCGTGATCCGTCTGCTGCGCGAGGCCCTGGGCAAGGGCTATCCCATCATCGGCGTGGGTGGCGTGATGAGTGGTGAGCATGCGCGCGCCAAGCTGCAGGCGGGCGCGGATCTGGTGCAGGTCTACACCGGGCTCATCTACAAGGGCTCGGCCCTGGTGCCGGCGTGCGCGCGTGCGCTGCAGGGATTCAAGGGCTGAAGCAGGGGCTGAAGAAGCATGGGTATCGAGATCGAACGCAAGTTCCTGGTGACGGGCGAAGCCTGGCGCCAGGGTGAGGGCCGCTACCTGTGCCAGGCCTATCTCAACCGCGACCCGGCCCGCACGGTGCGGGTGCGCATCGACGGTGAGCAAGGCTTCCTGACCATCAAGGGCCGCAGCGTGGGCGCCACGCGCAGCGAGTTCGAGTACGCCATCCCGCTGGCCGACGCCCAGGCATTGCTGGCCCTGGCGGACGGCCCTGCCGTCGAGAAGCGCCGCCACCGTCTGCCCATGGGCGACCTGGTCTGGGAGATCGACGAGTTTCTGGGCGCCAACGCGCCGCTGGTGGTCGCCGAGATCGAACTGCCGCGGGAAGACCACCCCTTCGAACGCCCCGACTGGCTGGGCGAGGAAGTGACGCAGGATGCGCGCTACTTCAACTCGGCCCTGTCGGCGCAGCCCTTTTCGAGCTGGTGAGGCCTGCGCTCAGCCGCTCGCGCTGACCCGCTCCAGGTACCGGGCGGCCTCGCCAAAGCTCTGCAGCTTGCGCCCCAGCCAGGCCGGCAGGGATGGCAGGGGCGCGAAGCCCAGGCGCTGCCAGAAGGGCGCGGAGTCCTGCACCGCGATCAGGCCCACGCGCGCCAGCCCCAGCCGCAGCGCCCGCTGCTCGATCTGCGCCAGCAGACTTTGCGCAAGCCCCCTTCCCCGGCCCCGCGAGCCTACAGCCACGTCATGCAGGTAGAGCAGCGTGGGCGCCGCCGGGCAGTGATAGTCGCTGGCGTGCAGACTCGGCATGGTGTCGGCGCAGACGGGCAGGCTGATGGCATAGGCCAGCAGCGTGCCCGCGCCATCGAAGACGCCCCAGCAGGTCTGCAGAGACAGGGTCTCACGCAGCTTGGAGGCAAAGGCCTCGGCGGGTTCGACGTACACCGCGCCATAGCAGTCGGACTGCAGACGCAGGACCGCGTCCAGATCGGCCAGCTGCAGCGGCCGCAAATCGAATTCGGAAGACATGGAAGAGGCCGGGAGGATCAGGACAGCAGACGTCCCCAGGGCATGAGCGCCGGCGTGAACAGCGCGATGAAGGCAAGGATGTTGAGGGCGACGGTGCCCCAGAACACCCGCATGAACACGGGCTTGTTGCGCTTGTGGGCCAGCAGTTGCTGGGCCAGCAGGGCGCCGGGCCAGCCGCCGCACAGGGCCAGGCCGTGCAGAGTGGACTCGGCCACGCGCCACTGGCCCTTGCGGGCGGCGCGCTTGTCGCCGGCATAGACGATGAAGGTGGCCAGACTCAGGGCCATGTAGCCCCCCCACACGGCGTGAGGCAGGGACCAGGCCAGGTGCACGGCCAACACGAGGGCGGCGAAGGCGGGGATCAGCACCAGAACCGCGCCGCCGCGGGCCGCATCAGGTGCGCGGCGTGCAGCGGGAGCTCTGCGGGCCGCCGGTTGCGGGCGCCTGGGCTCCAGGGCCTTGACGCGCTGGGCGCGGGCCTTGCCTTGCGCATCGCGTCCCGGCTCGTAGCTGAGGCGCTCGCCCAGATAGGGCCGCCAGGCACGCAGCCCGAAGGCGCGCGCATGGACGAAGAGCCTGCCACCGCCCGCATCAGGCGTGATGAAGCCATAACCCTTGGCATCGTCCCACTGTGTGAGCGTGCCCTGCTGCCGCGTTCCCATCTGTCCAGAGACGAAGACCTAGACCCAAAGAAAAGGCCGGCCGCGTCAGGGACGCGCCGGCCTCAGCTCACTCAGCGACCGAAGCCGCCGCGACGCTGGCCTTGCGGCGCCGGACGCTTGCCGGGGCCGCCGGGACGACGGTCGCCGAAGTCACGGCCACCTTCGCGGTTGCCATGGAAAGGCTTGTCGCCGAAGGCCGGCTTGCCGCTGAAACCACGCTTCTCACCGAAAGAGCCACCGCGGTCCTCACGCGGGGCAAAGCCGCGCTTGTCGCCACCGAAGCCGGGGCGATCGCCACCGCGATCGAAGCCGCGCTCCTGGCCGCCGAAGCCACGGTCCTGGCCGAGGGGCTTGCGGTCGTCGAAGCGGCGAGCATCCGGGCGGAAGCCTTCCTCGCGGCGCGGTGCGAAGCCGTCGCGCGGCGCAAAGTCGCGCTGGCCGAAGTCACGCCCCTGGGCGCCCTGGTCGCGACCGAAACCCTTGCCACCATCACGGGGAGGGAAGCCGTCGCGCTGGGGGAATCCGCCGCGGGGCTGGAAGCCTTCGCGACCTTCGCGCTGGAAGGGCTTGCTGCCGAAACGCTTGTCACCTTTCTGCGCCCAGCCCGGACGGTCACCGCGATCAAAACCGCGCTCACCGGCAGGACGCGGCGGGAAGATGCGCGGCTCTTGGGTCTTGGGCTCCAGGCCTTCGATGTGGGTCACCGGGATCTGCTGCGTGGTGAAGTGCTGGATGCGGCGGATCATGGACACATCGTCACGCAGGGCCAGGGTCACGGCCAGGCCTTGGCGGCCGGCACGACCGGTGCGGCCGATGCGGTGCACATAGTCCTCGGCCTTCATGGGCAGACCGTAGTTGATCACGTGGGTGATGCTGGGCACGTCGATGCCGCGGGCCGCGACGTCGGTGGCCACCAGCACGCGCACTTCACGACGGCGCAGGGCCATCAGCGTGCGGTTGCGTTTGCCCTGGGGCATGGCACCGTGCAGCGGGGCCACGGCATGGCCGATCTCGGCCAGGCGCTCGGCCAGCCAGTCGGCGTCGCGCTGCGTGCTGGTGAAGACCACGGCCTGGTCCAGCTCGGGCTGGGCCAGGATGGACTCCAGAAGCTTGTCCTTGTGGATGGGGTTGTCCGCCCAGTGCAGGCGCTGCTCGATGTTCTCGTGGGTGTCGGTGTGCGAGGCGACGTCGATGCGCTGCGGGTCACGCAGCAACTCCTGCGCAAGGCGGCCGACGTGGCCGGCGAAGGTGGCGCTGTACATCACCGTCTGGCGGGTGGCCGGGGTGGCGGCAGCGACGGTGTTGATGTCGTCGATGAAGCCCATGTCCAGCATGCGGTCGGCTTCGTCCAGCACCAGCATCTCGACGTTCTCCAGCACGCACTTGCCCGAGGCCAGGTGGTCCAGCAGGCGGCCGGGGGTGGCGATCAGGATGTCCAGCGGGCCCGTCAGCTGGCGGATCTGCAGGGGATAGGGCATGCCGCCCAGCACGGTGGCGACCTTCAGGCCTTGCACATGGCGGCCGTAGGTCTGCGCGGCCTTGGAGACCTGCATGGCCAGCTCGCGGGTGGGGGCCAGGACCAGGACCTTGGGGCCGTAGATCTTGCCCTTTTCACGGCGCTTGGTGTTGTCGCCGCGGGCGGCAATGATCTTCTCCAGCGCGGGCAGGATGAAGGAGGCGGTCTTGCCCGAACCCGTGCGCGAGGAGACCATCAGGTCGGCGCCTTCAATGGCGGGGGGGATGGCCAGGGTCTGCACCTCGGTGGCGTTCTCGTAGCCGGAGTCCTTCACGGCACGCAGCAGGACTTCATTCAGGCCCAGATTTTCAAAACTCATGATTTCTTTCTGCAAAGCCATGCCCGGCGACGGCCGAAAGCGGCAGGCGCAAGGCATGCGACCGCAGCAGGCAATGGAAAGCCGCGGTCAGGGTCGAGTCGCTGGAAGACGATTCACGTCGTACACCGGGCGTGCAAGACCATCAGGGTCTGCCAAGCAGAAAAAAGAGGCTTGAGCTCTGGAGCCGGTGCGGCGTCGGGGTCACAGTCAAAGCGACGGCATCGCCGCCGACCGAACCCGAGGGCGTCGGGCACCACTGATGCATCAAGATGATGAAGAGGGGCTGCCGGACAAGGTCAGAGGAGACGTACGGATCACTGCCCGGGCTCAGACAACCCTGCTGCAGTGAGACCGCAATCATACCAGGGTTTTCACGGAAACGCCAAGCGCCCCGACGGCCATTGGGCAGACGAGGTGGCGCCTGGCGTGACTTCCTGCCGTCCAGCGCTGCGAATCCGGCGAGGCGCGGTGTCCCTGACGCCCACGCCAGCTCGCCCGCCCGGTCAGGCGGCCTTCAGAGCGCCCAGGGCGCGACCCACAGCCTCCATGAAGGCGGCAAGGTCTGAGCCAGCCAGGAAGGGGATGGCCCCCGCCTCGCCGTCCTGGAGGCCAGACGGCAGGGACGCCTCCTGGCCGTGAGCCGCCAACTGGACGGGATCGAAGCCTGCCTCGAGCACCAAGGCCCAGTCGGACGGGCCGGCACCTTCGCTGCCTTCGGCGGCCAGACGCGCCAGCCGCTGCTTCATCAGTGCCGGGTTCCAGCACAGATCCGCATGGACGAGGACGCTGCCAGGCTGACGCAGGTCCAGGCCTGTGCAGGCGGCATCGGTGGCAAGCAGCACGCTGGCTTCGCCTTCGGACCATGCCTGGAGTTCCATGGCGCGTACTTCGGCGCTCTGGTGCTGGCGCAGATTGGCAAGAGGCAGGCCCAGCTCCTGCAGTGCCAGCGCCAGCGGGCGCAGTGCAGCGTCCTGCTGGGCGAACACCACCACGCGCTCCGCACGCCCCGGCACCAGCTCCGGCAACAGGCGCACCAGGGCTGCGGCGCGAGCTTCGCCCATCTTCTCGGCCTGCGCTGCGTCGCCCAGGCGCAAGCGCAACAGGGCTTGCTGCAGCTGCAGCTGCTCACCCGCCGAGAGACTGCCCAGGCGGGACCAGCGCTGATGCAGGCGCTGGACGCACTGCACGTCCGTGGTGTCCAGCGCCAGGCCGGCGCTGTCCCCTGCCGGCACGCGCACCCAGTGCGTCAGCAGCTGGACCGGCAGGCCCGGCGCGAGATCGCGGCGGCGGCGCGCCAGCATCACCGTTTCCAGCACTTCGCGCTGCTGGCGCTTGCCGGCTTCGCGGCCCAGCCGCCGCAGAGCGGCATAGGGGCCGCGACGCGCCTCGTCAATCCAGGCGACCAGGGCGCTCAGCAGCTCCGTGCCAAGCAGTTCGCGATGGGACAGCAGGATCAGATGAGCTGCACCCAGTTGGCGCAGAGCCGGCAGCACATCACCCAAGGCATCGACAGCATCGACGATCAACAGCTCGCAGCCAGCGGCCGGCGACAGATCGGTCGGTGCCTGCAGCACCCAGCCGGTCGGCCAGGCGCCCAGCAAGCGGATGACGTCCTCGCGCCAGGCCTCATGCAGGGTGGACGGCGCCACGATGGCCACCGCGCCCACGCCGAAGTGGGACTGCCACAGCTGCGCTGCCGCCACCGCAGAGGGGCGTTGCGGCAAAGGGGATTCGTCGGCCAGCAAGGCCCGGCCAGCGCAGACTGCAAAGAGCGCCGCCTCCCATTGCATGTCGGGCAGCACTGCCTTCACCTGGGCCTGCAGGGCCGGCGAGGCCAGGCCCTGCTCGAAGGCCTGTGCCAGGCGTTCGACACGATCGCCGGCATCGGCAGACAGCGCCAGCTGCTGCCAGACCTCGGCGCCCACGCGCAGCTCATGGCCTTCGGCCGCCGCGGCCTGCAGCAGCATAGGCAAGACCTGACCCTCCAGCGGCGCAATGAATCGCCCCTGTTCGTCAGCGCAATCCTCGGCCAGCGAGCGCAAGGCCGAGCTGGCGCCCTGCCCCAGGCGCCAGACCAGGCGGCGCTGCCAGCCTGCACTGAGGCCCAGCTCGCTCCAGGCGGTGTCCGGCCCGGCCGCCAGCCTGTCGGCCTGACCTTCACGGGCAGCGGCCAGTTGCTCCAGCAGCCACTGGCCATGCGCACAGGAGCCCTCCTCGCTATCCTGGAATTCCGCGCAGTTGCAGCGGTAATGGCCAATGCCGCCTTGCAGCTCCAGCGTGGCCAGTGGCTCGCCATCAGCGTCATGGACGGCATAGCTGCCGAACAGGCCGGCCTGCGCCTTGTGCCAGCGCCAATCAGGTCCATCGATCGCAGGCGGTTCGCCTGGGCCGGGCTCGTCCTTGGCCTGCTCCGCAGCATCCTGCTCGACAGCATCGGCCGCCAGGGGCTTTGCCTTCTTCGGCGGGCGAGTCTTGCGGGCAGGCTTGGCGGGAGCTTCCTCGAGAGCGGATGGTGATGGGGCCAGCGCCGCGGCTGCCTCAGTGACCACCTCCGTGGCTGTCTCGGTGACCGCCCCCTTGCCACGCCCGCCCGCGCGCTTGCGGGCGACGGGCGCAGCAGGCTCCTCCAGCGCAGCCGCCACTTCGGCGACGAGAGCCGCCACCGGCGCTGCAACGGCCGGCGGGCTGCTCTTGCGGGTCTTGCGGGCCGGCTTGGATACCTCAGCCTCGGCCTCGGGCACAGCGGGCGCCTGGCTCTCGGTGATCTTGCGGCTGCGCGCCGGGCGGGTGGCCTTGGCTTCGACAGGCGCGGCCGCGGCCGGCGCTTTCTTGCGGCCGCTCTTGGCTGCCGGTTCGACCGGCTCGCTGCCGCTCACAAGCTCAGCCTTCTTGCCAGACTTCCTGGCAACGGCCGGCGCAGCGACCGCTGCCGCTTTTGCCAGGCTAGCTTTTGCCAGGCTTGCCTTGCCGGCGTTCGCCTTCTCAGCGCTCTTCTTTGCGGCGCTCGTCTTTACGGTCGTCTTTGCGGCGCTCGCCTTGGCTGCGCTCGTCTTGGCCGCCACGGACTTGGTGGCGGCTTTCTTGACCGCGACGGCCTCGGCCGGCGCTGCGGGCTTGGCAGCCGGGCGTTTGGGTTTGGCGGCGGGCTTGGCGGCCTTGTCTGCCTTCTCTGCCTTCACAGCTTTCTCTGCCTTGGCAGGCTTGGCGGCCTTCTCAGCCTTGGCGGACTCGGTCGCCGGCCTTTTCTTCACTGACGCCTGCTTGGCAGGTGCTGCCTCGATTTCGGTGGCGGCCTTGCGCCGCGGGGTCTTGCTAGTTGCCATGGGATTGGAAGGGACAGGCCTTGAGAGCCGCCCCTATGGATTCAGGGTTCGGGAATCAGCACGGCGGGGCACCAACCCCGCAGGCTGTTGAAAAAGGCCAGGCCCTGGGCACGCGCCAGGTCTGACTTGAGCAGCCGTGCTTCCTGCAGCTGCCCTCGGGCCAGCATGGCCTCGCGCAGCACGCCGGGCAGCAGCCCAGCGGCCAGTCGCGGCGTCAGCCAGCGGCCCTCGATCTGGAGCGCGATATTGCCAAAGCTGCACTCCGTCAGTTCCTCGTCTTCGTTCCACAGCAGCACATCGAAGGCTGCCGCTGTCTTGTCTTGTGCGAAGGCCTCGTAATGGGCGCGTCGCGTGGTCTTGTGCTGCAGATACTCTGCCAGCGCCCCCTGGGTCGGCATGGGGCGTCGGGCCAGTTCCAGCGGCACGGGCAGTGGAGTATCGCCCAAGGGATGCACGGAGCAGTGCGGCTGCCCGTCGCGAGGCAGCGTCAGCCGCACACGCCAGCGCCCCTCGGGGTGCCGCGCAGCCTGCTCGGCCAGGGCCTGGCGCACATCGGTCGCTCGGTACCGCAGGCCAAAGTGGTGTGCCGTGCGCTGCAGCCGCGCCAGGTGCAGCTCCAGATGGCACAACTCGCCAGACTCCAGGCGCAGCGTCTCCAGCGCCTCGACGGGCGCCTCAGCGCGCAGCAGGAAGCGGGTCTTGGCCCGCCACTCGGCCAGCTCGGCAGCTGGATCGGAGTCCAGAGTGATGCCACTGCCGATGCCGCACTGCCAGCCTGCGCGCCCCCGCTCGACGGTACGGATAGGAACGTTGAACGTGGCGACGCCGCCTGGCTGCAGCACACCCAGCGCACCGCAGTACCAGCCGCGCGGCTCCGGCTCCAGTTCACGGATGATCTGCATGGCGCGGATCTTGGGGGCCCCGGTCACGGAGCCGCAGGGAAACAAGGCACGGAAGACGTCCAGCAGGCGCACGCTGGCCCGCGTGACGGCGCTGACGCTGGACACCATCTGCCAGACCGTCGGCAGGGCAATCAGCTCGAAGAGCCGTGGGACGCGCACCGTACCAACCTGGGCCACGCGGCTGATGTCGTTGCGCAGCAGGTCCACGATCATCAGGTTCTCGGCACGCTCCTTGGGACTGGTGCGCAGATAGGCCTGGGCTGCCTCGTCCTCGACCACATCACGGCCACGCGGCGCCGTGCCCTTCATGGGCTGGGCAGACAGCAGCCAGCTGCGCGTGCCGCCCTGGGCCTCAGGCACGGGACGCCAGTCGAAGAAGAGTTCGGGCGAGACACTGGCCACGCCGGCCCCGCGCAGGAAGAGCGCAAAACCGCCTGGCTGCGCCGCCTGCAGTGCCAGGAAGAGCTGCGCCAGATCGGGCGCGGCGGCCTGCGGGCGCAGGCGGGTGGTGAGGTTGACCTGGTAGCAGTCGCCGGCGCGTATCCACTCACGGATGCGCTCGACCTGGCGTGCCTCATCGGCTGCCGGCTGGCTGTCAGTCCAGTCCAGGGCGCCGCTGAAGCAAGGCAGGATGGGCCAGGGTTCGGGTGCCTGCTCGTACACGGCGAACTCGGCCAGCGGCCCCTCGGCGGCATGGTGGGCCAGCCTGGACTCCAGGGCCGAAGCGGCCTCGTAGCGCAACCCGCCCAGCACCCAGGCCCCCGCGCGCGAGGCTTGCTCTGCGGCGTCGATCACGCCGGGCAGCTCCGCTGCCGAGCCGGCCCGCAAGCAGCGCGCGGGCGGGGTAGTCCAGACCCCGCGCAAGCGCTCCCCGTCTTCCCGCGCCAGCGGGTGGCGGGGAAAGTCGAAGGCCGCCTGGATCTGCTCGGGACGCAGCGTGGCCGTCATGGGCGGAAGGGCTTGTTGCGAAGCGAAACGCCGGGAATCAGACGCTCAGCAGATGCGTGCGGTAGTAGGCGAGTTCGTCGATGGACTCGTGGATGTCGGCCAGCGCGGTGTGGGCCTGGGCCTTTTTGAAGCCCTCGATGATGCCGGGCTTCCAGCGCCGGGCCAGTTCCTTGAGCGTGGACACGTCCAGGTTGCGGTAGTGGAAAAAGTCTTCCAGTGTGGGCATGTAGTTGGCGAGGAAGCGGCGGTCTTGGCAGATGCTGTTGCCGCACATGGGCGACTTGCCGGCGGGCACGTACTGCCTCAGGAAGGCGATGGTTTGTGCAGCGGCCTCGTCCTCGGTGATGGTGGAGGCCTTCACGCGGTCGATCAGACCGCTCTTGCCATGCGTGCCCTTGTTCCAGGCATCCATCTTGTCCAGGGTCTCGTCGCTCTGGTGGATGGCGAAGACCGGGCCCTCGATGCGCACGGAGAGGTGCGGATCCGTGACCACCACGGCCACCTCGATGATGCGGTCGCGGTCGGGGTAGAGGCCGGTCATCTCCAGGTCGATCCAGATCAGGTTCTGGTCGCTGATGGGCAGCAGGGGGGCGTCGGTGGTGCCGGTGGTGTCGCTCATGATGTGTCGGGAAATGATGCTGCGCCCGGGAAGGGCAAGCTGCCATTGTCGCAGGCCTACACTTGGCACCATGCAAACTGCCTCCCTGATCCCCCCGCTGCAGGCCTGCTTGCCACCGCTGTCGGCACCGTTGATGAGCGCCCTGCTCGCTGCCGCCCTGGGCCTGAGCCTGCTGCTCAAGCTCTGGCTGGCCAGCCGCCAGGTGCGGCATGTGCGCGAACACCGCGGCGCCGTCCCACCCGCCTTTGCCGCCAGCGTGCCCCTGGCCGCCCACCAGAAGGCTGCCGACTACACCGCGGCCAACACGGGCTTCGGCATGCTGAGCCTGGCCGTCTCCAGCGCCTTGCTGATCGGCTGGACACTCATGGGCGGGCTCAACAGCCTCAACGAATGGGTCCTGGACCACGCCCTGCAGCGCTTTGGCCCCATGGCCTACCAACTCGGTCTCATCACGGCCTTCGCCCTCATCGGCGGCCTGCTGGACCTGCCGCTGTCGCTGTACCACACCTTCCGCCTCGAACAGCGCTTCGGCTTCAACCGAACGACCCTGGCGCTGTACTTCGCCGACATGGTCAAGGGCCTGCTGGTCGGCGCGCTGATCGGCCTGCCCATTGCCGCCCTGATCCTGTGGCTCATGGGCACGGCCGGCCCCATGTGGTGGCTGTGGGCCTGGGGCGCCTGGATGGGCTTCAACCTGCTGATCATGGTGCTCTACCCCACCGTCATCGCCCCCCTCTTCAATAAGTTCGAGCCCCTTCAGGACGAGCTTCTCAAGGGCCGTGTCGAAGCCCTGATGAAACGCTGCGGCTTCGCGGCCAAGGGCCTCTTCGTGATGGACGGCAGCCGGCGCTCGGCGCATGGCAATGCCTACTTCACCGGCCTGGGCGCGGCCAAGCGGGTCGTCTTCTTCGACACGCTGCTGCAGCGCCTGCACCCCGGCGAGGTCGAGGCCGTGCTGGCTCACGAACTGGGGCACTTCAAGCATCGCCATGTACTCAAGCGCATGCTCGGCCTCTTCGGACTGAGCCTGCTGGGCTTCGCACTGCTGGGCTGGCTGGGCACCCAGGTGGGCTTCTACCTGGGCCTGGGTGTGCAGCCGAACATGGCGGCGCCCAATGACGCCCTGGCCCTGCTGCTCTTCCTGCTGGTGATGCCGGTGTTCAGCTTCTTCTTCACGCCGCTGGCGGCCCAACTCTCGCGCCGCGACGAGTTCCAGGCCGACGCCTACGCCTGCGCCCAGTCCAGCGGCCAGGATCTGAGCAATGCCCTGCTCAAGCTCCACGAGGACAATGCCGGCACCCTGACCCCCGACCCGGTCTACGCCCGCTTCTACTATTCCCACCCGCCGGCCAGCGAACGCCTGGCCGCCATCGAACGTCTCTCCACCCCCTGCTCCGCATGAACCTGCTGCTTGCTCAATGCGCCCCCCAAACCACAGCCCTGCCTGAGGCCGAGCTCGGCGACTGGCTGGCCCAGGTCCCTGGCTGGCTGCCTGATGCCACCCACAAGGCCATCGCCCGCCGCTTCGTCTTCGACAACTACTACCAGGTGATGGCCTTTGCCAACGCAGTGGCCGAGATCGCCCATGCGCAGGACCACCACCCGGACATGGTGCTGAGCTACAACGTGGCCACGGTCAGCTTCAGCACGCATTCGGTGCAGGGGCTCAGCGTGAACGACTTCATCTGCGCGGCCCAGGTCAGCGCCCTGCCCGAGACCCAGCCGTGAGTGGTGGCCGCTTCAAGGGTGGTACTGCGGCAGAGAAGCGCGGCGCCGGGCTGGACCTGGGGCTGGTGGTGCGCGGGCACGGCCGGCACTACATCGTGGAGGACAGCGAAGGCCGCCGCCGCGTCTGCCATCCCCGCGGCAAGAAGAGTGACTGCGTGGTGGGAGACCAGGTGCGCTGGGCCGAGGCCAGCAGTGACGAAGGCGTGATCGAGGCCGTGGAGCCGCGCCGCAACCTGCTGTTCCGTCAGGACGAATGGAAGACCAAGAGCTTTGCCGCCAACCTCGACCAGTTGCTCGTGCTGGTGGCGGTGGAGCCGGTGTTCTCGGAGTCGCAGCTGGCGCGTGCGCTGATCGCTGCCGAGAGTGCGGGTATCAGCGCACGCGTGGCCCTCAACAAGACCGACCTGCCTGGCGTGGCGGCCCAGCGTGAGCGCCTGCAACCCTACAGGGACATGGGCCTGACGGTGATGGAACTGGCCCTGCGCGAGTCCCCTGAGGCTTCGGCCGAGGCACTCCGCCCCTGGCTGCAGGGCAAGCGCACCTTTGTGCTTGGGCCCAGCGGCACGGGCAAGAGCACCCTGATCAACCTGCTGATCCCCGATGCCCAAGCCCAGGTGGGGGACATCTCCCTGGCCCTCAACTCCGGCCGGCACACCACCACGACCACGCAGTGGTACTGGATGGACGCAGGTCGCGAGACCGCACTGATCGACTCCCCCGGCTTCCAGGAATTCGGCCTGCGCCAAATCGAGCCCGCGCAGTTGCCGCAGCTGATGCCGGACCTGCGCAAGCATGCCGGCAGCTGCCGCTTCTACAACTGCACGCACCTGCACGAGCCCGGCTGCGGCGTGCGGACCGCGCTGGAAGCCCGCCAGATCAGCGCCTCCCGCTACCGGATCTACGGCGAGATCTTCGAAGAGCTCAGCGGCAAGCGCTGGTAAGCCGCGCGGCTCGGGGGCTCAGGCCTCACGCGTCTCAGTGCGCCTGCGGCGGAAGAGTCGGACGGCTGGCCGATTCATGAGCCTCGCCCACCACGCGCGCCTCGATGTCGACCACGTCGGCAGGAGGAGCCCGGCGCGCCGGCCCCCGGGCAAAGCCCCGCCCGGCGCGGAAGGCCCACACACGCGCAAAGCCTGGGACCTCCAGCACCGGCTTGCGCCCTCGGACGAGGCTCCACAGGCCAACGACCAGCAGGATCGCCAGCGCCAGCACCATCAGGCCCAGCACCAGGACGACCGTTGCCGCGCCCAGCACCAGGCGAAGCACCAGGGAAATCAGAGCAGTGAACAAACCACTTCCTTTCAAGGACAAGATCCAGACGGCTCAGCCGCGCCCAATGTAAGGCATGCGGTTGGCCATGAGGGTCATGAAGGGCACGTTGACGGACAGCGGCAACTGGGCCAGGTGCACCAGGGCGTCGGCGACATGCTGCACGTCCATGGTGGCCTCCACCGCGATGCTGCCATTGGCCTGACGCACGCCCTGCTGCATGGGCCTGACCATCTCGGTGGCGGCATTGCCGATGTCGATCTGGCCCACGGCGATGTCGAATTCCCGGCCATCCAGGCTCAGGGCCTTGGTCAAGCCTGAGATCGCGTGCTTGGTGGCCGTGTAGGGCGCGGAATTCGGACGCGGCGCGTGGGCCGAGATGGATCCGTTGTTGACGATACGGCCGCCACGCGGCTGCTGGCGCTTCATCAGGCCGAAGGCAGCCTGGGCACAGAGAAAGCTGCCGGTGAGGTTGACGTCCACCACGGCCTGCCATTGTTCGAAGGAAAGCTCGTCAACCGGCAGGGCGGGCGCGCTCACGCCTGCGTTGTTGAAGAGCAGGTCCAGGCGGCCGAAGTGCCGCTCGATCTCGGCAAAGAGCGCCTTCACCGCCCCGGCATCGGCCACATTGCAGGGCCGGACCAGACACAAGGCAGGATCAGGAGCCGCGGACCGCGTCTCACAGAGGGCCTCCTCGCGCCGCCCCACCAGCACCAGTTGCCAGCCCGCCTGCGCCAGGCCCAAGGCGGCTGCGCGACCAATGCCACTGCCGGCGCCTGTGACCAGGGCGACCCTGGCCGGTGATGCGGAGGAATCGGCAGCACTGCCGTTTGAATCGAGCTGAGGCATGGTCATGAGGGGCTGGATGCTGTCGGTTTGCTTGACCGACGCGGCATCATAGTCAGCCCGGGCTCATTGCGGCAGCGGGGCGGCTTCGGGTTCGGAACGGGCCAGTTGCACATCCGCGGCGTCGGCGCGGCGGCCGCTGACCACCACGGGCGGCAGTTGCTCGATCTGCACGCGCTTGCCATGCACCTCCACACGGGGCAGGACTTGCACCACCGCCTTGGCCGGCAGCGCCGCCTGGCTGGGAAGCGCCATCAGCGCGCCGATCGTCAAGCCCAGCAGCAGGCCGCTGCCCAGGGCCAGGCGGCGGATGGGGGCGTAGCGGTCGTAGCAAGGAATGGTCACGGGCTTCATGGGAACCTCCTGAGGCAAGCGGGCAAGTGCTTCGTGGTCTTCGATGCACGCACTGTGCCCAGCCCGCCATGGCGATCCAAGCCACAGGAGACGGGTTGCCGATCAGCCGCGATGAACTGCGGCGAGGGCCGATGAACGGGTTTACCCTAGGAAGACACCCAGCTCACGCGCCACCTGCAGGCGCTCGTGATCCTGTGGCACGCAGCGGTTCTGGCCCGCGACCTCGCCCAGGCCGACGTCCACGCAGCGATCGCCCTGCAGCGCCACCATGCGGCCGAACTGCCCGCGCATCACCAGCCCGGCCGCTGCCACGCCGAAGCGGGTGGCCAGCACGCGATCAAAGGCCGTGGGCGATCCGCCGCGCTGGAGGTGCCCCAGCAGGGTGCAGCGGATTTCCACCTCGCTGCCCAGCTGGCCCTCCAGGTCGCCCATCAGCCGCTGGCCAATGCCGCCCAGGCGCAGCGGGTCCGGACTGTTGTCCAACTGGCGCTGGATCACCCACTCGCCGCCCAGGGCCTTGGCACCCTCGGCCACGCACAGCAGGGCAAAGCCCTGCTCATGGGCACGCTGGCGGGCAAAGGCGGCCAGGCGCTCGAGCTCGTAGCTCTGCTCCGGGATCAGGATGGCGTCAGCGCCACCGGCCAGGCCACCCTCCAGCGCGATCCAGCCGGCGTAGCGGCCCATGGTTTCGACGATCATCAGGCGTCCATGGCTGCGCGCCGTGGTCTGCAGACGGCCCAGGGCCTCGCTGACGACGGTGACGGCGGAATCGAAGCCGAAGCTGCGCTCATTGAGCATCAGGTCGTTGTCTATGGTCTTGGGCACGCCCACCACCGGCACGCCCAGGCGGGCGAAACGCTCGGCAATGGTCATGGTGCCGTCCCCGCCGATGACCACCAGCGCGTCAATGTTCTGGCGGCCCAGGAAGTCCAGGGCGTGGCCGGAGCAGTCCGTGCCACCGGCGCCGAAGTAATGGAAGGGATCGGCCCGGTTGTGGGTGCCGAGTATGGTGCCGCCCTCGGCGATCAGGCTGCGCACCGAGGCTGCATCCAGCGGGCGGCAGCGGCCGTCCAGCAGGCCCAGGAAGCCGCGCTCGATGCCGGTGACCGTGGCACCGCAACGTTCGATCAGGGCCAGCGTGACCGCACGGATCACCGCGTTGAGCCCGGGGCAGTCGCCGCCACCTGTCAGAATCCCGATATGCATTGCTGAGACCTCCCTGCGCTGATGCTGCCATGGCCTGCACTGTCATCATTGCACGCCCTTGACGGTGTCCCCGATTCCCGGGGGCCAGGTCTTGCCTTGAGTCAGGATACTGCCACGCTGGCGCCACAATGCGGGAAATAACACCATGACCGCCCCGATGATGCCAGCCTCCGGCCCCAGTCCCGAAGCCGCCGCGACCGAGCTGCCGCGCCTGCTCTATGTCGAGGACAACCCCATCAACATGCTGATCGTCGAGGAGTTGGTCAACAAGCGCGGGGGTATCGCCCTTTTCGGCGCTGAAACCGTGGCGCAAGGGCTGGCGCAGGCCGGCAGGCTGCTGCCGCGCCTCATCCTGGTGGACATGCAGCTACCAGACGGCGACGGGCACGGCCTGCTGCAGGCCCTGCGCGCCGACCCCTCCACTGCTGGCATTCCCTGCGTGGCGCTGTCGGCAAATGCCATGCCCGAGGACGTGCGCCGGGCGGGCGAAGCGGGCTTTGCGGACTATTGGACCAAGCCCATCGACTTCCGGGTCTTCCTGGCGGGACTGGACCGCTTCTACGGCCCGCGCTAGGCCCGCGCTCCAAGGAAACGGCCAATAAGAAAGGCGCCGCACCCGCCAGGGTCGGCGCCTTTTGCTTTGCAGAGCTCAACAGTCTGGGAGCCCCGCTCGTCGTGGTTTACTTGCCTGCGGCGGCTTGTTCCTTCTTGATGGCAATCTCGTCAGCCTCGTCGTAGGGCTTGTTGCCACAGTTCTTCTTCCAGCCGTCCACGGCATCGAGGTGGTCCAGGCTGCGGGTCTCGAGGTCCTTGCCGGTCTTGTTGAACTTCTCGATGGCTGCATCGAAGGCCTTGGCCTTGAGCACGTAGTCGTCCTTGCGCTTGTTGTGCACTTCGATCTTGGCGTCATTGGCCTTGGCGCGCACGTTGTATTCCTCGATGGCGGCCTTCTGGTCGGCGCGGGTCATCTCGGGCAGCTTGGTCTTGAGGTCCTCGTTGAACTTGATCAGCTCGCCCTGTTCAGCCTTGATGGCGGTGGCGCTGGCATCGATGTCCGCGCCTTCCTTGGTGAGCAGCTCCTTGTCAGCCATCAGGCGCTCGCGCTCCTTCTTGTAGTCGGCTTCGGCGGCCAGCACGGCCTTGGCTTCAGCTTCATTGCCGGCCTGCTGGTTCAGGCAAGCGCGCAGCTCGTCGCGCGTCATCAGTTTCTGCCTGGGCTTGTCCACCACCGGACGGCTGACCTTGTTGTTCTTGGGGTCGACCTTGGCATTCGGATTGACGGTCTGGGCAGAAGCCAGGGCCGGCAGGAGGGCGGCCAGGCAGACGGAGAGGAGGATTCGTTTCATGGCGGTACGGGCTGATGCTGCGGTACAGCAAAGGACGCGCCGACTGGCGCAAAGCCGGAATGATGCCATGAGCGGCCGCCTCGCCCGGCCGGGGATAATCCGCCCCTTTCGCCCGCTCCCCCCCAGCGGCACCGACAACCCCGCAGGCACGGCCACGCGCCGGGGCCCCTTTCGAGAATTCCCCATGGCACTCAAGGCAACCATCTACAAGGCCCTGCTCAACATCGCGGACATGGACCGCCATGTCTACGGCGAGCACAACCTGACCATCGCCAAGCATCCCAGCGAGACCGACGAGCGCATGATGCTTCGCGTGCTGGCCTATGCCCTGAACGTGCCGGCGGACGACCTGAACGGGCGGCTGGAGTTCACCAAGGGCCTCTCAGAGGTTGATGATCCCGATCTGTGGCAGCTCAACCTGACCGGCGAAGTCGTGCATTGGATCGATCTGGGCCAGCCGGACGAGCGCCGCATCATGAAAGCCCACGGCCGCGCCGAGCGGGTCAGCGTCTACTGCTACGCCGCCAGCACACCCATCTGGTGGGCGGGCATCGAAGGCAAGCTCACCCGGGCGCCCAAGCTGTCGGTCTGGCAGATCCCTGCAGAGGAAATCCAGGCCCTGGCCGCCTTCGCCGAGCGCAGCATGCAGCTGCAGGTCAGCATCCAGGACGGTCTTGTCTACATCTCCACGCCCTCGCGTCAATTGGAGATTCACCCCCATGCCCTTAAGCACGCCTGAGCCTGGCCGCTAGACTCCGGCCCGGCTGCCAGGAGGGCGGCTCGAACAACAATTCCGGAGAAGCGATGAAGACCTTGGATCTGCTGCGCCTGAAGCGACGTCAACTGACCACCCTGGCAGTTGCCGTGAGCCTTGCCGCCGCCCTGCTGCCCGGCGCCCTGCACGCCGCCGAGGCGGCCAGCGCGCCCGAACCTGCCGACCCGCACCAATGGCTGGAAGAGGTGCTGGGTGAGAAGCCCTTGGCCTGGGTCAAGGAACGCAACGAGGCCAGCTTCAAGGTGCTCAAGGCCAGGCCTGAGTTCGAGCCCATCCGCCAGGACCTGCTGGGGGTGCTCAATGCGCGCGACCGCATCCCGGGCGTCAGTCGCATGGGCGGCTTCCTCTACAACCTCTGGCAGGACGAGCAGCACAAGCGCGGTCTGTGGCGCCGCACCACGCTGGCCGAGTACCAGAAGGCCGCGCCAGCCTGGGAAACGGTGCTGGACCTCGACGCCCTGGGCGCGGCGGAAGGCGAAAGCTGGGTCTTCCACGGCGCACAGTGCCTGGGTCCCAGCTACCGGCGCTGCATGGTCAACCTCTCCCGCGGGGGCTCTGACGCCCAGGTGAGCCGCGAGTTCGACACCGTCAGCAAGCAGTTCATCAAGGGCGGCTTCGAGCTGCCCGAGGCCAAGAGCCAGCTGACTTGGCTGGACGAGAACACCCTCTTCGTGGGCACCGACTTCGGCCCCGGCAGCCTGACGGACTCCGGCTACCCCCGCGTCATCAAGCAATGGAAGCGCGGCACGCCGCTGAGCGCCGCCAGGACCGTCTTCGAAGGCGAGGCCAAGGATGTGGCTGCCAGCGTCATGGTGGACCGCACCCCGGGCCACCAGCGCGTGCTCTTCCAGCGTGCCCTTGACTTCTACACCAGCAGCAGCTTCCTGCTGCAGGGCGGCAAGCTGGGGAAGCTGGAGATTCCAGAGGACGTCGAGTCTGGTTTCTGGGGCCCGTGGATGCTGCTCAAGCCGCGCAGCGACTGGAGCGTCGGCGGCAGCACCTTCAAGAGCGGCTCCCTGTTGATCACGGATCTCAAGGCCTACCAGCGCGGTGAGCGCAAGTTCAAGGTCCTGTTCCAGCCCACGGCCACCCGCTCGCTGGCGGGCTACAGCCTGACTCGCAGCCGCGTGCTGCTGTCGGTCATCGACCAGGTTGCCAGCAAGCTGGAGGAGTGGGACTTCAGCAAGGCCCAGGCCCCGCAGCGCCGCGAGGTCAAGGCCCCCTTCCCCGGCGCGCTGCACCTGGGCGCCCTGTACGACAGCGAGCTGCCCAAGGACGAACTGGCCGAGCGCTACTTCCTCTACTACACCGACTTCCTCACCCCCGACACCCTCTTCCTTGCCCGCACCGGCAGTGACGAGCGCCAGGTGCTGAAGTCCCGCCAGGCCCAGTTCGATGCGGCTGGCATGCGCGCCGAGCAGCGCTTCGCCACCAGCAAGGACGGCACCCGCGTGCCCTACTTCGTGATCTGGCCCAAGGGCGCGACGGCCGATGGCAGCAATCCCACCTTGCTCTATGGCTACGGCGGCTTCGAGGTCTCGCTGCAGCCGGGCTATTCCGGCGGCCGTGGCCGTGCCTGGCTCTCGCGCGGCGGCGTTTACGTGCTGGCCAATATCCGCGGCGGCGGCGAGTTCGGCCCGGCCTGGCACCAGGCCGCCATCAAGGCCAACAAGCAGCGCAGCTACGAGGACTTCATCGCCGTGGCCGAGGACCTCGTCAAGGGCAAGATCACCTCGCCTCGCCATCTGGGCATCATGGGCGGCAGCAACGGCGGCCTGCTGATGGGCGCCACCTTCACGCAACGCCCTGACCTCTTCAACGCCGTGGTCTGCCAGGTGCCGCTGCTGGACATGCGCCGCTTCCACAAGCTGCTGGCCGGCGCCTCCTGGATGGCCGAATACGGCAACCCGGACGATGTCAAGGACTGGGAGGTCATCCGCCAGTACAGCCCCTACCACAACGTCAGCAAGGACAAGACCTATCCCAAGGTTTTCTTCACCACCTCGACGCGCGATGACCGGGTCCACCCTGGCCATGCCCGCAAGATGGTTGCCCGCATGACTGAGCTGGGTCACGAGGTCTTCTATTACGAGAACACCGAGGGCGGCCATGGCGGTGCGGCCGACAACGAGCAGCGCGCCACCCTGCAGGCGCTGGAGTACAGCTACCTCTGGCAGCAACTGGGCCGCTGAAGGCCTTCAGGAAAGACCATGGACGTCCGGCACGACAGCACGGCGCAGCAGTTCTGGCTCGAACCCGAGCCGGGCAAGCGCTGCGTGCTGGACTACCAGCGCCAGGGCGATGCCGTGGTCTTCACCCACACTGGCGTGCCGCCCGCCCTGCAGGGCCGGGGCCTGGCCGCCAAACTGGTGGCCGCCGGCCTGCAATGGGCCGGCGAGCAACAGCTGCGGGTGATCCCCGCCTGCAGCTACGTGGCCAGCTACCTGCACCGGCAGGGCCGCAAGGCCTGAGGCTGGCGTACCGGGGTTCGCCGCCCTGCCCCGCCGCGGGGTCAGGTCTGAACAGGCTCAGCGGGACTCGTTCTCGCGGGCCTGCAGCACCCGCCACATCACCTTGCCCGCCCCCGACTTGGGCAGGGCCTCCACGAACTCCACGCTGCGCGGCACCTTGTAGGCCGCCATGTGATCACGCGCCCAGGCGATGAGCGCCGCTTCCGTCAGCGTGCCGCGGGCCTCGGCACGCGGCACCACGACAGCCTTGACGGACTCGCCGCGGTAGGCATCGCGGGTGGCGATCACGCAGGCCTCCTGCACGCCCGGATGCTGGAACAGCAGCAGCTCCACCTCGGAAGGCCAGACCTTGAAGCCGCTGGCATTGATCATGCGTTTCAGGCGGTCGGTGAGGAAGAAGTAGCCCTCTTCATCCATGCGGCCGAGATCCCCCGTGCGGAAGAAGCGCTGGCCATCGATCTCGACAAAGGCCGCCGCCGTGGCCTCGGGCTGGCGCCAGTAGCCCAGGAAGAGCATGGGGCCGGCACTGATGATCTCGCCCACCTCGCCGGGAGGCAGCTCCTTCAGCGTGTCAGGGTCCACCACGCGCGAATCCACGCCGAAGATGGGAATGCCCAGGCACTGCAGCTTGGCGCGCTCGGGCGGGTTGGCATGCGTGGGGGCCGCGGTCTCGGTAAGGCCGTAGCCCTCAGCGAACTGCAGGCCGAACTCATCGAGCAGGCGCTGGGCCACGGCCTGAGGCATGGCCGTGCCACCGCCGCTGAGATAGCGCAGACTGCTGAGGTCGACACTGCGGTAGTGGGGACTGGCGAAGAGGTCGATGATCATGGTGGGCACGCAAGTCCAGTGCGTGACCCCGTAGCGCGAGATCGCCCGGCCGGCGAGTTCACGGTCCCAACGCGGCAGCAGCACCAGGGTCGACCCGTTGTAGACCGGCGTGAGCACGCCGTAGAGCAGGCCGGTGATGTGGAACATGGGCACCACCGCCAGGCTGACCGCCTCGGGCGAAGCCGAGCCCCACAGGCCGCCGCCGCAGCAATTGGCCATGAGGCTGCGATGGGTGTGCATGCAACCCTTGGGCAGGCCTGTGGTGCCGGAGGTGTAGGGCAGCAGGGCCAGGTCGTCCGGGCCGTTCTGTGCGGATTGCGCTGGCGGCGCGGCGCCCAGAGCTTCGGGCCAGCAGGCCACGCCCGGCGGCAGGGGCGGCCGGGCCATGATCCACTCCCGCAGGGCCGGGGAGAAGCCCGCGTCCTCCGCCGGCCCGCATGGCGGCAGGGCATCGGCGTAATGCAGGCCCAGCAGCACTGGCACGGTCGCGAGGCCGGCCACGGCTTGCTGGACGACCGGCAAGAGATCCGCCGCGAACACAAGGCCGCGCGCCCCCGAGTCACTCAGCAGGTGAGCCAACTCCTCGACCTTGTTCATGGGATTGATGGGCACGACCACGGCGTCGGCCCGCATGGCGGCGTAGAAGGCCACCAGGAACTGCGGGCAGTTCTGCATGAACAACCCGATGCGGTCCCCTCTTTGCAGACCCTGCGACTGCCACCAGCCGGCCAGCGCTTGGGCCTTCGTATGCAGTTCGGCAAAGCTCATGGCGGCCCCGCCATACAGCGTGGCAGACTTCCCGGGAAAGCGCCGCGCAGCGACTTCCAGGTTGAACCACAGCGAGGTTTCCGGCAGCACCAATTGCCGAGGCAGGCGCCGCGGCCAGTAGCGTTTCGCCTGCTGCGTCGAGTCCTGGTCCGCCACGCTCATGGCCACTCCCTCGGGCACCGGCCCGCGCGACTCATCTTGCCGGGATGCCCCCGAGACCCCTGTCGCCGCGGCGACAAAGGCTGATACGGCACGAATGCTGCATCTGCCAAGCGTCAAGCAAATGGCCGTCGCAACGCCTGAATTCGTAGGCAATTTCGCAGAGAATAAACGGTCCAGACAAGTCCAGATGCTCCCGCATCGTGCGCCGGGAGCGCAGCATCCGCGCACGCCTCATCCAGAAGCACTCATGTCCACGATTCTTCAGCAGATCCCCGCCGGCCAAAAGGTCGGCATCGCGTTCTCCGGCGGCCTCGATACCAGCGCCGCCCTGCACTGGATGCGCCAGAAGGGTGCGATTCCCTACGCCTATACGGCCAACCTCGGCCAGCCCGACGAGCCTGACTACGACGAGATCCCGCGCAAGGCCATGGCCTACGGCGCCGAGCTGGCCCGGCTGATCGACTGCCGCGCCCAGCTGGTCCATGAGGGCATCGCCGCCCTGCAGAGCGGTGCCTTCCACATCCACACCGGCGGCCTGATCTACTTCAACACCACGCCCATCGGCCGCGCCGTGACCGGCACCATGCTGGTGGCCGCCATGAAGGAAGATGATGTCAACATCTGGGGCGACGGCTCCACCTTCAAGGGCAACGACATCGAGCGCTTCTACCGCTACGGCCTGCTGACCAACCCCTCGCTGAAGATCTACAAGCCCTGGCTGGACCAGACCTTCATCGACGAACTGGGCGGCCGCGCCGAGATGTCCGCCTTCATGCAGAAGTCAGGCTTCGCCTACAAGATGTCGGCCGAGAAGGCCTACTCCACCGACTCCAACCTGCTGGGCGCCACGCATGAGGCCAAGGACCTGGAGCACCTGGATTCCGGCATCAAGATCGTCAACCCCATCATGGGCGTGGCCTTCTGGCGCGAGGACGTGCAGATCAAGCCCGAGACCGTCACCGTACGCTTCGAGGAAGGCATGCCGGTGGCCCTCAATGGCCAGGAGTTCAGCGACCCGGTCGCCCTGATGCTGGAGGCCAACCGCATCGGCGGCCGCCACGGCCTGGGCATGAGTGACCAGATCGAGAACCGCATCATCGAGGCCAAGAGCCGCGGCATCTACGAGGCTCCGGGCATGGCCCTGCTGCACATCGCCTACGAGCGCCTGGTGACCGGCATCCACAACGAGGACAGCATCGAGCAGTACCGCATCAACGGCATGAAGCTGGGCCGCCTGCTCTACCAGGGCCGCTGGTTCGATCCGCAGGCCATCATGCTGCGCGAGGCCGCCCAGCGCTGGGTGGCCCGCGCCGTGACCGGCGAGGTGGCTCTGGAACTGCGCCGCGGCAATGACTACTCGCTGCTGGACACCAAGAGCGCCAACCTGACCTACAAGCCCGAGCGCCTGTCCATGGAGAAGGTCGAGGACGCGCCCTTCTCGCCCGCCGACCGCATTGGCCAGTTGACCATGCGCAACCTGGACATCATCGACACCCGCGACAAGCTCATGACCTACAGCAAGGTCGGCCTGCTGACTCCTGGGTCCGGCATGGCCCTGCCCCAGCTGAAGAACGAGGGCTGACCATGCCGGCGCCGCGCCGCCTGGCTGCGCAGCCTGCCCGCCGCAAGGGGCTGGCAGCGCTGGCAGCTGGCAGCCTGCTGCTGGCAGGCCTGGGGCTGGGGGGGCGGGCCCTGGCTCTGGACAGCCCGAAGGGTCGGGTGGTGCTGACCATCAGCGGCGCCGGCCTCAAGGCCAACCAGGATGGCCGCGTCGCCTTTGACATGGACATGCTGGCCGCCCTGCCCCAGCGCAGCATCACGGTGAACACGCCGTGGTACCCGGCAGCCCGCAAGTTCACCGGCCCTCTGCTGCGCGACGTGCTGGCGCTGGCAGGGGCCCGCGGCAGCAGCATCGAGGCCCATGCGCTGAACGACTACCGCGTGAGCATCCCCATGGATGACGTGCTGCAGCACCCGGTGATCCTGGCCCGGCTGATGGATGACCAGCCCATGTCCGTGCGCGACAAGGGACCGCTGTTCATCATCTACCCCTTCGACGATGACCGCCGCCTGCGGACCAGCCTCTACTACAGCCGCTGTGCCTGGCAGCTGAAGGCCCTGGAAATCCGCTGACAGCATGGAGCCCGGACACCGCAAATTCCGCCGCTGGCTCAACCTGCCGGTGGCCATGGTGCTGGTGCTGTTGCTGGCCCTCGGAGGCATGGGCTGGCTGCAGATCCGGCAGTACCAGCTGCTGGATGCAACCGAACGCTACCAGGACGATTACCTCGTCTGGAGCCTCTTCCAGTTCGAGACCGAGGCCCTGCGCCTGCGCCTGGCACTGGAACAGACGCTGGGCCCCAACCCCAGCGTCGATGCCGAGCAGGTTGTGCAGCGCTACGAGATCTTCGTCAGCCGCCTGAGTCTGATCGAGAGCGAGCACGCCACCCTGATCCTGCGCCAGCGCCCCGACTACAGGCTCACCCTGGAGCGCACGCGCGCCTTCATCCGCTGGGCGGACGGCCTGCCGCTCAACCCCCGCCTGGTGGCTGAGCAGCCCGAACGCCTGCGCGAGGTGCTGGACCGCCTGGAGTCACTGGCCGACCCCATCCGCGAGCTGTCGCTGACGGCCTCGCATTTCGTGGCGGCCCAGGTGTCCGAGCGCAATGCCGTGGTACGCGACCACAACCGCACCGGCCTGCTGCTCAATGCCTTCGAGGTCGGGGTGGTGTTGCTGCTGTCTGTGCTGGTGCTGCGCCAGTTCGGCCGTCTGCGCAGCTATGCGCGGGCCCAGAGCGCGCAAGCACGCCACCTGGCACAGGCCCAGGAGCAGGCTGAGGCGGGCAGCCGGGCCAAGAGCATCTTCCTGGCCAATATGAGCCATGAGCTGCGCACCCCCATGCACGGCCTGCTGGGCATGCTGGCCCTGCTGCAGGACAGCAAGCTGGATGCGAGCCAACGCCAGCAACTGCAGGCCGCAGGCGACTCCGCACGCCACCTGCTCGCGGTGCTCAATGACATCCTGGACGTCTCCCGCATGGAAGCCGGCGGCGTGGACATCCGTCCCGAGCCCACCGAGCTGCCTGCCATGCTGCGCGAGCTGGAAGATGTCTGCTGGCCGCAGGCCCACGCCAAGGACCTGGCCCTGGACCTGCAGATCCTGCCGGATGTCCCCCGCTGGGTGATGGCCGACCCGACGCGGCTGCGCCAGATCCTGCTGAACCTCGTCGGCAACGCCATCAAGTTCACCGAGCAAGGCCGCGTCAGCCTGCTGGCGAGCCGCCAGATCGATGCACTGGGCAATACCCTGCTGCGCTTCGAGGTGCGGGACACCGGCATTGGCATGGATTCCGCGACGCAGGCCCTGCTCTTCCAGCGCTTCAGCCGCGGCGATGCCAGCAGCTCGCGGCGCTTCGGCGGCACGGGCCTGGGCCTGGAGATCTCCCGCACCTTGGCCCGAGCCATGGGCGGCGACATCCAGGTGCAGTCCGCGCTGGGCCAGGGCTCCGTCTTCACGGTAGAGCTCAAGCTCAATGAATGCGGGCCTGGGCTCATGCCCGGGGCCCCGCTGCGTCCCGACGCCGTGCCCTTGGCAGCGCTGCGGCAACTGCGCATCCTGGTCTCCGAAGACAACGCCACCAACCGCCAGTTCCTGGAAGCAGTGCTGCAGCGCCTGGGCCACAAGGCTGTCTTCTGCGACAACGGGCTGCAGGCCGTCGAGCGCCTGCGCCTGGAAGATTTCGACATGGTCCTGATGGACCTGCACACACCGGTCATGGATGGCCTGGAGGCAACCCGCCAGATCCGCGCCATGGGTGCACCCAAGGGGCAGATCCGCATCATCGCCCTGTCTGCCGACGCCTTCGACAGCACGCGGCAGCAGGCCCAGGCAGCGGGGATGGACGAATTCCTGGCCAAGCCCCTGGGCATCCAGGAACTCACCGTGGCCCTCAACCGCCAGCCCTGGGAGCAGGTGGACGCACCTGCTGTCGGCGCGGCGGCGCCCAGGTCGACCTCCCGTTCACGCCCGGACCTGGCGCAGGAGGAGGAGCTGGACGCACAGGTCATCGCCGAGCTGGGCCACCACCTCAGTGGCCGAGCCGTCGCCCAGCTCTACGAGCGCTTCATCGCGGGCCTTCCCGAGATCGAGCGACGCCTGGACGAAGGGCTGCTCGGCCCTCATCACACACAGCTGCGCGAGCTGGCCCATGAACTCAAGGGGGCTGCTGCCAACCTGGGGCTGCGCCTGCTGAGCCAGCCCGCCGCCGAACTCGAGGCCGCGGCCTGCGCCGAGCGTCATGCCGACGTGCTGCAGGCCATCGCGCTGCGCATCCGCCTGGCCATCGCCCGCTGCCGCGAGTTGTGCTCCCAGCCCCTGATCAAGCCTTGATCAGACGATGACAGGCTCTGGCTCCAGCCGGATGCCGAAGCGGCCATAGACGCTCTCCTGGATGGCTCGCGCCAGCGTCACCACCTCGGCCCCGCGGGCCTCACCGCGATTGACCAGCACCAGCGCCTGCCGTTCATAGACCGCCGCACCGCCCACGCTCTTGCCCTTCCAGCCGCAGGCATCAATCAGCCAGCCGGCAGCCAGCTTCACCGTACCGTCGGGCATGGGGTAATGGACGATGCCGGGGTCGCGGCCGATGATGTCCCGGCACTGCTCCTCGCTGACCACGGGGTTCTTGAAGAAGCTGCCGGCATTGCCGATCTGACGCGGATCAGGCAGCTTGGCCCGGCGGATCTGGCAGACCCACTCGAAGACCTGCTGCGCGCTGGGCGCGGTGATGCCGGTCTCGGCCATCTTGCGCTCCAGGTCCAGATAGCTCAGCTGCGGCACCCAGGGTTTGGGGCAGCGCAGCAGCACACGGGTGATGACGCTCTTGCCCGCCAGGCCACCGAAGCCCGTGTGCTTGAACACGCTGTCCCGGTAGCCGAAGGCCAGCACGCTGGCCGGCAGCCGCACCGGCCGGCCGGTGATGAGGTCGATGACCTCCACCGCCTCGATGCGGTCCTTGATCTCCACGCCGTAGGCTCCGATGTTCTGCACCGGCGCCGCACCCGCCGTCCCCGGGATGAGGGCCAGGTTCTCCAGGCCGGGGCAGCCCTGTTCCAGGCTCCAGCGCACCACCTCGTGCCAGGTCTCGCCGGCACCGACTTCGAGGATCCAGGCGTCCTCGCGTTCCTCGACCACGCGCTTGCCCAGGATCTCCATCTTCAGCACCAGGGCCTCGACATCGCGGGTCAGCACGATATTGCTGCCGCCACCGAGCACGAACTTGGGCGCGCGGCCAAGTTCGGGGTGGTCGATCACGCGGCGCAGGTCGGCTTCCTGCTGGATACGGACCAGGCGCTGAGCCGTGGCGGGCAGACCGAAGCTGTTGTAGGGCCGCAGGTTCACGCCCTCCTCGACTTTCACCGTCGAGTTCGTCTGATTCGGGGGCTGACCCTCGTCCCGGGTGTTCGGCATCTCTTGTTGCATGGCAGAATTTTCCCAGATTCCCCCGCCTCTTCCGGCGTGGGCACTTCCCTCAAGGATTCAGAGATGCCTAGCTTCGACACCAAGCTGGAGCCCGACATGGTCAAGATCGGCCATGGCGTGGACAACAGCAAGAAGGAAATTGACACCCGCTTCGACTTCAAGGGCACCAGCGCCTCCGTCGAGCTCAAGACCAAGGAAAAGGAAATCCATTCCGTAGGCGACAGCGATTTCCAGCTGGAGCAGATCGAAGCCGTGCTCTATAGCAAGCTGACCAAGCAGGGCGTGGTGATCAGCTTCCTGGACAAGAACGACAAGATCGAGAAGCTGGGGGGCGACAAGGTCCGCCAGGTCTACAAGATCCGCTCCGGCATCGATGCCGAGAACGCGAAGAAGATCAGCAATGCCATCAAGGCCAGCAAGCTCAAGGTCCAGAGCTCCATCCAGGGCGACGTCGTGCGCATCACCGGCAAGAACCGTGACGACCTCCAGCTGGCCATCGCCCAGCTGAAGAAGGACATGGCGGATCTGCC
Source organism: Roseateles sp. DB2 (assembly GCF_051857535.1). Taxonomy (NCBI): domain Bacteria; kingdom Pseudomonadati; phylum Pseudomonadota; class Betaproteobacteria; order Burkholderiales; family Sphaerotilaceae; genus Roseateles; species Roseateles sp. DB2. Next base: position 519,347 of record NZ_JBPZGY010000001.1, on the reverse strand, counting down.
CCTGAGCTACGACAACTTCCGGGACTGATCCCCCCTCCTGCCTGCCGGGGCCGCTGCGGCGGTCCCTTTGCTTCGCCGGCCACATGCCGGCCCCCCGCACTGGACCACCCATGAACCGCCTGCCCTCCCGCCTCCTCCTCACGCTGTTGCTCGGCGCCTGCCTTCAGGCCCAGGGGGCGGGCGATGCGGCCAGCAAGTTCTATGACGACGCCCAGCAGCGCCTGGAGAAAAAGGACGTCGAGGGCGCGCTGATCCAGCTGCGCAACTCCCTGCAGGCGGACCCGCACATGCTCTCCGCCCACCTCCTGCTGGCCCGCACCCTGCTCAAGAAGGGCGACCTGCCTTCCGCCGAGGCCGCCTTCGAGGAAGCGCTCAAGCAGGGCGTGGCCCGCAGCGAGGTGATGGTGGACCTGGGCCAGCTCTACATCGCCCTGGGCGAGTACAAGAAGCTGCTGGACCGCATCAACACCAATGGCGTGCCAGCAGGCAGCCATGCCGAGATCCTGACCCAGCGCGGCACCGCCTTCGCCACCCTGGGGCAAAAGGAGGCCGCCGCCAAGGCCTTTGCCGAGGCCCGCGCGCTGGCGCCGCGCTCGCCCCTGCCTCTGCTGGCGGAAGCCACCATGCTGGCACGCCAGGGCGAGCTGGAGAAGGCGCGCGCCCAGATCAGCAAGGCCCTGGAGTTCGAGCCGGCCAACAGCGCCGCCTGGTATGCCCTGGGCACCGTCCAGCAGAAACTCAAGGACAGTGCGGGCGCCCAGGCCTCCTTCGGCAAGTCCCTGCAGCAAAACGCGCTCAATGTGGACGCCCGCGTGGCGCGCGCCGGCCTGCTGGTCACGGCCGGGCAGCTCAAGGAAGCCGAGCAGGACCTCGCCGCCCTGGAGACGGCCAGCCTGGCCGACCCCCGGGCCTCCTACCTGCGCGGCGTCATCGAGTCACGCAAGGGCAATGCGGCCAAGGCACGCGATGCCTATGTCCAAACCACCGAGCTGTTGGGCCTGCAACCGGCTGGCGTGATCAACAGCGACGAAAGCCTCAACTTCGCGGCTGCCATGGCCTACAAGGCCCTGGGCGACAACGAAAAAGCCCGCGAGCACCTGAAGAACCTGCTGGCCCTCAATGCCAACCACTACGCCGGCCAACTGATGGCCGCCAGCATCGCGCTGGAGCAGCGCGACACGACGCAGGCCCAGCTGATCGTCAGCAATCTGCAGCGCCTGCGCCCCAACGATCCGCAGGTGTTGTATCTGCAGGGCAGCGTCCACCTGGCCCGCAAACGCTATGACCAAGCGGCCGAAGCCTTCGACAAGGCCGCCGCCCAGCAGCCCACGCCTGACACCATCCGCGAGCTGGCGCTGAGTCAGCTGTCCCTGGGGCAGGGCGAGGCCGGCATCAGCAACCTGGAGAAAGTGCTGGCCGTCAATCCCGGCGACGCCCGCGCTGCCATCCAGCTGATCACCGCCTACGCCAGCATGGGCAAGGGCCAGCGGGCGCTGCAGCTTGCTGAAAACCTGCTCAAGAGCGACCCGCAGAACCCCATGCTCATCAACTACCTGGGCAATATCAAGGGGCGCCTGGGCGACAAGGGCGGTGCCCGAGCCACCTTCCAGCAGGCGCTGGCCAAGAGCCCGGGATTCAAGCCGGCGCTCATCAACCTGGGCTGGCTGGACATCGAGGAAAAGCAGTTCGACAGCGCCCGCCAGCGCCTGGACGGCCTGCTCAAGAAAGACGCCGAGGACCCGCAACTGCTCTACCAGCTGGGCATCCTCGAGTTCCGCGCGCGACGCCTCAATGAGGCCGCCGAGGCCCTGGAGAAAGCCGCCAACCTTTCGCGCAACGACCCTCGGCCCGGCCTGACGCTGATGGAGCTCCACACCAGCCAGCGCAAGCTGGACCAGGCCATCCAGGTCGGAAAGGCGCTCAATGGCAAGTTCCAGGGCAACCTGGAAGTCGCGCTGACCCTGGGGCGCACCTACGCCATGCAGGGCGATCTTGCCAATGCCAAAGTGCTGTTCCAGGAAGGCACCCGCATCGCCGGCTACGACGCCGAAGCGCAGGTCGTGGTGGGCCGCCAGCAACTGGCCATCGGCAATGTGGACGGCGCGAGCTACAACCTGCAGAAGGCCCAGCAAAACGGCGCGGACGCCCTGAACGTGCTGGTGCTGGGCATCGAGGTGGCGAACCGCAAGAAGGACAACGCCCGTGCCGACGCCCTGCTCAAGACCTTGCTGACCAGGTACCCGACCGCCAGCCCCGCCCTGCTGACGGCCGGCCACCTCGCCTATGCCCGCGGGCAGTTCGCCGAGGCAGGCAAGCGCTACCAGCAAGTGCTGGACCAGGAGCCCACAGCAGCCAATGCCCTGCTGCTGGCGCGCGCGCAGACCAGCGGCGGGGACCCGCAAAAAGGCCTGGCCACACTGGAAGCATGGTCACAGAAGGCCCCCCAGGACTTGGGTCTGCTGCGCATCCTGGCCGAGGCGCAGGCCGAGCTGGGCAAGGGCGAAGCCGCCAAGCGCAGCTTCTCCACCCTCATTGCCAGAGACCCCCAGGACGCCTCCGCCATCGCCACCTATGCCCTGCTGCTGCAGCGGCTGGGGGACGCCGGCGCCCTGGCCATGGCCGAACGCGCACGCAAGCTGGCGCCCGAAAGCCCCGAAGCCCTGGACGCCCAGGGCTGGATCCATGTGCTGCGCGGCGAGGTGGAGGCCGGCCTGCGCCTGCTGCGCGACGCCCGCCTGCGAGACCCCAACCAAGGCCAGTTGCGCTTCCACCTGGCCTATGCCCTGGCCAAGTCAGGGCGCAAGCCGGATGCTCGCGAGGAGCTGCGGGCCGCCATGGCCATGCCCGGACGATTCCGGGACAGCGCGGAGTTCAAGGCGCTGAAGGCCGAGCTGGGCCTGTGACAAGCCTGCCGGCCGGGATCGATCACCCTTTTGTCGGCTCGCCTTACATTGGCATCTCGCAAAGGCGCCCCACCTCCAGGGCGTTCTTTTGGAATCAATCACTTAGCGAAGATGGCCCTGAAATTGCTTACACCCCCCGTCAGACGTGACAGTTCCCTTGTTTCAGACATCGGCCCCTCGTTCACGGGATGAACAGATTCAGATTCGCTGGTAGCCTTCCGTCCATCGCCGGGCGGACCATGCCGGCAAGCAAAGAAGCGACAAGACCATGAGCACTGCAGCACTGACCAAGACCTTTGCCACTTTGGGCGCCAGCCTCGGGATTGCGGTGCTGAGCATGGGCTCGGCCCTGGCCTACAACACCAGCCTCTCGAGCGCAGGCACGAACCGCTACGGCCAGGCTGACCTGCAGATCGGCGCCTACACCAAGACCGGCCAGACCATGGGCGCGTCGCTGGTCAACGACTCCACGGCTGGCCAGCAGTTCTGGGTCTACTGCGTCGACCCGCTGACCACCAGCAAGCTCACCAGCACCTACAGCACTGCCTCGCTGGACTCCTTCATGGGCGTCACCCTGGACAGCGGCGGCACGGCAACCAGCGGCAACGGTGCGGCGTCGGCCTACAAGACCCTGTACACCAGCAGCCCCTACTCCACCGTCGATAGCTACGAATACAAGTCCGGTACCGTCAGCCTGTACAACAACCTGGTCGAGCTTTACGGCTACGCCTACAAGGACAGCATGACGAGCAACACCAAGTCGGCTGCCTTCCAGTACGTGCTGTGGGAGTTGCTGGGTGATGCCAACAGCGGTGTGGCAGATCCGACCAAGAGTGGCGGCGCCTACTTCAGCAACACCAACTATGAATCGGTGCGCACCCAGGCTGAGAAGTACCTGGATGCCCTGAACAACGCCAACGAGTCCTTCTGGACCAGCTCTCTGGGCCTGACCAAGTCGGCCTACAACTACAAGGTGTACAAGAGCACGGCCAGCCCCTCCTCGCAGGCCTTCGTGGCCGTGACCGAAAGGACCAGCAGCGTGCCTGAGCCCGGCTCCATCGCCCTGGCCTTCGCTGCCTTCGGTGCCGTGGCCTACACCCGCCGCCGCAAGCAGTAAACGCAGCCCTGAAACGAGAGAAAGCAGCCTTAGGGCTGCTTTCGTCGTTTTGGGGGTCCTGCCGGGCGCCAGGCCAAGTCGGGCGCGGGGCAGCCGCCCCGGCTCTTGAATGAGGCACAGGACCGTCAGCGGAAGATGCGCGCCTCAGGCGCTTCGCCAAGCCGGACCCAGCCGCGGTACATGCCCTCGGTGTTGAAGGGCAGGCACAGCTCGCCCTGGCGCGACACAGCGATCATCCCCCCCTGCCCGCCTACCGCCGGCAGGTGCACACCGACCACATCCTCGCAAGCCTCCCGCAGACCTCTGCCCAGATGGCGCATCTGGGCAGATACCTCATGCGCCGCCAGGCTGCGCATGAAGGCCTCGCCCGTGCCGGTACAGGACACGGCCACGGTCTCGTCGGCATAGCAGCCTGCGCCCAGGAGGGGCGAGTCCCCGACCCGGCCCGGCTTCTTGTTGGTCATGCCACCGGTCGAGGTGGCGGCTGCCAGCCGCCCCTGAGCATCCAGGGCCACGGCGCCCACGGTTCCGAACTTCTGACGCTCATCCAAGGGCCCGTCCTGCCGGATCAGGGCCTGGCGCCGTGCACCGTCATGGTCCAGCACGGCAGCCCCGCCCTCACCTTGCACGCGACGCAACTGCGCCAGGCGCTCCGGCGTACCGAACCAATCGGGCGACACCTGTTCCAGCCCTTGTGCCGCGGCAAAGGCGTCCGCTGCAGCGCCGATCAGCATCACATGGCCGCTGGATTCCATCACGGCCCGGGCCGCTCGCACGGGGTTGCGGGTGGTGCGCAGACCGGCCACCGCGCCGGCGCGCCGGGTGTGGCCCTCCATGATGCTGGCGTCCAGCTCATGGGTGCCGTCCGCGGTGTAGACGGCCCCGCGGCCGGCATTGAAGCGCTCGTCCTCCTCCAGCAGGCGGACGCAGGCCTCGACCACGTCCAGCGCGGAGCTGCCTTGGGCCAGCAGGGCCTCGCCAGCCCGCAGGATGTCCTGCAGGGCCTGCAGATAGGCCTGCTCGGCTCCGGCCGAGGTGCTCTGTCGAAGAATGGTGCCGGCGCCTCCGTGGATGGCCAGCATGGCAGGCAAGGTGTTCATGCCCTGCATTGTGATCGCGCGGCGCTGCAGGCCGCCCACCCCCAAGGCCTGCCGAATGCCGAGGAAGCCGAGGAGCGCCCGGGCATTCCCTAGCCAGTCGGTGTCCCCCATTCGACAGGGAAAAAAAGAACGGCCGTGCTAAAAACCGGAACGACGCGCGTCCCGCCGGACGACGCAAGGAGACATGCATGCAACTGGCCTTCACCGCCGAGCAGGAAACCTTCCGCGCGGAGATCCGCGCCTGGGTGGCCGAGAACTTGCCCCAGGACATCAGCGACAAGGTGCACCGCGCCCAGCGCCTGCACAAGGAGGACTTGCAGCGCTGGGCCCGCATCCTGGGCAAGAAGGGCTGGCATGGCTGGGCCTGGCCCGAGCGCTTCGGCGGCCCGGGCTGGAACGCCATCCAGCGCCATCTCTTCGAGGAGGAATGCGCACTGGCCGGCGCGCCGCGCGTGGTGCCCTTCGGGCCGGTGATGGTCGCGCCCGTGATCATGGCCTTCGGCAACCCGGAGCAGCAGCGGCGTTTCCTGCCCGGCATCATGAGCGGGGACGTCTGGTGGAGCCAAGGCTACAGCGAGCCCGGCTCCGGTTCGGACCTTGCGTCCGTCAAGACCCGGGCCGAGCGCCAGGGCGACCATTACCTGGTCAACGGCCAGAAGACCTGGACCACCCTGGGCCAGTACGGCGACTGGATCTTCTGCCTCGTGCGCACCGACACCCAGGTCAAGCCGCAGGCCGGCATCTCCTTCCTGCTGATCGACATGAAGTCGCCCGGCGTCACCGTACGGCCCATCATCATGCTGGACGGCGAGCACGAGGTGAACGAGGTCTTCTTCGACAACGTCCGCGTGCCCGCTGAGAACCTCATCGGCGAGGAGAACAAGGGCTGGACCTACGCCAAGTACCTGCTGGCCCACGAGCGCACCAACATCGCCGACGTCAACCGGGCCAAGCGCGAGCTGGAACGACTCAAGCGCATCGCCCGGCAGGAGGGCGTCTACGAGGACAGCCGCTTCCGCGACCAGATCGCCCTGCTGGAGGTAGACATCGTCGCACTGGAGATGATGGTGCTGCGCGTGCTCTCCGCCGAGAGCTCAGGCAAGCAGTCGCTGGATGTGGCAGGCCTGCTCAAGATCCGCGGCAGCGAGATCCAGCAGCGCTACACCGAGCTGATGATGCTGGCCGGGGGCCCTTTCGCCACGCCCTATGTCCACGAGGCCATGGAGGCCGGCTGGCAGGGCGACCAGGCCCTGGGCGGCCTCTGGCCCGGCGGCGCCGCACACTGCGCCTCGCTGACCAGCCACTACCTCAACCACCGCAAGACCACCATCTACGGCGGCTCCAACGAAGTGCAACGCAATATCGTCGCCCAGACCCTGCTGGGCTGAGACGCGCAGGAGACATCCATGGATTTCGATTTCAGCGAAGACCAGCAGGCCCTGCGCGACGCCGTGCAGCGTTTTGTCGAGAAAGACTACGGCTTCGAGCAGCGCCGCCGCATCGTCCGCGAGGGCGGCTTCTCCCGCGCCGCCTGGGAGGGCCTGGCCGGCCTGGGTCTCATGGGCCTGCAGGTACCCGAGTCGCAGGGCGGCCTGGGCCTGGGGCCGGTGGACGCCATGGTGGTGATGGAGGAACTGGGGCGCGGCCTTGTGCTGGAGCCCTATGTGCAGGGCGCCCTGCTGGCCCCCCTGCTGCTGTCGCAGGCGCCCCAGGAGCAGCAGGACGCCTGGCTGCCGCGCATCGTCGGCGGCGAAGCGCTGGTGGTGCTGGCGCACCAGGAACGCGGCCTGCGCTACCAGTTGGGCATGGGGCAGACCCAGGCCAGCCGGGGCCGGCTCAGCGGCGTCAAGAGCCTCGTGAGTGCGGGCGCTCATGCCCAGGCCTTCGTCGTGCCGGCCCAGGATGAGCAAGGGCCGGCGCTGTACCTGGTCGAGGCCGGCGCCGAGGGTCTCGTCACGCGCGCCTATTCGCTGCATGACGGTTCAGCCGCCGCTGAGCTGACGCTGCAGGGCACGCCCGGCCAGCGCATCGCACAGGGAGAGGCCGCGCAGGCCCTGCTGGAACTGGCGGCAGATACCGCCATCGCCGCGCAGGCAGCCGAGGCCGTGGGCGCCATGGATGCCCTGGTGCACCTCACCGCCGACTACCTCAACACCCGCAAGCAGTTCGGCGTGGCCATCGCCAGCTTCCAGGCCTTGCGCCACCGCATGGCTGACATCAAGATGCAGCTGGAGCTGGCTCGCTCCATGAGCTACTACGCCACGCTGAAGCTGGGTGAAGTACCCTCCGCACCCGCCCAGCGCCGCCGTGCCCTTTCCCAGGCGAAGCTGCAGCTGAGCCAGTCCATGCGTTTCGTTGGCCAGCAGTGCACGCAGCTGCATGGCGGCATCGGCGTGACGGACGAATACATCTCCAGCCACTTCTTCAAGCGCCTCACCGTGATGGAAATGCAATGGGGCGATGGCCTGCACCACCTGGCCGAGGTCAGCGCCCGCATGACGGAGCAGGCTGGCGTCTTCGCCTGAGGAGCACGGCGGACTACACTGCCCCGCAAGCCCTTCGAGGAGTTGCGATGAAGCCGATCCGCCACCCCCACCTCACCCGGCCCCTGCTGCTGGGTGCCCTGCTCGCCCTGCCCCTGTTCGCTGGTGCGCAGACCATGAAGCCGGGGCTCTGGGAGATGACCCAGAAGCCGCAGTTGGACCCCGAGCAGCAGGCCAAGATGGACCAGGCCCGCCAGGCCATGGCCAATATGCCGCCGGAGAAGCGCCAGATGATGGAGCAGATGATGAGCCAGCACGGCGTCCAGGTGAACATGGGCGCTGGCGGGGCCGTCACCATCAAGACCTGCATCAGCAAGGAACAGGCCGAACGGCATGAGCCCCCCGTGGACGACAAGGGCCGCTGCAAGCAGCAGGTCACGCGCAGCGGCAACACGGTGCGCAGCCATTTCACCTGCACCGATCCGGCCTCCGAAGGTGACGGCGAGTTCACCTTCGACAGCGCCGAGCACTACAGCAGCAAGCTGAGCATCCAGCGCCAGGGCAAGCGCATGACCATCACCGGGGACGGCCGCTGGCTGGGCGCCGACTGCGGCACGATTCAGCCGGTCAAGCCCCGCCCCTGAACGCATGCCCGCCTTGCTGAACGGGCATCTCTGCGACGTCGCCGGCCTGCGCCTGGGCCACTGGACCGACAGCCGCCGCCCCACTGGCTGCAGCGTGGTTCTGTGCCCGCAAGGGGTGACGGCGGGCGTCGATGTGCGCGGCGCAGCCCCCGGCAGCCGCGAGACTGAGCTGCTGCGCCCCGAAAACACCGTGCAGCAGGTTCATGCCTTGCTGCTCAGCGGTGGCAGTGCCTTCGGCCTGGATGCTGCCGGTGGCGTGATGCGCTGGCTGCGCGAACGCGGCCATGGCCTGGCCGTAGGCCCGGCGCGCGTGCCCATCGTGCCGGCGGCTGTGATCTTCGACCTCTGGCTGGGCGATCCAGCCCTGACACCTGACGCCGAGGCAGGCTACGCCGCCTGCGAGGCCGCCAGCCTCACGGCGGCGCGCGGCAGCATAGGCGCGGGCGCCGGTGCGACCGTGGGCAAGCTGCTGGGCCCGCAATGGGCCATGAAGGGCGGCTTGGGGCAGGCCTCGCTGCGGGTGGGCCGGACCACCCTGAGCGCCCTGGCGGTGGTGAATGCCGTGGGCGATGTCATCGATCCTGGCAGCGGGCGCATCCTCGCCGGAGCCCGCGGCGAGGACGGCCGCCCCCGCGGCACCGTCCAGGCCCTGCTCCATGGCGCCGAGCCCATGCGTCCGATCGCCGGGGCTGCCACGACGCTGGCCGTGGTGGCCACCGACGCTGCGCTGGACAAGTCGCAGGCCACCAAGCTGGCGCAGATCGCCCATGACGGCCTGGCGCGCAGCATCAACCCCGTTCACCAGCCCAGCGACGGCGACATCGTCTTCAGCCTCGCCACCGGCACGTCGGGCGCCTGCGGCGCGGTCGACCTGGGCCTGCTTGGCGTGATGGCTGCCGAGGCGCTGGCCGCGGCCGTCGTGGACGCTGTGCGATCCGCCCGCGGCCTGCCCGGCCTCCCCGCTGCCGGCGAGCTTGGATAATGCTGCGATGCGCTTGTCCCAGATTCTCTTTTCCCAAGGCTTCGGCAGCCGCCGCCTCTGCGCCGGCCTGATCCATCACGGCGAGGTCAAGGTCCACGGCGAGGTCGTGGATGACCCGGATGCCGACTTCGCCCCCCAGGGCCTGCAGTTCGAGGTCAGTGGCAAGACCTGGCCCTATCACGAGAAGGCCCTGGTCATGCTTCACAAACCGGCCGGCTACGAGTGTTCGCAAAAGCCCCGCCACCATCCCAGCGTGATGAGCCTGCTGCCCGCCCCGCTGCGCGAACGCGGCGTTCAGCCCGTCGGCCGCCTGGACGAGGACACCACCGGCCTGCTGCTGCTGACCGATGACGGCACCCTGATTCACAAACTCACCAGCCCCAAGCACCATGTGCCCAAGGTCTATGAGGCGCACTGCAAGCATCCCGTCGACGCCGAGCAGCTCGAACGGCTGATGGCCGGCGTGGAGCTGCACGAGCACGAGCTGAAGGTGCACCGGGAACCTGAGCTGGTGAAGGCGCTGGCGGCCGAGGCCATGGGCACGCATGGCGTGCGCCTGACGCTGGCCGAGGGCAAGTACCACCAGGTCAAGCGGATGATGGCGGCGGTCAGCAACCGCGTCGAGCGCCTGCACCGGCCACAGTTCGGTGCCCTGGTGCTGCCTGCCGATCTGGCCGAGGGCCAGTGGTGCTGGGTCGACGGGCCGCAGGCCGTCCTGGGCTTGGCTGGCAGTGCGTGAGATCCGTCACTGATACTTGCCTGAGCCGCACCGGAAAACCCCAAGTTCAGGGTTCCTCCTAGCGACCCCAGGGGCCGCCGAGGCTACAAAACGCTGCCCGCAACGATGCGTGCGCCGGCACAGGTGACCCAGGAGGCCCCGTGCAGACGCCAGGCACGCTGCGCTCGAACCATGAACACATACAAGAGCGCCCCGAGGCACGAGCCGGGGCCCACAGAGGGATTCCGTCCTTGGATCAGGACATTGCAGCGCAAATCGAGCGCGAACGCCTCAGCTCGCTGTACGAGCTGAGCCTGCGGCCCAATCTGATTGGGGCCGCCTTCAGCTTCTGTCCAGTCCTGCTCCTGTGGGGCCATCTGCCTGCAGCCCTGCTGCTGGGCTGGCTCAGTGTGCGGCTGTGCGTGGCGGTGCTGCGCACGCTGGATGTGCGCAGCTTCCGTCAGGCGCGGCAGGACCTGGGCAGCTTGCGCGCCTGGCGCCATCGCTACTTCACCCTGCTGGCCCTGGATGCGCTCAGCTGGAGTGCCATGGGCTGGTGCTTCCATACGCCGGAGGTGCCAGGTCTTGACGGCCTGGTCCTGGCCGCCATGATCGGCGTGGCCGCGGTGTCGCTGTTCTCCATGGGCGCCGAATTTCGCGCGAACGCGCTGTTCTCCGGCATCGTCTTCACCCCTGCCCTGCTGTACAACCTCACGCTGGACACCCGCGAGGGTTGGCTGTCTGCCGTGGGCCTGCTGATCTTCCTGACCGTCGCATGGACGGAATCAAGGCGTGTGCAGACCCGCCGCCTGGAGCTGCTGCGCCTGCGCTTCGAACATGCCAAGCTGGCCGATGAACGCCAGCAAGCCCTGCAGTCCGCCCAGCAGTCCAGCACCAGCAAGAGCCGCTTCGTGGCGGTCATGAGCCATGAGATCCGCACCCCGCTCAACGGCATCCTGGGCATGACGCAGCTGCTGGAGCGCTCGGAGCTGGATGAACGTCAGCGCGAGCAACTGGGCGTCGTTCACAGCTCCGGCCGCCACCTCCTCAACCTGGTCAACGACATCCTGGACCTGGCCCGCATCGAGTCCGGCAAGCTGGTCATCGAGCCGGCGCCCATGGACCTGGCCGAGGCGGTCAACGAGGTCTGCCGGCTGCTGATCACCCCGGCCCGGGACAAGGGCCTGCAGCTCAACGTGCGCCTGGCCGAAGGCCTGCCCAGCCATGTGCTGGCCGATGCCTCGCGCATCAAGCAGGTGCTGCACAACCTGGTGGGCAATGCCATCAAGTTCACCGAGCAGGGGTCGGTGGACGTGGGCGTGGCCATGGTGCAGGACATGCGCAGCGGCCCCCTGCTGCGCTTTGCCGTGCGCGACACCGGCGACGGCATCGAGGCTGACCAGCTGGAGCGCATCTTCGCGCCCTTCGAGCAGGTCGGCGGAAAGCTGCGGCAGCGCCGCGACAGCACAGGCCTGGGGCTCACCATCTCGCGCGAGCTGGCCCATGCGATGGGCGGCGAGCTGCGGGCCAGCTCACGGCGCGGCCTGGGCTCCATGTTCGAGTTGACCCTGCCCCTGCAGGCCTGCAATTCACCCGACTCACCACCCGTGGAGCTTCGCGACTCCCAGTTGCCGGCCTTGCAGGGCCGGGTGCTGCTGGTCGACGACAGCCCTGTCAACCTGCTGGTGGCGGCCTCCATGCTGGATCACTGCGGCGTGGAGGTGGTGCAAGCAGAGAACGGCCGCCAGGCGCTGGAGTTGTTGCAGCGAGACCGCTTCGAGCTGGTGCTGATGGATTGCCTGATGCCCGAGCTCAACGGCTACGAGGCGACGGCCGCCTGGCGTGCGCAAGAGCGGCGCCAGGGACGGCCCCGCACGCCCATCGTCGCCCTGACGGCCAGCACCTCCCCGGGCGACCGCGAACAATGCGAGGCGGCCGGCATGGATGGCTACCTGCTCAAGCCCTTCGACATGCAGCAGCTGCTGGAGCTGGTGGTGCGGCATGTGGGCCAGGCCGGACCAAGATCCTGCCAACAGACCGAGGCCGACGTCCCGGCCTGAGTGCCCGGCTCACCGGAACACGTGCCCTGGCACGGATAATCCCCCTCATGCAGGTATTCCGCGGCTTCCATCACCCGGGCATCGCCCCGGCCTGTGCCCTCACCATCGGCAATTTCGACGGCGTCCATCGCGGCCACCAGGCCATGCTGGCCCTACTGCGTTCGGAGGCCCAGCACCGCGGCCTGCCGTCCTGCGTGCTGAACTTCGAGCCTCACCCGCGCGACTTCTTCGCCCGCAAGCTCGGCAAGCCGGAGATGGCCCCAAGCCGCATCGCCACCCTGCGCGACAAGCTCCAGGAGCTGGAACGCTGCGGCATCGACCAGGTCGTGGTGCTGCGCTTCGACGAGCGCCTGGCCTCGCTGCCCGCGCAGGACTTCATCCAGCAGGTGCTGGTGCAGGGCCTGGGCGCGCGCTACGTGCTGGTGGGCGACGACTTCCGCTTCGGCGCCAAGCGCCAGGGAGACTACGCCACACTCGACGCCGCCGGCCAGCACCTGGGCTTCGACGTGGCTCGCATGATGAGCTACGAGGTGCATGGCCTGCGCGTCAGCAGCTCGGCCGTTCGCGAGGCCCTGGCCGAGGGCCGCATGGAAGACGCCGCGCGCCTGCTGGGCCGGCCCTATGCCATCTCCGGCCATGTGATCCATGGCCAGAAACTGGGGCGGCAACTGGGCGAGACCTCGGCCGGCGCCTCGGATGGCTTCCGCACCCTGAACCTGCGCTTCTCCCACGCCAAGCCCGCCGCCATGGGCATCTACGCCGTGCGCACCCATGGCCTGACGGACCAGCCTCTGGACGGCGTCGCCAGCCTGGGCGTGCGCCCCACGGTGGAGGACGCCGGCCGCGTGCTGCTGGAGGTCCACTGCCTGGACTGGCCAGCCCCGCTGGGCCCCAACGGGGCCTACGGTAAACTCGTGCGCGTGGAACTCCTGCACAAACTGCGTGATGAAGCCCGGTTCGACGGGCTGGACGCCCTGACCCAGGCCATCGCCCGCGATGTCGAGCAGGCTCGCGCCTTCCTGGCCACCCACGCCTCGATGCGCCGCCAGACCACCCGCGATCGAATTTGACGCGGGCCCGCCCTCAGGGCCCCCTCCCCTGACGCCCCTGCGCCGCGCCCCGGCGCTCCTCCTGCCCGCCGACTGGCCCTTTGCCAGCGGCCCCGCCCGATTGCTGCCATGAACGACAACGCCAAGCCCTCCGCGCCAGACTACCGCGCCACCCTGAACCTGCCCGACACCTCCTTCCCCATGCGTGGCGACCTGCCCAAGCGCGAGCCGGGCTGGGTCAAGGGCTGGGAAGAGCAAGGCATCTACAAGAAGCTGCGAGACGCCCGCTGCGGCGCACCCAAGTTCGTGCTGCACGACGGCCCGCCCTATGCCAACGGCCAGATCCATATCGGCCACGCGGCCAACAAGATCCTCAAGGACATGATCGTCAAGGCCCGCCAGCTGGCCGGCTTCGACGCGGCCTACATCCCCGGCTGGGATTGCCACGGCCTGCCCATCGAGAACCAGATCGAGAAGACCTTCGGTCGCGGCCTGCCGCGTGACGAGGTCCAGGCCAAAAGCCGCGCCTACGCCGCCGAGCAGATCGACGGCCAGCGCGCCGACTTCAAGCGCCTGGGCATCCTGGGCGAGTGGGACAAGCCCTACCGCACCATGGACTACGCCAACGAGGCCGGCGAGATCCGCGTGCTCAAGCGCCTGTTCGAGCGCGGCTTCGTCTACCGCGGCCTGAAGCCCGTCTACTGGTGCTTCGACTGCGGCTCCTCGCTGGCCGAGTTCGAGATCGAGTACGCCGACAAGCAGTCCCCGGCCGTGGACGTCGCCTTCCTGTGCGCCGAGCCGGAGAAGCTGGCCGCCGCCTTCGGCCTGCCGGCCCTGGACCAGGACGCCTTCACGGTGATCTGGACCACCACGCCCTGGACCATCCCCGCCAACCAGGCCCTGAACCTCAACCCCGAGCTGCCCTACGCCCTGGTCAAGACCGCACGCGGCTACTTCGTGGTGGCCGAGGCCCTGGTCGAGAAGTGCCTGGCGCGCTGGCAGCTCGAAGGCGAGCAGGTCGCCGTCACCCAGGGCCGCAAGCTGGAGCTGCTCAAGTTCAAGCACCCCCTGGCCCATGTGGACCCGGGCTTCGACCGCGAGAGCCCCGTCTACCTGGCCGACTACGCCACGGCGGAAGACGGCACCGGCGTCGTGCACTCCGCGCCCGCCTACGGCCTGGACGACTTCCAGAGCTGCGTCTCCCACGGCATGGCCTTCACCGACATCAAGAACCCCGTGCAGGGCAATGGCGCCTACGAGGCCGCCCTGCCCCTGTTCGGCGGCCAGCACATCTGGAAGGCCAACCCCGTCATCACCGAGGCCCTGGCCAATGCCGGCCGCCTGATGGCCCAGTCCAAGATCACCCACAGCTACCCGCACTGCTGGCGCCACAAGACGCCGGTGATCTACCGTGCAGCCGCCCAGTGGTTCGTGCGCATGGACGAGGGCACCGGCCTCTTTGCCAGCGAGGCGCCGGCCCAGAGCCTGCGCCAGACCGCGCTCGCCGCCATCGACGCCACCAGCTTCTACCCCGAGAACGGCCGGGCCCGCTTGCGCGACATGATTGCCAACCGGCCCGACTGGTGCATCTCGCGCCAGCGCAGCTGGGGCGTGCCCCTGCCCATCTTCCTGCACAAGGACACAGGCGAGGCGCACCCGCGCACCCTGGAGTTCATCGAACGCGCCGCGCAGCTCGTCGAGCAGGGCGGCATCGAGGCCTGGGCCAAGCTGGACCCGGCCGAGTGGCTGGGTGCCGAGGCGGAGGTCTACACCAAGGGCCAGGACATCCTGGACGTGTGGTTCGACTCCGGCTCCACCTTCCAGCATGTGCTCAAGGGCAGCCATGCCGGTGCCGCGCACGCCGAAGGCCCCGAGGCCGACCTGTATCTTGAAGGCCATGACCAGCACCGCGGCTGGTTCCACAGCTCGCTGCTGATCGCCTCGGCGCTGTACGGCCGCGCGCCGTACAAGGGCCTGCTGACCCACGGCTTCGTGGTGGACGGCCAGGGCCGCAAGATGAGCAAGTCGGTGGGCAATGTGGTCGCGCCGCAGGCCGTGTCCGACAAGATGGGTGCCGAGATCCTGCGCCTGTGGACCGCCGCCACCGACTACTCGGGCGACCTGGGCCTGGACGACAAGATCCTCGCCCGCGTGGTCGACAGCTACCGCCGCATCCGCAACACCCTGCGCTTCCTGCTGGCCAATGTCTCGGACTTCGACGCCAAGGCCGAGGCCCTGCCCCTGGACCAGCTGCTGGAGGTGGACCGCTACGCCCTGGCCCGCGCCGCTGAGTTCCAGGCCGAGGTGCTGGCGCACTTCGAACGCTACGAATTCCACCCGGTCGTGGCCAAGCTGCAGGTCTACTGCTCCGAGGACCTGGGCGGCTTCTACCTGGACGTGCTCAAGGACCGCCTCTACACCACTGCCCCCAAGAGTCTCGCCCGCCGCTCGGCCCAGACCGCGCTGTGGCACATCACGAACGCCATGCTGCGCTGGATGGCGCCCTTCCTGAGCTTCACGGCCGAGGAAGCCTGGCAGGTCTTCAACGGCGGCGAGACCATCTTCACCGAGACCTTCTGGAGCTTCGAGGCTCCGGACGCCGCCCTGCTGGCCAAGTGGAGCCGCGTGCGCGAGATCCGCGAGCTGGCCAACAAGGCCATCGAGGACGTTCGCGGCCAGGGCCTGGTGGGCGCTTCGCTGCAGGCCGAACTGGTGATCGGCGCCGCCGAGCAAGACCTGACCCTGCTGCAGTCCCTGGGCGATGACCTCAAGTTCGTGCTGATCACTTCGGCGGCCCGCGTTGAGGCGGCATCCGAGCTGAGCGTCACCGTGACGCCCACCGCGCATGTCAAGTGCGAACGCTGCTGGCACTACCGCGAGGACGTGGGCTCGATCGCCGAGCACCCGGGCCTGTGCGGGCGCTGCCACAGCAATCTGCATGGCAGCGGCGAGGTTCGCCACATCGCCTGATCGGAAAGCGCCTCGTGCGCTCCGCCAAAGCAAACGCCCCGGCCAAGCCGGGGCGTTTGCTTTGTGCGACTGGCGCGCCATGCGAAGGGTCGATGCACAGCGGGCTGCGCACAATTCGAGGCAGGTCACTGCCGGACTCTGCCGTCAAGAAGCGAGCGCCAATGAGCAAGGAGTCGACACAGCTGCTGCTCATCCCCCTGCTGGTCTTCCTGCTGCCCGTGCTGGGCCTGTGGATGATGCTGGGCGAAGCTGAGCCCCTGAGGCCCGGGGCCGAGCGAGCCCTGGATGAAGCCGTCCAGCATCTGCGTGACGAAGCCCTGCGGACGCCCTCCAGCGACTGGGAGGTCCTGCGCCGGCTTGCGCACGAACGACTGAAGCACGATCCCAGCATGCCGCGGCTCGATGCCGAACTGGCCGCCTTGGTGCAAGCACTCGGCGATCCGCACACCAGTTACCTGCCACCTGAGCAGGCGGCGCAAGTCCTGTCCGGCTCTAGCAGCACAAGCCCCCGATGGGCAGCCCTGCCCGTTCGCGAGGAGCTGTACGGGCGCTGGCCGGTATTGGTTCTTCAGGCCTTCGGCCCCATCGACGCCGACCGAAGCCGGGCAGGCGCCCAAGCCATCCGGCATGCAACTGTTTCGGCCATGGCACGCTCCCCCTGCGGCCTGATGTTGGACCTGCGAGAGAACCAGGGCGGGAATATGTATCCCATGCTGATGGGTGTGGCCCCCTTGCTGGAACCTTCGTCTCAGCAGGTCTTGCTGTCTTTCGAATCACGCGGGGCCGCAGTCCGAGGCGTGACGATGGACGAGGTCAGCACCCTCCTTGGCAAGACCTGGCCCCCGGGCCTGGGGCTGGACTACCAGCCCTACGCCGGCCGTGTGGCGGTGCTGATCGGTGCCCGGACGGCGAGTTCCGGCGAGATGCTGGCCATCGCGGCGCAGGGCAAAACCCGCTGGCGAAGCTTTGGGCAGGCCACGGCAGGCTACACGACCGGCAATGGGGTGCATCCCTTGTCCAACGGTGGCCTGCTGGTCCTGACAAGCAGCCGGGTGCTGACGCGGCACGGCCAGGCCGTCCAGGGCCCTTTGCAGCCGGATGTCCAGGCGGGCGATGACCCTCGCCAGGCCGCCGGCCGCTGGCTGGAGGAAGACTGTCCAACGCCATGAAGCCCCACGCCCCCAGCTGCGGCGCCCCCACTGCCACGGAGCGCTGGCAGCCTCCATCAGTGCTGCAGCCGCAGCACCGTCTCAGGGGAAAACCGGCACATTGGGCTCCTGCCCCTGAAAACTGGCTTCGGGATGAGCGGTCGACAGCAGGGCCTCGATCTCCGCCACGCGCCCCCGCGGCACATCCACCATCAGCAGGTACTGCCCGGCCGCCAGCCCTTTCTCGAAGCGGCGCAGGCGGCGGCTGGGCGTGGAGCTGCCAATCATGCTGCAGAACCAGGTACCCAGCACTGCACCGAGGGCTGCCAGGGCCACCACCAGTCCGGCCGGTGCCGTCGACTCCAGGCTGTAGGCCGCCAGCACGCCTGCGGCCGCGCCCAGGCCGGCGCCCACCAGCAGGCCGGTCTCGGCGGATTCGACGAGGTCCGAGGTCTGCAGCAGGCTGGCCGCCTGCAGACCTCCCATCTCGGCGCCCTCGTGCGCCATGAAGTGGATCTGCGGTGCCGCGATGCGGGCCAGCAGCAGGTCGTTCATGCAGCGGCGGGCGCTGTCCAGGTCCGGCAACATCCAGTAGATCCTCTTGCGCATGGCGTGCTCCTTGTCGGGACGCCCCAGCCCGGTGAGCCAGTGGCTGTCCCCTGATCAATCTAGTCCGCCCCCGAAGGACTGACAAATATCAAGCCAGCAGGCGGCGTGCCCGGGACAGGCGCCCTCCCGGACCGGCTACAGTAGCGCCCTGCTTCAGACCCGCACATGCCCATGGCCACCTCTTCCGCTTCCCCGCGCCTGATCCAATGGCTGGCGATCGCCCTGCTGGTGATCCTGGCCGACCAGTTCACCAAGGTGCTGATCCTGGGGAGCTTCCAGCTCGGCGACAGCCGCCCCGTCACGTCCTTCTTCAACATCGTCCGCTGGCACAACACCGGCGCTGCATTCAGCTTCCTGGCCTGGGCGGGCGGCTGGCAGCGCTGGTTCTTCGTGGGACTGGGCGCCGTGGCCACCGTGTTCATCCTGTGGCTGCTGCGCAAGCACGGGCACCAGACCCTCTTCGCCACAGCGCTGTCGCTGATCCTGGGTGGCGCCATCGGCAACGTCATCGACCGCCTGCTGCATGGCTATGTGGTGGACTTCATCTCCATCCACTATCAGAACCAGTGGACCTTCCCGGCCTTCAATGTGGCCGACAGCGCCATCACGCTGGGCGCGATGCTCTTGATCCTGGACGAACTGCGCCGGGTGCGGCGCGGCTGAGCGCTCCGCAGGGGCGCTTGATCCAGGGCAAGCCCCGGTCCTAGGGAAAGGCCCGCTGACGCGCCCTGCGCCTCCCTCTAGCCTTGGCGGTAGAAGGAGACAAGCCATGAGCCACCCCCTGGCGCAGGAACCGGCACCCGAATCACGCCCGCCGGCCCGCACGCCTGATCCGGATCAAGCCGCCCCCACCCCCGAGGCCACGGCCGTCTCGCCCTTTCACCTGCAGCTCAACACCCTGCGCTGGAGCCAGCCCCTGCAGTGGCTTCGCCTGGGCTGGAGGGACTTCTGCCGCCACCCCGGCATCGGCCTCTTCTACGGCGTGTGCTTCGTGCTGATGGGCTGGGGCCTGCTCAAGGTCTACCAGAACGCTCCCGCCTACACCCTGGCACTCTCGGCCGGCTTCCTGCTGATGGGCCCCTTCCTGTGCATGGGCCTGTACCAGGTCTCCATGCGCCTGGAGCGCGGGGAGAAGCCCGACCTCGGCGACTCCCTCACCGCCTGGGACAGCCACATGGGCCAGATGGCCATCTTCGGCGGCGTACTGCTGATCCTGGAGATGCTCTGGGGCCGGGCCTCGCTGGTGATCTTCGCGGTGAGCTTCGACGGCATGCCCGACTTCGCCGGCTCGCTGACCAAGCTGCTGGAGCCCGACAACCTCGGCTTCATCGCCACCTACCTGACCGTGGGCGCCCTCTTCGCCGGGTTGATCTATGCCGTCAGCGTCATCTCCATCCCCATGATGCTGGACCAGCAGGTGGACGCCGTCACCGCCGGCCTGACCAGCCTTCGCCTGGTGCTGACCCAGACCGGCGTGATGCTGTGGTGGGGCGCGCTGGTGGTGTTGCTGGTGGTGCTGGCCCTGCTGCCGGGCTTCCTGGGCCTGCTGGTGGTGGGGCCGGTCCTGGGCCATGCCAGCTGGCATGCCTACCGGGCGGCAGTAGCAGACTGCTGAACGCCCCGCAAGGCCTTGATTGGCAGGGCATGCGCGGCATGAGTCAGGTCACAATGCGCCGCAATGCCCACGCCTACCCGACATGCTCGACTTTGCCTGCCTGACGCACTTTGACTGGCTCGACGTCCCCATGTGGGTCTTCGACCAACAAGGCCAGCGCAACCTCTGGGCCAACGCGGCGGCTCTGAGCTTCTGGCGGGCCGAGAGTACCGAGGAATTCCTGGCCCGCAACCACGCCGACAGCTCCGAGGCCGTGCGCACCCGCCTGGCCATCACCGCCGCGGACCATGCCCTGGGCAAGATCGTGCGGGAGCAATGGACGCTCTACCCCAAGGGCCAACCCGTGACGGTGATGCTGGTCTCGCGCGGCATCCTGGCACCTGAGGGCCGCCAGGTGATGCTCTTTGCCGTGGACTCGCTCTCCAGCGCCTCGGACAAATCCATGCTGCGCGGCGTGGAAGCCCTGCAGCACACCTCGGTGCGCATCGCCATGGTGTCTCTGCGCGACGGCAACTTCCTGATGCGCAATCCAGCCGCCGCCATGTATTTCGCCGGCCAGTCCAGGGACAAGGGCCAGAGCGACTTCAGCAGCCTCTTCCCCGACCCCGAGGTGGGCCGCCGCATCCTGGCCCAGGTGCAGCGTGGCCAGACCTTCGCCGCGGACCTGGAACTCAACACCGCCGGCGGCCGGCGCTGGCACAGCCTGGATGCCCGCCCCATGCGCGACCCCGTGACTGGCGACCTGGTCATGCAGCTCAACGCGCGCGACATCGCCGACCTCAAGGCCACGCAGGCCGCCCTGGAGGCCGCGCGTCAGGCCGCCGAGGCTGCCAGCCAGGCCAAGAGCGCGTTCCTGGCCAATATGAGCCACGAGATCCGCACCCCCATGAACGGCGTGCTGGGCCTGACCGAGCTGGTGCTGCAGACACCGCTGGACGATCGCCAGCGGCGCTTCATCGAACTGGCCCACAGCTCGGCCAAGGGCCTGCTGGTCATCATCAACGACCTGCTGGATGTGGCCAAGATCGAGGCCGGTCGGGTACAGATCGAGCACCGGCCCTTCGCCCTGCACGACTGCCTCAAGGAGTCCCTGCATCCCCTGCTGCTGCAGGCGCATGAGAAAGGCATACGCCTGCATGCCCTGGTGCAGCCCGGTGTGCCCGCGACACTGGTGGGCGATGCCCTGAGGCTGCGCCAGGTGCTGGTCAACCTCGTGGGCAATGCCCTGAAATTCACCGAGCGCGGCGAGGTGCGGCTGGAGGTGATCCAGCTGCCCGAGGAGGAAGACGGCCAGCCCCTGGACCCGGTGGTGCACGGCGTGCGCCTGCGCTTCTCGGTGCATGACACCGGCATCGGCATGACGGCGGATCAGATCCGCCACATCTTCGCGCCCTTCAGCCAGGCGGACAGCAGCATCACGCGGCGCTACGGCGGCACTGGCCTGGGCCTGACCATCGTGCAGCGCCTGGTGGACCTCATGGGCGGGCAGGTGCAGGTCGAAAGCCAGCCGGGCACGGGCTCCTGTTTCAGCTTCGAGATCCGACTGCCCCTCGCCGCGGGGCCGACAGCCGAGCCCCATGCGGGGGCCGCTGCCGGCCCCGAGGCAGCGTCCGCGGGCGTCTGAGCTCCGGCCTCGTTCAGATCACCAGCAGGCCCGAGCCCGTGGTCGTGCGGGCCTCCAGCTCGCGATGGGCCTGCTGCACCTCCGCCAGGGCATAGCGCTGCCCGATGGGGATTTGCACAATGCCCCGGCCCACGACGTCGAAGAGCTCATCCGCCATGGCCTGCGTGCCCTCGCGCGTGGCCAGATGGGCGAAGAGCACGGGGCGCGTCAGGTACAGGGAGTTGGCCGAGAGGCTGGCCAGGTTCACCGGCGGCACCACGCCCGAGGCATTGCCAAAGCTCACCATCAGGCCGAAGGTGCTGAGGCAGGCCAGGGAGCCGGTCCAGGTGTCGGCGCCCACGGAGTCATAGACGACCTTGACGCCGCGCCCCTCGGTGATCTCCTTGACGCGGGCCGCAAAGTCCTCGCGGCGGTAGTTGATGACGTGGGCTGCGCCATGCTGGCGGGCCAGCTCGCACTTCTCGTCGCTGCCGGCGGTACCGATGAGGTTCAGGCCCAGGTGGCGGGCCCACTGGCAGGCGATCAGGCCCACGCCCCCGGCCGCCGCGTGGAGGAGCACGGTGTCACCAGCCTGGAGGCCGCCCTGGGGCAGGGTCTTGCGCAGCAGGTACTGCACGGTGAGGCCCTTGAGCATCATGGCCGCGCCCGTGTCCAGACCGATGCCATCCGGGAGCCGGACCACGCAGCGCGCGGGCATCACGCGGGCGGTGGCGTATGCGCCCACAGGCTGGCTGGCATAGGCCACGCGGTCGCCCTCAGCCAGGTGGCTGACGCCCTCACCCACCGCCTCCACGACGCCCGAAGCCTCCATGCCCAGGCCGGAGGGCATGGGCAGGGGGTAGACGCCGCTGCGATGGTAGATGTCGATGTAGTTGAGGCCGCAGAAGGCATGGCGGACCCGAACCTCGCCGGGGCCGGGCGCGCCCACTTCCACGGGCGCGAGTTTCATCTCTTCAGCACCGCCCGGCTGGGCAATGCGCACGACCTGTTCCTGGGACATCGACTTCTCCTGGCTTGCAATGACACGGGGGCCGCGCCGGCCTGGTTTCGGCCTCGTCAGCGCGGCGACTGCTTTGTTCCGCTATCGTGCCAGCCTTTGCCCCCTTGTGCCGCCAACCGGCCATCGCCCTGCCATGAAGCTCAGTCCCAAGCTCGCCCTGCTGCTGACCCTGCCCCCTTTGCTATGGGCCGGCAATGCAGTGGTGGGGCGCTGGGCGGCCGGGGCCATCCCGCCGCTGACCCTGAACTTCCTGCGCTGGCTGCTGGCCTTCCTGGTGCTGTTGCCCCTGGCCCGCCCCCTGTGGGCCGAGCGCGCTGCCCTGCGCCAGCGCTGGCGCTACTTTGCCCTGACGGGCTTCCTGGGCATGGGCTGCTACAACGCCCTGCAGTACCAGGCCCTGCACAGCTCCACGCCTCTGAACGTGACCTTGATCGCGGCCAGCCTGCCGCTGTGGATGCTGGGGGTGGGCATGCTGCTGCACGGCGTGCGGCCGGACCGCCGCCAGCTGCTGGGCGCCCTGCTGTCCCTGCTGGGCGTGGCCCTGGTGCTGAGCCGGGGCCGGCTGCAGGCCCTGCGCGAGGTGCATTTCGTCGAGGGGGACCTGCTGATGCTGCTGGCCGTCTTCAGCTGGGCGGTCTACAGCTGGCTGCTGGCGCGACCGCCCGCCCACATGCAGGGCGCGCAGCGGCCCCACTGGGACTGGGCGGCCCTGCTGATGGCGCAGCTGGTCTTCGGCCTGGGATTTGCCGGGGTGTCGGCCGGCGCGGAGCAGCTGCTGTCCACGCAAACCGTGGCATGGGGGTCAGGTCTTGCCATCGCCCTGGTCTACGTGGCCCTGGGACCTTCGCTGCTGGCCTATCGTTGCTGGGGGCTGGGGGTGACGCAGGCCGGGCCGGCCGTGGCCGCCTTCTTCGGCAACCTCACCCCGGTGTTCGCGGCCCTGATGTCTGCAGCGCTGCTGGGAGAATGGCCCCAGTGGTTTCACGGAGCGGCCTTTGCGCTGATCGCCACGGGCATCGTGGTGTCGTCGCGCCGCTGAGCCGGGCGCGAGGCTGATGGGAAGCGCGCCTGCGCCTGCGCCTACTGCCGCTGCCCGCCGAAGCTGCCGGAGGGCGTGGAGCGGTGGGCGTAGTGCCAGGTGCCGCTCACCGCGCCCGTGTTGCCGTCCAGGAAGCCCTGGTAGATGGCAGAACCCGCTGAGCCAGAGGCCGTCATGTTCATGCGGCCATTGGCAGCAACAGTCCCGCTGACGCTGAAGGCGCCCGTCTGGTTGGAAACACCACCACCGCTGACCACGCCCATGCCGCCGGCACCCGGCGTGACCACCACATTGAAGGTGCCCTGCTCAGGCCCTGCGAAGGAGCCGGCAAAGGTCCCGAAGATGCCCGAGCTCATGGGCTGCGTGTTGGTGACGGGCAGCGGTGCCGCGGAGACACTGGCGCCGCAGGCCCCCACCAGGGTGCGCTGCACCCAGCCGCTGAAATTGGCGGCGTCCACGTAGACGAAACCATTCTTGACCTCACCCGAGGCGATCAGCTCTTCGCCCTTGGGGATGGAGGCCACCACCTTGGCGTCCTTGGCGGCACTGGCGTAGGCCTTGACGTTGCCGATCTTGGGGCACAGGGTCTGGCCGGCCTGCTGTGGCGCCTCGGCCTTGGTGGAAGCACCGGCATTGGCGTCGCCGGAGGCACTGCTGGTGCGGATCAGGCTGGGCTGGTCGCGGACGGTCCTGACGATGGCGTTGTAGTTGTCCAGGAAGCTGGCAGCCACCATCTTGCCCTCAGGCGTGCTGGTGTAGCCGCCCAGGCCCACGACGGCGCCGGCATAGCCCCAACCGCCGATGCCGAAGTCGGTCTTGGTGGCCTTGCCTTCGGCTGCAGCCACCTGGATGCTGGAGCGCACGTCGGCAATCAGCAGGCTGGTCGAGGCCTCGCGGAACTTCAGATTGCCTGCGATGGCACCGAACACGCCCCCCACGCGGCCCAGCAGTGCACCACCGATGCCACCGGTGGTGGAGGCCCCCACCTGCACATTGGGCGTCATCACGAAATCGGCCGCCTGCATCTGGCCCTTGCCGACATTGGACTCCTGGCGCAGATCACCGCCCTGCGCCAGGGCTCGCTCCTGCTGCAGGTTCTGCATGGCCACGCCGCGTTCGACGACGTCGAAGCAGCCGGACTGCTGGATCATCATGCGCAACAGCGCCGAGGGCGACCCCAGGCCGTACTGCGACAGGTGGTGCCAGCCGGCCTGCGGCTCCACCACGGCAATGACGCCCAGCTTCTGCGAGCACTTCTCGACCTGCGAGCTGGTTTCTTCGGCAAAGGCAGGCGCCTGCTGCAGGCCTGCCAGGAGGCCCGCCAGGGCCAGGGCGATCTTCGACTTCATGTGACTCGCATACCTCCGCAAATGGGTCCCGCACCACAGACGGGACGGGGCGCCGCATTGTCGCCAAGCCGTCTGAGCTTGGGCATGCGGCCAGACGCCAAGGCGTTACCGACGGTAACGATCTCCCTCATTCGTGGGAGTGGATGTGTGCGCAGAGCTCAGAATGTTCCCGGATACGCACCGCCATCCAGCAGGATGTTCTGCCCCGTCAGGTAGCCGGCCTGCGCACTGCACAGCATGGCGCACACGGCCCCGAACTCCGCCGCCGTGCCGAAGCGCCGAGCCGGGATGCCCTGCGCCCGTTGCTGACGCACCTGCTCCAGCGGCTGCCCACTGCGCTCGGCGCTGGCCACCATCGTCTTGCCCAGGCGTTCGGTGTCAAAGGCTCCCGGCAGGAGGTTGTTGATCGTCACATTGGCGGCGGCCAGGCGGGCTTGGCGTGCCAGGCCTGCCACAAAGCCCGTCAGGCCGGAGCGCGCGCCGTTGGACAGGCCCAGGGTGTCGATGGGCGCCTTGACGGCCCCGGAGGTGATGTTGACGACCCGGCCAAAGCCGCGCGCCGCCATGCCATCCACCACCGCCTTGATCAGCGCGATGGGGGTCAGCATGTTCGCCTCCAGCGCAGCCAGCCAGTGCTCGCGCTCCCAGTCTCGGAAGTCGCCCGGGGGCGGACCACCGGCGTTGTTGACCAGGATGTCGATCTGCGGTGCCGCCGCCAGCGCGGCGGCCTGCACCGCGGGATGGCTGATGTCGCCCGCCACGCAGCGGATCTCCAGCCCCGGATGCGCCTGCCGCAGCGCCGCCGCCGTGGCTTCCAGGGCCTCGGCGCCGCGCGCATTGAGCACCAGGTTCACACCCTCGGCGGCCAGGGCCTCGGCACAGCCGCGCCCCAGGCCCTTGCTCGAAGCACACACCAGGGCCCAGCGGCCCTTCAGTCCCAGATCCATACCTTTATCTCCATCGATTCAGCAGCAGGATGCCACCCAGGACCAGCACGGTCCCACCCAGCACGCCTGTCGTCAAGGGCTCGTCCAGCAGCCAGGCGCCCAGGGCGATCGTCGCCATGGGCCCCAGCATGCCCGTCTGCGCAGCCACCGCAGCGCCCAGGCGCTCGATGGCCATCATCACCAGCAGCACTGGCGCGAAGGTGCTCAGCACCGCATTGAGCAAGGACAGCTGCAGCACCGCCGCCGGCACCTGCGTGACGGCCCCGGGCCCACGCAGCAGAAGGTACTGGCCCACGCACAGCAGGCAGGCCACCGAGGTCGCGAGGCCAGTCAGGCGCATGGCACCCAGGCGGTGCACCTCTTCCCCGCTGTAGAGCAGGTACAGGGCATAGCTGAGGGCCGACCCCAGCACCAGCAGCGCGCCCAGCCAGACATGCTCGTCCTGCCAGTGCAGCTCCTGGGCGAAGACCCACAGCACGCCCGCATAGCTGATGGCCAGCGCCACCACTTGGCGCCAGCCCACGCGGCGCCCCAGCAGCAGCCAGCCCAGCAGCAGGACCAGGGTGGGGTTGAGGTAGAGGATGAGGCGCTCGAAGCTGGCGCTGATGTAGGCCAGGCCGGCAAAGTCCAGGAAGCTGGCCAGGTAGTAGCCGCTGAAACCCAGGCCGATCACGGCCCACCAGTCCCGCCGCGTCAGTGCGGCCCTGCCCCGCCCGGCCCACCAGGCCAGACCGAGGAACAGGGGCAGCGCGAAGAGCATGCGCAGACCCAGGAGGGTGATGGCATCGGCCCCATGGCGGTAGCCTAGCTTGACGATGATGGCCTTGCCCGAGAAGCCCAGGGCCCCGAGGCTGGCCATCAGCAGCCCGACCCAGGCGCGTGATGGAGGCGCCGCAGGCGGCGTTGAAGACTGCATCGGGCCATTCTAGGAAAGGCCTGGCGCAGGCGCGCATGCGGGGACTTCGCGAGTGGCCCGGCAAGGGCCTGACCCAGGCGAAGGCCCCGTGCGAAAGCGTCTCAGGTGGCCGCTTGGGCGGCGGGGCCGGTGGTCAGCAGACGCTCCATGAGTTCGCGCACGCTCTTGATCTGGTCACCGAAGGGCAGCGAGCCGGCGCCGCGGAAGAAGAGACCCTTCTTGATGTCCCCCCGCAGGGCAGCGGCCAGCTGGTTGTCGATGCAGAACTGGCCCCAGTCCTTGAAGCCGTCGCGCAGGCCACACTGGGCCAGGCAGTCGAAGGCCTTGGTGCAGCGGCTCTTCACATGGGCCACGGCCTGCAGCTTGTGCTCGATCTTGAGATAGGCCTTGAGCCAGGGGGTGCCTACCGCACGTGCAGGCAGGCCGGCAACGCTGGTGAACTCCACCATGTCCTCGTCGCGGGCCTCGGCCAGCACGCGCTTGAATTCGTCAGAGGCATCGCCTTCCTGGGTCACCGCGAAGGGGGTACCCAGCTGCACGGCAGCCGCGCCCAGGCCCTGCAGGCGCTGGATGTCGTCATGCGTGCGGATGCCGCCAGCGGCGATCAGCGGGATCTCGCGCTCGATACCAGCCTTGCGGAAAAACTCCAGGCATTCAGGGATCACGCGATCGAAGTTGAAGCGCTGATCGTTGAGATCGCTGATGCGGGCGGCGCCCAGGTGGCCGCCCGCGAGGCGGGGGTGCTCGATCACGATGGCATCGGGCAGGCGCTTCTTGCGCTCCCACTTCTTGACGATCAGCTGCACACCACGCGAGTCGCTGAGGATGGGGATCAGCAGGGCCTTGGGATGATCCTGGGCCAGGTCCGGCAGGTCCAGGGGCAGGCCGGCGCCGACCACCACGGCGTCGATGCCTGCTTCCAGGGCGCGCTTGACCGAGCTGGCGTACTCGCTGACGGCACGCATCACGTTGAGCGCTACCAGACCGCGGCCCTGCGAGCGCTCGCGGGCTCCGGCGATCTCGCGGTCCAGGGCTTCGAGGTTGGCCTGGTTGATCTGGCGCTTGGCTTCCTCGCCGGCATTGAGGCCCTCGGTGCGGGCCATCAGGTCCGGGTGGTGGCGGCGCAGGTCCACCGAGCTGAGCGTCCCCACCCCGCCCAGGGCGGCGACGGTGCCCGCCAGCTTCTGGGCGCTCACGCCCACGCCCATGCCGCCCTGCACGATGGGCAACAGCTCGCGTCCGCCCAGTTGCAGGGGTTTGAGGCCGCTGGACTGCAGGGCCGGGATCAGTTGGGCGTCGATATGGGCTGAACTCATGATGTCTCGCTTTGGACTTGGGCGACCCTGAGCCGTCCGGCAGGACAGACAAGGGCACGGGCTGGCGCAGCGTAGGGCCAGGCAAGCCGCCCCACCTTGATACGTATCATGTTTCCCCGCATTCCTGCTCCTGCCGGGCATGCCCGCGCGAGGCGTCCGGGGACATGAGCCGGCATCGGCGCTGCACGGCAGGCCGGGCCGGCGCCTGGGAAGCGCTCGGCCCCAGGCTTCTCCCCGGTGCCTGCCGCGCAAGACCTGGCCCCCGCGGGGCGCAGGCAGCCTGTCACGCGGGCGCTTCAAAGCTTGAGCCTGCCTGGCAAATCGGCTACATAATCCGCCCAGCATGGCGAAGGCGACAGACCCCGCCATGCGGACTGCCCCCGGTGGGGCGGTGACGATGGACGCAGGGGGAGAGCCTGTCCTTGAGACTGTTTCAGAGCTCGTTGCGCAATGCAGTGATCCTCGCACTGGGGGTTGGTCTGCTCGTGCCCACCAGCCTCGTGCTGATGTATGACTGGCAGGCCTCGCGGCACACCGCGATGGAGGACCTTCGGCGCGACCTGGGCCGCACCGTCGAGGTGCTGGCGCTGTCGCTGTCCGAGCCCATCTGGCAGGTGTCGGCCGAGCTGGCCCAGCCCATGATCGATGCCCAGACCAGCGACCCCCGCTTCGTGCGCGTGCTGGTGATCGAGCCCAACAACGCTCAGCCCTTCATCCAGATGCAGCGCCCGGACCCCGATCCGGACCTGACCCTCACCCTCACCCGCCCCGTCACCCGCGACGGCCGTGAGATCGCCCAGCTGACCGTGGCCATGAGCGCCGCGCCCTTGCTGGAAGCCAAGCAGAACGAGGCCTGGCGCGCCCTCGCCCGTTCGGTCGGTATCCTGACCCTGTCCCTGGTGCTGATCCTGGGCGTGATGCAGCGCCGCGTGCTGCACCCCATGGACAAGCTCAGCCGCGCCGCCGAAGAGCTGGCCGCCGGCCGCCTGGACCAGCCTCTGGAATTGCTGGGAGAGGACGAGATCGCCCGGGTGGGCATCGCGATGGAACGCATGCGCCAGGCCCTGCTGCGCGCCTTCGAGGACCTGCGCGGCCATGCCTCCACCCTGGAAGATCAGGTGGCCCAACGCACCGCGGAGCTGACCTCCGCGAACAACGAACTCACCATGGCCCTGGCCAACCTCAAGACCGCGCAGCGCGAGCTGGTGGAATCAGAGAAGCTGGCCTCGCTGGGCCGCCTCGTGGCCGGCGTGGCGCACGAGCTGAACACGCCGCTGGGCAATGCCATGACCGTGGTCTCTGCCCTCGGTGACCGCTGGGCCAAGCTGGACCAGATGCTGGCCGACAACACGCCCATGCGCCGCAGCCAGCTGGAGGAGCTGGTCAAGGACACCCGGCGCGGCCAGGACATCCTCCAGCGCAATGTGCAAAAGGCGGCCGACCTGGTGCGCGACTTCAAGCAGGTCGCGATCGACCAGACCACCGACTCCCGCCGCGACTTCGAACTCTCACAGGTCGTCGAGGATGTGCTGGTGATGGTCGAGCCCAGCTTCAAGCACACGCCCTTCAAGATCGTGACCGACCTCACCCGGGACCTGGAGATGAGCAGCTACCCAGGCGCGCTAGGCCAGGTGCTCACCAACCTGCTGATGAACGCCCTGGTGCACGGCTTCGAGGGACGGGATGAGGGCCTGGTGCGGGTGTCCTGCCGACCGCATGGCCATGACCAGGTCGAGCTGGTCGTGGAGGACGACGGCCGCGGCATGGACGCTTCCGTGGTACGCAAGATCTTCGATCCCTTCTTCACCACCAAGCTGGGCAAGGGCGGATCGGGCCTGGGCATGCACATCGTGCACAACATCGTCACCAATGTGCTGGGCGGCCAGATCGAGGTGCAGTCCACGCCGGGCCAGGGCTCGCGCATGACCATGCTGATGCCGCGTTCGGCGCCGCTACGCTCAAGTGCCGAGGACCTGATCAACCCTTGAGGCGGACAGCCCGCCAGGCTGGCGGGTAGACGTCCCGCCAAGGCAAGGCAAGGCAAGGCAAGGCAAGGCAAGACAGGCCAAGGCAAGACAGGCGCGGCGTCGGCCTGCTCCGAGGGCCACCCGCCACGCGGCCAGCCCATTCCTGCTGCCCCGCCCGCGGGCACACCGGCCGCATTCTGCGCAAGAAGGCAGATGGCCAGAGCCAGGTCCAAGTACCAGGCCCCGGGCGCTGGCTCAGTTGCCTTCGCCGCCGGCAGCTTCCTGTTTCCCGGACTTCTTGCTCTCGTCCGAGCCGGTAATGCGCTTGAACAAGTCGCCCAGTTTCACTGTCGTGCGCGTCTTGCCGCCCGCCGCGGGCTCCTCGCCCACCGTCGCGGCCGAGCGAGTCGCCATCCGGAAACTGAGGTAGCTCTCCGGCAGGGGCTCGCGCCAGAAGGCATTGCCGGCCCCTTCGGACAACTGGGCGGAGAGCTCCGCCGCATCCGTTGCCGAGGTGTAGATCTGGCCATTGCCCAGCAGCATGCGCGGGTAGGCGCGGCGCTTGAAATCCGGGCCGAGGGTGGCGATGAGGGTTTCGATGTCGCGGGTGGACTGATTGCCGAGATCACAGCTGCCGGCAGGCAGGTTGCCGTAGCTCAGGGTGGCCCGGGTCAGGGTGCTGCGCCACACGGCGGCATTGTCCTTGGCGCACCAGATGTTGGCGACCGTCGACACATTGGCGTTCTTGCTGCTGTCCAGCGTGCTGGGCAGCACGTAGACGTCGGCGTCGATGCGGCTGTTCGGCGCGGCCAGCAGGCGCTCCAGCTTGATGCAATAGGGGCAGTCGAAGGCCGAGAGCAGCAGCACCTTGGTCCCGCCCTTGCCCTGCTGCAGGTGGATCAGGCGCTCGAAGCGGATGTTCTTGATCATGTCACTGACCAGCACACGCCGCTCGGCATCAGACACGGGCTTGCCACCGGCCCCGGTCTCGACGAAGTCGGTGATGTCACGACCATTGGTAGGCATCACCAGCGAAGCGGCCTCGTTGATGTAGGCATGCCCCACACCCGGCGCCCCTTCGCAGCGGTACAGGCCACGCACCAAGGTTTCATTGATAGCCCCGGTACAGACCGGCGGACTGAACTGCCGCACATGAGGTGCGAAGTTCTTGCGCACCTCGGCCACGCCGGCATGCGCCGGCCGCGCCGCCAGGGCCAGCCACAGCAAGCCCAGCAGGAGCAGGGGCCAGGCCAGGGTGGGGCGAAGGTATCGGGGATGTGGGATGTTCATGCCAGCTCCATCAAGCAGGAAAACGCCCGCGCCGGGGAGGGCCCGGGGCGAGGGTGGGGGAATCAGGGGGAGTCAGGGGAATCAGATTGATTCAGCGGAGGTTCAGAGCGAGGGCCTGCCGGCGCGCTTGCCTTCGGCTTCCAGCGCCTTGTCGGAGGCGGTGCTCAGCACCTTGTACCAGTCCAGGAAGGCGCTGATGTCGACGGCGGCGATCACGTAGTCATCCACCAGACCGTCCTGCTTGCGGGAGTTGGCGGTGATGCTGTAGGTGCGCGAGCAGGCGGTTGTCGGGGCCAGAGGGTACTGCAGGCCGATGTAGAAGTCCGACACCCCGTAGCTCTTCAGCTCTTCGAAGCAATTGCCATTGCGGGGCTTGTCATAGACGTTGACCCACTCGATCTCCTTGCCCCCCTTTTCGTACATCCACTGCTGCTTGTACTGTTGCGGCCGGATGGCCTTGGGGTCGATGGGACCGAACTTGCCCGCCGCCTCGCTGACTGCCTTGAGGGTCGGGCGGTTGTCCTTGATCTGCTCCGTCTTGGTAATGGACCACACCTTGTGGGTCAGTGGCGAGACACCGAAGGCAACGATGGTGCCGCCGGTGGTGTACTGGCCACCGTAGACGTGGTTGTCGAAGCTGCCCTTCATGCGATCAATCGTCAGGTTCAGCGTCATCTTGACGTTGCGTACGAAGACCTTGTTCTGCTTGGCCGTCTCCAGGACCTTCAGGGCTTCTTCAGCCGGCATGCCCAGGCGAAGGCCGCCGACGTCAGGGCCTTCGGCGGCCTGGGCCGTGCCTGACAGATACAAGGCCGCGATCACTGCAAAGGTGCCGCGCAGGGCCATCGGGGTTGGCATGAAATCTCCTGGTTAAGGGGGTGCGCATCGATGCGATGCTGGGGAGAGGCCCCGGTACGGCAGCAGAAGGAGCAGCGAACCGGGGTGGGGCCGTCAGGAATTGCTGAACGGATTGAATAAAGGCCCTTGCCTGGGCAAGCGCGGATTTCACGCGCTCAGGCGCCCGCGAGATATCCCCCGAAGAGGGGCCATGTGTATCGAGCTGAAACTGTCTTCAAGACGAGCGCAAGCCGCACCAGGCACTCAGGCTGGCAGGCGCACAGACGGGCGAAAGTCGCCCCTCAAGGCATTCACTTTCGACGTTATTGCATGAATGAAAGGCCACTGGCGCCCCTCGGCGCCAGCGGCTGAGCCGGGCCGTCTCAGCGCCTGGGCGCCCAGGCGTCGTCAATCTCGTTGAACAAGGCCCCTGTATCGCGCTCCGCATCCCGCAGGTCGCGATAGGGGCCGGTGCCA
The DNA here is from genome assembly GCF_051857535.1 of Roseateles sp. DB2. Taxonomy (NCBI): domain Bacteria; kingdom Pseudomonadati; phylum Pseudomonadota; class Betaproteobacteria; order Burkholderiales; family Sphaerotilaceae; genus Roseateles; species Roseateles sp. DB2. Next base: position 487,187 of record NZ_JBPZGY010000001.1, on the reverse strand, counting down.
CTGTGCTCGGCCATGGAGGCGGGCACGAAGCGGCCCTGCTGCACGTCGAAGACATGCACTTCGCCATCCTCGATCACATAGTGCCAGCCATGCAGGGAGAGCCTGCCCTGCTCAACGCGGCTGCGCACCATGGGGTAGTCCATCAAGCGTTCCAGCTGCAGGACGACTGAGCGCTCCTCGGTGCGGCGCAAGGCCTCGGGCGTAGGCTGCACGGGCAAGGCGGCCTCGCGGCCCATGTCCAGCCAGGCCTTGAGGTTGCGGGCCTCGGCAGGCACGTCGCCATAGAGCGCACGGATGCCGCCGCAATGGCTGTGGCCACAGACGATGATGTGCTTCACCTCCAGCGCCAGCACGGCGTACTCGATCGCCGCGGCCGTCCCGTGGTGGCCCACCCATTGGCGATCCCCCCCACCGGCTTCGAGATGATGGCAGCCCCGGTTGCCGGCCTCCTCGCCGCCGCGGTCCTCCAGGGTGCCGTCATAGGGCGGCACGAAGGCGGCCACATTGCGCACAAGGAAGAGTTCGCCAGGACCGGCGCCCGTGAGCATGTAGGGCACGATGCGGGAGTCGGAGCAGCCGATGAACAGCGTGCTGGGGTGCTGGCCCTGTTCGACGAGGTCACGGAAGCGGGCCTCGTACTGCGGGAAGTAGTCCTTGTTGAAGCGCCGCAGGCGGGCGAGCAGTTCGTCCGGCATGGCTGGGGTCCCCGGCTTACTGCACCAGGGGCGTGTCGGCCTGATTCAGCGAGACGCCCTGCAACTGCGCCTGGCCGGCCAGCAGGTCCAGGTACTGGCGCATGGCGGTCACGCTCAGCTGGTGACGCAGCAGGGCCGCCACGGAACCGCGCACCTGCTCGAAGGACGGCACCTCGCCGGCCTCGCGCTCGTCAACGCGCAGGATGTGGAAGCCATGGCGGCTGCTCAACAGGCGCGGCAGCACGCCCATGTGGCGGTTGGCCTCGTCCTGGGCGAAGAGCACGCTGGCCACCTCGGGCAGGCAGTCCTCGCGCGTCAGCCAGCCCAGGCCCCCGCCCTGCTCACCGCTGGGGCAGTTGGAATTCTCGGCCGCGGCCTTTGCAAAGGCGGCCTCGTCCTCGCAGCGCAGCCGCACCAGCAGGCCTTCGGCATGGGCACGCAGGGCCGCCACGTCCACGCCCGGCGTCACCGCCAGCAGGATGTGAGCGGCGCGCACGCGCTCGCCGCGGGCGAAGCGCTGGGGGTGCGCCTCGTAGTAGCGCCGGCAGGCCGCATCGTCCGGCTCGGGGAGCTGGATCTCGCGGGCCAACAGGGCCTCGATGGCCTCGCTGGCGGCTTCGCTGTGCACGCCGTCGATCGGGCCGGGATCGCTGGCCGACAGCAGGCCGGCGCGCTGCGCCGCCTGGCGCAGCAGCTCGCCATAGGCCCGCTGGCGCAGCTCTTCCTCGCCCAGCACCTCGCCCGCGCCGTGCAGGGCCACGTCGTTCACGCGGGCCACCGCGATGGGCGCCAGCGTCTCGACCGAACCCTCACCCTTGCCACCACCGCAGCCGCAGCTGCCACCACCACATCCACTCATGACGATCTCCTTGGGGTCTCAGCGTTGGCGGTTCAGCGTTGTTGCGGCGTGGTGTGACCGGCCGGCAGGCTGATGCGCCGGCTGCGCACCAGTTGATACGGGCGGAACACATAGGCCAGCGTACCGAAGCCACTCCACACATGAACCAGACGGGTGAAGGGGAAGACCACGAACACCGTCATGCCCAGGAACATGTGCAGCTTGAACACCCAGGAGGCGCCGGCCAGCATCTCGGTAGCACCGCCGCGGAAGGTGACGATGCGCTGGGCCCACTCGGCCAGTTGCATCATCATGCCGCCGTCCAGGTGCTGGGCCGACAGAGGAATGGTGGCCAAGCCCAGGGCCAGCTGGATCCACAGCAGCACGAGCAGCAGGATGTCGCTGGTCTTGCTGTTGATGCGGATGCGCTCGTCCGACAGGCGGCGGTGCAGCAGGATGCTGACGCCAGCGAAGCCCAGCAGGCCGGCAATGCCGCCGCTGACCATGGCCATCAGCTGCTTGTTGCCGGCGCTGATGAAGTGCTCGTACAGGAAGTGGGGCGTCAACATGCCCACGGTGTGACCAAAGAACAGGAAGAGCACGCCTATGTGAAAGAGGTTGCTGCCCCAGCGCAGGCTGCCGGCGCGCAGCAACTGGGAGGAGTCGCTCTTCCAGCTGTACTGATCGCGGTCGAAGCGCAGCAGGCTGCCGACCAGGAACACGGTCAGGGCGATGTAGGGATAGACGCCGAACAGGGCGAAGTCCAGCGGTGAGCTGGCGAGGCTGGATGCGGGGCTCATGCGCGCACTCCTTGCTTTTGGGTTTCTTGACGACGGACGATGTGCACCGGCTGCGGGCTGCCGGGCTTGCTCTGGCCGCGTGAGCTGCAGCCCTCGAAGGCAGCGGGCTCGACCCAGGCCTCGTCCAGGGGTTCATCGACGGTGATCTGCACGGCCTGCGGCGTCTCGCCCGCCAGCTCCAGCACGGCGCCGATGGCGGCGGCCCAGGGCTTGACGCCGCGCTTGATCAGGGCGCTGTGGATGGCGTTGAGGATGTGGGCCATCTCTGCCAGGAAACCGGCCGCCAGCGCCGGGGGTTGCGTGGAGGCGAACTCCAGCACCACGGGCAGGTAGTCGGGCAATTCCTTGGCGTCGAAGAAGACACCGGCGGACTCATAGGTCTTGGCCAGGTCCACCAGGGCCGGGCCGCGCTCGCGCGAGTCGCCATGCACATGCTCGAAGAGATGCAGGCTGGTGGCGCGGCCGCGGTCGAAGGTCTCCACATACTCGGACTGCAGGGCAAAGCGGTCCCGGCTCGCCATCCAGGCGATCAGGGACTCCAGCTCACGCAGGCGCTCGGCGCTCAGGGCGCCCTCCTCTCGCAGCGCGGCCTGCAGCTCAGGCAGGGCCGCCAGCATCTCGTCGCCGGGGTAGTCCAGCAGCCGGGCCAGGACGCGGCAGCTGAGGCTCATGCCGCGCGATGCCGTCTCGGATTTCGTTCGTTTCATCTTCATCTCCTTGCTGCGCTGCCACCGCGCCCGTCGGCGTCCTGCCGAGCGGGGCCTGAGGATCCGGCTTTGCCGGGCCTGCAGGCCCGCCCCCTCGAGGGGGCGCGCGCAGCGCGTAGGGGGTGGACGTTCAGACCGTGGTCTTGATGGGGATGGTGCGCTTCTTGTCACCGCCGAAGAGGCTGGTCTCGGTCTGGCCGTCGGAGCAGCCGTTGCCGAAGCTGAAGCCGCAGCCGCCGCGCAGGTCATACGCGTTCTCGGCGTACTCGCGGTGCGTGGTCGGGATGACGAAGCGGTCCTCGTAGTTGGCGATGGCCATGACCTGGTACATGTCCTCGACCTCGTTCTTGAGCAGGCCGACCTGGTCCAGCACGGCCTTGTCCTCCACGCCGTCCACATGCTTGCCGCGCTGGTAGGCGCGCATGGCCAGCATGCGCTCCAGGGCGCGCTCGACCGGCTGCACGTCGCCGGCGGTGAGCATATTGGCCAGGTACTGCACGGGGATGCGCAGCTGCTTGACGTCGGGGATCAGGCCGTTGACACCCACATGGCCGGCATTGGCCGCGGCGCTGATGGGCGAGAGCGGCGGCACGTACCAGACCATGGGCAGGGTGCGGTACTCGGGGTGCAGCGGCAGGGCCACCTTCCAGTCCACGGCCATCTTGTAGACGGGGCTCTTGCGGGCGGCCACGAGCCAGGCCTCGGGCACGCCGTCCTTGCGGGCCTGCTCGATCACGGCCGGGTCGTTGGGGTCGAGGAAGATGTCCAGCTGGGCCTGGTACAAGGCCTTGTCGTCCTTGATGGAGGCGGCTTGCTCGATGCGGTCGGCGTCGTAGAGCAGCACGCCCAGGTAGCGGATGCGGCCCACGCAGGTCTCGGAGCAGACGGTGGGCTGGCCCGACTCGATGCGGGGGTAGCAGAACACGCACTTCTCGGCCTTGCCGCTCTGCCAGTTGTAGTAGATCTTCTTGTAGGGGCAGCCCGAGACGCACATGCGCCAGCCGCGGCACTTGTCCTGGTCGATCAGGACGATGCCGTCCTCCTCGCGCTTGTAGATGGAGCCCGAGGGGCAGGAGGCCACGCACGCCGGATTGAGGCAGTGCTCGCACAGGCGCGGCAGGTACATCATGAAGGTGTTCTCGAACTGGCCGTAGATCTCCTTCTGCACGTTCTCGAAGTTGGCGTCCTTGCTGCGCTTGGAGAATTCACCGCCGAGGATTTCCTCCCAGTTCGGGCCCCACTGGATCTTCTCCATGCGCTGGCCCGTGATCAGGCTGCGCGGGCGCGCGGTAGGCGCGGCCTTGGACTTCGGTGCCGACTGCAGGTGGTCGTAGTCGAAGGTGAAGGGCTCGTAGTAGTCGTCGATCTCGGGCAGGTTCGGGTTGGCGAAGATGCGCATCAGCAGCTTCCACTTGCCGCCCTGCCGGGGAACGATGCTGCCGTCGGGCTTGCGCATCCAGCCGCCATGCCAGCGGTCCTGGTTCTCCCATTCCTTGGGATAGCCAATGCCGGGCTTGGACTCGACGTTGTTGAACCAGGCGTACTCCATGCCGGAGCGGTTGGTCCAGACGTTCTTGCAGGTGACGGAGCAAGTGTGGCAACCGATGCACTTGTCCAGGTTCAGCACCATGCCGATTTGTGCGCGAACTTTCATCGCGGAACTCCTTGTCTATCAGATCGCTGAGTCAGTTCCGAAGGCCTCGGGAGAGGACGCTTCAGTGAGAAGGAAGGAGCTAGCAAGCAGCGCCCTCCCCCGTGCCGTCGAAAACTGGATGTCCATGGAAGAACAGCCTTGAAGATCAGGCTGCGTGGTGGCCCGACTCCTCGTCGAGCCAGTCCACCTTGGCCATCTTGCGCACCAGCACGAATTCATCGCGGTTGGTGCCGATCGTTCCGTAGTAGTTGAAGCCGTAGCTCAGCTGCGCGTAGCCGCCGATCATGTGCGTGGGCTTGGTGACGATGCGGGTCACCGAGTTGTGGATGCCGCCGCGCGTGCCGGTGATCTCCGCTCCCGGGGTGTTGATGATCTTTTCCTGCGAGTGGTACATGAGCGTCATGCCCTTGTTCACGCGCTGGCTGACCACCGCCCGCGCCGCGATCGCGCCGTTGCTGTTGAAGAGCTCGATCCAGTCGTTGTCCTCGATGCCCGCTTCCTTCGCGTCCTCCTCCGAGAGCCACACCACCGAGCCGCCGCGGTTCAGCGTCAGCATCATGAGGTTGTCGCTGTAGGTCGAGTGGATGCCCCACTTCTGGTGCGGCGTGATGAAGTTGAGCGCGATCTCCTTGTGGCCGTTGGGCTTCTTGCCCTGGACCTCGTGCAGGGTCTTCAGGTCCACCGGCGGGCGATAGCTGCTGAAGCCCTCGCCGAAGGCCCGCATCCAGGGGTGGTCCTGGTAGAACTGCTGGCGGCCGGTCAGGGTGCGCCATGGGATCAGCTCGTGCACATTGGTGTAGCCGGCGTTGTAGGAGACCTTCTCGCTCTCCAGCCCGGACCACGTGGGCGAGGAGATGATCTTGCGCGGCTGCGCCTGGATGTCGCGGAAGCGGATCTTCTCGTCCTCGCGGTGCAGGGCCAGGTGGGCATGCTCGCGGCCCGTCTGCTTGGACAGCGCGTCCCAGGCCTTCACGGCCACGTGGCCGTTGGTCTCGGGGGCCAGCATCAGCACCACCTCGGTGGCGTCGATGTCGCTCTCGATCTTGGGCATCCCCTTGGTGACGCCTTCCTCGCGCACCCGGCCGTTGAGCTCAGCCAACTGCTCGACCTCGGTCTGGGTGTCCCAGCCTATGCCCTTGCCACCGTTGCCGACCTTGTTCATCAAGGGGCCCAGGGCGGTGAAGCGCTTGTAGAGATTGGGGTAGTCGCGCTCGACGACGGCGATCTGCGGCGCGGTCTTGCCGGGGATCAGGTCGACCTCGCCCTTCTTCCATTCCTTCACGTCAAAGGGCTGGGCCAGCTCGGCGGGGCTGTCATGCATCAGCGGCGTCAGCACCACTTCCTTCTCCACGCCCAGGTGGCCGACGCAGAGCTCGGACACGCTCTTGGCGAAGCCCTTGTAGATCTCCCAGTCGCTGCGAGCCTGCCAGGCTGGATCCACCGCCGTGGAGAGCGGGTGGATGAAGGGGTGCATGTCGCTGGTGTTGAGGTCGTTCTTCTCGTACCAGGTGGCGGTGGGCAGCACGATGTCCGAGTAGAGGCAGGTCGTGCTCATGCGGAAGTCCAGCGTGACCAGCAGGTCCAGCTTGCCTTCGGGCGCCTTGTCGTGCCAGACCACTTCCTCGGGCTTGGCGTCGTCGCGGCCGAGGTCCTTGCCCTGCACGCCGTTGGTGGTGCCCAGCAGGTGCTTGAGGAAGTACTCGTGGCCCTTGCCCGACGAGCCCAGGATGTTGGAGCGCCACACGAACATATTGCGCGGCCAGTTGTCCGGATGGTCCGGGTCCTCGCAGCTCATGCGCAGGCTGCCGTCCTTCAGCGCCTTGACGGCATAGTCCTTGGCGTCCAGGCCCTGGGCCTGCGCCGACTTCACCACCTCGATCGGGTTGGTCTGCAGCTGCGGGGCGCTGGGCAGCCAGCCCATGCGCTCGGCGCGCACGTTGTAGTCGATCAGGCTGCCGCCGAACTTGGACTTGTCGGCCAGGGGCGAGAGCACCTCCTGCACGTCGAGCTTTTCATAGCGCCACTGGTCGGTGTGGGCGTAGAAGAAGCTGGTGGAGTTCATCTGGCGCGGCGGGCGGATCCAGTCCAGCGCGAAGGCCAGGGCCGTCCAGCCGGTCTGCGGGCGCAGCTTCTCCTGGCCCACGTAATGCGCCCAACCGCCGCCGGTCTGGCCGATGCAGCCGCACATCATCAGCATGTTGATGATGCCGCGGTAGTTCATGTCGCAGTGGTACCAGTGGTTCATCGCGGCACCGATGATGACCATGGAGCGGCCGCGGGTCTTGTCGGCGTTGTCGGCGAACTCGCGGGCCACGGTGCTGATCTGCTCGCGCTTGACGCCGGTGATGTGCTCGGCCCAGGCGGGGGTATAGGGCTTGTTGTCGTCGTAGCTCGTGGGGCAGTCGTCGCCCAGGCCGCGGTCCACGCCGTACTGCGCGACCTGCAGGTCGAAGACGGTGGCCACCAGCACCTCGGCGGCGTCCTCGTGCTTGCCCAGCTTCAGGCGCTGCACCGGCACCTTGCGGGCCAGCACGTCCTGCTGCTTGTTGGCGGTGAACTGCGGGGACTCGATGCCGCCGAAGTAGGGGAAGCCGACGTCCGCGATCTCATGCTGCGGCGCCTTGGCCTCCAGCAGCGAGAGGCGCAGGGTCACGTCGCTGTTGCCGCGGGCTTCCTTGTTCTCCAGGTTCCACTTGCCGAGGTCCTCGCGCTCGCTGGCACCCCAGCGGAAGCCGATGGAGCCGTTGGGCACCACCACCTTGCCGTCCTGGTCGAAGGCCAGGGTCTTCCAGTCGGGGTTGTTGTCCTGGCCCAGCTTGCCGCCGAAGTCGCTGGCGCGCAGGTAGCGGTCCGGGACCAGCAGGGTGCGACCGTCCGGCGTCGTGGTCTTCTTGAGCTGGACCAGCAGCGGCAGGTCGGTGTAGCGGCGTGCGTAGTCGTCGAAGTAGGCACTGCGCTTCTCGAAGTAGAACTCCTTGAAGATCACATGCCCCATGGCCATGGCGATGGCGGCATCGGTGCCCTGCTTGGGGTGCATCCAGATGTCGGCCAGCTTGGAGATCTCGGCGTAGTCCGGCGTGATGGCCACCGTCTTGGTGCCCTTGTAGCGGACCTCGGTGAAGAAGTGCGCGTCCGGCGTGCGGGTCTGGGGCACGTTGGAGCCCCAGGCGATGATGTAGTTGCTGTTGTACCAGTCGGCGCTCTCGGGCACGTCGGTCTGCTCGCCCCAGATCTGCGGGCTGGAGGGCGGCAGGTCGCAGTACCAGTCGTAGAAGCTCATGCAGACGCCGCCCAGCAGGCTCAGGTAGCGGCTGCCGGCCGCGTAGCTGATCATGGACATGGCCGGGATGGGCGAGAAGCCGATCACGCGGTCCGGGCCGTGCTTCTTGACGGTGTAGATGTTGGCGCTGGCGATGATCTCGTTGACCTCGTCCCAGCTGGAACGCACGAAGCCGCCCAGGCCGCGCTCCTGCTGCCATTCACGGCGGGCGTCCTGGTTCTCGACGATATTGGTCCATGCGTCCACCGGGCTCTTGGCCACGGCGCGCGCGGCACGCCAGTGCTTGAGCAGGGCGCCGCGCACCATGGGGTACTTCACGCGGTTGGCGCTGTAGAGGTACCAGCTGTAGGAGGCGCCGCGGGCGCAGCCGCGGGGCTCGTGGTTGGGCAGGTCCGGGCGGGTGCGGGGGTAGTCGGTCTGCTGGGTCTCCCAGGTGACGATGCCGCCCTTCACGTAGATCTTCCACGAGCAGGAGCCCGTGCAGTTGGTGCCATGGGTGGAGCGCACGATCTTGTCGTGGGCCCAGCGGTTGCGGTAGGCGTCTTCCCAGGTGCGGTCTTCGCCGGTGACGCGGCCATGGCCGTCGGCGAAGTCTTCCTTGGGCTGGGCGAAGTAGCTCAGTCGGTCGAGAAAGTGGCTCATATGCTGATCCTGTGTCTTGGGGTGCGGCCCGCCTCCTGGGGCGAGGCCGGCCGGCGAATGCGTGTCGGGTGCGGGGCCTCAGGGGTTCTTCACATAGGCCTTGGCGCGCAGGTAGAACCACCAGTTCAGCACCAGGCACACGGCGTAGAAGACAGAGAAGCCGTAGAAGGCGTACTGCGGCGTGCCGGCCTTGATCTGCTGGCCGATCAGCACGGGGGCGATGAAGGCGCCGTAGGCGGCAACGGCCGAGGTCCAGCCCAGCACGGGCCCGGCCTGCTGGCGGTCGAAGATGAAGCCCACGCTGCGGAAGGTCGAGCCATTGCCCACGCCGCTGGCGGCGAAGAGCAGCACGAAGAGGCCCATGAACATGGGGAAGTACTGCTCGGGGGCCGAGGAGCCGTAGGCCTGCATCATCACGTAGCCCACCGCGGCCGAGGCCACGACCATGATGGCCGAGATGACCTGGGTGACGATGGAGCCGCCGACCTTGTCCGAAATCCAGCCGCCGATGGGGCGCACAGCGGCACCGACAAAGGGGCCGATCCAGGCGTAGGTCAGTGCGGACGGGGCGTTGGGATTCTTCAGCGTGTGCTGCATGACGCCGGCGGCATCCGGCGCGTGGATGAAGCCGAAGATCACCGTGATGGCCAGCGGCAGGGCCATGGAGAAGCCGATGAAGCTACCGAAGGTCACGACGTACAGCGCCGTCATGCTCCAGGTGTGCTTGTTCCTGAAGATCTCGAACTGCTTGGCCACGTTCTCCTTCATGGTGCCGAAGGCGGCCAGCTTCATCACCAGCAGCGCGGCGATGATGTCCAGCGGGATGGCGACCCACATGTTCAAGAGGCCCAGGCCCGTCGGTGCCGGCAGGTACAGGTACAGCATGCCGATCGAGGGAATGAAGGCCAGCGAGTACAGGTAGACGATCTTCAGGAAGGCGCTGATGGGCGAGCCGCTGTTGGGCGTCACCGTCTTCAGGTTGTTCATGCCGAACCAGCACAGCACGGCCAGGGGCACCAGGGACAGCACCCAGGCGAAGCCCGCGTTCTGGATGTAGGTGGGCGTGCCCGCCTTGATCTTGCCGAAGATCCAGCCGCTGTCCTTGATCAGGGCCTTGGCCTCGCCGCCGAAGGCACCGAAGAGGCCGACCGTCATCACCAGGGGGATCACGATCTGCATGGTCGTGACACCGAAGTTGCCCAGGCCCGCATTCAGGCCCAGGGCCGTGCCCTGCAGGCGCTTGGGGAAGAAGGTGCTGATGTTGGACATCGAGGAGGCGAAGTTGCCGCCGCCCACGCCGGACCACAGGGCCATCAGCTGGAAGACCCACAGCGGCCACTCGGGGTGCTGCAGCGCGATGCCCGTGCCGATGGCCGGTGCCAGCAGCATGGCCGTGGTCAGGAAGATGGTGTTGCGGCCGCCGGCCATGCGGATCAGGAAGGAGGCCGGGATGCGCATGGTGGCGCCGGAGATGCCGGCGATGGCCGTCAGCGTGAAGAGCTCGGCCTGGCTGAAGGGGAAGCCCAGGTTGAGCATCTGCACGGTGATGATGCCCCACATGCCCCAGACCGCGAAGCCGCACAACAGCGCGGGAATCGAGATCCAGAGATTGCGGTAGGCGATCTTGCTGCCGGTCTGGGCCCAGAACTGCTCGTCCTCGGGGCGCCAGTCCTGGATGTCGCCGCTGCCGCCGCCCGGGGCAGCAGGCACGGCGGGATGGGTGGTGGTGTTCATGAATACTCCTGCGGACTCGGTCTCGCGCCTCAGCGCGCGAAGGACCGGGAGATGGGGGAGACCGGGGCGTTCTTGCCCATCAGCTCGGTCTTGCGGACTTCCGTCCAGTACATCCAGATCAGCGAGACCCAGACCACGCCGTACATCAGCATGAAGCAGCTCGAGCGCACGCCGGTGAAGTCCATCAGGGCGCCGAACATGATGGGCAGGATGAAGCCGCCCAGGCCGCCGGCCAGGCCGACGATGCCGCTGATGGTGCCGATGTTGGCGCCGTAGTCATCGCTGATGTACTTGAAGACGCTGGCCTTGCCGAAGGCCCAGGCCACACCCAGGATGGCCATCAGGCCGGTGAAGCCGTAGACGTTGAGGCCGATGTGGAAGGTGCGCGCACCGTTGACGGTCTGCACGGTGAAGTCGGTCTGCGGGTAGGAGAGCAGGAACAGGCAGATCCAGCTCACCCACATCACCCACCAGGTGACGCTGTGCGCGCCGTACTTGTCGCTGAGCCAGCCGCCGATGGCGCGCAGCACGCCGCCGGGCAGGGAGAAGCAGGCGGCCAGCAGCGCGGCCACGCGGATGTCCAGGCCATACTCGCCGACGTAGTACTGCACCATCCACAGACTCAGGGCCACATAGCCGCCAAAGACGATGGAGTAGTACTGGCAGTACTTCAGCACCTTGGGATCCTTCAGCGCCTGCAGCTGGGAGACGAAGCTGGCATTGCTGGCCACCGTGTGCGATTCATCGTGATAGCTGAAGAACCAGAACAGGATGGCCGTGCCCAGCAGCACGGCGGCGTACACATGCGGGACCATGGTCCAGCCGAAGGCCACGACCAGGCCCGGCGCCACGAACTTGTTGACCGCAGCACCCGAGTTGCCGGCGCCGAACACGCCCATGGCAAAGCCCTGGCGCTGCTTGGGGAACCAGCGGGCCACATAGGGCGTGCCCACCGAGAAGGAGCCGCCCGCCATGCCCACGAAGAGGCCGATCAGCAGGAAGTGCCAGTAGGCCGTGGCATAGGCCATCAGCCAGATGGGGATCACGCAGGACAGCATCAGACAGAAGAAGACGATGCGGCCGCCGAACTTGTCGGTCCAGATGCCCAGGGGCACGCGGATCAGCGAGCCGGTGAGCACGGGCGTGGCGGTCAGCAGGCCGAACTCGGTGGCGTTCAGGCCCAGCTGCTTCTTGATGGGAATGCCGATGACGCCGAACATCATCCAGACCATGAAGCAGACCGTGAACGCCAGCGTGCTGACGATCAGGACCGAGAGGGCGCGGCCGCTGCCATTGGGCCTGGGCGCGGTGGTTTCAGACATGGACGGACTCCTTTTTCTCCATGTCGCTACTGTGGCCAAAGGCCTGTTCCGCGAACATCCTTCGGTGGAGCCAAGCCCTGGGCTGCACAAGAACTAGCGCCCCTCCCGCCCCCATAGTTCCAAAGGACTAGCCCCTTGGGAGAATGGCCAGACCTTGCGTCTGATCAAGGCGCCATGACGAAAGACAGGCCGCCAGACCTGTCAAAGACCGTCACAAAGCGCATACGCAAGCGCCACTGACGCCAGGCGACGCGCCGAACAGAATTCTTTCCATGCCGCGAATGTTTCGCAGCAAGCAAAGGAGAGAACGCCATGAACACCAAGCACATCGCCCGCATCATCAAGACCGCCGCCGGTGGCAGCCTGATCGCTCTGGCCAGCCTCAGCGCCCATGCAGCCGACAAGGAGCAAGGCTTCTACATGGGCGCCGACATCGGCCGCGCCAAGCAAAACCTCAGCGCCGGCAGCCAGAGCTCCGACCGCAACAGCAGCAGCCTGAACCTGTACGGCGGCTACCAGATCGACAAGCACTTCGCAGTGGAACTGGGCTATGCCGACCTGGGCAAGGCCAAGATCGGTGACAGCAGCGCCAAGACCAAGGCCCTGAACGCCGACCTGCTGGTCGGCACGGCCCTGACCCCGGAACTGTCGGTTTACACCCGCCTGGGTGCCGCCCGCTACGATCGCGACTTCAGCGCTGGCAGCTCCGACCACACCGTGGGCTTCAAGCTGGGCGCCGGCATGGAGTACAAGCTGAGCGAGCAGCTCTCCGTGCGCACCGAACTGACCCGCTACAACAACCTGCCGACCGCGACCGGCCAGGGCTTCGGCCGCACGGCCAACAACATCTCGGCCGGCGTGAAGTACCGCTTCTGAGCCGCTGAGCTCAAGTGACTCGGGGTCCGTCATCGGAATGCGGCGGACCCGAGCCCTGCCACTGGGTTGACAACGGTTGGCCGCGGCCCTCACGGGCGGCGGCTTTTTTCCGTGCGACCGTGCTCCATCATCCCGGTACGCATCGCGATGCCTGCCATGCCAGGACCGGCCGCCCCCCTGCGCCGGGCCAGTGTCCCGCTCGCCCGCCCCCACGCCCAAACCATCTGCAAGTGCGAGCCGCAGCCTGGCTTGCACAAGACGTGCTGATGCCCATGGATCTTGGCCGCTGCCACGACGATGCCTCTGGCAGGCGATGTGCTGTATTCAGGCGCAATCGCTGCCGGCACACGCGTGCCTGGCGCCATCGCTGCCGACAGCGCAACAGGTCCCACGCATGATCAGGATCAGGCAGGCGATCACACCTACGCACAGCGAGCGCCTTGCGCCCAACTTCGGGTGCCCCGCCCCAAGCTCGGCGCGCCGATCCTGAGCCGCGCCAGCCTGCGTCTATTCCTGCCCGGCATCCGCATGCAGGGTGGAGGACGCCTGCCGTCGGGCCGGCGTCGGAGCGCCTCGCATGGTCCTGTGCCGCCGCGACCCGATCCAGCTCAAGGCCAGCATCGCGTCCACAGCCAGCCATGAGGAAGCTGGCGCAGGCACCGGCGTGGGCGCGAGCTCCGCCACGAAGGACAGAGAACGGGCGCTGTCAAGCTCGAACAAGCCGGCCGTCGTCATGAAGGCCGCCAGATAGTCCAGGTCCACGGCCGAGGGTCCGAAGGCGCTGACTCCATCGAAATCTGCAAGCCCGGCGCCCAGCACACCAAAGATGTCGCCCACGAGGTCATCCAGGAAGCCCACGCCCGACACAGTGTTGTTGACGTAGAACTCGATCGCGTTCAGGCCGTGGGCAGCACCGTGCCCGCTGACTGTCACCTCCATGGACAGCAGCGGGTTCACCGACGCCCCGCCACCGATGGAAACGAGGGAGTCGGTGTCTCCCAAGCCTGTGAAGACAAAGGCCGCGTCACTGAAGGATTGGCTTCCGATGTGGCCGGAGCCAAACCCGGAGATCTTGTAAGTGATAGGTGCGGCCGATGCAGGCAGCGAGCACAAGATAGACGCGCCGAGCGCGAGCACACGGAACAAGGGGGGAAGTTTCACGGCATAGCCCTCTCGAAAATGGAGTGAATGGACCGGGAATTGACCGGGAATTGACCGCGAGCGTCAATCGTTGCCGCCGCCGCTTCGCCGACGTGCCACCTTGTCGAGCACGCAAGCCCTGCACCAGACGTCGGCATCGCCGAAGCCAGGTGGCAGCGAATGCCTGAGGGACTCCGAACGGAGGATCGCCGCAGCGCGCTGGGGGTTGGGGGCAGGCACGGTCATGCGCTTCCAGCGCCTCCCGCCTGGAGCCCCGACCAGGACCAGATCCTCCAGGGTCTGCGTGCGCGCCCCCGGAGCGGCACGCCCTCCTTCCGCCGCGGCGCCCTGTTGCCCGGCTGGCAGCAGGCGCTGCACATGAAGGTCCTGGCCCGACCAGAACAGCGCGGGCGGGGCGTCCGCCTCTGACTTCGAGGCGGGCAGGTCGATCCAGTGTGCGGTGTTCGCGGGCGCATTGCCGAGCACCAATCGATGGTGGCCCGACGCATCGCGCGCCGTCAAGGCGAAGCGGGATCCGTCCGCTGACCAGCGCACCGGGCCGATGGCGCCGAGATCAGCAGAAAGGCTGCTGAGCACAGGCCGGCCATCGAGGCGCAAGACGGGAGCGCGCGCGGCGGCTGCCGCGAAGTGCGGCGCCCCGTCGACGAGGAGCACGTGCCTGCCATCCGGCGAGAAGGACGCCCCCTGGGCATCGTCCACATACTCGGCGACGACGGCCCGACGGCTCAGGTCGAACACCAGGCTCTCCGTGCTCGAAGGATTGATCGTCCCACTGACGACCACGCGGTCGGCGTCAAGCCACTCAAGTGACTCGACGAAGCGCAGGCCGCTTTGCACCTCGCCTGCGGCGAGCGGCTTGATCGGCAGACGCGACAGCTGCTGTCCATGTTGATCCAGCACCACCAGCCAGGCCAGGGCCAGCGCCGGATCAGCGTCATCGACAAAGGCGATTCTGGTGCCATCGCGCGACCAGACCGGCAAGCGCGCCTTGGAAGAGGCCTGTCCAAAGCAGCGCATGGCAGCACCGTCAACGCTTGCACAAACCGAACCGTCGTGGACAGCGGCGATGCGCACGCCGGACATCGCCTGGGCCGCCACCGACCCGTTGGAAAGACTGGCGCTGATGACAGCGGCAATGAAGGCAGATGGGCGATTCATCTCAGTGCACTCCCTGGGCATGTCGTACCTTGCGGTGTCTGGCAGGCACCGACGCCGTGCGGGTTGGTATATCCCGCGCAGGCAGCCCGGCCGGCCCCATTGAAAAGATCCAGGCGATAGCCGCGGATGGCGCCCCCGGTGTCGTTGGCCAGCAGGCCATTGCCCACCCCATCGACATCAACGAGCACGCCGCGGCCCGGAATGATGGCACGGTCCCTGGCGACACTGCCACCCGCGATGACCGCGGTGCCGTCTGCGCCCGTCACGGCAGGAACCGGGGTCATCAGGCCTGTGGCCGGGCTGTAGTTGATGAAGCCCCCGGCGTTCAGCTGACCGGTGCCCTGCAGCCTGACGTTGGCGATGAAGGACGCGCAGTAGCTGCCGGTCAAGCCGTTCGGGTCAGTGAGGGCGCCGGTGTAGGACACCCCGCCGATGCGCGTGGCCGAGCAAGCAGCGGGCGGGGCCCCGTAGTCCGCTTCGAGCGCCACCATGTAGCAGGACATGCCGAAGGTCGCGAGGGTGTTCAGGTCATTCGTCGCATCCACGCCGTCGACCGTGTACTTGGCAACCAGGCGCTCCAGCCCGCCAGGCGAAGGCCCGCCACCGCCGCCCGGCGCGGTCAGTGTGAGCTGGTCCGGATTGCTCCGATTGGTGAAGCCGTCAGCCTGGGCAAGCGTGGCAACGTTGGCGCCCGACAGCAGCACGGTCGAGAAGTCGAAGACGCCGCCGGCAGGTGCCCCCGTTGCCGTGATGCTGGTGAGCGAAGCTCGGGTCAGGGCGATGGTCGGGCCCGTCCGGGTCCAGGTGTCGGTCCCGGTGTTTCCATCGTCATTGGTATAGGTACCCGTTGCCGACTTGCAGTCTGCGCTGAAGGTGAGGCGCTCGACAAACCCCTGGCAGTCGCTACCTCCGCTGTAGCGGGCGTCCACATTGAAGCCGCTCGTGCCGACCAGCGTGATCGTCAGGCTGTGGCTTGCGCCGCAGTAGGGCAGGCGCATCGTGCCCGTCAGGGCGGCGGCAACGCTGACATTGCCGCCATAGCTATCCACCCAGGAGCCAGGCACGGTGCAGGCCGCCAAGGTCTGTGCTGACGCCGTGCAGAGCCCCAGGGCCGCCAGGGAGCTGACGATGCGGATGGTGCTTGCGGGCGCCGCTCGCGCCCTCGTTGACGACTGGGTGGCCAGGTGCGCGCACGGGCGCCCCTGACGGTAGGACTTCGGGCAGGACATCGGCTACCTCCTTGTTTGGAAGCTCGGAGATCCAGCGCATCGAAAGACCATTCGGCCAGCAAGACCTGGCACACCTGGGCTTCGCATTGGACGCTCACCTTGCAGGTTAGCCACATTGGCCGTGCCAATCAATCATCCATATTCACGACCTACTCAGCTCAGCAGGGTGCCCCCTATCCGCGGAAGCCATCGGGCTGGCGACCCGGCAGGCATCCAATGTGACAGAGGATTGGCGAAGCACAGCGCTGACGCCCCCTCCCATCCTCAGCAGGGGAGCACACGGACCTGCAGGCTCGGACACAAGGGCGCCATGAGGGGCCACGGGGGCTTGTCAGGCGGCATGTTCAGCCAGGCGAGGCGAGGCTTGGCCACATGGCAGCGGGCCGGCAAGATCCACGCGTCAGGCCCTGACGCGCCCAGCAAAGGCGGACCCTAGGGCTGCTGCCCGATGCCCCGTTCGCTCGCCCACACCGCCACTTGCACGCGCGAGTTCAGGCCCAGCTTGCGCAGGATGTGCTGCACATGGATCTTGACCGTGGTCTCGGCGATGCCCAGGCGGCGGGCGATCTCCTTGTTGCTGGCGCCCTGCACGATCTCGCGCAGGATCTCGCCCTCGCGCGGCGAGAGCCCTGCTTCGACGTCGGGCGCCACCACCACCCCGGCCAATGCGGCCACCTGGGGCACAGGCGCAGGCAGCGCGCTGGCGCGCAGGGCGCTGACCAGCTTGGACATCATCTCCGGGCTCACCACCGACTCACCCTCATGCGCACGGCGCAAGGCATTCGCCAGGTCCTCGCCGTCCATGGTCTTGAGCAGGTAGCCCGCCGCACCACCCCGCAGGGCGGCTGTGAGGTCCTGCTCGTCCTCGCTCACGGTCAGCATCAGCACCTGGGCCTGCGGCGCTGCCTCGCGCAGATCCGGCAGCAGGTCCACGCCGCGCACGCCGGGCATGTGGTTGTCCAGCAGGATCAGGTCGGGCTGCAGCTCCGCGGCGCGGCGCAGGGCCTCGACGCCATCCGCCGCCTCGCCCACGATCTCCAGGCCCTCTTCCTGCGCCAGCAGGGCGATGAGCCCCCGACGAAACAGCTTGTGGTCATCGACCACCATCACACGGATCACGCACGTCCTCCAGCCAGCCGCGCCTCGGCGGCCGCCCAATCATTGTGCATGCGGGCGTCCAGGGTGCCAGCCGTGTCCTCACTGCCCTCCTGGGCCTCGGACTTTTTCAGCTCCAGCACCACCACAGTGCCGCCCCCCTCACGCGGGCGCAAGCTCAGGCTGGCGCCGATGCGCTGCGCACGCTCGCGCATGATGCGCAGGCCCACATGGGTCTCGTCAAAGCGGCCGTGCTCGGTATCGAAGCCGCAGCCGTCATCGCTGACCTCGAAGCGCCAGTCGGGCTCCTGGATCGCGCGCACTTCCACATGCTGGGCGCCCGCGTGCTTGCGCACATTTGACAGAGCTTCCTGCACCACATGAAGCACCTGGATCTGCTCATCCGGCGGCAGCGGCACCCCATTGCCATGCAGGATGAGTTGCGCCTGAATGCCACTCTGCAGCTCAAACTTGGACAGCGTGGTGCGCAAGGCATGCTCGATGTCCTCGTGGCCAGGCCGGGTGCGGAAATGCAGCAGCAGCTCGCGCACATCGGCATAGCTTTCGCGCACGCCGGCATCGATCTCACCCAGCGCAGCCTCCACATCGGCCTGACGCTGCTTGAGCAGGCCGCTGCGCAGCAGCTGGACCTGGATCTTGAGGAAGGCCAGGGACTGGGCGATGGAATCATGCAGCTCCTGCGCCAGCAGGTTGCGCTCCTCGCTGATGGCCATCTCACGGTCCCGCGCCGCCAGGCGCAGGTTGTCCAGCAGAGTCCCAAAATGGCCCACCAGCGCGTCCAGCAGCTGGGACTCGCTTTCGCTGGGTCGCTTTTCCCCATAGAAGAAGAGTTCGACCTCGCCCAGGGTGCGCTGACCGCTGCGCATGGGCAAGGCGATCACCGTCTGATAGCCGGCTTGCTCGCAGAAACCCAGAGCCTGCCTGCCCAACTGGCGGATGGGGATGACGCGCGCGCCGGTCTGCGTCTGCAGGTGCTCGCCGCAAGCGCAATCGCCCAGGTGCACGCAGCGCTCCGCCTCGCTCATGCGCTGCGGCAGGCGGGTCTGGCCCAGCAGCAGCAGGCGATCGCCGTCTTCATTGGCCAGGCGCACGGCGGCGGCATCCGCGCCGGCAACCCGTGCGATCTTGACCGCGAAGTCATTGGCCAACTGGGCACGGTCGTCACTGCCGTGGCTGGCCATCAGGGCCACGTCGTACAGCGCGGCCAGGCGCTCGTTCTGCCGAGCCAGGCTGGCGGTCTTTTCCGCCACCTTGGCCTCCAGGCCCTGGTAGGAGCGCTGCAGGGCATCGGCCATGGTGTTGAAGCCCTGGGCCAGGGAGGCGAACTCCTCCACCGAGTTGCGCTCATCGATGCGCGGCGAGAAGTCCCGGGCAGCCATGGTGGCCAGGCCGTCCCGCAGGCGCTGCAGGGGCCGCACAATCCACACCAGGGTGCCCGAGACGAAGACCACCGAGGCCCCCACCACCAGCACCACCAGGCCGAAGCACATGCCGCCCAGCATGGCCGTGCGCGTGGAGATGGTGCGCTCGATGGCAGAGACAAAGCTGTCCACCGTGCCAACGAACTGCTCAGACTGGAGATGCAACAGCGCGCCACCGCCGGGCTTGAGCAACTGGGCGCGCAGGGGCAGCCAGGCCGCGGCCACCTCGCCGAAGCGGTCGATGCAGGCCTTGTTGTCGGGAATGAAGAGGGGACGGCTGGGATCGCCCTGGCGCAGGTTGGCAATCATGTCGTCGAAGGTCTCGACGCCGCGCTTGACTTCGGTCAGCTCGCCGCGCTCATGCGCCAGCGCGAGCCGGTAGGTCATCATGCGCATGCGCCCGGCCTCGTTGATGGCGCCAGCCCCCCCCTCCAACTGCCAGGACACCCACAGCGTGAAGGCGATGGCCGCCAGGGCCACCATGAGGAAGGTGGTCTGGATAAGGGCGAGCTTGCCCGCCAGGCTACGAAGCAAGGTGCGCATCCCGCGCACGATAGGAGCCCAGTCTTCCGGCCAGCTTGACCAATGTCAAACGAAGGCCAGGAGCGGGCCTGAGAAGGGTCCGCCCTGCCCCTTGTCCGCGCTTACTGGGATGCCGCCGAGGCGGGCGCGCTGGCTGCCACGGGTGCGGAGGCTGCCGCAGGGGCCGATGCGGCCAGGGCGGAGGCCGCCGGCTCGGCGTGGCCAGCGCCGACGTCGTGCTTCTCGCCGCTCATGTCGATGTCACCACCGCTCTTCATCAGGATGAACAGGGCCAGCGCAGCAAAGAGCACGAAGCCGACGACGAGTTTCCACATGGTTGATCCACCCAGTTTGTAAACGATGGGGGGATTCTGGCGACCTTCCCTGACAGCTGGCTGAGCGGCATGCCCGCCACAGACTGCATCGGTTCAGCCCAGCTGCAGGTCCAGTGACGGCACCCCATCCTGCTCGAAGCGCAAGGTGTGCGCCAGGCTGGCGAAGTCCAGCGCCAGCTGGGCCGAAGCACCGGGGGCCTGCCAGCGCAGACGCAGGCCGGTGGCGCCCTGAGCCTGCACCTCGAAGGTCCCGTTGAAGGCAGGATGGCCGTTGCGCAGGCGGATGAGCTGCAGCAACTGCTGCACCACCGGCTGCTGGCACTGGGCCGCGATCTCCTCGGGCGTGTAGCGGTGGCGGTTGATGTCACGGCCAACGCCGCTGCGCTCCAGCAGCGCCATGTCGTTGAGGCCGGCCAGCAAGCCCACGTAGTAGACCTGGGGCACGCCGGGCAGGAAGAACTGCAGGGCGCGGGCCAGCAGATAGCGGCGTTCGTCGCGGCCCATGGCGTCGAAGAAACTGCAGTTGACCTGGTAGAGGTCCAGGTTGGAGGCCGCCGCGCCGGTGGCCTGGCGGCTCTGGCCACCGCTGGCCTCGTGGATGCGCTCCACCAGGGCGTCCAGCTCCTCGGGCGGCACCAGACCCGGCGAGCCCTGGCGGTCCGTAGCATCGGCACCGATGTCGATGATGCCGATGCCATCATGCGTGTCCAGCACCGTCAGCGCATTCGTCGGCCGCATGCCTATCCAGCGCAGCAGCGGCCCGGCCGTGCCGAAGGCGAAGGCATGCAGCACCAGGGGCGGCAGCGCGAAGTCATAGACCCAGTCCACCTGCCGCGCGATCTCGATCTGGCGCTGGTAGTAGGCATGGATCTCCACCAGCACCTCCAGGCCCAGGGCTCGCGCACGGGCGCTGAACTCGGCGATGAAGGCGAAGGTCTCCGGCATCATGAAGCAGGACTCGCCCGCCTTCTTGATCGCATAGCCCGCCGCGTCCAGGCGGGTCATGCGCACGCCGCTGTCGGCCAGGCGCTGCAGGATGCCGTCCAGGTAGGCCTGACCCTGCGGATGCTGTACATCGATGTCCAGCTGCTGGGGCGTGAAGGTGGTCCAGAGAATGCGCTTCTCGCCAGTGCGCAGCGTGGCCGTGGTCAGCGGCAGGCCCGGGCGCGGCCGGTAGACCTTCAGCAGCTGCTGCTCCGTCACCCCATTCGGGAAGACGGCATCCAGCGTGAGGAAAAGTCCCGCATACGGCGAGTTCTCGCCCTGGGCAGAGTAGTCCTGGAACTGCGGCGAATCGGCGGAGATGTGGTTGACGATGACGTCGGCCATCACGTCCAGCTCGCGGGACAGGGCACGCACGTCCTCCCAGTCACCCAGGCGCGGGTCCACGCGGGTGTGGTCGATGGGGTCGAAGCCGGCGTCCGCCCCGTCTATGGGGAAGAAGAAGGGCAGCAGGTGCACGCCGCCGAACAGCCCTGCCAGCGGGCCCTGGCCCTGGCTGGCCAGCATCTGGCGCAGCTGCGGCAGGCCGCCTCCGCCCAGGCGATCGACGTAGGTGATGAGTTGGACTTGGTTCTTCATGGGTACTGCATTCCCTGCGGCAGGGCCGCATGAGACAGGAAAGGATTCATTGCAGGCCGGATGGCCTGCATAGGGTCAGGTCTTGATAGCCGACGGCGCCTGAGGCCGCGAGGTCCGCACGCGCAGCACGGCCAGCGCAGCGCCCAGCAGCAGCACGCCGGCCAGGCGGATCACGTTCTCGGGCCGCCCCTGCAGCCAGGGGCCGTAGATCAGGGGCAGGGTCAGCATCTGGATCAGCATGGGGATCACGATGAACATATTGAAGATGCCCATGTAGACCCCGGCCCGCTCCGGCGGGATGCTGCCCGCCAGCAGCACATAAGGGTTGCCCATGATGCTGGCCCAGGCCAGGCCCAGGCCCAGCATGGGGATGAAGAGCAGGGCCTTGCTGTGCAGCTCAGGCAGGGCCAGCAGCCCCAGCCCGGCCAGGCTCAGGCACACGGCATGCACCCGCTGGGCACCGAAGCGCCGCGTGAAGGGCAGCATGGCGAAGGCCGAGAGGAAGGCAACGAAGTTGTAGAAGCCGCCGATCTGCCCGTTGACCAGGCCCGCGTCGCGGAAGCCCTGGGCGCTGGCGTCACTGGTGCCGAACAGGGTCTGGGCCAGGGCCGGCACGATGTAGATCCAATAGCACATCATGGCGTACCACTGCAGCAGCTTCATCCACCAGAGCTGGCGCATGGTCTCGGGCATGTCCTTCAGCGCGGTCCAGATCTCGGCCAGCGTGGCCACCAGCCCGCGGGGCCGAGCGCGCAGCGCAGCTTGCTCGGCCTCGCTCAGGGGTAGCTCGGGCACGCGGCGCACGGACCACCACACCGTCGTGAAGGACAGGGCCGCGCCGATCAGGAAGGCCAGCACGGTGACCTGAGGGATGCCGCTGGCATTGAGCGCATTGGCGTCCATGCCGCACCAGACCATGATCGAGGGCGAGAGATAGGCGAGGGTCTGCGCCAGCCCCGTGAAGGCGCTCTGGCTGAGGAAGCCCTGCGCGTGCTGGCTTTCGTCCAGCCGGTCGCTGACATAGGCGCGGTAGGGCTCCATGGTGACGTTGTTGGCGGCGTCCAGGATCCACAGCAGGCCCGCGGCGAACCACAGCGTGGGGCTCATGGGCATCAGCAGCAGGCCCAGGCTGCACAGCAGTGCCCCAATCAGGAAATAGGGCGTGCGGCGGCCCCAGCGGCTGACCGTGCGGTCGCTCATCGCGCCGATCAGGGGCTGCACCAGCAGGCCGGTCAGCGGGCCGGCCAGCCACAGCAGCGGCAGGCTGGCCTCGTCGGCCCCCAGGTACTTGTAGATAGGGCTCATATTGCTCTGCTGCAGCCCGAAGCTGAACTGGATGCCGAAGAATCCGATGTTCATGTTCAGGATCTGCCACAGATTCAGGCGCGGCTTGCCGCTGGCCGTGGGTCCGGGGATGTGGGCTGCATTCATGCGACAAGGAGTCCGGCGTGGCCCAGGGCTTGGCGCCAGGGCTGGAAGAATGAATCGGCCTGCGGCAGGGGTCCGCGCTGGCCGCAGATCGCGGCCGCATAGCCATTGGCCAGTTCCATCGCCCGGGCCAGGGGCACCGACCGCAGATGGGCCGCCAGCACCATGGCGCTGAAGGCATCGCCCGCGCCGACGGTGTCGATCAGGGTCAGGTCTTGCCTCCCCGGCCCCTCGGCAAGGACCTCGCCGTCAGCGTCGAAGCAGGCATAGCCGGCAGCGCCGCGGGTCAGGACCAGGCGCTGCACGCCGAAGCGGCGCAGCAGGGTCGCCACCGGCCGCTGCAGCTGCGCAGCGGGCTGCAGTGGATCCAGGGGGCCAGCACCGAACCAGCGCTGCAGTTGCAGCAGCTCGGCATCGTTGAGTTTGAGCCAGTCGGCCTGCGCCAGGCTGTCCGCCACGAGGCTCTCCATGACCTCGGCCTGCATGCAGCCTTCCCGCAGATTGAGATCCAGGTAGCGCAGGCAGCCCCCGGCCTGGGCCGAGCGCAGCAGGCTCTGGATGGCCGTCCGCGAAGGCAGGATGCGCTGCGCCAGGCTGCCAAAGTACAGCACGGCCGGCGCCTCGCTCTCCATCAGCGCCTGCGCGGGCGCTTCGTCCAGGTGGTCCCAGGCCGCATCGGGATGGATGACAAAGGCATGGGCGCCGCCCTCCTCCACCACGGATACCCGCCCCGTGGCGTGACGGGCGTCGAACTGCAGGCCCTGCTCGTCCAGACCAAAGCGGCGCATGCTGGCCAGCACCAGCCGGGCGCCGGCATCGGCCCCGCTGGCACCGGCGCCCTGCCCCTGGCGCTGCTGGAGCCCGAGCCGGGACACCAGCAGGGCCGGCAGCCCCAGCGCGGCCAGCGAGCGTGCCACATTGAGCGGCGCGCCGCCGGCCACCGGCTGCTCGGTGAACTCGTCGACGAGCGCCTCGCCGACCAGCATCACCCCGGGCTGAAGCGATCTGTCCACGCCGGGCCTCAGAAGTCGAACTTCAGCGTGGCACGCACGCTGCGGCCGTTGAGCGCGCGGGCGGCGTGGCCGTCACCCTCGATCTCGGTGTAGGCCAAGGCGTTGAACAGGTTGTTCGCCTGCAGCGACACCGTGGTCTTGCCATTGATCTGGTAGCTCAGGAAGCCGTTGACCACGGTGTAGCCGGGCATGGTGATGGTGTTCTGGTCATCACCGTAGGACTTGCCCGAGCCCACCAGCGAGGCGCCGAACTCCAGCGGCCCCACCGTGTAGCTGGGGCTCAGCTGCCAGACGACGCGAGCCTGGCGGCGCGGCATCTTGCCCACGGTGCTGGCATCGTTGGAGGCAGAGATGCTGGCCGTCGTGAAGGTGGCGCCGCCGCTGAGACGCAGCTCGCCCAGGGTGTAGGCGGCTTCCAGCTCCAGGCCTCTGGCCTTGTACTTGTTGGCGGTGAACTTCTGCGTCGTGACCTCGTAGTTGCTCTCGCTGGTGCGGGCATTGAAGAGCGTCGCGAAGACGCTGAGCCCGGCCCCGCGCCACTTGAGTCCGGCCTCCTGCTGGTCGATCTCGTTCAGCGCCACCGGCACCGAGCCGTCCAGCGGGTTGCCGTAGAGCAGGCGGTCCGCGCTGAAGGACACCCCGTTGCTGGCGCGGGCGAAGATGGAGAGGTCCTTGCTCAGCGCGTAGTTGCCGCCCAGCGAGTAGCTGGTGTGGGCCACCTTGTAGTCGATGGTCTTCTGGCTGGCGGCGTCCCAGCGCTTGTTGGCGTTGTCGCCGGAGAGGCTGTAGCCGCTGGCCTTCTGCTCGTCGCGACGCAGGCTGATGTCCAGGTTCAGCGGGCCCTGCTCCCAGGTGAGGGCCGCGTAGGGCGAGGTCTGCGTGTACTGCACGTCAAAGGTCCGGGTGCAGCAGCCGCCCCAGGTGCTCCAGCCCTCGGCGATGGGGGCGCTGGAGGGATTGCCGTTGGCGTCCAGCACCTGCGCGTTGTTGCCACTCATGCTCAGGCGGTACTGGTTCCAGAACCAGGTCTGGGCCACGTTCTGCGAGCCGTAGAACAGGCCGCCCACCACATTGAACTTGCCCGCGCCGGACTGCAAGACCTGGGTCAGCTTGAGGTCGTTGAAGGTATTGCCAAGGTCATCCAGCGAGGTGTTGAACAGGGTGCCGGTGAAGCTGCTGGCCGTTCCCTTGCTGCCATTGTCGGCAGGGAACAGGGCCATGAAGCGGCCGCTGTTGCTGCTTTTGCGGAACTTCTCGTCCAGGCGCAGGCCGCCGCCCAGGTCCAGGCTGCCTTCCAGGCCGATGGCCGTGCTCTTCACGTGCAGGCCGTCGCGGGTGGCGGTGGTGGTCCAGCCGCCGTCCTTGTTGAAGCTGGTGTCGCGCGCCAGGCTGGGGGTGATGAAGAAGGCCTTGCGCGGATCGATGCCGGGGATCTCGTGGATCTGCCCGCCGCTGACCGTCACCGGCACGGGCATGAAGGACGGCGTCTTGTCGTTCAGGGCCTTGAGGCTCAGGCGGATGAAGCCCTGCTCGAACTTCTGGGTGAAGCTGGCCTTGATCTGGCCCCCGCTTTCGGTGTTCATGCCGGTCGGGCGGCCGCCCTCGCCCACGCGCTGGTAGCCGCCCACATGGAAGCTGGCGCCCTGGCCCAGGCTGGCGCCGTAGTCGGCATCCACGCGCCACAGGCGGTTGCCAAGGCCCGCGGAGAGACCCAGGCTGCCGCCCGTCTCCTTGCCAGTCTTGCTGATGAAGTTGATCAGGCCGCCCGGCGAGTTGCTGGCCAGGGTGGAGGCCGAGCCGCCACGCACCACTTCCAGGCGATCGACGTTGTAGTCGGCACGCAGGAACTGGTCGGCCGTGCCAAAGGCGATGTCACCGAACAGCAGCACCGGCAGGCCGTCTTCCTGCATCTGCACATAGCGCGAACCGCCGGCCGACAGCGGCACGCCCCGCACGGTGATGTTGGCATTGCCCTCGCCGCCGGACGACTCCGAGCGCAGGCCCGGCACCGAGCGCAGCAGCTCGGCGGCATTGGTGGCGCCGATCCTGCCCATCTGCTCGGCATCGATGCTGGACACCGACAGGCTCTGCTTCATCTTCGACACCTGGGTGGAGCTGCCGGTGAGCACCACCTGATCGAGCTTGAGGCCGTCGGTCGCGGGGGAGGCGGCCTCCTGGGCCTGGCTCGCCAGGCTGATGCCGGCCAGAGCCAGGCACAGGGCATGGAGTCGGAAGCCCGCCAGAGGGGCACTACGCCAGCCAGGGGCGCGAGAGAGGGATCGGTGCTGCATCTTGTCTCCTGAATACTCGTCGGGCTGCGGCTGTTGCGCCGCTGGTCATGCGGTGAAGCCCCACCTGCGCCATCCTGGGGCAGCAGGCACTGAAGGTGAACCGCTGGCACGATTGTGGGTTGCAATCATCTATTTTGCAATCGATTGCACACTCGGGAAAACGCGAATCAACAGGCCAAATAGTCAGCATTCATGAGGAGAAGCGGAATAGCAACGCCATTAACTTGCAATCGCTTGCAATGACCAACCTGCATCGCTTGGGGGTCGGGAGGCAGGGGCTTTCAGCAGGTCGGCGCGCTAGCGCGCAGGCTCAAGTGCACCGGCAGCATGATGGGAGCCAGGCGCTCCCCTTCCAGCATCTTCAACAGGGCCTCGACCAACTCAGCGCCCGCCTTGGAGACCGGCTGGTGGACACTGGACAGCGGCGGGTCGCTGTAGGCCGCAAGCGCCATGTCGTCGTAACCCATGACAGCCACGTCGTCCGGCACGCGGCGGCCCAGCGAGCGCAGCACCTGCAGGGACTGCAGGGCGAGCAGGTCGCTGCAGGCGACGACGGCATCGATGTCACGGTGCGCATCGAAGAAGTCCAGCATCTGCTGGCGCGCCATGCTGACCTCGAAAGGCGCCGGCAGTTCCAGCGCCGGGTCGGGCTGCAGCCCGGCCGCGCGCAAGGCCTGCCAGAAGCCTTCCCGGCGGTGCATGACCTCGGGCAGCTCGGCATCACCCAGGAAGGCAATGCGGCGCCTGCCCAGGGCCAGCATGTGCTCGGTGGCCAGACGCCCGCCCAGGACGTTGTCCCCGCCGACACTGCAGTAGAGCTGCTGCGGCAGCTGCGCGCCCCAGACCACGATCGGCAGCTTGCGGGCCGCCAGCTCATTGAGCTGGTCGTGGTGGCGCCACTGGCCGATGATCAGCAGGCCGGCAGCCTTGCCGGAGTCCACGGCATGCGAGGCCTGGTCCAGGTGCTCGGCATCGACGCGCTGCAGCAGCATGTCATAGCCCCGGTCCGTCAGCGCGTCGGCAATGGCGCCGACGATGGACAGGAAGAAGGGGTCGGAGATGTGCTGGCGGGAGTCGGCGTCATAGGGCACGACCACCGCGACGGTGCGGTTCTTCTGCAGGCGCAGGTTCTGCGCGCTGAGGTTGATCGAGTAGTTGAGCGAGCGCGCCAGGTCTGCGACCCGTTGGCGGGTCTCGGCATTCACCAGGGTGCTGCCGTTGAGGGCACGGGAAACGGTGGACACCGACACACCAGCCAGACGCGCAATGTCGGCCATCTGCAGGCGGCGCTGCTCGGCGCGCGGAACTTGCTTCTCTTCACTCATGGGCGCAAGCATACTGCGCCGGCACGCGCCACCTCGCCCCACCCCCCGCTTGCGGCCCCCAAGCCCGGCCCGGGCGTGAAAAAGGGCGGCCATTCCGTGAAGTCTTGATCAATATCAAGTTAGCGCATCAGCAGCGACCAGCCGACGTCAGCCACCCAGACATCAAAAGGACGGCCCGCAGGCCGCCCGGGCCATTTCTCAGCTGCCCTGCACATCCCTCAGCAGTGCGGCTCGCCCCAGGGCATTCATGGCGCGCTTGAGCTTGTAGGCCCGTGTGGCCAGCGAGACCTCCGTGGCGGCGCCCGCCAGCCTTCGCAGCAGGCATCGAGGCCTCTCGAAGATCTGGTACTTCAACGCGGCATAGCAGTGCGCCACCGTGCTGCGACGCAGCCTCATCGCCTCGGGGGTGGCCTGTGCACGGATACGCTGCAGGGCCTCCCCGAACAGATGGCGGGACACCGCACGGCGCCGGCTCGTTTGAGCGCAGTCCCACTGCAGCGACGGAGCTCCGCAATCGTTTTGTGGTCCGGCGCCAGCCGGTTGAGCAGCCACATCACCTCGACATTGCGCTGGCCCTCGCGCTCCAGCCGTCGAGAGGAGCGCACCCGGTTCAGGTAGCCATGCGCAGGTGCAGCGCCAGCAGATCCGCAGGATCGTAGGGCGGGCGCCCCGCTCCCTTGATCCGCGCCTTGATCCGCGCCTTGATGCCCCCCAAGCCAGCCAGGTCCAGCGTCGCGACAAAGGCCGCAATGACGCGGCACACATGATCCGGACCAATCAACTCGTCCAGCGACACCGGGAACAAGCTCCCTGGTCTCGGCTCTCGCCTTGCACGTAGCCCATCAATGGCAATGCCCCGCAACCATCGTTGCGGGGCATTGTGCTCAGGGGCTCAGCGGTACGTCAGAGTATTGACACGGACTGCTAGGGCCGCCTTCTGGCAAGTGGGAGAGTCGGACCTCTCCGGATTCATGTGACTCAATCGCGGGCGTAGATGTCCACGTCCTTGGTCTCGCGGACGAAGAGCATGCCAATCACGAAGCTCATCGCGGCCACACCGATGGGATACCAGAGGCCGTGATAGATGTTGCCGTTCTGCGCCACCATCGCGAAGGTGATGGAGGGCAGCAGGCCGCCGAACCAGCCGTTGCCGATGTGGTAGGGCAGGCTCATGGAGGTGTAGCGAATGCGGGTCGGGAACATCTCCACCAGCATGGCGGCGATCGGGCCGTAGACCATGGTCACGTAGATCACCAGGACGGACAGGATGGCCACGACCAGCGGCTTGTTGACCTTGGCCGGATCCGCCTTGGCCGGGTAGCCGGCGGCCTTCAGCGCTTCCGCCAATTCCTTCTTGAAGGCGGCAATGCCCTTGGTGCTGGCCTCGTCGAACTTGTGCTCGGTGGCCTTGGTGGCGTTCAGGGAATTGACCACCGTCTCGCCCACCTTGACCTGAGCCACGGTGCCGGCCGGACCGGGGATGGTCTCGTAGCTGGCGGCCGACTGCGCCAGGGCGCGCTTGGCGATGTCGCAGGAGCTGGTGAAGTCCACCTCGCGGGCCACCGGACTGCCCTGGAAGGAGCAGCTGGCAGGGTCAACGGTCAGCGTGATCTTGGCCGAGGCCTGAGCCTTGGCCAGATCCGGGTTGGCGGCATCGGTCAGGGCCTTGAACAGCGGGAAGTAGGTCACGATGGCCAGCAGCAGGCCCGCCATGATGATGGGCTTGCGGCCGATCTTGTCGGACAGCGTGCCAAAAACCACGAAGAAGGGCGTGCCGATGATCAAGGACACGGCGACCAGGATGTTGGCAGTGGCCGAGTCCACTTTCAGCACGCTGGTCAGGAAGAACAGGGCGTAGAACTGGCCCGAGTACCACACCACGCCCTGCCCGGCCACGAGGCCGAACAGCGCCAGCAGCACGATCTTCAGGTTCTTCCACTGGCCGAAGGACTCGGACAGCGGGGCCTTGGAGGTCTTGCCCTCGGCCTTCATCTTCTGGAAGGCCGGCGATTCATTCATCGACAGACGAATCCAGACGCTGATGGCCAGCAGCAGGATGGACACGATGAAAGGCACGCGCCAGCCCCACTCGGCAAAGGCCGCTTCGCCGATGGCGGTGCGGGTGCCCAGGATCACCATCAGCGACAGGAACAGGCCCAGGGTCGCCGTGGTCTGGATCCAAGAGGTGTAGGCGCCTCGGCGGCCTTGCGGCGCATGTTCAGCCACGTAGGTGGCCGCCCCACCGTACTCGCCACCCAGGGCCAGGCCCTGCAGCATGCGCAGGCCGATCAGGATGACCGGCGCAGCCGCGCCGATGGACGCGTAGCTGGGCAGCACGCCGACGATGAAGGTCGACAGGCCCATGATCAGGATGGTGACCAGGAAGGTGTACTTGCGGCCGATCATGTCACCCAGGCGACCGAACACCAGCGCGCCGAAGGGACGCACGATGAAGCCTGCCGCAAAGGCCAGCAAGGAGGCGATGAAGGCCGCGGACGGGTCCAGGCCCGAGAAGAACTGCTTGGCAATGATGGCTGCCAGCGAACCGTAGAGGTAGAAGTCGTACCACTCGAACACCGTGCCGAGCGAAGAGGCGAAGATGACCTTCTTCTCTTCAGCCGTCATCGGCGTACTGGTCGACACTGCGGAAGCAGTCGCCATGTTTTGTCTCCTGGATCTTGCGTCTGAGGTTCACCACCCCGGTGAGCCTTGGGGCGACTGTGAGCCCTTCCTCTGACCTCGATCTGACGCGAGCCTGAACGGTGGCTGACGAAACCCGTTGCAACCCGGAGGCGGAATTTCACATGGAGAAATTGACGCAGCCCGCTCGGGTAAGCCCGAGGGTGCCGTGCAAGATGGGGTCAGGTCTTGCCCACCCGGACCGAGCGGCGGCAGGCCCGCTGAACGCCTGGCGCGGCGGCAGCCGCTTCCAGGCCGTCAGCTGCCCGGACGCGCCTGGCCAACCGGCAGGCGCGCCGCCTGCTCCCACGCCCCGCCCTGGAACCAGGGATCACCGCGCAGCCAGGCGGACAGCAGCGGCAGCCCATCCAGGCCCCAGAACATCTCCCCCTCCACACAGACGGTGGGCACACCGAACATTCCGGCGGCCACGGCCTTGTCGGTGGCCTGACGCAGGCGCGCCTTGACTTCGTCGGAGTCCGGTGCGACAGGCGGCGCCAGCAAAGCGTGCAGGACTTGCAGGCGCTGCGGATCCAAGGGGTCGCCGCCGCCCTCCCAGACATGGCGAAACACCTGCTCCACCACCCAGCGCGAGGGGGTCTGTCCGGGCGCCGCCGCGGCCCAGCACAGACGCAGCAAGGCCAGGGGATTGAAGGGATGATGCAGCGGCAGCTGCAGAGGCAGGCCCAGGCGGTGCGCCTCCCAGAGCACCTGGCGATAGGTCCAGCTGCGCTTGGCCGGGATCTCGGCCGGCCCCTTGTGGCCATGGGCCTTGAGGAGGCCGGCGAAGAGCACGGGCACGTAGTCCACGACCACGTTGAGCCCCTCCAGGGCCTCGGGCAGGCGGGCGAAGGCCAGAGCCGCATACGGCGAGATGGGATCGAAATAGAAGCGCAGATGGCGCATGCCGGACTCCTGGATCAGTCCCCCGCCGGGGTCTCAGACACTGGGTTCCGCCGCGGTGAAGATGCCCTGCTCCACCAGTTGCTGGCGGCGGTCAGGCAGGCGGGCGAGGATCTCCAGCCGCGTGGCGTCGTCCGCCTTGGACCAGATGGTGATCTCGGGGATGGTGCGGGCGCAGCCCTCGCACCAGCCGGTGGGCTGGTGGATGCGGCAGACATTGCTGCAGGGCGAGGCCACGCGGGGCGCGGGTGGCGGCGTCAGGGGCAGCGCGCTCATTGCACCACCTCGATCACGGCGGCATCCGTCAGCTGCTGCAGTTGCTGGGGCGTCATGGGGAAGACGCCATTGGGGTGACCTGCCGCCGCCCAGATGCAGTCGAAACGGAACAGCGAGGCATCCATGAAGAGCTGCGGCATCGGCAGGCCGGACGCCGGGGCGAAGCCCAGGGGGGAGACACCACCAATGGAAAAACCGGTGCGCGACTTGACAAACTCGGCATCGGCGCGGCCCAGCGGCCCTGTGTGGGCCTGGAGCTTCTTCTCGTCCACCCGGCCATCGCCGGCGGCGATCACCAGCACGGCGGACTCGTCCGCGCGAAGCCGGAAGACCACGCTCTTGGCGATCTGGCCCAGGCTGACGCCCAGGGCGTCGGCCGCTTCCTGGGAGGTTCGGGCCGCCACATCCAGCCAGCGCGGCGGATGCTCATGGCCCCGCTGCAGGAGCAGCTGGCGCACACGCTCGAAGCCTTCATGCGAAGGCGCTGCGTCAGGGGACGGCACTTCTGGCTGGGCGGCCGGCTGTGCCGGGGGCTGGGTCGACAGGATCTCGCTCATCCTGCCATTGTGTCAGCACTCGTCCGATGTCGCGGCCAGCCGGGCCGCGCCCCTGGGGGCAGGTCCGTCAATCGCGGCGGCCGCGCTGGGGTGCGTAGTGGTCGTCGTCACGGTCCCAGTTGCGGTCTCGACCATGACCATGGCCATGGCCGTGTCCCCTGTCATGCCCGTGGCCACGGCCGTGGGCGTGTTCCCAGCCGCGATGATCGTGCCAGTTCCGCACCCAGCGATCCTCGATGAACAGCACCGGCTGGCCGCAGGCGCCGTAGCCGCCGCAGTAGCGGCCCCAGTCGCGCACATGGTGAGGCGGTGCGTAGAGGTAAATGGGCGTCGGCGCACGGTAGACGCGACGCGGGCGCTGAATCCATACGGGCTCGGCATAGACCACGTCCGGGCGGTACTGCGGGCCGATGTCGATGCGGCCATAGACGCCGGGCTGCATCAGGCTCAGAGAGATACCCACCTCAGCGGCCTGGGCCGACGGGGCCAGCGCCAAAGAGGCCGGCAGGATCGCGAGAGCGCAAAGGCGGGCAAAGAGTCGTGCGAGCAGCATGGGAACCTCCAATCTGCTCCCCCAACGCCCAGGCCACCCACCCGGTAGACAGCCCTTCACAAGCGCTTACAAGGCTTGCAGCTTCTTTGAACTCAGTCGCGCACCAGCGTCACCAGCACCTGCTGCTGCCAGTTCAGCAGCATCAGGGTGCGGTCGTCGATGTGCCAGCGCTGCACCTGGCCCAGGGTCTCTATCAGGGATCGCTCCTGAGCCACGCCCTGGGGGCAGCTCATCATGGTCGTGACCACACGTTTGAACGCGATGCGCTGCCCCTCCAGCGTGAAGCTGCCCATCAGCCGGTTGCATCCGCCGCTGCCGGACAGGCGCAAGTGCGCTGGATCCAGTTCCAGATGAGGCGCCCGCGCCCCACCCGCCGCCGGACCCAGCGGCGCTCCCAGCAACTCCTTCACGCGCCAGCGCACGCCCAGCAGTCCCTGCTGAAGGGCCAGTTGGGCACCGGACGCCGCTGAGGCCGGCGAGCGCGCCGCAAGCGGGGCTTCGGGCTCCAGGCGTTCGGCCGCGCGCACTGGGCAGGCGCCCAGGACCAGCCCCACACCAAGAAGGGCTGACAAGGAGGCCGCCAGGCCTCGGCGACCGGAGGATTGATTGGAGGACATGGGGCCATGTTAGCGGCCCTTCAGGATCGCCTGCGGCGCACACACAGGTGCAATCTGGTGGCCCACGAACCCAGCCACCATACTGATGCCGGAACTCCCCTAACTTGCGAGCTTTTACAGCTTGACCCTCGTTGAAACCAGCACCTAATCTGCTGCGGCAAATGGCATGCCTGGGCGCCGAGTTGCCCAGACGCCCTCCAGGCCGGCCAGTCCTTCTTCCCGCAACTCCACGGCAATGAGGTCCTCCCCCATGAACAGCCCCCGCAAGGGTCACGCCGGTCACTCCATTCACGAGGCCGACCTGGTGCCCTGGCGCCCGGCCTCGGCCACCCCGCCCTTGCAACTGGTGCGTGTCCTGCATGATGAGCTGTGCCAGTTGCTGTCGCTGGGTCTGGTGCACCTGGCGCAGGCGCGCCGCGAAGTCCCCGAGACGGAAACCCTGCACAAGGCCGAGGCTCGCATGCTGGACGCACTGCAGTCCTGCCGCCGCCTCATCGAGCAGTTGCGAAAGCCGGCGGCCACGCCTGCGGTCGCCGATTTCGCCGACCTGGCCGCCGGCCTGCATCGCAGCGTGCAGGCCCTGGCTGACCAGCATCAGCAGCAGCTGGGCTTCAGCGCCTTGGGGCATACCGAGCAGTTGCCGCCCGGTACGGTGCAAACCTTGCTGACGGCCAGCCAGGGCCTGCTGATCAACGCCTGCCAGCATGGCCGGCCCTCATCAGCCCGGTTGTGCCTGGTGGGAGGCCATCGCCAGCTGCGCATCAGCGTTACGAATACCGCCGCGCGCAGTGCAGTGATCAGCGATCAGCTGGAGGCGGTCGGCAGCGGTGGTCAAGGCCTGAGCCTGGTCCGCGAGCAGCTCGCCACCATCGACGCCCAGTTGCTCTGGCAGCGCCACAAGGACCGTGTCCATGCCGCCATCCTCTGGCCGGCCCGCAGGAGTGCCGCATGAACGCCATACGCCTCGTCATCGCCGATGATCACAAGCTCGTCCGCGAGGGCCTGGTGGCCCTGCTGGAACGCGAGCCCGACATCTGCGTGCTGGCCCAGGCCCGCGACGGCATGGAGCTGATGCGCCACTGCCGCGACCTGCAGCCCGACGTCGCCCTGGTCGACCTGTGCATGCCAGGCCTGAACGGCCTGGAGGCCATCCAGCACATGCGAAAGGAGGCCTGGAGTCCCCGTTGCATCGCACTGTCGGTGCAGGCGGACGTCCTGCAGGTGCGGCAGGTGCTGGATGCGGGCGCCCGCGGCTATCTGCTCAAGCACAACTCCTACGAGGAGTTGGCCCGTGGCGTGCGCAATGTGATGCTCGGCCAGGTCTTCGTCAGCGGCGAGCTGATGGGCGCCCTGCTGCAGCCGCAGGCCACGCCCGCACGCGACAGCCATCGCCTCACCCCACGCGAGCGCCAGATGGTGCAACTGCTGTCCGAGGGCTACAGCGCTCAGGAAATCGCCTGCAAGCTGCATCTGAGTGCCAAGACCGTGGCCACCCACCGCGAGAACGTCTTCGCCAAGCTGCAGATCCACGGCATCGCCGAGCTCACCCGCTTCGCGCTGCGCGAGGGCATCAGCAGCCTGGACGTGCACCGCAGCCGCCAGAGCCCGGGCCACTGAGCGCCCC
Organism: Roseateles sp. DB2; assembly: GCF_051857535.1. NCBI lineage: Bacteria > Pseudomonadati > Pseudomonadota > Betaproteobacteria > Burkholderiales > Sphaerotilaceae > Roseateles > Roseateles sp. DB2. The sequence goes on along the minus strand of NZ_JBPZGY010000001.1, from coordinate 452,850 downwards.
CGCTACCTGACCGGGCGGCCGAGCCCTGATGGCCGCCCTCCCTCAAGCGTCGTCATCGACCCTCTCGCCCGCTTCAAGGCGGTCGGCGGGCGGGCGCCCGCGCGTGCGCTGGCTCGATCTCGGCAGCGGCCCTAGCTGTCTCAGCAATTGACCTAGACAGATTCCGCGCCCTGCCGATGGTCTGTGAACCCTGCGACACCTAGGCTAGCGATCAGTCCCTGTGACACGCCATGATCGACGCCGCACTGATCCAGATCGCCAGCCAGCTCAACGTCCACCTGCGCCATCGCTTTCAGGTGAACGAGGATCTGGCCGTGCTCTCCAACCTGCTGGAGCAGAACGGCAGCCTGGTGCCGCTGATCGCCAACAAGCTGGTGCTCTTCCTTGTCGGTGTCGAGCAGGACGCCTACGCCCACCGGGCCATAGGCATGGGCCTCAACGCCCAGGGCCAGTTGCGCGGCGCCGAGCCCGTCTACCTCAACCTGCTGATGATGTGCGCTGCCAATTTCAGCGGCAGCAACTATCCGGAAGCATTGAAGTTCCTGTCCGGGGCCATCCATTTTTTCCACGAGCGCCCGGTGCTGGACCACCAGAACACGCCAGGGCTGGACCCGCGCCTGGACAAGCTGGTGCTCAACATCGAGAACCTCAGCAGCGCCGAGATGCACAGCCTCTGGGGCATCCACAGCGGCCGCTACCTCCCCTCGGTGCTCTATCGCATCCGCATGGTGAGCATCGCTGGCCAGCAAGTCCAGGGCCGCGAGGCGCCCATTGCGCAGCTCGACCCGCGAGCCATCCGAGGTCTGTCATGACAGCGCGCCTGTTGAGCTGGCAGCCCATCCTCGTGCTGCGCCTGCACCACGGCTATTTCGCCGATGGCCGTCCGCGCCGCCTGCGCCTGCAGGCCAGCCGCGAGACGGCTGCCTTCATCGCGCGGCACCAGCTGATCGAGCGCAGCGATGGTTGTGAGCTGTGGCTGCATGCACCGGCAGACAGGCTGGACACGCTCTGGTCCGAACGCCTGCAGGCCGACGGCAGCCCACGCCAGCTGCAGTGGCAGCTGGAGGCGACCGACCCCGACTACCTGCTCTACACCGACCGCCGCGCCCCGCGCCAGGTGTGCGCGTCCTTCCTCGATACGCACGCTGCCGACGCCCAGGCCTGGCTGGGGTGTGCGCCGCCCGACCTTGCGGTCGAGCTGAAGCCACGGCTGTGCATCTGGAAGTACCTGCTGATGGGCCATTGGGACGCCGAAAAGCCCGCCCTGGAGATTCCCGGGCATCCCGATGCTTTCCGCCGCGACGAGGACGAGCTGCTCCCCGATGGCCGTGTGGCCTGGGTCTTCCGCTCGCGCCGCCGCTGGCCCCTGGGAGCCCAAGGCCCCCAGCAACTGGTGTTGAAGGACCTGGCCGGACGCCGAGAACGCGTCCTGCAGGCCCGACTGCCCCTGGCCGCCCCACGCGGCCTGATCCTCGAGAAGCGCCATGGTCGCACGCGGCCAGTGAGCGAGATCTTTGTTCACCCCTAGGAGAGCCCTATGGCCGTTATGAAGACGCCAGGCGTTTACATCGTCGAGAAGAACGCCTTTCCCAACTCTGTGGTCGAAGTCGCGACTGCGGTTCCGGCCTTTGTGGGCCACACGGAGTTTGCGGACAACCGCAACAAGCCCCTGGCCCTCACGCCGTGGCGCATCAGCTCCATGGCCGAGTACCACCAGTTCTTCGGCGGCCCGCCCAAGCCCGTCTTCAAGCTCGAGGAAGCAGCCGACCAACCCGACTTCGTGGCCCAGACCGTCGCTGACGACCCGTCCAGCAAGAAGGGCTATCGCATGACCCAGCTCGACGGCCCGGACGGCGGCGGCTACAGCCTCTACCAGTCCCTGCGCCACTTCTACCAGAACGGTGGCGGCCCCTGCTACATCGTCTCGGTGGGCAACTACAAGCAGGATCTGGACCCGGACCGCTTCAAGCTGGGCATCGACGAGCTGCTCAAGGAGCAGGAGCCCACCATGCTGCTGGTGCCTGAGGCCGTCAAGCTCAAGGAAGAGCAGTGCACGGACTTGCAGCAGGCCATGCTGCAGCACTGCGGCAACCGCATGCGCAACCGCATCGCCATCCTGGACGTCTACAACGGCCACAAGGCGCTGAACGACGACAACCCGGTGGGCAAGTTCCGCGACAACCTGGGCATCAACTTCCTGGACTTCGCGGCGGCCTACTATCCCTGGCTCAACACCACCGTGGTGGGCGAGAAGGACCTGAGCTTCGAGAACCTCTCGGACGACAGCATCGACCTGCTCAAGAACCTGATTCGCGCCGAGCTGCGCATCCCGACCCCCTTGCCCGATGGCGTGAGCGCACAGACCCGAGCGCTCAGCGACGCCATCGACGAGATCAATGGCGACTTCGCCAAGATGGTCAGCGATGAAGCCGCCAAGCGTCCCAACGCCAAGCCCCTGACCCCCGACGAGCTGGCCGCCGGCATCCTGGCCCGCAAGGCCCTGCTGAACAAGACCCTGAGTCGCCACAGCTCGGTCTTCAACACGGTGCTGACCGAGTCCCGCCGCCACCTCAACGTCATGCCGCCCAGCAGTGCCATGGCCGGCGTCTACACCATGGTGGACAACACCCGCGGCGTGTGGAAGGCCCCTGCCAACGTGAGCCTGGCCGGCGTCATCTCGCCCACGGTGAGCATCTCCGCCGAGCAGCAGGAGGACCTCAACGTCACCGCACAGGGCAAGTCCATCAACGCCATCCGCAGCTTCATCGGCGAGGGCGTGCTGGTCTGGGGTGCCCGCACCCTGGACGGCAACAGCCTGGACTGGCGCTACATCAACGTGCGCCGCACCATGATCATGCTGGAAGAGTCCTGCCGCCTGGCGGCCAAGGCCCTCGTGTTCGAGCCCAACACGGCCAATACCTGGGTGACCATCAAGAGCATGATCAGCAACTTCCTCACGAGCGTGTGGAAGCGCGGCGGCCTGATGGGCGCCGTACCCGAGGACGCCTTCAGCGTCCACGTGGGCCTGGGCGAGACCATGACGCCCGACGACGTGCTGGAAGGCATCCTGCGCGTCACCGTGCTGGTGGCCATGGTGCGCCCCGCCGAGTTCATCGAGATCACCTTCCAACAGCAGATGCCCAAGTCCTGAGCGGGACGGCACTGAACTGGCTGCAGGGTGGCGCTAGCCCCCTGCCCCCAAAGGCAACAAGCAATGGAGCAAAGAAATGGCTGATGACGGTTCCAAGCAATCCACCAATGTGTGGCCCTTGCCCAAGTTCTATTTCCAGGTGAAGTGGGATTCTGCCGTGCTGTCCTTCGAGGAAGTCTCGGGGCTGGACGTGGAGGCCCAGCCCATCGAGTACAGGCATGGCGACAGCCCCGTGTTCTCGGCGATCAAGATGCCGGGCATCAAGAAGTACGGCAACGTGACCATGAAGAAGGGCGTGTTCAAGTCGGACAACAAGTTCTGGGAGTGGTTCAACCAGATCAAGATGAACACCATCAAGCGCGTGCCCGTCACGATCAGCCTGCTGGATGAGGAAGGCAAGCCAACCATGGTGTGGACCCTCACCAATGCCTGGCCCAGCAAGATCACGGGCACGGACCTCAAGTCAGAGGGCAACGAGGTGGCGGTCGAGACCATCGAGATCGTCCACGAAGGTCTCACCATCGCCAACGCCTGAGCACGACATGGCAGCGGACCTCCCCGCCTGGATGCAAGGCTCGCCGTCCTTCATGGCGGACACCCCGCCGGCCGAAATGCCGGTGGCCTTTGCCTTCCGGGTGGGCTTCTCCCGCTCCGGCAGCAGCGCCAGCCCGGTCATGACCTCCTTCCAGGAAGTCTCCGGGCTGGAGCACAGCCTGGAGACCGAGGACGTGGTCGACGGCGGCGAGAACCGCTTCGTGCTGCAACTGCCCAAGCAGGCCAAAGCGCGGCGCCTGCAGCTCAAGCGCGGCCTGGTCGACCGAGGGTCGCCCTTCGTGCGCTGGTGCAAGGACTGCCTTGAGCCCGGACTGTCCGTCCCGCTGGTCCTGCAGGACGTGCAGATACAGCTGATGGACGCTGATCTCAACCCGCTGATGGTCTGGACTTGCAACCGCGCCTATCCCTTGCGCTGGACCATCAACGCCTTCGAATCGCAGCGCAATGAGGTGGCCATCGAGGAAATCGAGCTGGCCTACCAGAGCCTGGTGACACCCGCATGAGCCTGGAAGTCCGTCAACTGGTGCTGAAAGCCACGGTGGCCGAGGACGGCGAGGACGCCGACGACAACCCGTCTGGCACGCGCCCGGGCGCCGACGCCTCCGCGCTGGATGCCGAGCAGCTCAAGCAGGAAATCCTGGCAGCCTGCCGCCAGTGGTTCCAGGAAGCCTTGCGCCAGCAACGGGAGCGCTGATCATGAGCAAGCAGCCCCTGACCATCACACAGCTGGTGCCCAACAGCGATCCACCCACGCCGGACACCGGCAAGCGCTTCAAGGTGCAGATCAATCCGGCCGACTTCACCCACTCGCGCGAGATCCGCTACAACAAGCGCCGCACGCAGGGGCAGAACCGCAACCGCATGCGCTTCAGCGCCGTAGAGCCCGATACCATCAGCTTCAGCCTGGTGCTGGACGGCACCGGCGCCGTGGGCGGCGACGGGCCGACGGTAGAGGTGGTCACCCAGCTGGAGCAGCTCTGCCGCATCGTCTACAACTACGACAGCAGCGCACACGAGCCCAACCATGTGCAGGTGGCCTGGGGCACCCTGATCTTCAACGGCCGGCTGCAGTCCCTCAGCACCCAGTTCACCCTGTTCAAGCCCAGCGGCGCCCCCTTGCGCGCCCACTGCGAGCTGAGCTTCATGGGTTTCGCGAGCAACTCTCAGGCCAATCTGGAGGCCAACCGTTCCTCGCCCGATCTCAGCCACAGCGTGCTGGTCGTGGAGGGCGACACCCTGCCGCTGCTGTGCCTGCGCATCTACGGCGACGCCCGCTACTACCCCGAGGTGGCTGCCTTCAATGGCTTGCGTGAATTCCGCAGGCTGCCGGCCGGCCTGCGCCTGCACTTCCCCCCGCTGAGCTGAGCCATGCCGCAGTCCCCCGCCCTCAACAGCGACGGCCCTGTCAGGGTCACCGTGTCCTGCGACGGCCAGCCTCAGACCGTCCTCCCACTCATTTCGCTCACCGTGCGTCATGCGCTCAACAGCGTGTCCTGGGCCCGACTGGTGCTCCAGGACGGCGACATGCCGCAGGGCACCGCACCGCTCAGCGAGGGCGAGCTCTTCAAGCCCGGGGCACTGATCAGCATCAGCGTGGGCTACGGCGACGAGGAACAAGTTCTCTTCAGCGGCCTGCTGGTGCGCCACGGCTTCCGCATCTTTGGCGAGAACGACAGCCGCCTGGAGCTGGAATGCCGGCACCCCGCCTGCAAGATGACGCTGGGCCGGCGCAGCGCGCACTACGTTGACCAGACCGACAGCGCCATCATCCAGCACCTCGTCGAAGCCCACGGCCTCAGCGCCGAGGTGGACAGCACCACGGCCCAGCACAAAATGCTGGCCCAGCACTACTGCAGCGACTGGGACTTCATGCTGGCCCGCGCCGAGCTGATGGGACTGGTGCTGCAATGCGAGGACGGCAAGCTGGTCATCAAGGCCCCCGCGCTGAGCGCCGCCCCGGTGCTGCACGTGACCTGGGGCGCCGACCTGATCGACTTCAGCGCCGACATCGACGCGCGCAGCCAGTGGACCGCCGTGCAGGCCTCCAGCTGGAGCCTGGAGAGCCAAGCCCTGCTGCAGGGCAGCAGCGCAAGCCCGGGCAGCGACGCCGGCCAGGGCAATCTGGACGGAGCCACCCTTGCGGGCGTGGCCTCACCCGCCACCTACGCCATGCAGAGCTGCGCGCCGCAGACCAAGGACGTGTTGGATGCCTGGGCCAAGTCCACCCAGCTCAAGGCCACGCTGGCACGCCACCGCGGCCAGCTGAGCTTCCAGGGCAGTGCGCTGGCAAGACCTGGCACAGTGCTGCAGCTGCAGGGCGTGGGCGCCCGCTTCAACGGCAAGTGCTATCTCAGCGCCGTACAGCATGAAATCAGCGACGGCAACTGGGTCAGCCACGCCGAGTTCGGCATGCCGCCGGACTGGCAGATGCAGCGCCAGGACATCAAGGCCCCCGCCAACGCCGGCCTGCTGCCAGGGGTGCGAGGCCTGCATGTCGGCAAGGTCGTCAAGCTCGACGCCGACCCCGAGGGCCAGCAACGCATCCAGATCTCCCTGCCCGCGCTGATGGCCGACACGCCCACCATCTGGGCCCGACTGGCCCAGTTCCATGCGTCCAACGGCTTCGGCAGCTTCTTCCTGCCCGAGGTGGACGACGAGGTCATCGTGGGCTTCTTCAACGACGACCCCTCGCACCCCGTGGTGCTGGGCAGCCTCTACTCCAGCAGCCGCATGCCACCTTACGAGCTGGCCGCCGAGAACAACACCAAGGCCGTGGTCACCCGCTACAAGCACCGCCTGATCTTCGACGAGGAGAAGAAGTCCATCACCGTCGAAACCCCCGAGAACAACACCCTCATCCTCGACGACGAAGGCAAGAAGTGCGTGCTGAAGGACCAGAACGGCAACAGCATCACCCTGGACCAGAACGGCATCACCCTGGACAGCATCAAGGACATCAAGATGACGGCCCAGGCCAATATCCAGGGCGATGCGACCGCCAAGATCAGCTGGAGCGCCACGGCAGACTACAGCGCCAAGGGCCTGAACGTCAGCGCCGAGGCCCAGGTGGGCTTCAGCGCCAAGGGCGCCGCCAGCGCCGAACTCTCTGCCTCCGGCCAGACCACCGTCAAGGGTGCGCTGGTCATGATCAATTGAGAGACCCGCCATGCCGCCCGCCGCCCGCCTCACCGACCTCCACACCTGCCCCATGCAGACCCCCGGCCTGCCGCCCATCCCGCATGTCGGCGGCCCCGTCATCGGGCCGGGCGTGCCCACAGTGCTGATCGGCAGCCTTCCGGCCGCTGTGGTCGGCGACAACGCCGTCTGCGTAGGCCCGCCGGACACCATCGTGATGGGCTCCACGACCGTGCTGATCAGCTCCAAGCCCGCGGCCCGCCTCGGTGATCCCACGGCCCATGGCGGCAGCATCGTGCTGGGACTCCCTACCGTCCTGATCGGAGGCTGAGATGGACCACCCCGTACCGGCTTCGCCCGCACCTTCCAGGGCGCGTTCCCGTACGACCGGCAGTACCGGGGTGCCGGCTGCTGCTTGCTTGCGTGAGTGCCCTGCGAAGGTTGGTGCAGGGAGTACCCCATGAGCATCCTCGGACGAGGCTGGAGCTTCCCGCCACGCTTCGACGCCGACCAGCGCCTCGTGCTGTGCGAGGACGTGCCGGACATCGAGGAAAGCCTGCGCATTCTCTTTGGCACGCGGCGTGGCGAGCGGGTCATGCAGCACGCCTACGGCACCCTGCTGCACCAGTTCGTCTTCGAGCAAGCGACCGAGCAGACCTTGAACGAGCTGTGCAGCATGCTGCGCTTGGCCATCATGTATTTCGAGCCCCGCATCGAAGTCGAGACCCTGCAGGCCCGTGTCTCGCAAGAGGACTGGGCGCGCATCGAGGTCGACCTGGCCTATCGCGTTCGCAGCACCAACACCCGGCACAACATGGTCTATCCGCTTTACCTGGACCAGGCTAGCCATCCGGTGCAGGCCGGCTGAGCAAGGAATCCCTGCATGTACACCGGCTCGCAACAGGACACCCGCCTCAGCCCCGCGCTGCTGCCCGGCCACTTCCGCCCGGACGAACTGAGCCTGGCTCAACGCCTGCGCCAGCTGTTGCAATGGGCCAGGCAGCTGGACTTCGTCACCCTGCGCGGCATGCCGCAGGGCCGCTGGTCGGACCTGCTGGAGCAGGACCTCAGCCTGCTGCTGGCCGAGCTCTCAGCCCTGCCTGTGGCGCAGTGGCAGGCCCAAGCCCAGCAGCTCGACACCCTGCCCCTCGCCCAGCAGCGCCGCCAGTGCCTGGCCCTGGCCCAGGCGCTCAATCGCTGGCACAGCCGCCTGCTGGCCTGCCTGGACGAACCCGGCGTCCCGGCGGACGATCCCCTGCACGCCGTGGCCCGACTGCTGCAGGATCGCCTGTCCGGCGTACTGGCCCCGCAGCTGCGCGGCCTGCTGATGCCCGAGGAGACCAGCCGCTCCTGGCATCCGCACTGGGGGCTGCAGCTGTCACAGGGCGATACGCCCCCACGCCCCGCCGGCCTGCGCGAACACCGGCTGCTGTGGCTGTCGATGTGCCGTGTGCTGGCCGGCCTGCAGTCTGCGGCGCAGAAGTCCTTGCCAGGCAGCCTGCGCAGTCAGCGGCACGAGCCCTCCATCGGCCTGCTGCTGGCCCAGACCCAGCTGCTGCAGCGCAGCCGCGAGCCCCTGGACTGCTTCAACGAGCGCCTGACGCAGCACTATTACGCCCAGCGCCTTGGCCTGGGCCGCGAAGCCGAGGTCCCAGCCCTGGTGCACCTGCTGCTGGAACGCCAGCCCCACGCCAGACGCCCCGTACAGTTGCCCGCCGGCAGCCGTTTCGTCGCCAGCCAGGACGGTGTCAGCCGCAGCGTGGAGTCCCTGCACGAGTTGTGGCTGAGCCCGCTGAAGGTGAGCCATCTGCTGAGCCTGTACCAGCCCCGCGACCCCGACATCTCGCCGGAACGGGACTATGGCTATGCCACCAACACCCTGTCCTGGCAGGGTGAATCGCCTGCCGCGGACAGTCTCGCGGACGTCGACCCCAAGGCGCGCCCCCCCCTGGGCGGCGGAGGCGACAGCACCCCTGCCCGCCAGGGCCTGGCCCTGGCCAGCCCGCTGCTGCAGCTGTGCGAGGGCCAGCGCCGTGTGCAACTGCACGTCCACCTGCGGGTGCCCGACGGCTTTGCCGATGGCGGACCGCTGCCCAGCGCCGCGGCCTGCCGGCTGCTGGCCCAGCGCGAACGCCAGGAAGGCTGGCATCCACCCGGCGACGCGCCGGAAGCCGGCCAGTGGCAGCAATTGCTGCAGCGCCTCGAACAGGAATGCCCCTCCCTGCAGGGCGCGCCCTGGTTGCAGTACCTGCTGGTCCGCTGTCTGCATGCGCAGCACCCGGAGACGCTCACCCCCTGGCTGGGCCGGCTCTTCGCGGTGTGGCTCTGCGCAACGACGGCCGAGCTGTCGATGGACGCGCTGACCCTGCTGCGACGTCATGCCGAACAGGTGCTGGTCGACTACGTGCCAGAACCGGGCCAGCGGGTGGACGTGGACGATCCGCTGTCCCTGCTCTACTCGGATGCCCCGCTGGAGCGCTCCCTGGTCTTTGATCGGGTGTTCCGAGGGGCCTGGTCCGCCTCGTTGAGCTGCGCCGAGGGCTGGCTGACGGTGGAGGAAGTCTTCGCCATCCACGGTTCCCTGTCCCACTGCGCACCGGGCGCACGAGCACCCCGGACGCCTCGCCAGGGCGATCAGCAGGGGCAGGGCCGTGCGCCCAGTTCGGCGGGCTTCCTGCTGTGCCTCCAACTGGGTTCGGACCAGGCGGCCATCTGTGCCGCGCGACCCGCCGTGCACGGCAGTGACTGGCCCGCCCTGCCAGTGCTGCAGCTGCGGCTGCAGAGCCGCTCACGCCTCTTTGCCAGCAGCCTACTGCAGCAACTGTCCATGGACACCCTGCAGCTCGAGGTGCAGGTACAGGGACTGCGTGCCCTCGAGCTGCACAACCAGCTGGGCCGCCTGGACCCCAGCAAGCCCTTCCTGCCCTTCGGCCCCCTGCCCGAACCCGGTTCCTATCTGATGTTCAGCCATCCAGAGCTGGCCCAGAAGCCCCTGCAGTCCCTCCAGTTGCATCTGCATTGGCAGGGTCTGCCCCGGCGTTCCTGGGACGAGCACTACGCCGGCTACCCGGACTCGCCCTGGAGCAGCCAGGCCCTGCGCCTGCAGGCCTCAGTGCTGGCCGATGGCCAGTGGCGCGAGACACCCGACGAGGGCCTGCCGCTGTTCGGCGAGGCACCACGCAACAGGCCGCTCGCCGACCAGACCCTCGACTTCGACGGCACGCCGCTGCTGCGGCTGCACCGCCCCGCAGCCAGCCATGCGCGCGAGTACAGCCTGCTGACGCGCTGCGGCTACTTCCGCCTCAGTCTCTCGGGTTCGCCGCATGCCTTCGGCCACGCCGACTACCCCCCATTGCTCACCGCCACGCTGACGCTCAACAGCAAGCTCAAGCAGGCCGCCCCCCTGCCCCAGGTGCCCTACACGCCCACACTGGCCGCGGTGGAAGCGGACTACGTCGCAAGGCAGCGCATCCCGGCCCGCAGCGGCGAGCCCATGGCCGATGGCACCGAGCTGCGCTACCTCTGCCCCTTCGGCACCCAGGTCCTGCATGCGCTGCCGCAGTCCGATCCGCGGACGGTGCTGCAGCGCTGGCCGGCCACGGGCCAGCTGATGATAGGTCTGCAGGGCGAGCCGCCGCAGGGCACCCTGAGCCTGCTGTTCAAGCTGCGCTCCGAGTCGGCGCGCGAGCCGCTGGGGCGCCCCTTGCCACGCCTGCGCTGGCAGGCCTGGTGCGGCGACGGCTGGCTGGACCTGGAAGCCCACCGCGTGCTGCTGGATGGCACCGAGGGCCTCCTGCGCACCGGCGTGATACTGCTGGACCTCCCGTCCGGCATGAGCGCCGACTGCCCCAGCCTGCCGCCCGGCCCCTTCTGGCTGCGCCTGCTGGGAGATGAACGTCTGCCACTGCTGGCGGGCCTGCAGGGCGTCTGGACCAATGGCGTGCTGGCCCGGCTTCAGGGCCCGGCCCTGCCGCGCCCCCTGGCCCCGCTGTCCGTGCGAGCAGCCCAGGAGGCCGTGCCAGGTCTTGCCGCCGTTCGCCAGCCCTGGCCCTCCTTTGCCGAGCGTGCGGCCGAGACACAGCAGGCCTGGATCACCCGCATCGCCGAACGCCTGCGCCACAGGGGTCGCGCAGCCATGCCCTGGGACTACGAGCGCCTCGTGCTGCAGCACTACCCCGAAGTGCAACGCGTCAAGTGCATCCCGCGCAGCGACCCGCGCGGCGATGGCCGGCTGACCGTGGTGGTCGTGCCGGCCCTGCCCGCCGGCGTCGCGCCCGATGGGGCCGAAGCCCCCAAGCTCGACGCCGCGACCCTGGCACGGATCCAGCGCTGGCTGCAGTCACGCATGCCGCCCGGGCAGCCTCTGCTCGTGCGCAATGCCACCTACGAACGCCTGCAGGTGCGTTGCAGCCTGCGGCTCAAGCCCGGCGAGCCGGCAGGCGAGCGCCTGCGTCAGATCAATGATGCCCTGCGCGCCTACCTCTCGCCCTGGCGCGAAGGCGGGCCCACCATGCATTTCGACTGGCAGTTGCAGGTTGACGAGGTCGAGGCCCTGCTGCGTGCCCAGCCCGGCGTCGCGCAGATCGGGCAGGCCTCGCTGCTGCACATCATCCGCGACGACCAGGGTCACTACACCCTGCGCGACACCGCCGTCGGAAGCCGGCTCATCAGGCCCTCCAGGCCCTGGAGCTTGGCACTGCCCACGCGGGGCCATCTCCTTGAACTCAGCGATCACCCCAGCCCCCACGCGCCCGCCAGCGGGATCGCCAAGCTCACCCTGGGTGGCAGCTTCATCATCGGGCAGGACTCAGCATGACGTGCAGAAACCGTGAGACGCTGAAGAACTACTTCCGCGAAGGGCAGCTGCCCACGCAGGAGCATTTCGCCGACCTCATCGACTCCATGCTGAACATGGCGGATGAGGGCTTTCGCAAGACCGTTGCCAACGGCGAGGAAATCTATGCCCCCGTCGGCCACGATGCGCTGATCAGCTTCTACCGCGACCAGATGCCCGAGCAAGCCCTGTGGCGGGCCGCGCTGCACACGCAGCGCAACCAGCTGCTGATCCAGAGCCCCGGGGTGGCGAAGGACCCGCTGCTGAGCCTGGACCTCCAGCAGCGCGTGGGCATAGGCACGGCCGACCCCTCAGACAGGCTGGACGTGCAGGGCCATGTGGCAGCCCACGGCCGGCGCGGCAACCTGCCCCTGCCCGGACCCGTGCTCGCCAATGGCCGCTGGCAAGACCTGACCCCCGAACTGCAGGGCTGCCAGGGCTTCGAGCTGATGGCAGGCGCCGGGCAGCCAGGCAGCGGCCACTTCAGTCTCATGCACGCCATCGCGCTGAGCACCTACAACCCCGGTCGAGGCCTGCTGGGATGGCTGCAGCGCCAGCGCGGCATTCGCACCACCCAGGCCTGGTGGGGGCGCCGCTGCGACCGATTGCAGCTGCGCTGGCATGGCAGCGAGGGCCGCAAGGCGAGCTACAAGCTGCAGATCCGCACCGCCTGCAACTTCGGTGACGAGCTGCGCATCCAGGTCCATCTGAGCCAGCTCTGGTTCGACCCCCACATGCAGGGAAGCCAAGCCCCGGGAGGCCAACCATGAAGGGCGCGGGCCCACGGCTCGGCAGCATCGCGCGCCATCGTGGCGAGAGCCCCGACCCGCTGGGCTTCGACGCCCTGCGCGCGCTGGGCGTGGACTGGGCACAGCAGGCCTCGGGCGAGCTCTGGACGGACTACAACCTTCACGACCCCGGCGTGAGCCTGCTGGAGGCCCTGTGCTACGCCATCACCGAGGACGTCTTCGCCGCACGCCAGAGCGTGCCCACGCTGCTGGGACTCCGGCCCCAGGACGACGATGCGGCGTGGGAACGCTTCGGTCTGTCCCGGCGCGATCGCCAGGAGCCCTGCCGCCCGCTGAGTGAGCGCGACTGGCAGCTGTGGCTGCGCCAGCAACTGCCCCAGGCCCGCCAGCTGCAGATCCGCGCACAGCAGGACCAGGCGGGTCGATTCCAGGGCCTGTGGACCCTGAGGCTGCAGGAGCGCGGCGAGGCGGACCAGGAGCAGTCGGGCCTGCTCCAGCAAGCCCTGAAAGCCTTCTGGGGCCGGCGCAATCTGGCCGAGGACCTCGCCCATCCGCCACAGGCCCTGCAGGCCCGCTGGGTCTCGCTGCGCGGGCTGCGCATCGCCATCACGGGCGAGCGTGAACTGCCGGAACTGCTGGGCGAAGTGCTGCAGCGCTGCGACGATGGGATCTCCAGCCGCATCCCGGACAGTCCCGAGCAGGACCTGCTGCCGCTGGGTGGCGAGTTCAGCGACGGTCCGCTGGGCCGCACCGCCCACGCTGAGGAGCTGCAATGGCTGGAGTCCCGCCATCCCGTGCTGCATCCCGCCGACCTGGCCCGCCAGCTCGGCGGCGTGCCGGGGCTGGCAAGCGTGGAGGACCTGCGGCTGGACCTCTCCGAGCAAGACCAGGCGCTGGCTGATGCCACTTTGCTGCCTCACGGTGGGCTGCAGCGCTGGGGCATGGACTGGGCCCTGCGCCTGCGCTGGCCCGAGCAGCCCTCGGACCTGCAAGGCTGGACGGTACTGAAGGACGGTGCGCCCATGCGTCTGGAGCTGGGCCCGCTGCTGGCCGACCTGCAGGAATGGCGGCGGGTGATGTACATGCGCCGCGCTGGCAGCGGTGGCTCGGCGGTGACGCAGGCTCATCTGAAGCCCTGGCAGGGATTCCCCGCCCAGGAAGAGCTGCCGCCCCTGCCCATCCGGCGCGAGGACCACCTGCCCGCCACCGCGGTGTTGCCTGCACTCTACGAGCAGGCCTTGCAGGCCGGCGCGAGCCAGGAGCCCGGCCTGCGTGCGCAATGGACGGGCTACCGCGCCTTGCTGGAACAGGGCCTGCTGCAGGTGCAGGTGCAAAGGGAGCAGATGCCTCGCCTCTATGCCCTGGACCAGACGGACTCGCGCAGCTACTGGCCGGGCCTGCCCGGCGAGGCCCAACTGCCCGGCGTCGAGTCCCTGCTGCAGACGCCGCCCAGCCAGTTGCCCCCGGGCGCCTGGATCGACGACGACCCTCTGGAGCGGCGCCACCGCCTGCTGGACTACCAGCTGGCCCTGCATGGCGAAGTGCTGGACCACAGCATGCTGCAGGGTCTGCCCTGCTATTTCTCGCCAGCGGCCTGGGGCCAGCACCTGCTGAAGCTCAAGCGCAGCTTCGCCCAGCGTCTGCCGCGTCTGACGCAGGAGCGCCATGCCGCCGCCGACTACAGCCGTCCCCTCCTGGACGAAGCCGACAACACCCCGCCTCTGCAGGAGCGCCTGGCCTTGCAGCTGGGCATGATGGCGGGTCACAGCCGCCTGCTGGGCAGCACACTCGCCGCCCTGGAGGCGCAGCAGTCCGGCAGCAGCACCCGGCTCGCGCTCTCCGACGAACAGCTGCGCTCCCTGCAAGCCGTGCTGGAATCGCAGTCGCGCGCGCGGCCGCTGGAGGGGCCGCCCCTGGAGCAGCGCTTGCATCAGCTGGCCCCCCTGCTGCGCCGCCTCGGCGCAGACACCGCCTGCCTGCTCGCGGCGCTGGCGCCCCAGCGCTTCGTCCAGGCTGGAGAGCACGGCCCTTTGCTGTTGCTGGACGACAGCGGCCGTGCCGCCTGGCGCCTGGCCGCCGCCCTCAGCCGGGAGCAGGCGCGCGGCCTGGCCCACGCCCTGCACGAGTTGTCCTGCCTGGTCCAGCTGCATGGCGAGGGCCTGCACTTGGTTGAGCCGCTGCTGCTGCGCCCCTGCGCCGAAGGCCGGACCCCGGCCTGCCCGCTGCCTGACGACGGCGTGCAGCTCTACCTGGTCTGCAGCGGCTGGACGGCCCGTGCCCGCGACGAGCGCTTCCGCGAACTGACGCTGGCCCTGCTGCGACGCGAGGCGCCAGCCCATCTGCGCTGCGGCCTTCTGTGGCTGGACGCCGACGCCTTGCGCGAGTTCGAGGAACGCTGGCAGCACTGGCTGGGCCTGCGCCGTCGCTACTGCCTGGCCTTGCTGAGTGGTCAGGCGGCGCCCAGCCTGTGCCAGTCCCTGGACCAGGCGGCCGAGCAGCTGCGGCAGTTTCTGGAGGGGCAGTCATGAGCGCCCACGTGATCGAAACCCTCAGCCTTGAGCTGCGACATCCGCATGGCCGTTTCGCAACGCAGAGCCACGGGCTGCATGAGCGCCTGATGCGCTTTCTGCGCAGCGAGGGTCTGCGGCAAATTGAGCGGCTGTTCGACGAGCTGGCACCACGGCTGCCCGAACCGTCGCTGGACCGCCTGGTGCTGGACCTGGGCCGGCTGCATTCAGATCAGGACGAGCGGGAGTGGAGCGAGCGCCTGCGTCTGGCCTTGGAAGCGGCCCTGCTGCCCGGGGCTCGCCAAGCAGCCGGGCAGCCGCCCGCAGCCGCCACACAACCGCTGCAGCACTTCCTGGCCTACCTGGAGCGCGGTCACCTGCCGTGGCAGCTGACGAGCACGCCCCAGGGCTCCTTGTCACGCTGGCTGGCCTGGCTGGTCCAGCAGCAGGGGCCGCAGCTCTGGCGGTCGCTGGAGCGACACCCTGCCGGCCCTGTCCTGCTGCAGCGCTTGCGCCAGATCAGTCCGCACGAAGGTCTGCAGGCCCTGCTGGCCCAGCGCGATCCCGGCCTGGGGCGGCAGATGGCGGCGCTGGACGAGCACGCCCTGCTGCCGCTGCAGGCCAGCGGCCGGCTCAGCGCCTACGAGCGCCAGCGCCTGCAGCAGGTGCTGCGCGCCCAGGCCCTGGACCTGCTCTGGGAGGCGCGCGGCCGCCCCCTGGGCGATGCCAGGCGCCGCCGCCTGCTGCAGGCCCTGCAGGCCGAGCTGGGCCGTGCGCTGGGATCAGCTTGGCAAGCACGGCTTCAGCCCTTGGCCCCGCCGTCCGACGAGCCTGGGCTGCTGCAGGACCTGCTGCGCGGACATGCCCCGCCACCGGATGGGCAAGACCTGACCCCGGACGACACGCCTGGCACGTCACCGGGCCGGGTCTGGGAAGCCAGTCTGCTGCGGTTGCGCCCCCTGCTCGATGGTGGGCGGCCGCTGAGCCAGGCGCAGCGATCGCGCCTGCTGCAGCAACTGCGGGTGCTGGCCAGCCACCACGCGCAGGCCCTGGGCCAGCGACTGAAACTGTGGATGCAGGATGCTCCGGCGCGACGGCGCTGGGCCCTGGCCCTGGATCCCGCCAGCTTCGGCGGCCTGCTGGGCTGCCTGGGACCCGCGTCCGTGAGAGCCCCCGAAACCCTGCCACTGCCCCAGGCATCGCCGGCCGTGCACTGGGCCGAGTCCCTGCGCCAGGCCGCCCTGCGCCTGCAGCGCCGCGCCTTGCCGGGCCTGCAGCCGGGCCTGTCACGGCTGCAGAGCCTGCTGATGGAAGCCTGCCTCGACGCCCTGGCCCGCGGCGAGCGCCTGCCCGACACCCATGCCGGCTGGCAGCGTTTCTGGGAGGCTGCCTGGCGGCGCTGGGAGCGGCCGGATCGACTCCCTCAGCGCCGCGCCCCCCGGCCCGACAGTTCCACGGCGGCCATGGTCCAGGATCCGTGGCTACCGCCAGCCCCGCCCAGGACCGAAGCCCGCGCCGGCCCTGAGACCCCGCCCAGCGCCACCCTGGACCGCGCCCTTCAGGGCCTGGCACGGCAGTGCGAGCAGGGCCGCTGGCAATGGCCCCAGCGCCTGCGTCTGGCACGCCTGCTCAGCAGCGAACAGGCCTGCGCCCGTTGGGTTCGTCTGTTCGACGAATCACGGCGCTGGCAGATGCTTCGCGCCCAGTTCGGCGCTGCCACCCAGGGCCTGCAACAGCGCGCCGGACGCCTGCTGCGCTGGCTGGGCCAGGCCATGCAGGAGCCCGCAGCCGCGCTGGCGGAACACTGGCGGCGCCTGTGCCGCGTGCTCTTCCTGGAAGCCAGGGCACCCGAGGCAGAGACGCTGCGGCAGGCCTATCAGCAGCTCAGGCCGCCCACGCCGACGGCAGCTGCGCGGCCGGCGGTCTCCGAGCGCGAGCCCATCTGGGTGGACGACGCCGGTCAGGTCCTGCTCGCGGCCTACGCGGAACGGCTTTTCAAGCATCTGGAACTGCTGGACCAGGGCCGCTTCCGCGACGAGAGCGCGCGTGCCGTGGCCGTGCAGTGCCTGCAGCGCCTGTGCCATGGCGAGCAGCCGCGCGAAGAATGCGACAGCGTGCTCTCCCGCCTGCTCTGCGGCGCCAGCCCATCGACCGTCCTGCCCGCCACGCCCCCACTGCCGCCGCAGACGCTCGCCCTGCTGGAGCAGATGCTGCAGGCCGTGATCTCGCACTGGAAGGCTCTGGGCAATACCTCGGTGGCCGGTCTGCGGGAGGCCTTTCTGCAGCGGCAGGGCCGCCTGATGAGGGAGAAGCCGCGGGCCGATGCCCCGCCCGCATGGCGGCTGCGCGTGGAGAAGCGCGGCCTGGACGTGCTGCTGGACCGACTGCCCTGGAGCTTCTCGACGATCCGTCTTCCCTGGATGGAAGGAGTGCTGCATGTGGAATGGCGTTGAGACCCCGCACAGCCTGGCGCTGATGCAGGAGCTGGACTGGCTGGGGCGCGTGCTGAACCTGCGCCTCGAACAGCATTTCCAACAGCGCCAGGAGGGACTGGAAGCGGCCGAGCCGCCGCCCGCACCGCCAGCGGGCAGCGAGCTGGGTCGCTGGGTGGACGAGATGCGGCTGGGGATGGAGGAGCGCCTGCTGCTGGCCCTGGCGCTGGTGCCGCATCTGCGCCCCGCGGCCCTGGATCTGCTCTTCATGCGCAACGAGAACCTGGAACGCGGCTTCACCGAGTTCGGTGGCATCAAGGCGCAGGCGCACGGCGGCTTCCTGCCCACAGGCGAGACGGCCGCCTTTCTGATCGCCGGCGAGTCGCTACCCAGGCGCGTGGCGCTGCAGGAGCTCTTTGACCCGCGCCATCCGCTGGTCCAGCGCGGCTTCGTGCAGCTTGATCTGCCGCCGGCCGGTGAACCGCGCCTCAGCGGCACGCTGCAGCTCAGCAACGAAGCCTTGCAACTGCTCAGCAGCGGGCATGCCGACCGGCCCGACTACAGCATCCAGTTCCCCGCCAAGCGCATCGAGTCGCCGCTGGACTGGAACGATCTGGTGCTGCCCCCCGAGGTCATGGACGAGGTGGATCAGCTCTGCGCCTGGATGCAGCAGGGCCAGGTCCTGATGCAGGACTGGGGCCTGGCACGGGCCCTCAAGCCCGGCTACCGCGCCCTCTTCCACGGCCCGCCAGGTACGGGCAAGACGCTGACCGCCACGCTGATCGGCCAGCGCACGGGTGCGGATGTCTATCGCATCGACCTCTCCATGGTGGTCTCCAAGTACATCGGCGAGACCGAGAAGAACCTGGCCCGCGTCTTCGACCAGGCCGCGACGCGGCGCTGGATTCTCTTCTTCGACGAGGCCGACGCGCTGTTCGGCAAGCGCGGCGCCGTCAGCAATGCCAACGACCACCACGCCAACCAGGAGATCGCCTACCTCCTGCAGCGCGTGGAGGACTTCCCGGGCGTGGTCATCCTCGCCAGCAACTTGCGCAGCAACCTGGACGAGGCCTTCTCGCGCCGCTTTCAATCGATGATCTATTTCCCCATGCCCGATGCCGATGCCCGACTGCGCCTGTGGCAGGGCATGCTGGCCGCGCAACACCTGGCCCCCGAGGTGGACCTGATCGCGCTGGCGCAGCGCTATGAGCTCGCCGGAGGCGCCATTGCCAACGTCATCCGCCACGCAGCGCTCAGCGCGCTGCGCGACGGTCGCCAGCAGATCCGCCTGCTGGAGCTGCGCACCGGCCTGGCCAAGGAGCTGCGCAAGGAAGGGAGGACCCTATGAGCCGCCACGTGCCCCATGCCCCTGCGCACGCATCGCGCCCGCTTGCCTGGCGGCGCCAGGGGGCGGGCCGGGCTCTGCTGCTGGCGCTGGCGCTGCTGCCGGCTGGGCTGACGGTCTGGAGTGCAGGCGCCGGAGCGGGCACCGCGTCCTCAGCGGCCTCAGCGTCCTCAGCGGCCAGCAGTACCCAGCCCACAGCGGCAAAGCCTGGCGCCGCGAACGTGGCGATACCGGCCGGTCCTGCGCCCTCCACCGCCGTGTCAGGCCCGGCCACCACCACGGCCCCCGCGGCGGAGAGCCGGCCGGTGGCGGCTCAGCCCTCGGTCTCCAGCATCCAACTGCCGGCCCTCGCTCAATGCAGCGCAGCACCGCGCCCGGCCTGTGTCGATCCGGACCCGCTGAGCCTGGAGCGCCGTCCCGAGTCCCTGCCCAATGGCGTGGTCGGCGTTCGCTACCAGCGCGGGATCCGCGCCGAGGGAGGCCAGCCGCCCTATGTCTTCAAGCTTGCCGAAGGCAGCCTGCCGGATGGCCTCCGGCTGGACCCGGGCGGGCTGCTGGATGAGGTTCCCACCAAGGCCGGGCTCTACCGCTTCCGGCTGAGTGTGGCGGATGGCGCAGGCCGGGTGGCCAGCCAGTCCTACCTGCTGCGCATCCTTCCCGTGCGCAAGCCCGAAGCACCAGCCTCAGGCGCCAGCAGCCCCAGCCCCAGCCCCGCGCCGCGCCTCAGCAAGCTGGACCTGCGCGAGTTAGGCAAGAACGGCGGCCGTACGCCCACGGCCATCGTCTACCAGTTGCAGCCTGCGCAGCTGGACGCACTGGCTCCCCTGACCAAGCCGCCGGAACCGGCCGATCCCGCAGCCAGCGCGGCCGGCAGCGAGCCATCGGCCACGGAGCCTGCCTTGCCCACGCCGCCGCCCCCCCTTGGCATGCCCTGGAGCGAAGACCAGCAAAAGCAGCTGCAGCAATGGCTGGAACCGCTGATGGGCGTCGAGTACCCCAGCCGCCATCTCTTCCTGGCCGCTGTCGATGCCCTCGCCTGCGCGCAGACGCGCCAGTTGGTGACGGCAGAAGCCCAGCGCCTGAAGCAGCAGGCCCCGAGCAGTCAGGAGTTGGCCGCCGCCTGTCCTCCCCAGCAGGCCGCGGCCGGTGCCAGCGCGCCACCCGGTACGAAGGCGGCCAAGGCCGCGGCCGGGGCGGCATCGGCCGCCAGCGCCGCCAGCACGGCCGGCGGCGGCCTTCCTGCTTCAGCCAGCCATCTGGGCTGGCGCGAGCTTCCCGCCTGGCTGCTGCCGCAGGCCCTGCGCCCCTGGCTGGCGGACGCGGCTGCCCGCGAGCGCGACCTCACCCCCGCCCAAGCCCTGCAATGGACGGCCACCCCCGATTGCCATTGCGCGAATGCGCGCGCGCGGCAGATGATCTATGCGATCGCGCCGAACTGGCTGGCCCCCAACCCGCCCCAGGGCATGGACTTCAGCCTGATCCACCGCATCACGCCTTTCGCGCTGCCCTTCAGCCAGGACCTGGGCGTGGATCGCCCCGAGTCCTGGACCCCGGCCCAGATTGCCTTCATCGAGACAGCCCGCCGCTTCGACACCCGCGTTGACTTCGGCATCTATCGACGCGACTGGCGCTTCCTGGCCACTGAGCCGGCGCTGGCCCGGGAGTCGCTGCTGGAGCGATTCAGCACCCAGATTCCCCGCCATGCGCGCGAGCTGCTGGACATGCCCCTGCCTGGCTGGCAGGCGCGGGCCAAGGCTGCGCTGCCGGGCTTCGGTGAGGTGCAGCGCATGGGCGACGGACTGACCGTCTATTTCGACCAATTGCCGGATCCGGCCAAGGACAAGGTGCTGGCCGAGCGCTTCGCCGAGTTCTATCCGCGCTTCATCCGCGGGCTGGGCGCTGCGCTGGCTGAGAACCGCAGCCGCCGCTATGCCATCAACCTGATGCTCAACGACGTCCAGCTGAAGCAGGCGGGGCCCTTCGAGGTCGCGCGGCTCTTCGAGCTGCTCAAGGCGGTCGAAGACCCTGAGATGGCGGACGGCCGCATCGTCGAAACCAACGCCGACTACAAGCGCAACAGCAATGTGCAGCTGCGCTTCCTCGTCCTGCTCTCGGAGCCCAGCAGCGACAGCAAGAAGCAGCTGCGAAGCACCATCGAGGCCAGCCCCGCGCTCAAGGGCGGTGACCGGCGCATCTTCCTGCGCAGCGTCGTGCCCGTGCTCGTGCTGCCCCAACTCGACACGCAGCAGTACCAGGACGACCTGGTCTATGTGCAGGACAACTTCGACGGCATCGGCTTCTGGCCCTCTCCTCTGGCCGACAGCCTGATCAAGCCCCAACAGCGCGAGACGCTGCGCCGGGTCTTCGTCGGCGACCCCGGGCTGGGCATCAGCGATGCCATCTGCGGCTTCGTCTGCCCCAACCGCTGGCTGCTGCGGCTGGTCTTTGACCTGCTGATCCTGGCCGGGATCCTGACCTGGGTGGCCTTCCAGTGGAATTGCGAATGGCGCGCGAAGTACGGTCGCCTCGCCCTGCTGGCCGGCATTCCGCCGGTGGTGCTGGGCGCCGGCCTGCTCGAGTGCGACCCGGTGCTGGCCGGCATACGCAACAGCAATGCGCAGTTGCTGACCCTCATTGCGATTCCCGTCATCGCGGCGCTGGTGGCGCTGCTCAAGAGAAAGGTGGAGAAGCCATGAAATCGAACGAGCGAACCCTGGCGCCGGTGGCGCCGCTGCAGCGCCAGGCGGCAGCCCATGCGGGAGCCGGCGCAGCGGCGGACACTCCACGCCAGCTGGCGCAAGGCGCGCAGATTGCACAGCTCATGGACGGCGAGCGCAAGGCCAGCGGGCATGCCCTCGGCCCCTCGCACTCGAAGACGGGGCCCACGGGCAAGACACGATCTCACAAGCCCGGCAAGGGCCGCACGGAGAAGCCGAGCATCAGCGCTGCGAAGAACAACAAACGCCGACGTCAGATGCAGAACAACGTGTCCAACTCCATCGCCAAAGACAAGCAAAAGTGACGAGCTGGCCTGACACGGCCCTTGACGCAGACCGGGACAAGGCAACTTGAAGGGGACCCGTTGATGTCATCCGCACCCATTCATGTCCAGCGGACGGTGACAGCCGAAGCCGAGCGCAGCGCCGCCTCCTCGTGCGACGGCGGACCGGCCCGTGGTGACGCAGGCAGCCCGCCGTCCTGGCAGCAGAGCCCTCGCCAGTTGCAGCAGGGTGCCCTGCTGGCGCAACTGCGATCAGCGTCGACGCCCGCAGCCGAGACCCAGGCGGTGCACTCGGCAAGCGGTGACTCGACACGCGGGGGGCTGCCGGAGGGGCTGCGCCGCGGCATCGAGTCGCTGTCGGGCATCGACATGTCCGGTGTGCGCGTCCATCGCAACTCCAGCAAGCCCGCGGCGCTGCAGGCCCATGCCTTTGCACAGGGCCAGGACATCCACCTCGGTCCGGGCCAGGAAACGCATCTGCCGCACGAGGCCTGGCATGTGGTGCAGCAGGCACAGGGGCGGGTGCGGCCAACGGTGCAGATGAAGGGCGGCGTTCCGGTCAACGACGACAGCGGCCTGGAGCGAGAGGCCGACGTGATGGGCGCGAGGGCCCTGCAGATGAAGGTCATGCCTGATGGCGGCCCGCATGCTGCCGGATCGACCGAAGGCTGGTCCGGAGGGCCTGTCAGGCAGCTTCGCACCTACAAGGCATTGAGCGACACCCAGCAGACGCAGATTGACGCGGTGGCCGACGACATCAGCCGGATGAAGGGCGAATCCTTCGAGGACAGGCTGGGCCAGGTCGCCAGCGCGCACGGGACGGCAAATGCCGTTGGCAACGCCATACTGGGCCACCTGGCCGTCGCCAACCCGGCTCACGCGCTCGCGATCAACGCCCAACTGGGACAAGCTGCGCCTGCCAAGGCGGCCTTCATCGCGGCCGGAGTCAACACGCCAGACGGTGCCAACGTCGCGGCCGCGCGGACCGAGCAATGGGCCCAGAGCAATGCCCCCGGCGGCCATGCGACCGAGCCCGTCGTCCAGGGGGGCACCGTTCGCGAGGACACCCACTACGCCACCCAGGCCCGAGCCGCCAAGGTGAATGTCCGTGGCGGAGGATCCTCGCCCGCCTCCCACATCTTCTCGGCAGCGGCCGCGGCAGCTGCCAATGTGGCCGATGCCAAGGTGCTGGCCTTCTGCCTGCTGGCGCCGCCGCGTGCCCACTCTTTCCACGAGGTCATGCTGGCCGCCCAGGACGCCGGCCTGCCCTACGTACCGGGGCCCAACGGCTACCGCCAGATTGCCCCGCTGACCCAGGCGGACCTCGGCCTGCACTTTCCGGACTTCTTCCGGAGCCCCAAGATGCTGATCCAGCTGGCGCACTGGTTCTTCAACGACAACGCCGCAGAGCGCCTGGCCGCGCAGCCGCACTTTCCTGCCGATGTCCTGGCACACATGCAGGCGATCGAGCCGAACTTCAGACGGGCGCACAGCGATGGGGCGCTGGCACCGGGCCTCGCCGCAGGCCTGGCTCGCAACCTGCTCGACGGCATTCCCGGACCAGAGCTCACGACGCTGAGCAACTTCATCACCGCCAACACCGTCAATGGCATCGCCAGCTGGGCCCTGATGCAGCTGGACCCGGCCTATCTGGCGGTCCGCAACGCAGCGGGCGCACGGATTGCCGAACTGGTGTTCGGCCACCTGTTCCACGCTGCCCACCCCTTGGCAGTCGGCACACCGTCATTCCTCTCCCGTGCGCAGGACTCGGTCAGCGAGCGCCCAGCTGGCCCGCACGTCAATGTCTTCACTGCGGGGGAGCAGCAGGCTACTGTGCTGACGACGCAGCACAATGTGGCGACCTACGGGAACCATGACCGGGGCGTCGACATGGATGCGACGCGGATGGGCATACTGAACTCAGGGATCACCCACGACGAGGCCACCGCGATCCACGAATACACCGGCAACGGCTTTGGCGGGTGGCACGCGCTGATGGGCGCTTCCAACACCACGCCGCAGCAGCAGCTGGCCCTTCTGGTCACCGACATGGCACGCACCCGATCCGTGGACGCAGCGCACGCTGCCAAGGGCGGCCTGCAGCGCCTCCCCGTCTATGGCGGCCCTGCGTTTCGAGGCACCAACGGCCACCCATTCCAGACGGTGGCGAATCGCGACGCGGCCCTGCAGATCTTCTCCGTCGGGAATGTCGTCAATTCGGAAGTTCAACTGGGCGGCGGCTTCCTGAGTGCGGCCAAGAAGGTCGGCGACTCCTTCATCCAAGCCCAGGACTACGCCTTCGTGATCGACGGCATCAAGACCGGCCACGACATCCAGCTTCTGTCCCAGCACGGGAATGAGCGCGAGATCCTGTTCGAGCCAGCGGCCCGCTTCGTGGTCACCCGCGTCGAGGACAGGCTGACGCCGACCCCCGTCGGCCCGCCCAACCCCGCACACGCCTACAACGGCGGCAATCTCTGGATCTACCTGCACGAGATCGGCAGCCAGAAAAGCGCACCGGAACGCGCCGCGCGGGACCATGACTTCACGACGGCCTACGAGCGCGAGCGGGAGGGTCGTCGCCTTGTCGACAAGCCGATGTACGACGCCGCAGAAATGGCGTTCGACAACGAGACAGCGCCCCTCAAGGATCCTGCGAACCGCTTTGCCAACAACTGGGCGACGGCTGGGCAAGTCGCCCAGTCGGAAATATTCGATGACTGGAGCCAGGCCGACCAGCACATGCGGGGGCGTCTGGGTCACGCCTTGACGCTGGCCGACTTCACGACCATGCATGGCTTCGCGGGCGCACACCTGACCGTCCACGCCGGCCTGCTGCGCGGTGCCGGGCAGGACGTGCTGGCCTCAGGCGGTCTCGATCAGCATGGTGCGATCGCCCCTGGCCAGCACTTCTCGGCGCTGAGCGATGCAGAGTTCGATGAGTACAGCCGCAATCCCGCGGTCCGGTTGCTCCATGCCCACGACATTGGACTTCCGATTCCGCCGCACCTGGCAGGCAAGACCATGCTCGCGCAAATCCATTACACGCCTGGCGCTGAGGTTGCCGCCGGCATGCAGAGCTTTCTGACGTGGTACACACCCAAGTTCACCTCGATCGCTGCCATCGGTGATGCCAACCGGCGCCGCGACCAGGCCATCAAGTTCGCTGCCAACGCACAGAAGAAATTCGTCTCCCTGCATCCGTTTCATGACGGGAACGGCCGGATGAGCCGGCTGGTCATGGACCACGCCTTGGGTTCCTTCCAGATCGCGCCGGCCCTG
The DNA here is from genome assembly GCF_051857535.1 of Roseateles sp. DB2. Classification (NCBI taxonomy): domain Bacteria; kingdom Pseudomonadati; phylum Pseudomonadota; class Betaproteobacteria; order Burkholderiales; family Sphaerotilaceae; genus Roseateles; species Roseateles sp. DB2. The sequence continues at coordinate 427,859 of NZ_JBPZGY010000001.1, read as the reverse complement.
CTCGCCGACACCAATGCCGACACCACCACGCCAGACGCCCAATGGGAGACTGCGGTCGACCAGGGCGTCCAGGCCACTGAAACCCTCCATCGGGATTACATGGGATGAGCCAGACACCGACCGAAGCACCGTCCCTCGACGAGCTGCGCGAGCTGATGCGGCGGGACTGGCGCTCGCTCTTCCCTTGGCGACACACGCTGGGCGTCCACATCCACACCGTGCTGAGGGAGTGGCCGGAGGCTGTCTTCATCGAAGCCTATGCGGCCTTCGGCCTCGCCCGGGAGGTGCCGCCCTCGGTGGCCGGGCGGCTGTTCCGGGACTTCTACCTCGAGGCGCCGCCGTCACCGGCGCAGCCTGCGGTCGCCATGGACATCGCCATCGGCTGGCTCCGGCGCGCAGACCCAGCGCCATTGCGAGCACTGCTCCAGGTCCGGAACGCGGCCATGGACCGGGATGAGCTGCTCCAGGCCTGGTATGACGTCAGCACCCTGTGCGGCAGGGTGGCGACGGTGCCCGCGCTCAGCGACGGCACGCACGCCTGGCATGCGGGGCTTGAGCCGAATCCGATCCTGGTCGCCGGGGGGGCTCCCATTCACTGCATCAACGCGGCCGAGGTAGGCGCAGCCCTGCTGGCCCAGCTCGAGGGTCCACTCGACCTGGCCAGCCACGGCGTCGCTGTGAAGCAGTCATGGCAGGCCCTGGCCGCCGGCCGACTCCCCGATGCGGCCGTGGACCCGACCGCCGCCCTGCTGGGCCACCACACCGACCAGGCGGTGGCGACAGCGCAGGGACGGCTGCGCCTGGCTCCCGGCGAGGCGCCGACGGCCGCGGCAGCCCTGGCCGCCGCCTGTCAGATCATGGATGAAGCGGACAAGCGCCAGCAGCACCTCCTCGCCGGACTTCGCTCGCCTTCACGGCCCCGTCGGCGCCTGTCTTTCCAGCTGCTGCGCACTGCAGGGCTGATGGACCCTGCTGGCCAGAGCCATTACGACGACCAGATGCCCTGGCCTCTCACACCCTGAAGACCCCCACCTGCCGCACCAGCTCGTCCGCCTGAGACTGCAGGCTGCTGGCCGCCGCGGCCATCTGCTCGACCAGGGCCGCATTCTGCTGCGTGGCCTGGTCCATGTGATGCACGGCCTCACCCACCTGCGTGACGCCGTTGGCCTGCTCGGCGCTGGCGGCGGAGATCTCGGCCACGATGTCACTGACGCGCTGGATGGCCCCCACGACCTCGCCCATGGTGCCGCCGGCCTGGTCGACCAGGGCCGTGCCCTTCTCCACCCGCTCCATGCTGGCGCCGATCAGCGCCTTGATCTCGCGGGCCGCTTCGGCGCTGCGCTGGGCCAGGTTGCGCACTTCCCCCGCCACCACCGCGAAGCCGCGCCCCTGCTCGCCGGCACGGGCAGCTTCGACCGCCGCATTCAGGGCGAGGATATTGGTCTGGAAGGCAATGCCGTCAATGACGCCGATGATGTCCCCGATCTTGCGCGAGGCCTCGTGGATGCCGCGCATGGTGTCCACCACCTCGCCCACCACGACGCCACCGTCGCGAGCCACCTCGGAGGCCTGCTGCGCCAGCTGCTTGGCCTGGTGGGCGTTGTCGGCGTTGTGCCGCACGGTGGAGCCCAATTCCTCCATGCTGGAGGCGGTTTCCTCCAGGGAGGCGGCCTGCTGCTCGGTGCGGGCCGAGAGGTCATGGTTGCCCGAGGCGATTTCCTTGGAGGCATTGGCCACCGACTCCGCTCCGCCGCGCACCTGCCCGACCAGGGTGGCGAGCTTGGCCTGCATGCGCTCCAGGGACTCCAGCAGGGCACCCAGCTCATCCTGCGCATGTGCGCCCACGGCGCCTGTCAGGTCGCCATCGGCAATGCTCTCGGCCAGGGCCGAGGCCCTGCGAAGCGGCGTGATGATGGCCGCCAGCAGCCGCAGGGCCACGATCAGGCCCACCACGATGCCCAGCGCCAACACGCTCCAGTTCAAGGTCACCGCACGGTTCAGGGCGGCCTGGAGTTGACCGCTGTCCGCGATCTGCAACTGCACGAGGCCGCCTGCCAGCTGCCCCACTGCCGCCTGATGGGTCTCAGGACTGCCACCTTGCGACGACATGGCAGCGTCCAACAACTGCCGTTCCTCGCGGGCATCGACCAGGCTCTTGAGCTTGCTCACCGGCTCCGCGTCCAGCGCAGGCGGGCTTGACTTCGTCGCCACAGCCAGCCTCACCTGCGTCTCCCAGGCCTGCGCCAAAGAGAGGCGGAAGGCGCGGGCGTCCAGCCGGCTGTTGTAGAACTGGATCTGGCTCAGCTGATACTGCCCGACCAGGGCCACCAAGGCCAGCAGGCCCAGCATCACGCCAAAGCCTGATGTCAGCCTTTTCTTGAGCGTCCACTGCATCACGAACTCCCGCCCGGTCCCAGTCCGGGGTCTGCACCAAGGCTATCAAGTCCGGCTGCCCGTGCAAGCCGCCACGGGTGCCGCGTTGCCAAACCGCCTCAGCCAGGTCGGCGGCCGTGAATGTTTCGCGCCTTTTCGGTAGGTCATTTCGGCATTCCTCGCAGCCGAAATCCGCTTTTGACCGATAGGCGTCCTGGGCTGACGCGCGCCACACTGCGGATCTCGCTGCCGTCGCCTCAAGCGGAGCCCCCATGCGTGCCCATGTCCCGCGATCTGCCCTTCGTGCATCCCTTGCCACGCCCCTGCTGGCGCTGCTGGCCTTCTTGCAGGGCTGTGCAAGCGTGGTGCCGGCGCCGGCAAGCCCGCCTCGGCCCGCAGCGCCGTCCCTGCCGGCCATGGAGTCCATCGACCGCAGCGAGGGCGGCGGGCTGGGTGGCCGTGCGGCTTCCGTGCCGGACTGGACCGAGCGCATCACCCAGATCGCGAGACAGGAATGGACGCTGTGGGGCCAGGTGCGCTGGAAGCTGCAGAGCGACGAGCTGGAGCGCCCGCGCGGGCAGACCAGCCCCACCGAGGCCGAGCCTGCCTTCACCAGCCGGGTGATGCACTACTGGTTCGCCATCGGGCAGGCGGAGGGCCAGCAAGGGCTGCTCTACCCGGACGGTTCCCTGCTGCCCTGGTCCGCCGCCTTCATCTCCTACCTCGCCAAGACCACTGGCCTGAGCGCGCAGCAGTTCCCGCCCAGCGCCGCGCACTGGAGCTACATACGCGCAAGCCTCGAACAGCCCCGGCGCAGCAGCTTCGAGATGCTGGACGCCAGCTCGGAACGCCCGCGCCTCGGAGACCTGATCTGCGCGCCTCGCGACGCCGCCGTCCAGCGCTTCGCCAGCTTTGCGCAGCTGCAGCGCCTGACACGCCAGGAACGCGAACGCCTGTGGCCCTTCCACTGCGACCTGGTGGTCGAGGTGCAGGCCGACCGCGTCGGCGCCATTGGCGGCAATGTGCACGAGCGGGTGGTCTGGACCGATGCCGCCCTCGATGCCCAGGGCCATCTCCTGGCGCAGCCGCAACGCCCCTGGCTGCTGCTGCTGAGGCGATCCGACCCTGCGGGCGCCGGCATGGCGCGCGCGCGACCCTGAGGTGGACGCATGGACGAAGACTTGCAGGCGGCCCCCTCTGGGGCTCATCTGGGCGCCCTGCTCATGCGCTGGCGCAGCCTGGTGGGCATCGCCTCTGGCATCAGTGTGATTGTGGGTGCGGTGATTTCGGTGGGCCAGTTCCGCGAGTTCGTGGACAACTCGGTCAAGGGCGATATGTCGCGCCGGCTGGCTGCACTGAGCCACGTGAAAGAGTTCTTCGCCGAGGATGCCCGCATGGCACGCAGGGCCCACCGCTTCCTGGCCACCCACTGGCTGCAGATCAAGCCGCACCTGCAGGAGAAGATCCGCGAGGCCGGCAGCGGCGAGGCCTTCTACCTCTCGGAGGAGATGGCCGACTATGCTGCCGTTCACTACCACTATGAGCAGCTCGGCGCTCTGGTGAAGCTGGGCTACATCGAGTTCCCCCTGGTCTACGAGATCATCGCCTTCCCGGACGACTACATGGACCGCATCGACCCGCTGCGTCAGGCCCTGGCCGCCCACTGGAAGGGTCCGGAAAAGCCGCTGAACGACCTGGGGGCCAACATCCAGTGGCTGCGTGCCTGCTATGAGTACAGCCGGCGGCTGCCGCCAGGCAAGGAGCCGACCTGCCCGGGGTGACGGCCCTGCGAGGCTCACCAGCCGTCGACCCAGGCTCCCGCCAGCCCCTCTTCAACCCAAGTGCAAGGTGTCCCATGTCCCGTGATGTTTCGCGCCAAAGCCCCGCCGCCGGGTCCCGTCAGACACGGCAGACGCCCGCTGCCCACGGCACGGCCTCGTCGCACGCCCTGGCGGCCCGCAAGCCGCCCCTGGGCTCCGGCAGCCCTCGACAGCTGGAGCAGAGCCGGCAAATGACCCAGCTGCGGGAGGCAGCGCCCACCCCGCCGTCCCCGTCGTCCCCGCCGGGTGCGCAAGGGCTGCCGCCGGGCTTGCGAACAGGCATCGAGGCGCTGTCCGGGCTCGACATGTCCGGCGTTCGCGTCCATCGCAATTCGAGCCGTCCGGCGGCGCTGCAGGCCCATGCCTTCGCGCAGGGGCAGGACATCCACCTGGCCCCCTCGCAAGACCAGCACCTGCCCCACGAAGCCTGGCACGTGGTGCAGCAGGCGCAGGGACGGGTGCAGCAGACCCTGCAGCATCAGGGTGTCTCCATCAATGACGAGGCCCCGCTGGAGCGCGAGGCCGATGTGATGGGCGCCCGGGCCGCCGCCATGGCAGCAGGGGTCACAACCCAGGCAGGCCCCCCTTTGCAGGCGCAGTCTGCCCTCACGCCAGCCAGACGCGATGCACCGGTTCAACGACTGCGCATAGGCCAGTTTGACAGCGAGAGGCCCGAACATCGCGAGTACATCCTCGAGTATCTGGACTCCCTCGGCATCGACGGCCTGCTGAGAATCGCCAATGCCCTGCACGTGGAGCAAGGCGTCACGGCAAACTACTACATCCAGTTCATCCAGGGCCGCCTTTCACAGCTGAAGCTGAAGGAGGCCACCGACTACGACAGCATCAATGTCTCCATCCTGATCTCCATTGATGGCGTTCCCTTCTACAGCACGCGGACCTACAAGGCAGGAGACGGCGGGAGCGCTGTCTTTTCCATGCCGCCGCAAAGCCATCAAAACCGTGAAGAGAAGGAATACATCATCTCAGCGAAGGATGCCGAGGCCCAGGCGGCCGATGAAGCCTGGCGCGAGATCAATCGCAAGTTTCCCGCGCGTCGCCACTACGGGGGCGGCGTCAACATCGTGACCTTCACCGTCATCGGCAACTACGGCCCCTGCGATGGCTGCAAGGACCGGATAGAGTTGCTTCGCTCGATGACGGCCAAGCGCATCGAGTCCGTCGTCGGCGCGCAGGGCATCCCGGTGACCGTCGAGCGTGTGTACCAGGAGGATGTGAAGCACAAGCATCGCGGCAATCGGGACCACATCCCCACCACCTACGGTCATCTCAGCGACGCCAGGGTGCCCATCTTCGGCTTCACCCACACCGGCCCCTTGCCTGAGCCGACGCTGGACATGTCCAAGCCCCTGGACGAGGCCTTCAGCTACGGTGGCAACACGCAGTCCTACCCCATGAGCAGCTACACCTTGCCCAAGGCGCCCGAATGGCCTCCCAGCCAGGCCCCGAGGCACGACAGGTTCCACAGGGGGAGCTCCGACGACCTGGACATGTGGTGAGCCCTGACCACAGCTGCGTTGGACGCCTGTCGCCGGAGTGCCCTTGAGGACGGCGGGGCGCGGGAAGCGGGCAGCAGCCTGTACCGCTGCCGGGCCTGATACAGCGCCGACGCAGCCGCACTCGCTTGTGCCTTGGCCTGACCACGTCCCGGTCCTAGTCTTGAGGCCCGCTTTGTGCATCGCCACCATGACCGACCTGCTTCCCCTGATGAGCTACTGCCTGCTGATGTCCGGCACGCCCGGCCCCAACAACGTCATGCTCACCACCTCCGGCGCCAACTTTGGCTACCGGGCCACGCTGCCTCAGATCCTGGGCATCCTGCTGGGCGGCTTTGTGCTGACCCTGGCCTGCTGCCTCGGCCTGGGACAGCTGTTCCTCGCCTGGCCGGTGGCACAGCAGGTGCTGCGCATCGGCGGAGCCCTGTATCTGCTGTTTCTGGCCTGGCGGCTCAGCGGCGCCACCATGGCGCAGGCGCGGGCGCTGCCCCGGCCGCTGGGCTTCACGCACGGAGCGCTATTCCAGTTCATCAATCCCAAGAACTGGCTCAAGGCTGTGACTCTGGCCTCGGTCTTCATGCCCTCTGGACTGCCGCCGCTGCAGGCGGCGCTGCTGGTAGCATTGCTCAGCAGCCTGATGGGCTTCCCCGCCATCTCGATGTGGGCATTGTTTGGCGTGGCCATCCGCCGTCTGCTGGAGAAGCCCGCGGTGCATCGCGGCTTCAATCTGTGCATGGCGGCCGCATTGGCTGCGCTTGCCCTGAACTTTCTCCGCTAAGCTCGCCGCGTGATCCCGCTTGACCGCCACGCCACCCAGCCCCTGGCCGACCAGATCGAGACCGGCCTGGCCGGCCTGATCGAACGCCGCCAATTGCCGCCCGGCGCCCGCCTGCCGTCCATCCGCGCCCTGGCCACCCAGCTGGCCGTGAGCCCCAACACCGTGGTGCTGGCCTACGACCGCCTGGCCTCGGCAGGGCGCATCGAGTCGCGCGGCACGGCCGGCTACTTCGTCTGCGAGCCACCGGCCATGGAACGCGACGAGGCCTGGCTGGAAGCCGGCGAAGCGCAGGAAGGCGTCTGGCTCGCCCAGCAGGCCAATGACCAGCGCCCTGGCGTGCTGCTGGCCAGCAGCGGCGCCCTGCCGCCGGCCTGGCTGGAAGACGCAGTCCCCGCGGCCGCCGTGCAGCGCGGCTTGGCACGAAGCAGCGCCGGCATGGCCTCGCGCTGCCCGCCGCAGGGACTGCCCGAGCTGCGCGAGCGCATCGCCCTGCTTCTGCGTGGCCAAGGGCTGGCGGTGGACGCCGGCCGGCTCATGACCTGCTACGGCGGCACCCATGCCATCGACCTGATCTGCCGCAGCTTTCTGCGCGCCGGGGACACCGTGCTGGTCGAGGATCCGGGCTACTTCCTCATGTTTGACCGGCTGCGCCAGGAGGGCGTTCAGGCCATCGCCATCCGCCGCCGGCCTGATGGCCTGGACCTGGACCAGATGGAAGCTGCCTGCCGTGAACACCGCCCACGCCTGCTCTTCCTGCAGCCGGCCCTGCACAGTCCCACGGGATGGAGCAGCAGCCCCGCCAATCTCTACCGCCTGCTGGTGCTGGCGCGCCAGCATGGCCTGCTGATCGCCGAGGACGATGTCCACGGGCATTTCCACCCCGGCCACCCCAGCCGTCTTGCCGCGCTGGCTGGGCTGGAGGGCGTGATCTACTACTCCAGCTTCTGCAAGGTGCTGAGTCCGGCCCTGCGCATGGGCTATGTCGCCGCGGAGCCCGCCCTGCTCAAACCCCTGCTGCGGGCCAAGATCTGCTCCGTGCTCAGCAGCGCCGCGCTGAACGAGTACGTGCTGCTGGAAGTACTGATGGCCGGACGCCTGCGCAAGCACCTGGACCGCCTGCAGCGCCGCCTCCAGCAGGCCCGCCTTCAGTGCAGCCGGCAGTTGGAGCAGGCCGGCATGCAGCTGGACCATCCAGCCGAGGGAGGCCTCTTCCTGTGGGCCTCCGTGCCCGAGGGGGTGGATGTGGACGAGCTGGTGCAGGACGCCTGGCGCAACAAGATCCTGCTGGTGCCAGGCGCCACCTTCTCGGCGCTGAGAACGCCGGACCCGCACATCCGCTTCAACGTGGCCTTCAGCCAGCAGACACGGCTGGGCGATTACCTGCGCAGCCGCCTCGGAGCCCTCAGCGGTGTGCAGGCGCTGCTGCAGCGCGCGGCGCAGCGCCCTTGAACTGCGACGGGCATCAGCCCTTCAGGACGTCAGGCAAGACCTGACCATTTTCCGCCAGCCACTGCTCCAGATGCGGCAGCAGCGGGCCCAGGCGTTCGTCCACCGCCGCACGGACCGTGTCCACCAGGACCTGGGTCTGGCGCTCGATCTCGATGTGCAGGGCCGCGCCCACGCCCTTCTCGCCGAAAGTGGTCATGCGCAGGGTCTCGGGGATGAGCCAGACCTCGAACCAGCCCGAGCCATCGCGCTCGCGCCCGGCCTCGGCCACGGTGAGGCTGGCACCGTTCACCGCGATATAGCCCTTGGCGAAGATGTAGCGCATCCAGGGCGCAGGCACGCCGATGCGGAGCACATGGTTGTTCTCGGGTTGCCGGATGGATTGCACCGTGGCCATGAAGTCCACATGGCCGGAGAGCGGATGGCCGCCGATCTCGGCGCCGTCCCTGGCCGCCCTCTCCACATTGATGCGGCTGCCGACCTGCAAGGCGCCCAGCGTGGTGAGATTCAGGCTCTGCTGCATGACGTCGAAGTCCGCACGGTCACCCGCATGCAATGCAACGACGGTGAGACAGACGCCATCCGAGGCCACGCTGGCCCCAATCTCCAGGCCCTGGCAGAAGCCGGGCGGGAACTGCAGGGTGAAGCTGCGCAGACCGGGACGGTCGCTGAGGGCGGCCACCTGGGCCACGCCTTGAACAATGCCTGTGAACATGGCGGACGCTCGAAATGCCACCACCGCCCGCAGGCGGTGGTGAGGTGTCATGACGGATCAAGAGGCGCTGAGCTTACCAGCTGACCTCGCGGTCCGGCGTGGCGCCGATCTTGTGGATGGAGAGATCGGCGCCCTCGAATTCCTCTTCCTGGCTCAGGCGCAGGCCGACGAAGCGCTTGAGCAGGCCATACACCACGAAGCCCCCGGCCAGGGCCCAGGCCACGCCCAGCAGCGTGCCCAGCAGTTGAGACCAGAAGCTCACGCCGCCGATACCGCCCCCCGCCTGGGTGCCGAAGATGCCGCAGGCAATGCCGCCCCAGGCACCGCACAGGCCATGCAGAGGCCAGACGCCCAGCACGTCATCGATCTTCCAGCGGTTCTGGGTCAGGGTGAACATCTTCACGAAGATGAAGCCGGCCACGCCGCCGGTGACCAGGGCGCCATGCGGGTGCATGACGTCCGAGCCCGCGCACACGGCCACCAGGCCGGCCAGGGGTCCGTTGTAGGCGAAGCCGGGGTCGTTGCGGCCCATCAGCACGGCCACCAGGGTGCCGCCCACCATGGCCATCAGGGAGTTGACGGCAACCAGCCCGGAGATCTTGTCCAGGGTCTGGGCACTCATCACGTTGAAGCCGAACCAGCCCACCGCCAGCACCCAGGCGCCCAGCGCCAGGAAGGGAATGCTGGAGGGCGGGTGCGCGCTGATGGCGCCGTCCTTGCGGTAGCGGTTCATACGCGGACCCAGCAGCAGCACGGCCGCCAAGCCAATCCAGCCGCCTACGGCGTGCACGACCACGGAACCGGCGAAGTCATGGAACTCTGCGCCGAAGTGCGCCTTCAGCCAGGCCTGCACGCCCAGGCCCTGGTTCCACGCCACGCCCTCAAAGGCCGGGTAGACCAGGCCCACGATGACGGCCGTGGCCATCAGTTGAGGACCGAAGCGCGCACGCTCGGCGATGCCGCCGGAGACGATGGCGGGAATCGCCGCCGCGAAGGTCAGCAGGAAGAAGAACTTGACCAGCTCATAGCCGTTCTTTGCAGCCAGGGCCTCCGCGCCGGTAAAGAAATGCACCCCATAGGCCACCGTGTAGCCCAGCAGGAAGTAGGCGACGGTGGACACGGCGAAGTCCACCAGGATCTTGACCAGGGCATTGACCTGGTTCTTCTTTCGCACTGTGCCCAGTTCCAGGAAGGCAAAGCCTGCGTGCATGGCCAGCACCATGATGGCGCCGAGCAGGATGAAAAGCGCGTCAGCGCTTTGCTTGATGGACTCCATGGGCCTCCTTGGGGCGAAACGAATGCATTCAGAGGAGCAGGACCGCACCAGCGCGGCCCGTCGCGCACCAGCATCGCAAGAACAGTGCCCAGCTTGGGGCATGGTTTGCGGGCCACGCGAGCACCATTCGAGTGCAACACCTCCCTTGCAGTGCCCCAGCTTGGCGCACGTTCGTGCGGCGCGCACCAAGTCCGGCCATGGTTCAGCCTTGCTTCAGCCGTGCTGCAAGGCCTCGAACTGCTCCGGCTTGAAGCCCAGGCTCAGGCGGCCGTCACCCCAGTCCACCAACGGGCGCTTGATCACGCTGGGCTGGGCCCGCATCAATGCGGCGGCGGCGGCGGCGTCCACCACAGCCGCCCGCACGGCCTCGTCCAGCTTGCGCCAGGTGGTGCCGCTGCGGTTGAGCAGGAGCTCCCAGCCCAGGGCGGCCTGCCACTGCGGCAGCAGGGCCTCAGGCACACCAGCCTTCTTGTAGTCGTGGAATTCGTAGGACAGCCCCTGCGCGTCCAGCCAGTTGCGGGCCTTCTTGACGGTGTCGCAGTTGGCAATGCCGTAAACCTTGATCATCTGATCCTCTCTTGAACGTATGGCGAGTCCGGGCCGTCTGCAGGGCTGCGGCTACCATGCGCCCATGATCCCTTGGCTGGCCCCCGATTCCCTGGATTTTCCCCCGGTCTCGCAGGCCCTGGGCCCGAGTTCCGAAGCACCGGGCCTGCTCGCCGCTGGCGGCGACCTCTCCTGCGAGCGCCTCAAGGCTGCCTACGCCCAGGGCATCTTCCCCTGGTACGGCCGCGGCCAGCCCATCCTGTGGTGGAGTCCGGACCCACGCATGGTGCTGCAGACCCGGCACTTCAAGCTTTCCCGTTCCCTGCGCAAGACCCTGCAGCGCTTCCGCCAGACACCCGGCTGCGAGATCCGGGTGGACAGCGCCACGGCCGAGGTCCTGCGCGCCTGCGCCAGCAGCCCGCGCGAGGGCCAGAGCGGCACCTGGATACTCCCCGAGATGCAGGCCGCCTACCTGACCCTGGCTCGCGAGGGTGTGGTGCACAGCATCGAGACCTGGATGGACGGCGAGTTGGCGGGCGGGCTCTATGGCGTGAACATCGGCCGCATGTTCTTCGGCGAGTCCATGTTCATGCGCCGGACCGATGCCTCCAAGATCGCCCTGGCCGCCCTGGTCTGCCTATGCCGGCGGCATGACATCCCCTGGATCGACTGCCAGCAGAACACCCGCCACCTGGCCTCCCTGGGCGCCTTCGAGGTGCCCCGTGAGGCCTTCGAGGCCCATCTCCGGGCCAAGGTCGTTGAAGAGCCGCCTCTCGATTGGACCTATCATGCAGGCCTCTGGGACCTGCTGGATCTGCCGGCTCTGCCAGCTGCTCAGGACTCCCCCTCACCCCAACCGACTGACCCTTAGCCCCTGCCGCCACCGTGACGCATCCCAAGGAACTTCCGCTGGCCGAGCTGCAGTTCTATGCGACGGCGCCTTACCCCTGCAGCTACCTACCGCAGCGCCTGGCGCGCTCGCAGGTGGCCACACCCAGCCATCTCATCCACGCGGACGCCTACTCCGGCCTCGTGGAAGCCGGTTTCCGCCGCAGCGGCATGTTCACCTACCGGCCCTTTTGCGAGGGCTGCCAGGCCTGCGTACCCATGCGCATCCCGGTGGCGGACTTCAAGCCCTCGCGCAGCCAGCGCCGCGCCTGGCAGCAGCACCAGGGCCTGCAGGCCCGCGTGATGCGCCTGGGCTTCTCCGAAGAGCATTACCAGCTCTACCTGCGCTACCAGGCCGGCCGCCACAGCGGCGGCGGCATGGATCACGACAGCGTGGACCAGTACACCCAGTTCCTGCTTCAATCCCGCATCAACTCCCGCCTGGTGGAGTTCCGCGAGCCCCGGCCGGATGGCAGCGCGGTGCTCAAGATGGTGTCCATCCTGGACATCCTCACCGACGGCCTTTCCGCGGTCTACACCTTCTACGAGCCCGAGCCCGGGACCAGCTACGGCAGCTACAACGTGCTGTGGCAGATCGAGCAGGCGCGGCAGTTGCAGCTGTCCCACCTCTACCTCGGCTACTGGATCGCCGAAAGCCCCAAGATGGCCTACAAGGCGAGGTTCCTGCCGCATGAGTTGCTGGAGCAGGGGAAGTGGAAGCGGGTGGAGCGATAGCCTCCCGCAGCATGCGCAGCCCCCACCGGGCCACACGACAGGAGCCACACCCATGACAGCCTGGGCTCAGATGTGCCACCTCGCGCTCATTGCCTTGGTTTGGACTGCAGGCGCGTCGGCGGCATGGGCCCAAGCCATGCCCGAGGGCAGCGACGGCCTGCGCGCCGGCCCGCTCTTCGACGAACTGGCGCGCCTGGACAGTCTCTTGTTCGAGGCCTCCTTCGTGAGCTGTGATGCCGCCAAGGCCAACGCCCTCTTCGCCGAGGACGTCGAGTTCTATCACGACAAGGACGGCCTCTCCACGGGCGAACAGGTGCGCGAGAACACCCGCCGGCTCACTACCGCCTGCCCGGCCAGGCAAGGTGTGGTCCGGACCCTGATACCTGGCACGCTGCGGGTGTACCCGATCCAGGGCTATGGCGCCATGCAGGTCGGCGCCCACCGTTTCGATGAGCGGGGCGCGCCCACGAGCACCGTGGCGCAGTTCGTCAGCCTCTGGCGCCAGCAGGATGGACAGTGGCGCCTGGCGCGGGTGGTGAGCTTTGATCATCGGACCGTGCCCGCCCGGCCCTAGGCGGGCGACGGCCCTGCGAGCTCCGGAAGCAGAGGGGCGGGTCGTTTTGACCAGCGCCTGCCCGGACCACGTGATGCCGGACCGTGCTGATCGTCATGCGCAGACGCTTTCCCGAGGATGCCGATAGGCGCGACGTTGCGCGTCTCACCAGGCGAGCCGTCGCGAGTCGACGGCCCCCCTGACGGCGCAGACCGTGATCGGCGCTCGTCACCAAGAGATGCCAATGAAGGCCGACACCACCTTGCCGGCATCGCCGCCGCTTTCCACCTTCACCCCGACGATGCCGTCGAGTTTGGCCGTCGAGTACTGGGCGGTCACATCCAGGGCGTAGGACTTGCCATCACGGGTGTACTTGACCATGAACTTCGTCTTGTCGCCTTCAAAGGCCAGCACCGTGGCCAGCTTGACAACGCTTTCCCCCGTACCACTTGTCGACTTTCGATAGGAAAAATCCCAATCGACCCGGCCGCTCTTGAACTTGGCGCTGACCTTGCCGCCAATTTCGAGCACCTGGGACCTTTCCGCCGCATTGGTGATCTTGCCGACGGCCAGCTTCAAGGTGCCCTCCACCTTGTCGAACAGGAAAGTGGTCGCGATCTCGATCTGGGTGGAGCGCAGCCCGGCTTCCTTGACGTCGGCGATCCTGAATCGCAGTGTGAGGTCCCGGCCGACTTCCAGTGTTCCCGCAAACTGCAGCGAACGTTGCTTGCCGTTCTTGAAGTACACCATCGCCAGATGGTTCTTCTTCGGGTCGACCTGGACCTCGGAAGGCAACACCAGGGCCTTGCCGTCGATCTGCAGGCCGGGGTCGGCCAGCGCGAAGCTCAGGATGACCTTCTTGTCCTCGCCATCCTGGCGCTTCCAGCCGCCCGAGAAGATCAGGCTGCTGGGGTACAGCTTCATGTCTCCGTCCACGAACTGGAAGTTGAAGCGCGACTGCGTGTCCGAGATGTACCCGTCGATCACGGAGCGCTGGTCGTTGATCAAGACAACCAGGTTGCCCTGCCCATCCAGCCCATACTGGCAGCTCAGCTTGAAGCTGAACATCATGTCGCCGTCTGGATCGACGCACAGTACGTTGTTGTCCAGGCTGAAGGTAGGAATGCCCTCCTGGCTGGCCTTCAGCGTGGCGATCACCTGGCCGGCCTGGGAGATCTCGAGCTGATTCTTGGTGTTGAAGGACCAGCCTACCTCGACTGTGTCCGTGCCTGCATCGGTATAGGAGATCAGGATTTTGTTCCCCGTGCCAGTGGCCCATCCGCCGATCAGGTTCTCTCCCTCGTAAACGTGCCCATCGGTGTCCAGCTTCAGCGTCTTGGCTCCCACCTTCAGGTCAAAACTGCCCATCGTCATCTCCTGGTGTCAAGTTGGATCAAAGCTTTTGCAGGTACACGAGGCCGAACTGCAGCCTCAGGCCCTGTTCGCCGGCAGGCACGCTGCCCACGGGCCGGGCTGCGTCGAGCCGCAGCGTGATGCCTTCGTCATAGCGAAATCGCAAGCCCAGGCCCGCGGCATAGCGACGGCCATCGGACTGGGTCGGCGACCCCTGGACCTCGCCCAGGTCGGCAAAGACCGCGAGCGCCAGCTTGCGACGAATGAGCCGGGCCAGTTCCTGGTCCGACGGCATCCAGGGTGCAGGGCGCGAATACTCCAGCTGCGCGCTGTACACACGCCGCCCCGTGATGGAGTCTTCCCGGTAGCCGCGGACGCTGTCCGGCCCGCCGAACGGCAGGTATTCGGCCAAGGGGGGCTCCCCGGCGATCCGCCCCCACTTCAAGCGGATCGTGGCCCTGTCGAGCGCGCCCAGCATCGTCTGGGCCACCGCTTCGGCCGTGTAGCGCTGATAGCGCCTGCCATCGGCTCGCCCGTGAGCAAGCCCTGCCACGATCTCGCCCCGCCAGCCGGCCGGCGTCCAGGGCCGTGACTGCGCAAGGACGAGGTTCAGGTCCAGCAGCGACGCGGTGGTGGTCAGGTCGCTGGCCGCCTTGAGGGTGATGCGGCTGCGCGATGCGCCGAAGTCGGCCTGCGCAAAGCCACCATGGTCTCGGAACAGATCCAGGCGTCCGCGCAGCTCGACGCCCTGTCTGCGCTCATCCGGCGCGCCAGTCTGCACCGCCCGCTCGGGCGCGAACTGGCTGAAGACCTTGCCACTCAGCTGCAAGCGGCGGGACAGCCAGGGGAACCCCACGAAGTCGCGGGTGTAGGAGGCCTGTCCCGAGGTCTTGCTCTGCTCGCCCAATTCGACCTGGAAGCTGTCACCCGGCAGCAAGCCGTCATGGGCGTATTGCGCCGTGAGCTTGGGCGGCCTACCCGAGGGCCAGGCAGCGCCGAACCGCAGATGGTTCTTCAGCACCCGGAGTTCGCGAGCCACCGGCTCCGGTTCCAGATCCCCCGCCCTGAGATTGCGTGCCTCCGCATGCGGGGCACAGCCTGACCGCCCCTCGTCAGCCGCGCAATCGGTAATGGGCGGGTCCCGGGGCGTCTGGCAGGAGCGAAGGCCAGGCAGCACTTCGCCAGGCGCCTGCGCCTGGCTGGATTCCAGCCGCAACACTGCCCGGTGCAGCATCGGGGAGGGCCTGCGCCCGCGCCTTTCGCCCAGCTCGGGCCCGCGAACGCCATTGAACTCTGCCAGGCTGGCATTCAGTCCATAGGCCTGCAGCCGCTGCACACGATCGGCCAGTTGGTCGCGACCGAAGGACTGATGAGCAACGCTCAAGGAACTGCCGTCAAGGCCTGGCATGGAATCGTCCAGTGGCAACTGCACGGCAGGCTCCTCCCCAGGGGGCCTCCAGTAGGCCTGGGTCGCACACAGGTACCTTTCCTTGGCCTGCAGAACGCGATCGTAGTCAGCGCTTGGCAACAGCAGATAGAGGCCCTTCATGATCTCCAAGGGGCTCCCCTGCAGGTAAATGGTCTGAAGGTAGGGGGCCGGCTCCAGCAGGATGCGGCCGCCGCCAACGAAGCCCGATGCCGCGGCCTCTTGCGGGTTCGCCGCCGGCGTCCACACAGGACGTTCCACGCGCAGATTGCTCTGCTCCGGATTGGCGACCGACCAGGCGCCCAGTGCCGCCGCGTTCCGATGATCACGCTCCGTCAACACCGACGAAACAGCCATGCCCCGGGCGTCCAGGTAGTCCGCCATGGGCTCGGCCACCGCGTCGCGGTACCAGAGCTTGCATTGCCGTCGGTCGGCGATGTCCTGCAATTCGTCGAGCAAGGGCAGCCACTGGGCGACGTTGGCCGTGGCGGTCACGCGGGGACGCAGGTGAGGGGGAGCCAGCACGTACTTGAGCCGTCCCATTGACCTTGGCAGAGGCAGCAGCGGCCCCTCCGCCAGCGTCTTGTTGTCTTCGTGAAGGTCGGCCATCAGGCCGTCCATATCCATGCTGTTCAGCATCATGGTCGGGTGTTTCGCCGCCATCCGGGTTCGCCATGCCTCCAGCAGCATCGCGGCGGCGTCGATGGGCCAGGTCTCTCCGGCCCACAACTTCCTGGTTTCCTCGTCCGTGCTCGCGAGCTGCTCCAGCTGGCGAGCGCGCTCCGGGCTCTTTGTGGAGCGCGTGATCTCTTCGAGGACCTTGCCGCGACGTGCAAACTGGGCCTGCACATAAGCCAACAGCTCTTGGACAAGCGAGGCTTCGGTCCGCCCGCAGAATTCGCCCGAGAAGGCCACTCTCGTCCGTGGGTCCGGCCATTCAAGGGCGGCAGAACCGGCGACGGGGCCGATGCGTCCATCGCGCAGTTCCAGCTGGACACTGAACACCGGTGCCTTCACCGGACCGCTGAGGGCCGTGGCAGGGCTTGCAGCAGCACTCGGCGGCAGGGGATCGGCCTGGCCAGGAGGCGGGGTCATCATCAACCCGGACATGACCAGAAGCCAGGGCAGGCCACGACCCCATGGCCGTTTCACATGCGCCCCAGGGCTGGCATCCAGAGGTGAGTGGCAGCCCTGCATGCTCATGCACAACTCTGTCGTTATTGAAACGCGCCTTTATAGCGGAGCCTTGGGCGCACTGCATCCACAAAATTCACTAGGCGAGTCACTCCCCGCACTTGCCGGCCGCCAGGCCGCTCAGCATCATGCGCGGAGTTCAGACAGCCGCAGGATGGGATGTTGCATGGGCCTGCAAGCAATCGCCAACGGAACCACAGCCGCCATCGCCACCTCCGCCATCGGTGGCGACCACCCGCTGGCCACGGAAGTCCAGCAAAGGCTGATCGCAGCCGGCTTGATCGAGCCGCCGGCAGATGGCGACTTCGGCCCGGTGTCCCAATGGGCCCTGGACGAGTTCCTGCGCAAGATCGGTTCGCCTGGCAAGGGGCAGCTCGATGCGGCGATGGCCCAGGCCCTGCTGGATCCATCGGTCGGCGCGCTGTTTCCGATCAAGCCAACGACCACCTTGGCGGGTCGCATCGCCGGGGCCCTGCTGTCGAAGCGCTGGTGGATCACGCGCCATCCGGATTGCGTCAACATTGTCTACATCGAAGGATTGAACCCAGACGGCACGCCCAATGCCGATGAGGCCAACGTCTTCAATGATCTCCGCGTCGTGCTGCGCATCAACACTTCGGGCGAACCGGAGATCGCTGGTGCCTGGGAGGGCACCACCGGACCCGGCTATTACTACGTCAAGCTCCAGAAGCTGGACCCACAGGGCGCGGCCCGGATCGCCCTGGGCCAGTTCAAGAGCTGGTCGGTCGGCATGCACCCCAGAGGCACCCCGGCCATCGCCCATGAAGCCCTGGTGCAGGTCAAGGAGATCACCGTCTATCGTGACCTGAATGAAGATTTCAGGCGCGAGGACGACCGCCAGTTCACCGGCCTGTTCGGCATCAATCAGCATTCGGGCTACAACCGGCCGGTCGATGACATCGGCAACGCGAGCGCCGGTTGCCTGGTCGGCCGGACAAAGAGCGGGCATCAGGCCTTCATGGCACTGGTGAAAGCAGACCCCCGCTATCTCGCCAATCGAGGCTTCAGGTTCATGACCACGGTGATCACTGCCGCCGATCTCGGCTGAGCGCTCGCCTGGTTGCCGCCCCACCCCACCCATCGCACGCCATGCCGCCCCTGCCCTACGACGACACGCCACAGGCCCTGTTCCATCCGGAGCAGGCCCATCCCCCTCTGTTCAGTGCGGATCACCAACCCAAGGACGAGCTGACGCTGGCCCTGGAAGCCGCTCGCCTGGCCTACTTCCGATTCGAGAGCTTGACGACCGACAAGGAGCTGCTGGAAGCGTCTCTGAGAAGCGTCGGCTTTGACGAGTTCGCGTATTTCAACGACGCCCTGCCCTCCTGGACGACCCTGCTGCAAGCCGGCGGCCCCCTGCAGCTGCCCGACCTCAATCGGTCGGCGTTGAGGCAGCTGCTGCCCAAGTCGTTCAAGCTCCCGGACCTGGGTCTCAGCGCCCTGATAGACGGCCAGCCGGGCGCGCTCACTGACTTGATCCAAGAGCCGCTGATCAACTCGGCGGCGCTGTGCCTGTCCCAGATGGCCTCCTTATCGCGCCATACCCACACGCAGGGCTTCGCCGCCTACCGAAGGAAGGACAAGCTGGCGCTGCTTGCATTTCGCGGCACGCAGGCTGATGCGCCCTCAGATCTGCTGCTTGACGCCATGTTCCTGCCATTGAAGGCTGAGGGGTGGACGGGGCATATCCACCATGGCTTCGCGCAAGGGGCCACGGCCGTTTTCCCGGCGGTGGAGCGCTGGCTGGCCACACATGCCGACCGTTCCCGGCTGCTGCTGTGCGGCCACAGCCTGGGTGCAGCCATCGCGACCCTCGTGGCGGTCCGTTTTCCCGGTCCGGCCACACGGCTGATCACCATGGGTTCGCCCCGGGTGGGCGACAGCGCCTTCGCAAGCGCCTTCGCAAGCGCCTTCGCAACCTCCGGCGTGTCCGCCACCCGCGTTGTCAACGCACTGGACGTGATCACCCGGATTCCGCCCTCCGACTTCATTCTTGCCTACCGGCATGTGGGCGATGTCGTTTGCATCGATTCTGACGGCCAGCGGGTCGACCACCCGACCCCAGCCCAGGCCGACGGCAACTGTGATCTGGCGCACCTTGAAGACTACAGGGCCGCTGTAGGCCCCAGGCTCCCGCGCCCACTGAGCGACCACGCGCCGATCAACTACCTGCGAGCCTTCTGGCCCACGGCCTGATGACATCGGCGATGCGCCTGCGCTCCTTGGAGGGGCGTGGGGACGTCACGCTGCCGGCCGCGATCAGCGTCCGCTGGACGCCTGCCTGAACCGGCGATCCGGATTTCGCTGTAACGGCTGCTGGCGCAAGTAAGGATGCACCCCGGCCCATGGCAATCATGGAGAGCCGTCTGCGCATCGACCGTTTCTCATGGTCGGCTGGATGGGCCTCAAGCCACCGTCTGCGCGGACGGCAAGCAAGGCACAGGAAGGGGGAGCGGATCACGCACCAGCACGTGCGCAGGGGAAGGGCGAGGCCCGACCCTGCGCTCGGGCTCAGGTGCTGAGCCCTTCCCCATCAGCATGTCGCACACCGGCTCCCGGCGCGCTCCGGGAAGCCGCAGACCTGGACATGCCCGCGCGGATTGCACCAAGCGCCGAATGGGGCTGTGGTGCAGCAGGCATCAGGTCCGCCAGAGCCAATCACTCATGTGCATGGACCGGTGCCGCCGATAGACGATGACGCTCGCGATGAGAAATACCAGCGCACTGCGCGCGGCTGGATGCAGCGATGCAGACAGCTGCAGCAGCGAATGCCCGAAGCACCAGGGATCGAACGCCAGGCCGATGGCGACATAGAGACCGGACGCATCGCTGGTGGAGGAGATGGGCATACGAGCTTCAATGGTCGCGTCAGCGCCGGAATGCCGGGTCCGCCAGAGGCGCGCAAGCGCGAGGCGCATGCACTCCGCGTAAACACTGAGAACCTTCTCTCGCAGCATGGCTGGTCGCAGACCACCGGCATCCGCCCCTGGGCGATCCGCGCATCTGGTCTCGTATTGGTCATCAACCTTACACGGGGTTACCGTGGTACTAGGTGTTTGTATCAATGTTTTTGCATAAAGTGGTATCTAAAGTGCATACCACTACAAGACTACTGGTGGTACTGGTCTGGTAGCTGCGGACGGGGCGTGTTGTTGAGCGCCACGTCTTCCTCGGGCGCAAGAGACGCCCAGCGCAAGATCAGCAGCGCACGTTGAACGCAGGAGACCCGTTCATGTTTGCAAGCGCAGTACCTCATGGCTTCAAGGCCATGGCATCCCCATCCCGCGGCCCGGTCCGCGCCACGTCCTTCCTGAGGACAACGCTCGCGGCACTGCCCCTCATCGTGGCGGCCGGCCATGCCCAGGCCCTCAGCTGCACGGGCATCGCCGTGTGGAACAGCGCCACGGCCTACACCTCGGGCCAGCAGGTGCAGGAGTCAGGCAAGGCCTACAGCGCCAACTGGTGGACCCAGGGCCAGTCCCCCGCCGCCAATTCCGGCGCCTGGGCGGTCTGGAAGTTGCTGGGCAGTTGTGACGGCGGTGGCGGCGGGACCGATCCTGGCAACAAGCCCCCCATCGCAGCCTTCAGCAGCAGCGTGGACCGCCTGAACCTCTCGCTGGACGCCAGCACGTCCACCGACCCAGACGGGCAGATCAGCAGCTACCAATGGAGCTTCGGCGACGGCAGCAGCGCCAGTGGCGCCAAGGTCACGCATGCCTACGCGGCCTCGGGCACCTATGCCGTCAGCCTCACGGTGACTGACAACAAGGGCGCGACCGGCGCCAAGTCGCAATCCTTCACCCTGGCCGTGGTGGTCAAGGATCCGGCCACGGGCAAGTACATCCTGAAGCAGTCCGACGTGCGGGCTACCGAAGCCCGACTGACAGACACCGCCCTCTTCCGCGCCGTCAAGGCCTCCATCGCCACGCGGGACAACAGCACGGTGGCCGCGGTGGCCCCGGGGCTGGCCAGCAACCCCGAGAACGTCAAGCGGGTCGAGCGGCTCCTGCCGGCCAGCCGCTGGGAGTTTCTCTTTCCCCTGCGCGACAAGTCCTACACCTATACCGGGCTGCTGCAGGCCATCGCCAAGTTCTCGGGCGTGTGCATGTCCTACACGGACGGTCGCGACTCGGACGCCATCTGCCGCAAGACCCTGGCCACCATGTTCGCCCACTTCACGCAGGAGACGGGCGCGCATGACCCCAACAGCCCGACGCCGCAGTGGCGCCAGGCCCTGTACTTCGTGCGCGAAGCGGGCTGCAGCGAATCGACCTACGGCTGCCCCTACAACAACGAGTGCACCCCAAGCACCTGGCAAGGCCAGACCTGGCCCTGCGGCAAGGACGCCCAGGGGCGCTACAAACAGTA
Source organism: Roseateles sp. DB2 (assembly GCF_051857535.1). Classification (NCBI taxonomy): domain Bacteria; kingdom Pseudomonadati; phylum Pseudomonadota; class Betaproteobacteria; order Burkholderiales; family Sphaerotilaceae; genus Roseateles; species Roseateles sp. DB2. Next base: position 406,850 of record NZ_JBPZGY010000001.1, on the reverse strand, counting down.
CTTCGGCCGCGGCGCCAAGCAGCTCTCGTACAACTACAACTACGGCCCCTTCTCCGACGCCATGTTCGGTGACGTGAAGGTCCTGCTCAACAACCCCGAGCAGGTGGCCGACACCTGGCTGAACCTGGCCTCGGCCGTGTTCTTCTACGTCTACCCCGCGTCGCCCAAGCCCAGCATGCTGCATGTGGTGGACGGCACCTGGAAGCCCAATGCGGTCGACACGGCCGCCGGCATCAAGCCCGGCTTCGGCGCCACCACCAACATCATCAACGGCGGCATCGAATGCGGCCAGGGCTACGAGAAGCCGCAATCCGTCAACCGCATCGCCTACTACCGTGAGCATGCGGCGGCCCTGGGCGTGCCCATCCCCTCCACCGAGGAGTTGGGTTGCGCCAACCAGAAGTCCTTTGCCGTCGGCGGTGCCGGCGCCCTGGACATCTACTGGGACCAGGACTGGTCCTATCACGCGGAAATGCCCGAGGGCAAGGCCTTCGCCTGCAAGCTGGTGGGCTACCAGACCGCGTACTTCTCCCTGAAGGCCGGGGACTACCAGCGCTGCGTCGAGAAGTACTTCGACGTCATCGTGAAGCCCTGAGCACCCAAGAAAAAACAGTCCCCGGGATCCTCTCTCCCTGACCTTTCCTCCCGACTGCCGGACCCTGGCCTCGCGCCTGTGGTCCTGGCTTCGTGCATCCCTTTCACGAACCCTCAAGGAACCGCCATGCATCAACGCACGGTACTGGCGCTGCTGATCGGCAGCAGCGTCCTCCCCGCCTTCGCCTACAACTGCACCGGTGTGCAGACCTGGAGCTCCAGCGCCGTCTACACAGGCGGCGCCGTGGTCCAGCAGAGCAACCAGGCCTACCAGGCCAAGTGGTGGACCCAGAACGAAAGCCCCGCGCTCAAGTCCGGCCAATGGGACGTCTGGAAGCAGCTCGGCGCCTGCGACGGCTCCGTCAACCAGCCACCAGTGGCCAGCTTCAGCGCAAGCAGCAGCGGCCTGGTGCTAAGCGTCAACGGCAGCGGCTCGACCGACCCTGACGGCAGCATCGCCAGTTACGCCTGGACCTTCGGCGACGGCAGCAGCGCCAGCGGCGCCACCGCCAGCCGGACCTATGCCGCCGCCGGCACCTACACCGTCACCCTCACCGTGACGGACAACAAGGGCGCCACCAGCAGCAAGAGCCAGTCCGTCACCGTCACCAGCGGCACCGTCAACCAGCCGCCCGTGGCCAGCTTCACCAGCAGCGCCAGCGGCCTCGTGCTGAGCGTCAACGGCAGCGGCTCGACCGACCCCGACGGCAGCATCGCCAGCTACGCCTGGACCTTTGGCGACGGCGGCAGCGCCACCGGCGCCACTGCCAGCCGGACCTACGCCGCGGCCGGCACCTACACCGTCACCCTCACCGTGACCGACAACAAGGGCGCCACCAGCAGCAAGAGCCAGTCCGTCACCGTCACCAGCGGCACCGTCAACAAGCCGCCTGTCGTGTCCCTGAGCGCGCCCACGGACGGCAGCAGCGCCACGGACGGCGCGGTGCTGACCGTCTCCGCCACCGCCTCCGACCCGGACGGCAGCGTGGCCAAGGTGGCCTTCTACGACAACGGCGTGCTGATCGCCGAGGACACGACGGCGCCCTTCAGCATCAGCTGGACGGCTCGCACCGGCGTGCATGACCTCAGCGCCCGCGCCACCGACGACAAGGGCGCCACCGCCAACAGCAGCGCCGCCCGCGTCACGGTCAGCGGCACGTCCACCGGGGACGAGAAGTGCCGCCCGGAAGGCCTCTACACCACGCCCGGCACCGCGCCGGCCTACTGCAAGGTCTATGACGACCAGGGTCGCGAGCTGATGGGCGCCGACAAGCCGCGCCGCATCATCGGCTACTTCACCAGCTGGCGCACCGGCAAGGACGGCACGCCCGCCTACCTGGCCAGCAACATCCCCTGGGGCCAGCTGACCCACATCAACTACGCCTTCGCCCACGTCGACGGCGCCAACAAGCTCTCGGTGGGCAACACCGCCGACCCCAACAACGCGGCCACCGGCATGACCTGGCCCGGCGTGGCGGGCGCCGAGATGGACAGCACGCTGTCCTACAAGGGCCACTTCAACCTGCTCAGCAAGTTCAAGAAGCAGTACCCCAAGGTCAAGACCCTGGTTTCCGTGGGCGGCTGGGCCGAGACCGGCGGCTACTTCGACGACACCGGCAAGCGCGTGGCCAGCGGTGGCTTCTACACCATGACCACCAATGCCGACGGCAGTGCCAACACAGCGGGCATCAATACCTTCGCCGATTCCGCCGTGGCCTTCCTGCGCCAGTACGGCTTCGATGGCGTGGACATCGACTACGAATACGCCACCAGCATGAAGGACGCCGGCAATCCGGATGACTTCACCATCAGCAACGCCCGGCGAGCCTCGCTGATGAAGAACTACGTGACGCTGATGCAGACCCTGCGCGCCAAGCTCGACGCCGCCGGCCAGCAGGACGCCCGCCACTACATGCTCACCGTCGCGGCACCGGCCTCGGGCTATCTGCTGCGCGGCATGGAAACGTACCAGGTCACCAAGTACCTGGACTACGTCAACATCATGAGCTACGACCTGCACGGCGCCTGGAACCAGTTCGTGGGCCCCAATGCGGCGCTGTACGACGACGGCAAGGACTCGGAACTGGTGGCCTGGAGCTACTACACCGCCTCTCAGTACGGCCGCATCGGCTACCTGAACACAGACTGGGCCTACCACTACTTCCGCGGCGCCATGCCGGCGGGCCGCATCAACATCGGCGTGCCTTACTACACGCGCGGCTGGAAGGACGTGACGGGCGGCACCAACGGCCTGTGGGGCACGGCAGCCCAGGCCGACCAGACCAAGTGCCCCCCCGGCACGGGCGGCGGCACGGTGCAGAAGTGCGGTGCGGGCGCCATCGGCCTGGACAACCTCTGGCATGACCTGGACGTGGCCAGCAAGGAAGTGCCGGCCGGCTCCAACCCGCTGTGGCACACCATGAACCTGGCGGCCGGCAAGAGCGGCAGCTACATCGGCGCCTATGGCCTGAACCCGGCCACCAACCCGCAGGACCAGTTCGTGGGCACCTACACCCGCTACTACGACGGCACGCTCGTCGCACCCTGGCTGTGGAACCCCACCAAGAAGGTCTTCCTGTCCATCGAGGACGAGCAGTCCCTGGGCGTCAAAGCCCAGTACGTGGCGGACCGCGGCATTGGCGGCGTGATGTTCTGGGAGCTGGCCGGCGACTATGCCTACGACAACGCCAAGGCCGAGTACGGCATGGGCAGCACGCTCACGAACCTGCTCTACAACAAGTTCAAGACCGCCGCCCCCTATGGCAACCGCCTGACCAGCGCGACCATGCCCGCCGAGGCCATCGATGTGCAGTTCAGCATCGGCGGCTTCGCCCTGGGTGATGCCAACTACCCCATCAACCCCACGCTCACCATCACCAACAAGAGCAGCCAGACCCTGCCCGGCGGCACGGACTTCAGCTTCGACATCCCCACGGCCATTCCGGCCTCGCTGACGGACCAGAGCGGCTTTGGCCTCAAGGTCGTCAGCAACGGCTCCAATGCCGCGGGCAACAACGTCGGCGGCCTGAAGAACGACTTCCATCGCGCGGCCTTCAAGCTGCCCAGTTGGCAGACCCTGGCTCCCGGCGCCAGCGTGGCCATCAAGCTGAACTACTACCTGCCCATGCCCACGCCCAGCAACTGGATCGTGAGCTTCGGCGGCAAGAGCTATGTCCTGCAGCAGGAAGCACGGCGCGGCGCCACCAATGTCACGCTCAATGCCCTGAAGGCCGCCGTCAGCCGCGGCCGGGCCCAACAGCCCTGACCGGGGCACCCCAGGGATCCTGAAGTCCGGGCCCGCCACCCCTCCTTTCGGCGGCGGGCCCTCCCCTCGACCTCTCTCTCTTCAATGCTCATGAAACACTCGCTCAAACTCATCGCCCTGGCAGCCGGCCTCGCCACCGGCAGCGCCCAGGCCTATAACTGCACCGGCGTTCAGACCTGGAGCTCCAGCGCCGTCTACACGGGCGGCGCCGTGGTCCAGCAAAACAGCCAGGCCTACCAGGCCAAGTGGTGGACTCAGAACGAGAGCCCCGCGCTCAAGTCCGGCCAGTGGGACGTCTGGAAGCAGCTCGGTGCCTGCGACGGCGGCAACACCGACACCACGGCGCCCACCGTGCCCTCCAGCCTGGCCGCCAGCGGCATCACCGCCAGCAGCATCACGCTGAGCTGGGCCGCCTCCACCGACGCCGGCAGCGGCGTCGCAGGCTATGACGTCTACCGCAACGGCACGCTGGTGAGCTCGCCCACCGGCACCAGCTATGTGGACAGCGGCCTGGCCGCCAACACCAGCTACAGCTACACCGTCCGCGCCCGTGACAAGGCCGGCAACGCCTCCGCCCAGAGCGGCGCCCTGAGCGCCAAGACCAGCAGCGCCGGCACCTGCACGACCACGCCGGCCACGCCCACGGGCCTCACCGCGCCATCCAAGTCCAGCACCGGCGTGAACCTGAGCTGGAACTCGGTGCCTGCCGGCGCCAACTGCACGGTGCAGTACCGCGTGCTGCAGGGCTCGGCACAGGCTGCCCAGGGCCCCGCCACCACCGCCAGCGTCAATGGCCTGACCCCTGACACCGACTACAGCTTCAGCGTGCAGGCCGTCAGCGAAGCCGGCGCCTCGCCCGCCTCGCCCGCCCTCAACGTGCGCACCGACAAGGCCACCGTCGGCGGCAAGAACGTGCTGGGCTACTTCGCGCAGTGGGGCATCTACGACCGCAAGTACTTCGTCAAGAACATCGAGACCAGCGGCTCCGCGCCCCTGCTCACGCACATCAACTACGCCTTCGGCAATGTGCGCAACAACAAGTGCGAGGTCGGCGTCACCGTCCCCGTGAACGAGCAGACCGGCGTGGGTGGCGATGCCTTCGCGGACTACACCAAGTCCTTCGACGCCGCGACCAGCATCGACGGCAAGGCCGACGCCTGGGACGCCCCGCTGCGCGGCAACTGGGGCCAGCTCAAGAAGCTCAAGGCCAAGTACCCGAAGCTGAAGGTGCTGATCTCGCTGGGCGGCTGGACCTACTCGCGTGGCTTCTCCGAGGCTGCCAAGCCCGAGAACCGCGCCGCCTTCGTCAAGAGCTGCGTGGACGCCTACATCAAGGGCAACCTGCCCTCGGTGGAGTACGCCGGTGGCCAGGGGGCAGCAGCCGGCCTGTTCGACGGTATCGACATCGACTGGGAGTACCCGGCCGCCTGTGGCCTGGCCTGTGGCAAGCCCGAGGACACGGCGAACTTCACCGGCCTGCTGGCCGAGTTCCGCAAGCAGCTCGATGCCATCCGCCCGGGCCTGCTGCTGTCCATTGCCGCACCTGCCGGGGTGGACAAGATCCGCGTGATCGAGCCGGACAAGTTCCACCCCTACGTGGACTTCATCAACGTCATGACGTATGACTTCCACGGCGGCTGGGAAGACACCACCGGCTTCCACTCGCCCCTCTATGCCAACAGCAGCGATCCGGCCACGGGTGACGTGAAGTCCTACAACACCGACGCCGCCCTGCAGGCCTTCCTGAACAAGGGCGTACCGGCCAGCAAGCTGCAGATCGGCATCGGCTTCTATGGCCGGGGCTGGACGGGTGTCGCCAACGTCAACAATGGCCTCTACCAGAAAGGCACCGCTGCCCCGGGCAAGTACGAGAAGGGCATCGAGGACTACAAGATCCTCAAGGCCCTCGGCTACCCGAGCTTCGTCGACCCGCAAAGCCGCGCCCAGTGGATCTACAACGGCACGACCTTCTGGAGCTTCGACACCCCGGCGCAGATCACCGAGAAGATGAGCTACGCCAAGAACAAGGGACTGGGCGGTGCCTTCTTCTGGGAGTTCAACGGTGACGACAGCCAGGCGACGCTGTTGAAGGCGATCAGCAACGGATTGAAGTGAGCCCCTCGCCCAGACTCGCCCCGCTGAACGCGGGCGAGTCTGGGCGGTCCCCCGAGGGGACAGCACAGCGGGCGGCCTTGAGCCGCCCACTGTGCTTTTGGGGCCGGCTTGGGAGCGGCCCAGCGCTCGGCCCCGAAGTCAGAAGACCCCTCGCACAGGATCGCCCAGCTGAACGCGGGCGATCCTGTGCTGTCCCCCGGGGGGACCGCACAGCAGATGAGCTTGAGCCGCCCACTGTGCTTTTGGGGCCGGCTTGAGAGCGGCCCAGCGCTCGGCCCAGACGCCCTAAATTGGGACCGTTGAATCAAGCGCCAGGCATTGCACGACCTCCTCGGCCAGGGCCAGGCAACTGGTCAGGCCGGGGGATTCGATGCCCAGAAGATGCACGAGGCCCGCCCGGCCATGTCGGGCGGGCCCTTCTATTTGGAAGTCCGCCTCGGCGCTGCCTGGGCGATGCAGCTTGGGCCGCACGCCGCTGTAGGCCGGCTGCAGCGCACCGTCCGGCAGGCCGGGCCAGTAGCGGCGGATATCAGCCTCGAAGCCCTGCATGCGCGAGGGCTCAACGGCGTAGTCCAGGGACTCGGGCCTGGCGTCCTCGGGCAGCCACTGCACATCCGGTCCGAAGCGTGCCTGCCCGCCCAGGTCCAGGGTCAGGTGAACACCCAGGCCGCCCTCCTCGGGCATGGGATAGATCAGCCGAGAGAACGGAGCGCGCCCCTGCAGGCTGAAATAGCTGCCCTTGCAGAAGGCCGTACCGAGTCCCGGAGGCAGGCCCGTGCTGGCCTCGGCCAGAGCCGTGGCCCACAGGCCTGCCGCGTTGACCAGCACACGGCAGCCCAGCTCGGACACTTCACCGTCCGCCGAGCGCACTCGAAGCACATGCAACCCCTGTGGCGTCGCATGCCAGCCCAGTACGCGGGTGCAGAGCGAGACCTGACCCCCTCCTGCCTCCAGATCGGCTTGCAGCGCCAGCATCAGGGTGTGGCTGTCCACGATGCCGGTCGAGGGTGACAGCAAGGCGGCATCCGCCATCAGGGCCGGCTCCAAGGCCTGCGCCTCGGGCCCGCTGAGCCAGCGCAGATCGTCAACACCGTTGACGCGAGCCTGTACCGCCAGGGCCTCCAGCGCCGCGCGCTGGGCGGGCGCCGTGGCTACCAACAGCTTGCCGCAGCGGTGGTGTGGCACCTGGCGGGCCTCGCAGAAGTCGTAGAGCAACTGCCGGCCTCGCAAGCAGCAGCGGGCCTTGAGCGATCCTGTCGGGTAGTAGAGGCCCGCATGGATCACCTCGGAATTGCGGGAGCTGATGCCCTGCCCGATGGCCGTGTCCTGCTCCAGGACCAGGGTCTCCAGCCCTTCGCGGACCAAGCTGCGGGCAACGGCCAAGCCCACCACGCCGGCACCGATCACCAGGGCTTCCACGGTTTCCACGGTTTCCATCCCGCCATTGTGCCCGGCCAGGGCCGCCGACTATTTCACGCAGAGCCTCAAATGCTGGGACGGCCGGGTGTTTTTCCCCTCATGCGGCGCTTGTCACCTGCAAGACACTTTGCCCCATGGCAGCGACCCGTCTGATCTTGACAGGCCGCCGCCCAGCCAGCCGGACCAGCCAAGGTCATCCAGGCCGCCCCCGAGGGCGCCCCGCCGACACGGCCCTCTCGAGCCGTGCAGCCAAGGGCGAAAGGAGGCCTGGATCGCAGAGCGGACACCAGTCCCGCCGCTGGCGCCAGGGAGACCGTCGGACGCGTCCATGCCTGCATGGGCCCGGACCACCTGAGGGTGCCCTGTTGCCGGAGCCAGGAATCAGATGAATGAAAAGAACATGAGTGAGGAATCCCGCCGCGTGCTGATCGTTGACGACAGCCGTGCCATCCAGGCCATCATCCGGCGCATTCTGCAGGAGGGTCGCGAACTGGGCCGCCTGCAGATCCAGACCGCCAGCGACGGCGCCGAGGCCCTTGAGCGCATGCAGGATTTCAAGCCGGACCTCGTGGTCTCGGACTGGCACATGCCGGGCGTCTCGGGCATCGAGATGCTGCAGACCCTGCGCCAGATCGGCCAGGGCCATGTGCCCGTTGGCTTCGTCACGACCGAGACCAATGCCCAGTGCCTCAACCAGGCCCGCAGCAACGGGGCCGCCTTCGTGGTGCACAAGCCTTTCGACGAGACCACGCTACGCCGCGTGGTGCATGACTCCCTCTATGGCCAGTCTGCCCTGCGCGAGCAGACCCCGTCGCGCAAGACTGCAGAGGTGGTCGAGCCTGAGGCCGTGCTGCCCGGCGCCCTGCAGTCCCTGGGCCTGGCCCAGCAGCAGCTGCACGCCCTGCTGTGCACCCGCAGCTTCGATCTGCTCAAGTCCGGCGGCCTCCATGACTTCGAACAGTACCCGCTGCTGGTGGGTCTCTACGGCTGCACCGGCCGCAAGACGGCTTATGCCGTCGGCCTGCTGGACGCCACCGCCGTGGCCATGGTGGGCGGCATGGCCCTGGCCTTGAGCAAGCAGGACATCGTCAAGGCCATACAGACCCGCCAGCCCAGCCCCCGCATGGTGGAGGAAGCCGGCCGCTACCTGCGCAGCATGGCCGCCGTGCTGCACAAGCCGGGCGCCGGCAGCGAGGCCCAGTTGGGCAGCGCCCGGCTGGCGCCCCAGCCCTTCGAGAAGCTGCTGCAGGTGTTGCAGCAGCCCAGTGCACGCACGGACCTGAGCCTCACCCTGCCCTTGCTGGGCAAGGAGGCAGGTACCGGACACCTGTGCTTCCTGCTGGTCTGAGGACCGCTGCGTTCAGCCCGGGATCGTCGAGGCCAGCCAGAACGCTGTCACCGCCGCCGCATCAGGGCTGAAATCCTGTGTGGCAAGACGGCGGGCCAGGGCCTCGGGCGCCAGTCGTTCGAAGGCCGTGACCTCGCCGTCCTGGTTGCTGGGAATGAAGCCTGCCGGCAGTTGCAGCTCGAACACATGCAGCCACTCGTCGTGCCACCCCTCGGGTTCGACACGGGCCGTGCGCAGCCGCCCCATCAGGCGCAGCGGCGCGCACAAGGAGGCCGGCACCCCGGCCTCCTCCCACAGCTCGCGGCGGGCGCATTCGAGCAGGTCCTCGCCAGCCGGCAGCCCGCCGGCGGCGAGATTGTCCAGACGCCCGGGATCGGTGGCCTTGCGCAGGGAACGGCGGCCGCACCAGAGCGAGCCGGCCTCGTCCACGCCATTGACGTGGACCGCCTGGCTGGTGAGGCCGAAGAAGCGGTAGGCAGCACGTTCCAGCTCGAAGAAGACCGGGCCGTCTGCGGGCCCCTGAGCACTCTCGGGGCCAGGCAACTGGCAGCGGTAGCGCTCCCCGCGCCATCCCCGTATCCAGCCGGCCTCGTGCAGGCGCTGAGCCAACTCGGCGAGCCAGTGGCTTCGCGCCTGGGCATGAGGGGCGCCACTGCGAATGGTCCAGGTACGCGCACCCGCAAGCGCTTCGCCCAGACCCCAATCCGACAGCAGTTGCTGATGGCGCGGGGCCAGCCAGCCCAGGGCCTGGCCATCAAGCGCAAAACGCCACCAGTCGGCGGGCGGCAGTGTGGGGTCCACTGTCGAAGCGGGGACTGATTCCACGGCGGGGCTCCTGATCTGAGGTCCATCAAAGGGTCGCAGCATGCCATAGCGCAGGCAGGCCAGTCCGGAGTGCGCAAGGACTGCGCCACAGCCCACAGCCCGAGCGCCAGTCCGCCACCCTCAACCCTCAACCCTCAACCCTCAACCCTCACCCCTTAACAACCCTCAAGCCAAGCCGCCCCTACCTCGCTCCACCCGATCCCGGCGCCGACACGGTCCCCAAGCACAGGTCTTCCGGGCAGTGGGTTCCTGCACGTGCCCATCGCGTGCCACGGTGCTGCAAAAGGCCGGGTAGCGGGCGATCCCGATGGCGCAGATGAAAGGGGGGCCTCGCAGCGGGACGAAGGATGCGGAGTCATTGGACCCGCCCACCCGCTGCGTAGCAGCAGTAGCAGTAGCAGTAGCAGTAGCAGTAGCAGTAGCAGTAGCAGTAGCAGTAGCAGTAGCAGTAGCAGTAGCAGTAGCAGTAGCAGTAGCAGTAGCAGTAGCAGTAGCAGTAGCAGTAGCAGCAGTAGCAGTAGCAGCAGTAGCGGCGGCGGCGGCGGCTCGGTCGAACCAGCAACGCTAGCAAGAGCCGCCCCTCCCCGAAGCGACCAAAGAAAAACCCCGCAAGCCTTGCGACTTGCGGGGTGATCTTGGTGGGCGGTGCAGGGTTCGAACCTGCGACCCCTGCCGTGTGAAGGCAGTGCTCTACCGCTGAGCTAACCGCCCGGTATGCGTGCGACCGCAGCGAGCTGTACAGATTGACCAGGGCGCTCCGATGCGATCGCCGGAGCTGTTGCGACCTGAGCCTGCAGCATAGACGCTGACGTCAACTGCCGGCCTGGGCGCTTGTTCTGGTGGGCGGTGCAGGGTTCGAACCTGCGACCCCTGCCGTGTGAAGGCAGTGCTCTACCGCTGAGCTAACCGCCCGATCAATCTGTTCAATGCCACGTCTCTTGAATCAAGTCTCCTGACTCACTCGACGTGCCGCTGTCAGTCAAATCCTGTTGCCGCCCCGGTGATTTCTTCATCACCCTGCGTCAACAAAATTTGTTAACCGGGAAGCCCACGATTATGCCACGAGTTTTTCAGCTCACACAAGAAAATACTGAAAAACTTCTGCTGGACCTCAGGCGGCAGGCGCAGCCTCGGCTGACTGCCAGATGCGCTTGCCGCCGCTTGCCTTGTCCAGCTCCGCGAGGACGGCCTCATGGGCTGCCAGTTCCTCGGCCGTCGCTTGCAGGACGGGCAGCACGAAACGGCTGTAATCCACGGGCGCCACGCGCGCGTCGCCGCCCTCCTGGCCCGAACTGCTGCCAGCGTCGTCCATCAACAAGGCATCCTGGCCACGGGTCAGCCGGATGTAGACCTCGGCCAGCAGCTCCGAGTCCAGCAAGGCGCCGTGGAAGGTCCGGTTGGAGTTGTCCACCTCCAGGCGCTTGCACAGCGCATCCAGGGAGTTGGCCTTGCCGGGGAACATGTCCCGAGCCATCAGCAAAGTGTCCCGGACGCCGCCGACGAAGTCCGTCACCAGGGGCTTTCCCAGGCGCTTGAGCTCGGCGTTCATGAAGCCAATGTCGAAGGCCGCGTTGTGGATGACCAGCTCGGCGCCGTGGAGGAACTCGATGATCTGGTCCACCACCTGCGCAAACTTGGGCTTGTCGGCCAGAAACTCGACGGTCAGGCCGTGCACGCGCACCGCCTCCTCGTCGATGTCGCGCTCGGGGTTGAGGTAGAGGTGCAGGTTGTTGCCGGTCAGTTGCCGGTTCACCATCTCCACGCAGCCGATCTCGATGATGCGGTCGCCGGCTTCGGCGCGCAGGCCGGTGGTTTCGGTGTCGAAGAAGATTTGTCGCATGGCGGCCAGTTCGTGATCTCAGGTCTTGCTGCCGCGCCGCCCCGCCCAGGCCCAGAGCCCCAGGCCGGCCAGGATCATTGGCACGCACAGCCATTGTCCGCGACTGAGGCCCAGCGCCTGCAGGCCCAGATAGGCATCCGGTTCGCGGAAGAACTCGATCACGAAACGCTGCAGGCCATACAGAAAGAGGAAGGCGCCCGAGACCTGGCCCGTCAGGCGCGGCTTGCGGGCATAGAGCCACAACAGGACGAAGAGCACCACGCCCTCGCCAAAGGCCTGGTAGAGCTGCGAGGGGTGGCGCGGCTCCGCAGTGGGCGCCTGCGGGAACACCATGGCCCAGGGGAGACTGGGATCGGCCGGCCGGCCCCACAGCTCGCCGTTGATGAAGTTGGCAATGCGCACCAGGCCGAAGCTGAAGCCCACGCAGGGCGCCACCAGATCCGTCACCTCAAAGAAGCGCCAGCCGCGGCGCCAGGCGAACACCGCCAGCGCCAGCGCCACGCCCAGCAGCCCGCCGTGAAAGGCCATGCCGCCCGTCCAGACCTTGAAGATCTCGACCGGATGGGCCAGGTAGTACTCGGGCTTGTAGAAGAACACAAAGCCCAGCCGCCCCCCCAGCACCACGCCGAGCACGCCGTAGAACAAGAGGTCATCGAGATGCAGCGTCGTCCAGGGCTGGGTGACCAGGCCCGGCTGGCGGATGCGCCAACGTGCCAGCAGCATGAAGACGACAAAGCCGGCCAGGTAGGCCAGGCCATACCAATGCACGGCCAAGGGGCCGAGCCGGATGGCAATGGGATCGAACTGGGGATGCACCCACATGGCGAGGTCCTCGGGGTCCTGGATTGGTCAGGCGCGCATCATAGTGGCCCCCAACGGCCCGGCTCGCCATCGCTTGCGCCCTGCCCTCGCCGGTGCCACTCAAGAACTCAGCCCGGCGAAGCCTCCAGAGCGGCCAGCGAGCGCCGGACTTCCTGCTCGTTGCGCAGGTGAAGATGGCTGCCGCCCAGGTATCGTTCGTAGGCAGCGCGGGCCTGCGCCTTGTCGCCCAGGCTTTCATAGGCATTGCCCAGGCGCTGATCCAGGGGCAGCAACTCTGCGCCCTCCAGCTTGCGGGCGCGCTGGACCCAGTCGATGGCCTCCTCGAAACGCCCCTGGTCCTGCGCCAGGCGGGCCATCAGGTAGGGCCCGGTCGCCTGGCGGGGCTGCTCCCGCATCAACTGCTCGTAAAGCCTGCGAGCGCGGTCCCATTGGTGGTCCTTGACGAAATGCCGGCCCAGTTGGCCGTAGGCCGCGCGAGCGTCGAAGGCCAGGCGAGGATCCGTGCCGGTACGCAAGGCCCTGAGTTCGCGTTCGGCGTCGCCCCAGTCTTCGTCGCCCAGGGCAATGAAGATGCGCAGCATGCGCGCCTGCTCCGGATTGACCTTGCGCCAGTCCCGCTCCAGGCTGCGGGCCTTGCCCTGGCTGCCGCCGGCAAGCAGGGGCACGGCGAGGTAGTACTGCGCCAGGGCGCTGCGGATCTCGTAGCTGCGCGGGTCCAGCTCGAAGGCCCGCTGCAGATGCTGGCGGATGCGGGCGCTGAGGCTCAGCGCCTTCAGCGCCCCGCCGCGCACGGCCTGCACGCTGAGCACGGAACCCAGCACGTAGTGGCAGGGCGCGAAGTCCGGCTGACGCTCGACACAGGCCTGCATCTGGCGCAGCGAAGGCTCCAGCGCCTCCGGCCGGCCCCACTCGAGACCAGCCAGCGCCAGCGCCATCTGCCCCTGGAGGTCCTGGGCGTCGGCACTGAGGCGCGCCTGCGCGGCGCGCTCCAGCTCCAGGGCCTGCCCCGCGGCGAAGAGAGTCTGCAGGACGGAATCAGACAGGACGGCAGCCTGACTGGGGCCTGGCAGGCCCAGCCCCAGGGACAGTAGCAGCCCCAGCGCCGTCAACAGGCGACGCGGTACCGGCCCTGACGAGGGCTTGCTGGGCGTGGAGAGGGCAGAACGCAACATGGCCGACATGCTAAGGCCAGCAGCGCCATCCCTGTGGCAGGCCGGACCTTCACCTGCTCCTTGCCGGGTCATCAACCCAACTCGGCGATGCGCTTGCGCGCGTCCTCGGCCAGACGTTTGCTGGGAGTCCTGCCGCCCAGGTAGCGTTCCAGGGCGGCCTTGGCCTGGGCCTTGTCGCCCTTGGCCTGCAGCATCAGGCCCAGGCGGTAGTCGATGGGCAGGTCCCGGGCCCCCTCCAGCGTGCGGGCCAGCTCGAAGGCACGGGCCGATTCCTCCCAGCGTTGTTCCGCTGCAGCCACGCGCGCCAGGCCGAAGGGTCCCAGTGCGGCCTGCGGCTGCTCCTTGATCAACTGCTCGAACCAGATGCGCGCCTTGGGCAACTGCTTGTCCTGCAAATAGCTCAGGCCCAGGCCGGCCCAGCCCTGCACCCAGGCCTTGTTGAGCGCGGCCTCCTTGCCGGGCCGGTAGGCCTTGAGTTCGCGCTCGGCACCCGCCGTGTCGCCGTCGCTTTGCAGCAGCCGGGCACGCAGCAGGTGGGCCATGGCCGGCTGGCTGTCTCGGACCTCGTCGACCAGGGCGCGGGCCTTGGCGGTCGAACCGCCCGCGATGCCTGGGGCCATCAGGTAAAACTGCTGCAGCGCCTCGCGCGCTTCGAAAGACTGAGGCTCGAGTTCCAGCGCCTTCTGGAAGGACTCCTTGATGCGGCCGGTCAGCGTCATGGCCTTCATCATGCCGCCCGCCATGGCCTGGGTGCCCAGGACCTGGCCGAGAACGAAGTGGCAGACAAACTCACGTGGCTGCCGCTCGACGCATTGCTGCAAGGCCTTGGCATGGCCTTCGAGCCGCGCACTGTCCGCGTCCTGCAGGCTCAGCAGGACCGTGGCCGCCAGCCCCTGGGCATCGTGGGCGTCCGCCTTGAGCCGCGCACGGGCCAAGGATTGCAGCTCCTCGTCATGGTCTGCATCCAGGGCCTGCTGGAGGGCAGGATCCTTGAAGACAGCGGCATGGGTCAGGCCAGCGCTCAGCAGCGCCGCCAGAAGAATCATCGGGCGCAGGGCATTGCGGTGCATGGAGCATCTCCTCTCGTGGTTCGTCGGCGTTCAACGGCGGCGCAGGCTCACCGTTGACCGAAGGGGCTGCCCACGACGGCAGGCGCACGCCTGCGGGGCGCTGCTCGCCCGAACGCGCATTCTGCGGTGTCGGCCGGCATGACTTCCGGTCATTTCGACTCGGGATTTGCCCGCAAGGCCTGCCGCACATGGGCCACGAAACCGGCCACCACCGGCGCAGCCGGCGCCTGCCAGATCAAGCGTGTCTCGCAGCGCGGCAGCCCAGACATGCGCAGCGCCCGGTAGCTCACGCCCGCGCGCTGCAGGGCCATCACGGAGCGCGGCACCCAGGCCACGCCCATGCCCGAGGACACCAGGTTGACGATGGTCTGCATCTGGATGGCCTCCTGCGCTACCTCCACTCGCCGGCCCTGGGCCGCATAGAAGGCCAGCACCGCGTCATGCAGCGAAGGCGCGATCTCGCGCGGAAAGATGATCAGCGGAGCCTCCAGCAGGACCTTGGCCGCCAGAGCGCCAACCCCCTCGGCATGCGCCAGCACCATGGGTTCCTCGGACAGGCGCAGGGTCTCGAAACCCGCGGGGGCGGCGCCCGGCGCATGGATCACGAAGCCGGCATCCAGTTCATCCCGCTCGAAGGCCTCCAGCTGCACGTCCAGCGTGGCCTCTCGCAATTGCAGCGCCACCTCGGGAAAGCGCTCACGGAACTGCCGCAGCCACTGCGGCATCTCCCCATAGCCTACGGTGGAGACAAAGCCCAGCCGCAGACGGCCGCTGATGCCTGCCGCAGCCGAACGCGCCGTGGCGGGCAGCGCCTCTGCCTGGGCGAGCAGCGCCTCGGCCTGCGGCAGCAGCGCAGCACCGGCGGCGCTGAGCCGAACGCTGCGACGGCTGCGCTCGAACAGCGTCACGCCCAGGGCCTGCTCCAGCTTCTGCATGGCCAGACTCAGCGGCGGCTGGGTCATGTGAAGGCGCTGGGCAGCGCGGCCGAAGTGCAGCTCACGGGCCAGGACGCAGAACTGGCGCCAGGTACGGAGTTCGATCATTGATACATCCCACAAATCAATTCATGGCTGGATATATATTGGACACGATATCCCTCCATGCTGATACTGGCGCCAGCCTCGGCCGCCCTGCGGCCTCCCCACACCGGAGACTTCCCAATGAGCTACAACCGCCGTTCCAAGAACATCACTGAAGGCGTGGCCCGCGCGCCCAACCGCTCCATGTACTACGGCCTGGGCTACAAGGAGGAGGACTTCGGCAAGCCCATGATCGGCGTGGCCAACGGTCATTCCACCATCACCCCCTGCAACAGCGGCTTGCAGCGTCTGGCCGATGCCGCCGTCGAGGGACTGAAAGCCGCGGGCGCCAATCCTCAGATCTTCGGCACGCCCACCATCAGCGACGGCATGGCCATGGGCACCGAAGGCATGAAGTACAGCCTGGTCTCGCGCGAGGTCATCTCCGACTGCGTCGAGACCTGCGTGGGCGGCCAGTGGATGGACGGCGTGATCGTCATCGGCGGCTGCGACAAGAACATGCCCGGCGGCATGATGGGCATGCTGCGCGCCAACGTGCCTTCGCTGTACGTCTACGGCGGCACCATCCTGCCCGGCAAGTACAAGGGCCAGGACCTCAACATCGTCAGCGTCTTCGAAGCCGTGGGCCAGTTCTCGGCCGGCAAGATGGACGAGCGCGACTTCTGCGAGATCGAGAAACGCGCCATCCCCGGCAGCGGTTCCTGCGGCGGCATGTACACCGCCAACACCATGAGTTCCTCCTTCGAGGCGCTGGGCATGAGCCTGCCCTACTCCTCCACCATGGCCAATGTCGAGGACGAGGTCGTGGAGAACGTCAAGAAGGCGGCAGCCCTCCTGGTGGAGGCGGTCAAGAAGGACCTGAAGCCGCGCGACATCGTCACCAAGAAGGCCATCGAGAACGCCGTGGCCGTCATCCTGGCCACAGGCGGCTCGACCAATGCAGTGCTGCACTACCTGGCCATCGCCCACGCCGCCGAGGTGGACTGGACCATCGACGACTTCGAACGCATGCGCAAGAAGGTGCCCGTGCTGTGCAATCTCAAGCCCAGCGGCCAGTATCTGGCCATCGACCTGCACCGCGCGGGGGGCATTCCCGCCGTGATGAAGGAGCTGCTCAAGCACGGCATGATCCATGGCGGCGCCATGACCATCACCGGCAAGACCGTCGCCGAGAATCTGGCGGATGTGCCGGACCTCTCCCCTGCGCAGGACGTGATCCGCCCTGTCAGCAATCCGCTCTATGCCGAAGGCCATCTGGCCATCCTGAAGGGCAATCTCTCGCCCGAGGGCGCCGTGGCCAAGATCACCGGCCTCAAGAACCCGGTCATCACCGGCCCGGCCCGCGTCTTCGACGATGAGCAGTCCGCGCTGGCTGCCATCATGGCCGGCCAGATCCGGGCTGGCGACGTGATGGTGCTGCGCTACCTGGGCCCCAAGGGCGGCCCAGGCATGCCCGAGATGCTCGCCCCCACAGGTGCCCTCATCGGCCAAGGCCTGGGAGAAAGCGTGGGCCTGATCACCGACGGTCGCTTTTCCGGGGGCACCTGGGGCATGGTGGTCGGCCACGTGGCGCCCGAGGCCTATGAAGGCGGCACCATCGCCCTGGTTCAGGAGGGCGACAGCATCACCATTGACGCCCATCAGTTGCTGCTACAGCTGCATGTGAGTGACGAGGAGCTGGCTCGCCGACGTGCAGGCTGGACCCAGCCAGCGCCGCGCTACACCCGAGGCGTGCTGGCCAAATTCGCCCGCAGTGCGGCTAGCGCCAGTGCCGGCGCGGTGCTGGACAAATTCGACTGACCGCTACAGCGCCCTGGTCCCCGCAAGGGGCCCGCATGGTCAGAGGCCCTGCCGGACGCGAAGCCGGCAGGGCCTCTGAGCTTGATGACGGAGAAAGCCTCTGCCCGCGCCAAAGGCCAAGGCATGGCGCTGCATTCACGACGGCGCCGCGCGCCGGAAGCTGCCGAGGTGCAGTCCAAGGCGCATGCCAGGGGCGACGGCCCACCGGCCCCGGGAATGTTCAGTGCCGTTGCCCGGGCTTGTCGCGGCCCAGTGCTTCCATGGCGCGTTGGCGGCGCTTGCGCTGGCGCTCTTCCAACCGGTCCATGGCCTTGCGCTGCGTGTAGCCGCTGCCATCTGCCCAGACCCACCAGACCACCGCCAGCGCAAAGGGGCTCAGCACGGCGATCCAGCTCCAGCCGGCCACGAAGCCGACATCGCCGATCTTCAGCAAGATCAGCAGCACGCCCAGACCAACAAACCACATGGACGGATTCCTTTCTTTGTCTTTGACCCCACACAAGACGGACACACCTGCTGCGTGGGACGGCGCCCCGTAGAATGAGTTGCGCCGGTTCTGGTCTCACTGTAGAGCAGTTTGAGGCCAGGGCCATGCCCCCAATCCCTGCCGCTTGTTTCGAGAGGAACCCATGAAGTCCAAGCTGATCGCTGTCGCTGCCCTGGCCGCCGTCTTCACCGCCCCCGCCTTTGCCAATCAGGAGCTGGCCCAGAAGAAGAACTGCATGACCTGCCATGCCATTGACAAGAAGGTCGTGGGGCCGGCCTACAAGGAAGTGGCCGCCAAGTACGCCAAGGACAAGGACGCCGTGAAGAAGCTGTCCGAGAAGATCATCAAGGGCGGCTCCGGCGCATGGGGCCCCGTGCCCATGCCCGCCAATGCCGTCACCCCCGCTGAGGCCGAGACGCTGGCCAAGTGGGTCCTCACGGTGAAGTGATCCCCCCCTACGCGCTTCGCGCGCCCCCCCAGGGGGGCACTCACGACGGACCGGCGGAGCCGGATCCGCGTGAGTCGCTCTTGGCGAAAAGGCCCGGCTGCTGCGCAGCGGGCCTTTTCTTTTTTCGGGGGCGGGTGGCTTGTTGGGTGGTGTATGCCGCTCCTGTACAGGGACCACGTCCACGTCCACGTCCAAGTCCACGTCCACACACCAGGGCGGCTGGGTCTCGCGAGCGCAGCGTGGTGCGCACTTTCGTGTGACGGCATCGGCAAAGTACCTTGTTGTCTCGCTCGGTCTCAGCCCCGCCCGTGGCCGGGCGCCTTGTGGGGTGCCGAGGAGCGCAGGGGTCTGGAGCTGCGCGCGTGAGCGCGCTTCCATGTCTGACTGGGCGCGTTTGTCTGAGCGCAATGAGCGCAGCGAATGGAGCGAGTTACGCGCCCGCTCCGGACGCCGAGCACCACAGGGGAGCCGGCCTGCAGGGCCGGCCGCCCCACACGAAGCCCGGCCGCGGGCGGGGCTGAGGCCGGGCCGCTCCGCCCTTGGCATGCCGTACGCCCCAAGCGGCAAGCGGCAAGCGGCAAGCGGCAAGCGGCAAGCGGCAGGCAGCAGCCAAGCAACCAGCCACAACAGCACAGCACCAAAGACAAAGGGCCCGCGACTGCGGGCCCTTGCGCAAAGCGACCATGCTCAGTTGGTCTGGGCCAGCTGATCCAGGATGGCTGGGTTCTCCAGCGTGCTGGTGTCCTGCGTGACGGCCTCGCCCTTGGCGACCGAGCGCAGCAGGCGGCGCATGATCTTGCCGGAGCGGGTCTTGGGCAGGTTGTCACCGAAGCGAATGTCCTTGGGCTTGGCGATAGGGCCGATCTCCTTGGCCACCCAGTTACGCAGCTCGTTGGCGATCTTCTTGGCTTCCTCGCCTGTGGGACGCGGACGCTTCAGCACCACGAAGGCGCAGATGGCCTCGCCCGTGGTCTCGTCGGGGCGGCCCACGACCGCAGCCTCGGCCACCAGCTCGGTGCAGCTCACGAGCGCCGACTCAATCTCCATCGTGCCCATGCGGTGGCCCGAGACGTTCAGCACGTCGTCGATGCGGCCGGTGATGGTGAAGTAGCCGGTCTTGGCGTCACGAATGGCGCCGTCACCCGCCAGGTAGTAGCCCTTGAGCTCGGACGGGTAGTAGCTCTTCACGAAGCGGTCCGCGTCGCCCCAGATGGTGCGGATCATGGAGGGCCAGGGCTTCTTGACCACCAGGATGCCGCCCTGGCCGTTGGGCACGTCATTGCCCAGCTCGTCCACGATGGCGGCCTGGATGCCCGGGAAGGGCAAGGTGCAGGAGCCCGGCACCAGGGGCGTGACGCCCGGCAGCGGCGTGATCATGTGGCCGCCGGTCTCGGTCTGCCAGAAGGTGTCCACGATGGGGCAGCGGCCGCCGCCCACATGCTGGTGGTACCACTCCCAGGCTGCCGGGTTGATGGGCTCGCCCACCGAGCCCAGCAGGCGCAGGCTGCTCAGGTCGTACTGCTTGGGGTGCACGGCCTCGTTGGTCTCGGCGGCCTTGATCAGAGAACGGATGGCGGTCGGCGCCGTGTAGAAGATGCTGACCTTGTGCTTCTGGATCATCTGCCAGAAGCGGCCGGCGTCCGGGAAGGTGGGAACGCCCTCGAAGACGATCTCGGTGCCGCCCAGAGCCAGCGGGCCGTAGGTGATGTAGGTGTGGCCGGTGACCCAGCCGATGTCGGCCGTGCACCAGAAGATGTCGTCCGGCTTGAGGTCGAAGGTCCACTTGGTGGTCAGGGCCGCATGCAGCAGATAGCCGCCGCTGCTGTGCTGCACGCCCTTGGGCTTGCCGGTGGAGCCGGAGGTGTAGAGCAGGAACAGCGGATGCTCGGCGCCCACCCACTCGGGCTCGCACTGGGTGGGCTGGCCATCCAGGGCCTCGTGCAGCCACTGGTCGCGGCCAGCCGTCCAGCCGATGGCGCCACCAGTGCGCTGGTAGACGATCACGTCCTTCAGCGTGGGGCAGGCATTGTCGGCCAGGGCCTCGTCGACGATGGACTTCAGGGGCAGGTGCTTGCCGCCGCGCACCTGCTCGTCCGCGGTGATCAGCAGCACGGCGCCGGCATCCTGGATGCGGTCACGCAGGGACTGGGCCGAGAAGCCACCGAACACCACCGAGTGCGTGGCGCCGATGCGCGCGCAGGCCTGCATGGCCGCCACACCCTCGACCGACATGGGCATGTAGATGACCACGCGATCGCCCTTCTTCACGCCGCGCGCCTTCAGCGCATTGGCCAGTTGCGAGACCCGGGCCAGCAGCTCGCTATAGCTCACGCGGGTCACGGCGCCGTCGTCGGCTTCGAAGATCAGGGCGGTCTTGTCACCCAGGCCACGCTCGATATTGCGGTCCAGGCAGTTGTAGGAGACGTTCAGCGTGCCGTCCTCGAACCACTTGAAGAACGGCGCCTGGCTGTCGTCCAGGGTCTTGGTGAAAGGCGTCTTCCAGGTGATCAGCTCGCGGGCCAGGCGGGCCCAGTAGCCGGCGTAGTCGGTCTCGGCCTCCTTGCACAGGGCCTCGTAGGCGGCCATGCCGGACACATGCGCGGCTCGGGCAGCGGCCTCGTTGGGGTGGTAAAGCGTCGTCTCCGTAGTGCTCATGGCTTTGATCTCCTTGGCGGATGCGGGCGCATCCCATCATTTTTTGCGCTGCACCAACTGTGCTTTTCGTCACTGACGACGCGCTGACTCTTATAGAAGTGTTCTCGGGCATTGTGCCGCCCGGCCGGATCCCCGCCTGGCAGCAAGGCGCTTGGGCGCTTGGGCGCTTCACAATGCGCCCGACATCGTCTCACTAGAATCGGCGCCAGTCCCACCTGGAAGTTACCAATGAGTTCCCAAATGAATCGCAAGCTGGGCCCCCTGCCCGCCCTGATGTTCGGCAGCCGCTGGCTGCAACTGCCCCTGTACCTGGGCCTGATCCTGGCGCAGGCGGTCTATGTGTTCCAGTTCTGGACCGAGCTGGTCCATCTGATCGAGGCCGCCTTCGGCCACCAGGAAGCCCTGGTGACGCTGGTGAAGAGCATCGGCTACAAGGCCGCGGCCATCAAGGACACCAGCGGTGCCGTCATTGGCTACGAGCCCATCGCCAAGCTCAACGAAACCATCATCATGCTGGTCGTGCTCGGCCTGATTGACGTGGTGATGATCTCCAACCTGCTGATCATGGTGATCGTGGGCGGCTATGAAACCTTCGTGTCCCGCATGAACCTGGAAGGCCACCCGGACCAGCCCGAGTGGCTCAGCCATGTGAACGCCTCGGTGCTGAAGGTGAAGCTGGCGACGGCCATCATCGGGATCTCGTCCATCCACCTGCTCAAGACCTTCATCAACGCTGACAACTACAGCGAGAAGACCTTGATGTGGCAGACGCTGATCCACATCGCCTTCCTGCTCTCCGCCATGGCCATCGCCTACACGGACAAGCTGCTGGCCAGCGCCCATGGCAGCGGCGAGGCCCAGGGGCACTGAGCCGGTACGCCACTTCCGCCGCATTGCCAGGGGCCCCTCGACGGGCCCCTTTTTCATGCGACAGAGGAACCCTCATCGGCGGCGCCGTGCTGCCTCCCTCTCCTCTGGGAAGCCCCTGGGCACGGGCATCGTGAGCCCGCAGCCGTCACGTCCGGTGACCGGGACACGGGATGGCGAATCGCCCCCACCAGGCGTACAAGCACAGGGCTGCGGCGCGGTCCAGAAGGCCGCGCCAGCAGGCCCTGCGCCGTGCGCTGCTGGCGGCGGCCGCATTCATTGCACTCAACCGGGACGCAAGACATGAAGCACCTCCACCTCCATGCCCTCACCCTGGCCCTGGCCGCACTGGGCATGGCCCAGACGGCCGTCGCCGCCCCTGCGGACGCAGCGGCCCAGGCCCGCTCGCACATCGCTGCCTATCCGGGCCTGTCCCTGCACGGCGAGGGCCAAGCCTACGGGATACGCGACCTGCTCATGGACGCCGACGGCAGCACCCACACCCGCTTCGACCGCAGCTACCGCGGCCTGCGCGTGATCGGCGGCGACCTGGTGGTGCATGCGGACCGCCAGGGCCAGCTCAAGTCCATGTCCCGCACCCTGCAGCATGCGATCCAGCTGCCCGCCACTGCCAGCCTCAAGGCACCGGATGCCACCGCAAGCGCCCTCGCCCAGCATCCCGGCCTCGCCGCCGAGGGTCGTCCTGAACTGGTGGTCTATGCGCGCGGCCAGGCGCCCGCGCTGGCTTACGAGGTACGGCTGAGCGGTCAGCGCGCGGACGGCACGCCCAGCGAGATGCATGTGATCGTCGACGCCATCTCCGGCGTCAGGCTCGACGCCTGGGACGACATCCACACCGGCGCCGCCAACGGCAGCGGCCGTGGCTTCTTCAACGGCACCGTGGCCCTGGTGACCAACACGACATCCAGCGGCTACGAGCTCAAGGACCCCTCGCGCGGCGGCCAGTACACCGTCGACATGGGGAACAAGCAGGGCGGCAGGGGCAGCATCTTCACCGACGCCGACAACAGCTGGGGCGACGGCAGCCTGGCCAACCGCCAGACCGTGGGCGTTGATGCCCAGTACGGCACAGCCGTGACCTGGGACTACTTCAAGAACGTGCATGGCCGCAGCGGCATCGCCAATGACGGCAAGGGCGCCTACAACCGCGTCCACTATGGCCGCAACTACAACAATGCCTTCTGGTCCGACTCCTGCTTCTGCATGACCTACGGCGATGGCGACGGCAGCACCTTCAACCCCTTCGACTCGCTCGACGTGGCGGGCCATGAGATGACCCACGGCGTCACCAGCCGCACCGCCAACCTCACCTACTCCGGCGAGTCCGGCGGCCTCAACGAGGGCACCAGCGACATCTTCGGCACCGCCGTCGAGTTCTACGCCGCCAACGCCAACGACCCGGGCGACTACCTGATCGGCGAAAAGCTCTACAAGAGCGGTGGCAAATCCCTGCGCTCCATGATCCAGCCCAGCAGCGACGGCGCTTCAGCGGATTGCTGGTACAGCACCGTGGGCAGCCTGGACGTGCACTACTCCTCCGGCGTGGCCAACCACTTCTTCTACCTCCTGGCCGAGGGTACGAATGCAGGCAGCCCCAGCAAGACCTGCAAGGCGGGCGACACCCGCGTCGCCACCGGCACGGGCAGCCTCACCGGCATTGGCCGCGCCAAGGCCGAGAAGATCTGGTACCGCGCGCTGACGGTCTACATGACCTCCAGCACCAACTACGCCGGGGCCCGCAGCGCCACGCTCAGCGCCGCGGCCGACCTCTACGGCGCCGGCTCCGCCGAGGCGAACGCCGTGGCCTCGGCCTGGACGGCCGTCGGGCGGCCCTGAGTCTGGCCCGCCGGGCCGAGGGGTGCCGCGGCATCTCCCGGCCCGGGCTGCGGACGGCTGCCAGGCGTCAAAGGCCCGTCAGCCGCCTGCGGGATAATCCCGCCCAGGTTCACGATCCCGCCTCGAAAGCCATGACGACCACCATCCGCTACGCCGACCTCGTCGACAGCGTCGCCGCCGCCCTGCAGTACATCAGCTACTACCACCCGGCCGACTACATCCAGCACCTGGCCCGCGCCTACGAGCGCGAGCAGAGCCCGGCCGCCAAGGATGCCATCGCCCAGATCCTGACCAACTCGCGCATGTGCGCCGAAGGCAAGCGCCCGATCTGCCAGGACACCGGCATCGTCAACGTCTTCCTGAAGATCGGCATGGACGTGCGCTGGGCCGACTTCCCCGGCTCCATCCAGGACGCCGTCGACGAAGGCGTGCGCCGCGCCTACAACCACCCGGACAACAAGCTGCGCGCCTCCGTGCTGTCCGACCCCATCTTCGACCGCAAGAACACCCGGGACAACACGCCGGCCGTGGTCTTCATGGAAGTCGTGCCCGGCAACACCGTCGACGTGACGGTGGCAGCCAAGGGCGGCGGCTCGGAGAACAAGAGCAAGGTCTACATGCTCAACCCCTCCGACAACATCGTCGACTGGGTGCTCAAGACCGTCCCGACCATGGGCGCCGGCTGGTGCCCGCCGGGCATGCTGGGCATTGGCGTCGGCGGCACGGCCGAGAAGGCCGCGCTGCTGGCCAAGGAAGCCCTGATGGACGACATCGACATGTACGAGCTGCTGCAGCGCGGCCCCCAGAACAAGCTGGAGGAGCTGCGCATCGAGCTGTACGAAAAGGTCAATGCCCTGGGCATAGGTGCGCAGGGCCTGGGCGGCCTGACCACCGTGCTGGACGTCAAGATCAAGACCTACCCCACGCACGCGGCCTCCAAGCCCATCGCGATGATCCCCAACTGCGCGGCCACCCGCCACGCCCACTTCGTGCTGGACGGCTCCGGCCCCAGCTACATCGAGCCGCCCAGCCTGGACCTGTGGCCCGACGTGCACTGGGCCCCGGACTACAACAAGAGCAAGCGCGTGGACCTCAACGCGCTGACGCCCGAGGAAGTGGCCAGCTGGAAGCCCGGCCAGACCTTGCTGCTCAACGGCAAGATGCTCACCGGCCGCGACGCCGCGCACAAGCGCATCCAGGACATGCTGGCCAAGGGCGAGAAGCTGCCCGTGGACTTCACCAACCGCGTCATCTACTACGTGGGCCCGGTCGACCCTGTGCGTGATGAGGTCGTGGGCCCCGCCGGCCCCACCACCGCCACCCGCATGGACAAGTTCACCGAGATGATGCTGGCCCAGACCGGCCTGATCGCCATGATCGGCAAGGCCGAGCGCGGCCCCGTCGCCATCGAGGCCATCAAGAAGCACAAGTCAGCCTACCTGATGGCCGTGGGCGGCTCGGCCTACCTGGTCTCCAAGGCCATCAAGGCGGCCAAGGTCGTGGGCTTCGAGGACCTGGGCATGGAAGCCATCTACGAGTTCGACGTCACCGACATGCCGGTAACGGTGGCCGTGGATGCAGGCGGCACGAGCGCCCACCAGACGGGCCCGGCTGAATGGTCGGAAAAGATCGGGCAAGCCAAGATCGGCAAGATCCCGGTCACGGTGGCCTGATCGGGCTGCCCAGGGAAAACCCCGAAGCCCCGGGGTCCCCAGCAAGGCCGTCGCCCCGCGACGGCCTTTTTCATTGGGTTTTCACTGAGCATTCACCGTGTTCAGGGCTGGGAAATCTCAAGCAATTGCTACAGGAAGTCTCATTCGCGCCACCCACAGGCTTGGCGCACGCGCCAGGCTTTCTAGAATGGCGCAGCTTTCTGAAAGGCCCCCATGATTCAACGCAGAAACCTCCTCATCGCCGGCGGCCTCGCCCCCTTCCTGGGTGCCTGCTCGCGCCTGCCGGACACGGTCAAGATCGGTGTGGCTCAGCCGCTGAGCGGCCCCCTGGCTGCCCTGGGCAAGGACATGCTGGCCGGCGTGCAGCTGGCGGTGAAGGAGCTCAACGAGGCCCACTTCTCCGTGAAGAACCAGGCCATCACCCTGGAGGTGGTTTCGCGCGATGACAAGTCCGATGCAGCCACCGGCAAGAAGGTGGCCCAGGAGCTGGTGGACGCCGGCGTCGTGGCTGTGATCGGCAACCTGAACTCGGGCGTCAGCATCGAGTCGGCCCCGGTGTATGCCGCCGCCGGAGTTCCGCAGCTGGCCATCTCCACCAATCCCAAGTACACGCAGCTGGGCCTGGCCACCACCCTGCGCCTGGTCGCCAATGATGACCTCCAGGCCAAGGCCATGGCCAGCTATGCGCTGTCCAACCTGAAGGCCGAGCGCTTCGCCCTGGTCGACGACGGCACGCCCTACGGCAAGGCCCTGATCGCCGGTGTCCAGGCCCTGTTCAAGAAGAAGGGCAAGGACGCCGCCCTGGCAGCCTCGCTGGACGCCAAGACCACCGCCTTTGACGACCTGATCGCCAAGATGGTGGCCGCCAAGGTCGACGGCGTGATCACCACCCTGGCCGACTTCCAGGTCGAGGCCCTGATCAAGGGCATGGCCAAAGCCGGCCTGCGCGATGCCGTGCTGCTGGGCGGGGACACCATCAAGACCAATCTGCTGCCCAAGATGGACATGCCGATCCGCGCTGTCTACTCCACCTCGCCCGTGATCGAGCCCTACGAGTTCAGCGCTGGCCGCAGCTTCGAAACACGCTTCGCCGCGGCCACCAAGCAGGAAGTCGTCTACGGCGCCCACTACGCCTACGACGCCGTCCACTCCATCACCCTGGCCATGATCCGCGCCGGCAGCGCCGCACCTGCCAAGGTGCTGGCCGCCATGAAGGAGCTGGACCTCCACGGCCCCGTGACCGCCAGCCTGCGCTATGACGCGGCGGGCGAGCAGGCCTTCGGCACCATCAGCGTCTACGCCATCGAGAAGGGCCGCTGGGCCTCGGTGATGCGCACGCGTGACTGGGACTGACGCCTCCACGGCTCCACGGCTCCACGGCTCCAATGCAAACGCGACCCGAGGGTCGCGTTTTTCATGGCTGTCTGCAGGGTCAGGTCTTGCCCTGGTGCACCACCCGCTGCGGATAGGGAATTTCCACGCCCAGGCCGCGCAGCGTGCGCAGGATGCTGAGATTGACCTCCGAGCGCACGCCGCCCTGGCCGTTCTCGGGGTCGCCGATCCAGAAGACCAGGGTCAGCTCCAGGCCGTCCGCCGCAAAGTTGCTCAGTTGCACCGTGGGCTCCGGGTCCTTCAGCACGCGCGGCACCTGGGACACGGCTGTCACCAGGGCGGGCATCACCACGTCCAGATCGGCCGCGTAGTCCACCTGCACGACCGTCGTGATCAGGACCTTGGGATCAGCGAGTGAGGAGTTCTCCACCCGCGTGGTGATCAGGGTCTCGTTGGGAACGATGGCCTCGCGGCCGTTGAGGGCGCGAATGACGGTGTAGCGGGTCTTGATGTCAGAGATGCGGCCCTCGAAGTTATCGACCTTGACCATGTCCCCGATGCGCAGCGAGCGTTCAGCCAGGATCACGAAGCCCGACACATAGTTGGCCGCCAGCTTTTGCAGACCGAAGCCCAGGCCCACGCCGATGGCACCGCCCAGCACGCCCAGGGCGGTGAGGTCGATGCCCGCGGCACTCAGAGCCAGCAGCAGGCCGATGAAGAGCAGCACCGCTCGCGTCAGGTTGACGGCGATCTTGCGCAGCGAGAGGTCCGTCGTGGCATTGCGCAGCAGGCGCCCCTCGATCACGGCGGACAGCCACAGGGCCAGCACCATCACGAAGATGGCGGTCAGGCCGCCCTCGATCATGGCCCGCAGCGTGACCTGGCTGTTGCCCATCTTCCAGGAGATGTTCTCCAGCTCCTCCATCACCGCAGGCAGCAGACCGGTGATCCACAGGATGGAGCCGCCCCAGGCCAGCCAGGACACGCTGCGCTCCAGCAGGCCCACCCAGCGCGACTCCGGCATGGCCGCGCGCAGCACGCGGGCCGTCAGGCGGATCACCACCAGGGACACCAGCACCGGGATGATGAGCTTGAACACCGCCGACTTGATCCCCAGCATGGGCAGGGTCCGCCGCGCGGCAAAGGCCGCCACCAGGGCCAGCACCGGGAAGAGCACGCCATCCACCACATGGTTGCCGAACAGCACCGAGGCCGGGCGGTCCTGCACGAAACGCTGCAGCCGCGAGACGACCAGCCAGGACAGCCCCAGGCAGCCCAGCAGCAAGCCCAACTCCATCAGGGCGGAAGTGGTGGCGAAGGAAGCCAGCAGGCGCTGCACCTCCTCGAAATCAAGGGATTGGGTACTCATGCACTTTCTTCGAAAACAACAAGGGCGGCCCGCAGCCGCCCCATATTCTCAAGCACGAGCCATCACCGCAGATCAAGACAAGGATCAAGCGACACCCCGGGGATCCGGCTTGCCGGCACCACGGATGTACCCCCTCGAGGGACTGACGAAGCCGGTAGGGGGTGGGCCCTCAAACTCCGGTGAGCACGCGAAGGTGCGTGCCCACGCTGCGCGCCAGGGCCCCCAGATGGTAGCCGCCCTCCAGCACCGAGACGATGCGCCCCTGGGCATGCCGCGCAGCGATGTCCTTGATGCGCATCGTGATCCATTCATAGTCGGCCTCGACCAGGCCCAGCTGGCCCAGGTCGTCTTCGCGATGGGCATCGAAGCCGGCCGAGATGAAGATCATCTGCGGACGGAAACGCTCCAGCGCCGGCATCCACATGGCCTCGATCATCTCGCGGATCTCGCCGCCCCGCGTGTAGGCAGGGATGGGCACGTTGACCATGTTCTCGCCCTTGGGCACGGCGCCGCTGTAGGGATAGAGCGGATGCTGGAAGATGCCCACCATCAGCACGCGCTCGTCACCGGCGAGGATGTCCTCCGTGCCGTTGCCGTGGTGCACGTCGAAGTCCACCACGGCCACGCGCTGCAAGCCCCGCACGTCCAGGGCATGCCGCGCGGCGATGGCAATGTTGTTGAAGAAGCAGAAGCCCATGCTCTGGTCCCGCGTGGCATGGTGGCCCGGCGGGCGCACGGCGCAGAAGGCGTTCTCGGCCTGGCGGTCCAGCACGAGGTCGGTGGCCCGCACGGCGGCGCCCGCGGCGCGCAGGGCAGCGCTCCAGGTGTAGGGATTGGCGATGGTGTCCGGGTCTATGGCCTTGCACTCGCCGCTGGCGGCCACGGCCTCCAGCACGTCGCGGATCTCGGTCACATAGCCGTGGGTGTGGGCCAGCTCCACGTCCTTCAGCTCGGCCAGGGGGGCATCGTGGCGGGACAGGGCGATGTCCAGGCCGTTGGCAATGAGCCAGTCATCGATGGCATCCAGGCGTTGCGGGCATTCGGGGTGGCCGGCGCCCATGTCGTGGCGGCGGCAGTCGGGGTGACTGAGGAAGGCGGTGGACATCGCAGGCACTGTCTCCAGGAACTCTTTTGTGGCGCAAGCGACATGCGCGCATTTGCGTTATGGTGCATGGCCTATGCAAGACCTATCCCCCGCCAGCATTGCCCGCCGGTTCGAGGCCCTGTCGCTCCAGATTAGCACGATCATCCGCGGCAAGGCCTTACAGATCGAGGATTGCCTGACCTGCCTCATGGCAGGTGGCCATCTGCTCATCGAGGACCTGCCGGGGGTGGGCAAGACCACCCTGGCGCACACCCTGGCCGTCTCGCTGGGCCTGCGCTATTCGCGGGTTCAGTTCACCGCCGACCTGCTGCCCTCCGACCTCCTCGGCGTGAGCCTCTACGAGCGCGAGCGCGGCGGCTGGCAGTTCCATCCCGGCCCGGTCTTCGCGCAGGTGCTGCTGGCCGACGAGATCAACCGCGCCGGCCCCAAGACCCAGAGCGCCTTGCTGGAGGCCATGGAGGAGCACCAGGTCACAGCCGATGGCCAGACTCATGCCCTGCCCCGGCCCTTCTTCGTGATCGCGACCCAGAATCCCAGCGAGCAGCTGGGCACGCATCCGCTGCCGGAGTCGCAGCTGGACCGCTTCCTCATGCGCATCAGCCTGGGCCTGCCGGACCGCGCCGCCGAGCGCGAGATGCTGCTGGGCCAGGACAGCCGCGAGGCTATCCGCCACCTGCAAGCCCTGATGCAACCCGAGGAGCTGCTGGCCATCCAGGCCCGCATTGCGCAGGTCCATGCCTCGCCGGCCCTGCTGGACTATCTGCAGGCCCTGCTGGGCGCCACGCGGTCCGGCCAGTGGTTCAGCGACGGGCTCTCGCCCCGCGCCGGCCTGGCCCTGCTGCGGGCCGCGCGTGCCCGCGCCCTGCTGCGCGGGCGGGACCACGTCACGCCCGACGACCTGCAGGGCATCCTGGCCCAGACCATCGCCCATCGCCTGCGCCCCAGGCCCGGCAGCGGCCGCGGGGCCGTGGAACAGGTGCGGGCGATGCTGGAAGCCGTGCCCCTGCCCTGAACGGCCATGGCCACGCTCGCAAGCCGCTGGCAGCGATGGTGGAGTGCCCGCCATCCACGCGCCGACACCCATCACCTCACCCAGCGCAATCTCTACATCGTGCCCACGCGGCCGGGCCTGTTCTTCTGCGCCACGCTGGCGGTGCTGCTGCTGGCCTCCATCAACGAGCAGCTGAGCCTGGGCTTCGCCCTGAGCTTCCTGCTGGCCGGCGCCGGCCTGGCCTCCATGCTGGCCACGCATGCCAACCTGCGCGGCCTGGACCTGGACCTGCGCCCGCCCGAGGCCGTGGAGGCCGGCAGCGAGGCCCCGCTGCTGCTGCGCCTGCACAATCCGGGCGCGGCGCGCTACGGCATCGCCCTGACCGCAGACCGCCGCGAGTGGCGCCACTTCCTGAAGTCCGACCCCCTGCGGGGCAGTGCCTGGGCCGACGTCCCGGCCCAGGGGCATGCCCAGGTGCAGGTGGCCCTGCCGGCCCTGCCCCGGGGCCTGCATGCCCTGCCCACCCTGCGCCTGGAAACACGCTTTCCACTGGGCCTGTTCCGCGCCTGGAGCTACTGGCGGCCCGCCAGCGCCCTGCTGGTCTATCCCAAGGCGGAAGCGCTGCCCCCCCCGCTGCCGGCCGGTGCAGGGGAAGGCCAGCGCCTGCCGGCCTCGGCCTCGGGCGCGCGCGGCGGTGACGAAGTCCAGGGCCTGCGCCCCTACCAGCGTGGGGACCGCCCGCGGGACATCCACTGGAAGAAGGCTCTGCCCCAAGGGGACGCCCCGCCGCAGTGGTGGGTACGCGAGCGGCAGCCGCCCCAGGGCCAGGCGCTCTGGCTGCGCTGGGAAGACACGGCGGGGATGGATGAGGAAGCCCGCCTGGCCCGCCTCTGCGCCTGGGTGCGTCTGGCCGACGGCCAGGGCCTGCGCTACGGCCTGCAGCTGCCGAGACTGCACCTGGACCTGGACTGCGGCGACGGCCATCTGCAGGCCTGCCTGCGTGCCCTGGCCCTGCATGGCCTGTCCGAGACCCCGCAGGAGCCGCAGCCATGAGCCCGCAGGAAGGCAAGACCTGGCCCTGGCAGCTCCTGCATTGGCGACCTCCGGGTCGAGAAGCGCGGGACACTTTCTTCCTGCTGGGCCTGATCACCGCCACCCTGCTGCCGCATGCGGACCACCTGCCTGCCTGGTGCCTGGCGCTGGCTGGCCTGGTGCTGGGTTGGCGCGCCTGGCTGGCCGCAAGCAACCGCCCCCTGCCGGGTCGCTGGACTGTGGCCGCCATGCTGGGCGTGGCCGTGCTGTCGAGCTGGCTGCAGTTCCGCACCCTGCTGGGCCGCGAGGCGGGCATCGCCCTGCTGGTCCTGCTGATGGGGCTCAAGACCCTGGAGCTGCGGGCCCGGCGCGACGCCTTCGTGGTGTTCTTCCTGGGTTTTTTCCTGGTTCTCACGCATTTCCTCTATTCCCAGTCACTGCTGACGGCACTGTGGACCCTGGCCTGCACCTGGGGGCTGCTGACCGCCCTGGTGTTGGCCCAGATGCCGCTGGGCCAGCCGCACCTGGCGCTGGCGGCTCGGCAGGCGGCGCGCGTGACACTGCTGGGCCTGCCGGTGATGGTGGCCCTCTTCCTGCTTTTTCCTCGCATCGGGCCGCTGTGGGGCATTCCTGCGGACGGCGTCGGCCGCACCGGCTTGTCCGATCGTCTGCAGTTCGGCGCCATGAGCGAGATCGCCAACGACCAGAGCATCGCGATGCGCCTGCGCGTGCTGGAAGGCCAGGCCGACCCCCGCCAGTGGTATTTCCGTGGCCCCGTCCTGAGCGAGTTCGACGGCCAACTCTGGACCGCGACCGACGAACTGCCCGCAGGCGAGCCGGCCCCGGAGAGTGCGCTGCGCCAGGGCGCCCTGACCGCCCCCCGGCTGCGCTACGAGCTGACCCTGGAACCCCTGCGCATCCGCATCCTGCCCATGCTGGAACTGGATCCGGCCCTGGCGGGCGAGACCCTGCAGCTGGACGAGCTGCGGCTGCTGCTGGACCGTGAGCATGTCTGGCGCTCACGGCGTCCCATCAGCGAGCGCCTGCGCTTCCAGCATGCCGCCCACCCGGCCGCCACGACCCTGCCGCAGCAACTGGGCAGCACCGAGCTGGCCGACTACCTCGCCCTGCCTCCCGGACTGAATCCCCGCAGCCAGGCCTTCGCGCGCGCCCTGTCCCAGCGCCCGGCGCTCGCGGCCCTGGCGGCGCACCAGCGGCCCGCAGCCCTGGCGGAGGCCTTGCTGCAGCACTTGCATGAGCAGCCCTTCAGCTACACGCTGTCTCCCGGGCGCTATGGCGAGCAGAGCCCGCACCTGATCGATGAATTCTGGTTCGACCGCCGCCTGGGCTTTTGCGAGCACTTCGCCAGCGCCTTCGTGGTGATGATGCGAGCCATGGGCGTGCCGGCGCGCATCGTCACGGGCTATCAGGGCGCCGACCCCGAGCCACAGGACGGCTTCTGGGTGATCCGCCAGTCCCAGGCCCACGCCTGGGCCGAGTACTGGGAGGCAGGCAAGGGCTGGGTGCGCGTCGACCCCACGGCGGCGGTGGCGCCCAATCGCATCCAGCGTGGCCTGACCCTGGAGCCGCCGCCCGGCCTGGTGGGCAGCATGCTGGGCACGGTCAGCCCCGACCTCTGGCGCCGCCTGCGCAATACCTGGGAGACGCTGGACAACCGCTGGCAGCAATGGGTGCTGGGCTACACGCGCCAGGACCAGTTCCAACTGCTGAGCAAGCTGGGCTTCAACAGCCCGGACTGGACCGCCCTGGGCCAGCTCGCTGCCGGTCTCATCGCCACGGTGCTGGGTCTGGCCCTGGCCTGGAATGCCTGGCAGAGCCGCCCGCATGACGCCTGGACCCGGCAGCGCCTCCAGGTGCAGCGGGACCTGGCCCGGCTGGGCGTGCGGGTGCCGCTGCACCTGAGCTATGCGCACTGGGCAGCAGCCCTGGAGACAGGCCTGGGGCCGGATGCCCAGGCGGCCGCCGCGCTGCTGCGAGGCTGGGATCTCGACCGTTATGGTGCCCGGCCGAACGGTCC
This sequence comes from Roseateles sp. DB2, assembly GCF_051857535.1. Lineage (NCBI taxonomy): Bacteria > Pseudomonadati > Pseudomonadota > Betaproteobacteria > Burkholderiales > Sphaerotilaceae > Roseateles > Roseateles sp. DB2. The sequence goes on along the minus strand of NZ_JBPZGY010000001.1, from coordinate 373,686 downwards.
GTCGGCCCCCTGGCGCAGCGCCTGGCGACAGGCCCTGCGTCGCATCGGCCGGCGGCGCTGACGGCGCCCCTGCCCTGCCCCACCCTTTCGGGGGAGGGGCAGGGCAAATCCTGGACGGCATCGCCATGACCGCCTGTTACACTGCCGCCCCATTTCAACAACGATCCGGGAGGAATCCTTGAAATTCGCAACAATTAGCGCCGTGATAGGCGCTCTTGTCCTGAGCGGCTGCGCCTCTGTGATGAACGACAGCACGCACCCGATGAAGGTGGAGACCAAGAGCGAAGCCGGCGAGCTGATCACCGGCGCCGACTGCAAGCTGACCAACGACTACGGCAGCCTCAGCGTCAAGTCGGGTGACACCACCCAGATCCGCCGCTCCGGCAAGGACCTGGACATTCTCTGCAAGCACCCCAGCAATCCTGACGCCACGGCGCGCGCCGTCTCGCGTGCGAATTCGGGCATGTACGGCAACATCATCCTGGGTGGCGGCATCGGCGCCCTGATCGACCACAACAAGGGCACGGCGTACACCTACCCGACCTGGGTGCAGCTGCAGTTCGGCAAGAGCCTGGTCTTCGACCGCTCGACCGAGCAGACAGGCCAGCCGGCCCCGCCGGCCGAAGCCAGCAAGTAAGCAGGCCTCAGGCCCGCGCCAGGGCTCCCTTCGGGAGTCTTTTTCATGCCCGGTCTCCGGGATCGACTCGGTGCCCTCGCGGGCCGGCCGCTGTCATCATGCCTGCCGTCCGCCCTCTCTCCGCCGCCGCGCCTCACATCATGCAAAGACGCCAGTTCCTCCAGTCCACCGCAGCCCTGGGTCTTGCCGCAGGCCTGCCCCGCCACGCCCAGGCAGGCCGGGAGCGGCTGCGCCTGGCCATGATTGGCACGGGATTGCGGGGTCAGGTCTTGCTCAAGGAACTGCTGCGCCGCGAGGACGTGGAGCTGGCAGCGCTGTGCGACATCGAGCCCCTGATGCTGCGCAAGGCCCTGGACCAGTGCCAGAAGGCCGGCCGCCCTCAGCCCCAGGTCTTCGGCCAGGACGGTGACACCCAGGCCTATCAGCGCCTGCTGGCCATGAAGGCGCTGGACGGCGTCATCATCGCCACGCCCTGGGAGTGGCACGCGCCCATGGCCATCGCCGCCATGGAGGCCGGCGTGCCGGTGGGCTGCGAGGTCGTGGCCGGCATCAGCCTGCAGGACCACTGGGACGTGCTCGAGACCCAGCTGCGCACCGGCACGCCCTATATGCTGCTGGAAAACGTCTGCTACCGCCGTGACGTGATGGCCGTGCTGCAGATGGTGCGAGCCGGCCTCTTCGGCGAACTGGTGCACCTGCAGGGCGGCTACCAGCACGACCTGCGCGCCGTGAAGTTCAACAGTGGCGACCCGGCCAAACCCTACGGCGGCGGCGTGGAGTTCGGCGCCAAGGGCTGGTCCGAGGCGCGCTGGCGCACCCAGCACTCGGTGCAGCGCAACGGCGAGCTCTACCCCAGTCACGGCATCGGCCCCTGCGCCATGTACGCCAACATCCATCGCGGCAACCGCTTCACCCGCATCAACAGCTTCGCCAGCAAGGCCCGCGGACTGCAGGACTACGTGAACCGCAAGATGAAGGCCCCGGCCGATCACCCCAGCGCCAGCACCCGCTTCCAGCTTGGCGACGTGGTCACCACCACCCTGGCCTGCGAGAACGGCGAGACCATCCTGCTGCAGCACGACACCTCGCTGCCCCGGCCCTACTCGCTGGGTTTCCGCGTGCAGGGCACGGACGGGCTGTGGATGGACGTCAACCATGCCATCCACATCGAAGGCCGCAGCCCGGCGCACCAGTGGGAGGACTTCCAGGCCTACCAGGACCGCTACGAGCACCCCCTGTGGAAGAAGCATGCGTCGCAGGCCGAAGGTGCGGGGCATGGCGGCATGGACTTCTTCGTGGTCCGGGCCTTCGTCGAGGCACTGAAGGCCCAGGCCCCCATGCCCATCGACATCTACGACGCCGTGGCCTGGAGCGCCATCACGCCGCTGTCGGCGCAGTCCATTGCCGAGGGCTTCAAGACCCTGGACTTCCCCGATTTCACCCGGGGCCTGTGGAAATCGCGCAAGCCGATCTTCGCCTTCAACGACGCCTACTGAGGAGGCCGGGCCCGCGTGAACGCCCGCACATAGCGGCGGCAATGGCCGGCGCGGGCTGACCATGACCGATGGCGCACCGGCGGCGCACCGCCACAATCGCCGCGCATGAAGCCCATCGCCCGCACCCAGCTGATCCAGACCCTGCAGGCGGCCCTGGCCGCCCACCCCGACGTCGATGCCGCGTGGGAAGGCGGCAGCGCGGCCTTCAGCTACCGCGACGAGCTCTCGGACATCGACGCCGTGCTGGTCGTTGCCGACGAGGCGGTCGATCCCGTGTTCGCCGCGGTCGAGGCCGCGCTGGGCGCGCTGTCACCCATTGCCCTGCAGCACGAGATGGCTGGCACCAGCGGCTACCGCCAGCGCTTCTACCGCCTGCGCGACTGCAGCGAATTCCTGGTGCTGGACCTGGTGCTGATCCGGCGCAGCGATCCCCTGCTCTTCCGCGAGGTGGAGCTGCACGGTCACGGCCGGCTCTGGCATGACAGGACCGGCGTGCTGCAAGAAGCGCACCTCGACCCCGAACAGGACCAGGCCGCGGCCCGCGCCCGCATTCCGGTCCTGGCGAGCGCCTTCGAGATGTTCCAGCACATCCCCACCAAGGAGCGCCTGCGCGGCCGCGCCGTCGAGGCCCTGCACTTCTACCAGGCCATGACGGTGCGCCCGCTGATGGAGGCCCTGCGCCTGCTGCACTGCCCCGCCCGCCGCGGCTTCGGCCCGCGCTATCTGGCCCGCGACCTGCCGGCCGAGGTCTGCCGGCGCCTGGAACGCCTGAGCTTCGTGCGCGACCTCGAAGACCTGGCCGAGCAGCACGCCCAGGCCCAGGCCTGGTTCCATGAATGCCTGGCCGTGCTGCGCAGCGAGGGGCCGGGGGCCTGGCAGGCGCTGGCAGCAGACGGGCAGGGCCTGCGCGCTTGAAGTCCAGCGAACCCTGATTAGCACCGCCCTCAGTACGGTCCGGCCATCGCCTGCCGCCGGCAGGGACCCACGCACCATTGCCACTAAAATCGCACGCCCCTATTTCAAGACCAAGCTTTCAGAGGAGGACCCATCATGAAGCTCAAGCCCCTGCTGCCCATCGTCGCCTTGTTGGCGCTCGGCGGCTGCGCCACTGTCAACAAGCAGGCCCTGGACCCCGGCGCGGTGGCCAGGCTCAAGGGCCAGACCCTCGTCCAGACCAAGCGCCCGGCCCCTGACTTCGTTGCGATGACGCCCAGCAAGGCGGCCATCGCTCTCGTCGGCCTGGCCCTGGCTGTCTCCGAAGGCAATGCCATGGTGAGCGGCCATGCGATCCAGGACCCGGCGCAGTCCATCGCCGAGGGCCTTGCCAGCGCCCTCAGCAGCGCGCATGGCACCAAGACCGCAGCCGCGCCCCTGACCGTCTCCGCCCAGGACGCCGCCACGCTCGCCAAGGCCGCCGACGGCAGCGCCCAGTACGTGCTGGACGTCCAGACCACGGGCTGGCAGTTCACCTACTTCCCCACGGATTGGACGCACTACCGCGTGCTGTATTGGGCCAAGGCTCGCTTGATCGATACCACCACCAAGACGACGGTGGCGGAAGGCTTCTGCGAGCGCTTCCCCGAGTCGAACACGGGTGCGCCGAGCTACGACGAGCTGACCGGCAACGGCGCTGCACTGCTCAAGAAGGAGCTGGCCATTGCCGCCGAGGACTGCGTCAAGTCCCTCAAGGCTGAAATGCTGGTGCTCTGAGCACCGCCCGCCGCGCACCCGAGCCGCAAGAGGCCGGTCATTCCCCTTGTCAGGGCTGACCGGCCTTCTTTCTCGGAAGATGCTCTGCAGGCGCCTGTTGAGCATGGCCAGAGCACCCCGGCCGGGCTGCCGGCGCCAGGCCCTTGGGGAACGGAGGGCAGACTATCCCGTATGCTCTGTCCCCCTCCGCCGTCAACGCGCCGCCTGCCGCGGCATCGCCCATCTTGCTGACTCTGCCCGCCCTGCCCCAATCGCTCGTCGCCCTGAGCCTCCTGGCCGCCAGCCTGCTGCTGGCAACACCCGTCTGCCGCGCGCAGGCAGCTGAGCGCCCCTCGGCCACGGCCTCCGCAAGTCCGGCGGCTCCCGCGGTCAGCCGAAAGACGCTCGCCGCGGGCCAGCGCGCCAAGCAGACAGCCAAGGCCAAACCCGCCCGCCACACTAAGGGCGGCACCGCCCCCGGCAGTGCCGACGCCAAGGCCCCGGCCCTGGGCCAGACCGCCGCCGTGCTGGAGTTCGCCGCCGAGCACGCGGCCTCGCTGAACAAGACGCCCGAGCAGATCGCCGCCGTGCTGGCCCAGGCCCGCATCCTGCCCAGCGTGCAGCGGCTGATCATGCCCACGCCCGCCGGCACGGCCAAGGACTGGATGGCCTATCGCGACCGCTTCGTCGAACCCCGGCGCCTGCAGGCCGGCCTGGCCTTCTGGGAGGCCAACGCCGAGGCGCTGGCCCGGGCGGAAGAGAGCTACGGCGTGCCCGCCGAGATCGTGTTGGGCATCATCGGCGTGGAGACCTTCTACGGCCGCATCATGGGCGGCTTCCGTATCCTCGACGCCCTGGCCACGCTGAGCTTCGACTTCCCCACCGGCCGCAGCGACCGCAGTCCCTTCTTCCGCAAGGAACTGCACCAGTTCCTGCTGCTGTGCCAGCGCGACGGCCTGGATCCGCTGGCCCTCAAGGGCTCCTACGCCGGTGCCATGGGCCTGGGCCAGTTCATGCCCGGCAGCTGGATGCGTCATGCCGTGGACTTCGACGGTGACGGCCATGCCGACCTCATCAACAGCCCGGCCGATGCCATCGGTTCCGTGGCCAACTTCCTGGCCCAGCACGGCTGGCAGCGCGCCTTGCCCACCGATTACACGGTGACCGCGCCCACCGGCACGGCCGAGCGCGCCCAGCTGCTGGCGCCTGACGTGCGTCCCAGCTTCACCCCTGCCCAGATGCAGGCCCTGGGCGCCCGGCTCTCCGAAGCCGGGCAGGAGCACACCGGCAAGCTGGCCCTGATCGAGCTGCAGATGGGCGACGCCGCCCCGGTCTACGTGGCCGGCACCGACAACTTCTACGTGCTGACCCGCTACAACCAGTCCGCCTACTACGCCATGGCCGTGATCAGCCTGGGGCGCAAGCTGGGGCAGCTGCGGCGCGCAGGCGCCGACTGAGCGGCGCTGGCGGCCTGCCCGCGCGCCGCCGAGGGACCCCGCGCAGACAGCGCGGCTCAAGGCCCTGCTGGCGGAGAAGGCCGGCACGGTCCATGGCCTTGCCGACCTGGCCTTGCCGACCTGGCGCTGCTCGACGAGGACTGCGTCTTCGTGACGGTACCCATCGAGACGTCGAGGGCCGCAAGAGCATCCAGTCCTTCTGCGAGGCCCGCCGGGTGGCCCCTGGCGCGGCTTTGCATTTCGAATACATGCCGGCCGAACGTTCACACTCGCGCCGCCCGGTGCTGCTGATGACCCGGACACTCGGTCATGCCGACGGCCGACTCCAGGGAGCCGCCACGGCCGTCATCGACCTGGACATCGCGCAGCGCTGGCTGGAGGGGGTCCCCACCGACAGCAACGCCGCGATGGCCTTGCTGGATCGCGAGGGCACGTTGCTGGCGCGCAATCCGCCGCTGCCGGCCTCGCGTGCCAGCGACCCCGCGCTCGCAGCAAATCGCGCAGAGCTGGCGCTGCGAGGACATGGCGTCCTCCAGACGGCCGCCACCGAAGATGGCCGGCTGCGAGTGGCAGGCGTGTCACCCGTCGGCCGGCTGCCTTTTGTCGCAGCGGTGGGCTACGACGTAGAGACCGCCTTGCGAGGCTGGCATTACCGGCGCCTGCAGTTCATGGCCGGCTTCCTTGTGCTCAGCGGCCTGTCCTTTCTTGCCCTGCGCATCTACCTGATCACCCTGGCCCAGCGCGAGAAGCTGCGGCTGCAGGCCAGCACGGACCCGCTGACCGGCGCTGCCAACCGACGGGCATTCCAGCGCAGTGGACAGGCGGAGATCTCCCGTGCGCTGCGCCATGGCCATGCGCTGTCGCTCCTGATGGTGGACATCGACAAGTTCAAGCTCGTCAATGACAGCTGGGGGCATCCCACCGGCGATCGGGTGATCCAGGCCTTGGCCAACACGATCCAGTCCCTCTGTCGCAGCCACGACCTTTGCGGCCGGCTGGGCGGCGAGGAATTCGCGATCCTGCTGCCGCAATCGGACCTGGCAGGCGCCGCGGCCCTGGCGGAGCGCCTGCGGGTGGCGGTGGAAGGCATGGCAGACGTCCGTTCCGACAACGGCCAGGAGGTCCGCTTCACCATCAGCCTGGGGGCAAGCACCCTGCATGGGCAGGACGACAGCCTGGATGCGCTGCTGCAGCGCGCCGACCGGGCGCTGTACCAGGCCAAGGAGGCCGGACGCAATCGCGTGGTGCTGGAGCAGGCCTGATCAGGTGCGTCGCCCGCCCAGCGCTCACGGATCTGGCAAATCCGGCTCCTCGCCAGGCGCCGGCTGCGCCACCAGATCGCGCACCTGCCAGTAGCGCGGATCACGCTGGCGCTCGCACGAGGGCCAGACCTCGCCGCTGCGCCAGCGCCAGGCTCCGCAGCCTGCGGTCTGCCAGACGGGGATGCCGGCGGCGCGGTAGCGGGCCAGCACGTCGGGATGCGGATGGCCGAAGCGATTGCGGTAACCCGCCTGCGCCAGGGCCAGACGCGGGGCCACGGCATCCAGGAATGCCTGCGTCGAGGAGGTCCGGCTGCCATGGTGCGGCAGCAGCAGCACCTCGCTGGGCAAAACCTGACCCTGCGCCAGCATCTGCACTTCGTCCGGCGCCTCCACGTCGCCGGTCAGGAGCGCGCTGTGCCCCTGGGCATCGGTGATGCGAAGCACGCAGGAGCGATGGTTGGGGCGGGCGGCGGCCAGGCTTCGAGGCGGCACCAAAGCCGCCGGCCCTGGGTGCAGGACCTCAAAGCGCACACCGTCCCAGACCCATCGCTGGCCGCGCTCGCAAGGCGTGTGCAACAGCCCCTGGAGCAGGGCATGCCCAGGGGGCAGGCTGCTGCGCACGAGCGCAGGCCGCAGCTGGCGCAGCACGGCGGCTGCACCGCCAACATGGTCGAGGTCCGGGTGGCTGAGCATCAGTTGGTCCAGCGGGAGCCAGCCCAGGGCGCGCATCAAGGGCAGCAGCACCCGCTGGCCAGCATCGGCGCCGCTGCCCCAGCGCGGGCCGGCGTCGTAGAGCAGCAGATGGCGCTCGGTGCGCACCAGCACTGCCGCGCCCTGCCCCACATCGGCCGCCAGCAGCTCAAAGCGCCCCGCCGACGGGTGCGGCACCAGCGGCCACAGCAGGCCAGGCAGCAGCGGCAAACCAGCCAGCCGCAGGGACCGCGGCAGGGGCGCCACCAGCAGCGCAGCCCCCACCAAGGCTGCGGCCTGGGCCCAGGCCGGCGCCACCGGGAGGCTGAGCACCGCCATGGGCCAGTTGGCCATCGTCCCCATCATGGACAGCCAGTGGCTCCCCAGCCAGGCCCCGGCCTCCCACAGCAGGGGCAGCACCCCGCCAGCCAGGGCCAGGGGCGTGATCACGAAGCTCACCAGGGGGATGGCTAGCAGATTGGACAGCAGGCCCACCAGGGACAGTTGCTGGAACAGAATGAGCGTCAGCGGCGCCAGCCCCAGGGTCACGATGCCCTGCTCACGCAGGAGGGCGCCCAGGCGTGCACGCCAGCCTTGGCGCGGCACCGCATCGCCTTGGCTCATAAGCAGCGCCACCGCCCCGAAACTGAGCCAGAAGCCCGCCTGGCAGAGTGCCCAGGGGTCCAGCAGGCACACCACCCAGGCAGCGGTCAGCAGGCGCAGCGGCCAGGGCCAGCGCCAGGCTCCCTGCTGCATCCAGACCAGGCCCAGCAGCATCCAGACCGTGCGCTGGGCGGGCACGCCCCAGCCGGCGAAGGCCGCGTAGGCCGTCGCGGCCAGCACGCCCAGCCAGGCGCCAGCCCGGGGAGCGGGGCAGGCCAGGCAAAGGACTTCGCTGCGTCGCCAGAGGGCTGTCGCCAGGGCGGACACGCCCCAGGCGAACATGGTGATGTGCAGTCCGCTGATGGCGACGAGGTGAGCGACGCCGGCATCCCGGCAGACCTGCCAGTCCGGCGCGGGGATGGCGGACTGGTCTCCCACGCTCAGGGCGGTCAGCAGACCCGAGGCCCCCCCATGCCCCAGCCGTGCCTGCAGGCGCTCGCGCCAGGCCTCCCGCCAGTGCGACAGGCAATGCCAGGTCGCGCCAGCCAGGCGCTGCTGAGGCCCTGGGCGGATCTGGGCCCGGGCCTGCAGGCCCTGTTCCAGCATCCACAAGGCCTGGTCAAAGCCATGGGGGTTGGCCAGGCCGGGCGAGCGCTGCAAACGCAGCCGCAGCCGCCAGCGCTCACAGGCGCGCCAGGGCGGCTGGCCGGCCACCGGATAGCCCAGGGCCAGGACCTGCTCAGGCACCCCCGCGGGCAAGACCTGACCCGGGAGCGCCTCCAGGCCGAGCACCAGGCGCCAGCCTGCATTGCCGGCGAAGCCCTGCACGGCCTGCGGCAGGCCCATCACCTCGGCCTGGACCTCAAGCTCCTGCCCTTCCAGCGCCGGCCCCATGCGGGCCTGCAGGCGCTGTTCGGCCCGCAGACAGCCGCTGCCCAGTCCGGCCAGCGTGCCCAGCGCCAGCAGCAGGGCTACCCGGCCGCCGACAGGCAGGCGCCGCAGCAGCAGGGCCGGCGCCAGCAGGCCACACCCAGCCAGCATCAGCCAGGGCCAGGGCGAAGGCGGCAGCTGCGCCAGCTGGTGCAGGCTTGCCAGCCCCAGCAGCCAGCCCAGCATGAAGGCGGTGGGCATGAGCATGGTCAGCGTTTGTGTCGCGGGTGTAGGATGCCGGCCAGTTTTTCACCAATCCCCTCCGAGAGCCGACATGAGCACCCCCAACTCTGTGTATGACCGCCTGAACGCCCTGGGCATCACCCTGCCACCGCTGGCCGTGCCCGTGGCAGCCTATGTGCCCTTCGTGCGTTCCGGCAATCTGCTGTTCCTCTCGGGCCATCTGGCCAAGAAGGACGGCGCCGTGTGGGTGGGCCAGTTGGGCAAGGACGTGGACACCGCCGCCGGCAAGCAGGCCGCGCGCAATGTCGCCATCGACCTGATGGGTACCCTGCACGCGGCTGTGGGCGACCTCCACAAGGTCCGCATCGTCAAGCTCACGAGCCTGGTCAACAGCGCGCCGGACTTCACCGAGCAGCACCTGGTCACCAACGGCTGCTCCGAGTTGCTGGCCGAGGTTTTCGGTGACAACGGCAAGCATGCCCGCAGCGCCTTCGGCGTTGCCCAGAACCCCATGGGCGCCTGCGTGGAGATCGATCTCGTCGCCGAAGTGCTGGCCTGATGTTCCAGCGCCCCTCTCCCTGGCCAGGCCGGGTGCTGGCCCTGATCAGCCTCAGCAGCCTGGCATCCCTGGCCCTGGCCCTGGTGGCCCAGCACTACTTTGACGTGCGGCCCTGCCCCTGGTGCGTGCTGCAACGCGGCGTATTCCTGCTGCTGGGCCTCGCGGCCGGCCTGGGATGGCTGCAGGGCCAGCTCCTGAGCCGCGCCCGGGCGCTGACCGCGTGCAGCCTGCTGCTGGTGGCCGGCCTGGCCCTGGCCGGACTGGCGGCGGCGGTCTGGCAGCACGAGGTGGCAGCGCAGTCGGCCAGTTGCAACATGACCTTCGCCGACCAACTTGTGATGGCCCTGCACTTGGACGAGATCCTGCCCTCGGTCTTCATGGCCACGGCCGGCTGCAACGAGGCCGCGGCCTACAAGCTGCTGGGGCTTCCCTATGAAGTCTGGAGCGGCCTGCTGTACCTGACCCATGCCCTGGCCGCCGCCTGGAGCCTGCGCACCTTGCTGCGACAGCGCTGAAGCTGGCCTCGATGGAGGCATGGGCACTGGCTGTGGTGCCCGCAGGCCTGGCCCCTCGATCAAGCCCCGCCCGCATTCATCCGCGGCCGGGGCTTTTTGTTTGCACCCCTCGCTGATCAGGATCAAGCCGCACACCGGCCCAGCCGGCTACCCTGCTCGCGCCTTCAATGCCGGCCCTCGCGCCCATCCGAATCGTGCAGACCTCGCCTCATACTGATTCCGTCCTGATCATCGGTGCCGGTCCGGCCGGCCTGTCCATGGCCGCGGCGCTGGCTGACATCGGCATCGCCTCCACGGTGCTGGAGCAAGCGCCGCTGGAGACCATCGCTCAGCCCCAGGAGGATGGCCGGGAGATCGCGCTGACCCATCGTGGCGTGGGCGTGCTGCAGCAGCTGGGCGCCTGGCAAGACCTGCCCCCCGAGGCCATCTCGCCGCTCAAGGCCGCCCAGGTCTTCAATGGCCAGGACGCCCGCTTCCTGGGCTTCACGCCCGAGGGCCAGGGGACGGACCGCCTGGGCCATCTGGTGCCCAACCACTGGCTGCGCCAGATCGCCTGGCAGGGCGTGCAAAAGCGCCAGGACCGCATCACCCTGCGCTGCGGCGCCCGCGTGCACAAGCTCAATCTGCTGGCCCAGGGTGGGCGTGCCGCCGAGGTGGTGCTGGCAGACGGCGAGCGCCTCGGCGCCGCGCTGCTGATCGCGGCGGACAGCCGCTTCTCTGCCAGCCGCCGCCTCGCAGGAATCGGCGCCGACATGCTGGACTTCGGCCGCAGCGTCATCCTGTGCCGCATGCATCACGAGCTGCCGCACCAGCACACCGCGCTGGAATGCTTCCACCACGGCCACACCATGGCTTGGCTGCCGCTGCAGGAGCACCTGGCCTCCCTGGTGCTGACCGTCAATGCCGACGAGGCCCAGGGGCTGCTGGACCTGGATGACGGCGCCTTCCTGGACTGGGTGCAGGCCCACAGCCAGCACCGCCTGGGCACCCTGCGCCTGGCCGGGCCGCGTCATTTCTATCCGCTGGTGGCCACCTATGCGCGGCGCTTCGTGGCACGGCGCTTCGCCCTCATCGGCGACGCCGCCGTCGGCATGCACCCGGTCACCGCCCATGGCTACAACTTCGGCCTCTACGGCGTGCAGACCCTGGCCCAGGAGCTGCAAATGGCCCGACGCCACCGCGCCGGCTGCGACCTGGGTGATGCCGTGGCCCTGGAGCGTTTCGAGCGCGAGCACCGCCGCGCCACCCGGCCCATCTACCTGGGCACCAATGCCGTGGTGAAGCTCTTCACCGACGAACGCCCCCTGGCCCGCGCCCTGCGCCAGGGCGTGCTGCAGGGCGCCGCCCATCTGCCTCCGCTCAGGGCCCTGATCAGCCAGCAGCTGACGGGCAAGGGGCCCTCGCTGCTGCGGCAGATCCGGGCGCTGGCGGGTTGAGGGCATCGCAGGACGCAGGACGCAGGCACCAGGCACCAGGCACCAGGCACCAGGCACCAGGCATCAGGCATCAGGCATCAGGCATCAGGCGCTGGACGCAGTCGCAGCTGCCCCGGCGGTTCTGGCAGGCCCAGCAGGCCCAGCGACCCTGACAGTCTCGGGGATCCCGGGATCCCGCCAATAGCAGCAGACTTGGCAGTGCAGGCGGCCCTGGCGCCCCTGGAAGCACTGGAAGCCCTAGTGGTCCGCACCGGCCTGAGGGGCACTGCAGTCCTTGCTGGCCAGCGCCAGTGCCGGCCACAGCCACAGCCACAGCCACAGCCACAGCCACAGCCACAGCCACAGCCACAGCCACAGCCACAGCCACAGCCGCAGCCGCAGCCACACGGAGAGGCCACCGAACAGCGCGCTCGCGCCCAGCGCCGCTACCGTCCATGCGCGCGTCACCGCCTGCAGGACCAGCAACTCGGCCGTCACGCAGCAAACGGCTTGCCGCCACCACAGCCACTGACCCATCGACTCGCGCCGCGAGGTGTCACTCCCCGCGGGCCACCCCTTCACGACGTGGATCTGCCGCGCCGAGCCAGCCCGAGCCCTGCCGCTGCAGGCCATGCAGGCCGCTGGTCATGTCGCGCTGCTGCACGGTGTGGCCGCGGGCCTTCAGTGCCTCCACAGTCTCAGGTGGGAACTGGCCGGCCTCCAGCACGGTGGGACCGTTGAAGCTGGCGAAGTTGGGCAGGGCAAAGGCCTGCTGCAGGTTCAACTGCCAGTCCTGCATGCCGATCAGGCTCTTGGCCACGTAATGGATGATGCCCTGCCCACCCGGGCTGCCCAGGCTCATCATGAGCCGGCCGTCCTGGGGATCAAAGACCAGGCTGGGACTCATGCTGGAGCGCGGACGCTTGCCGGGCTCCACACGGTTGGCCACCGGCCGGCCTTGGGCGTCACGGGGAGCGAGGGAGAAGTCGGTCAGCTCGTTGTTGAGCAGGAAGCCACCGGGTAGTCCCGTGCCGCCGTCGCTCATCAGCCGCGAGCCGAAGACGGCCTCGATGGTGGTGGTCATGGCCACGGCGCGGCCCTCGCGGTCCACCACGCTGATGTGGCTGGTGCCGTACTCGGGCTGGGCGGCCATGGGCGCATAGGCGCTGCGCTGAGGCCCAGGCTGGCCTGCCTGGGCCTGGCCCATGCTGCGCTCACCCACCAGGCTGGCCCGCTGGCGCAGGTACTCGGCCGCCAGGAGGGTCTCCCAGCGGCCGCCAGGGGCCTGGACGAAGTCGGGGTCGGCGATGTACTGGTTGCGATCGGCGAAGGCCAGGCGAGCGATCTCGGTGTAGCGATGCAGCCAGTCGGCGCCTGGCCTGCCCGACTGCAGGGCCTGGGCGGCGGGCACGGGCGGCAGCATGCCCAGCATCTGCATGATGGTCAGGTGGCCGGAGGACGGTGGCGGGAAGCCGCAGATACGCCAGGGCTGGCGGCCCTGCCCGCGCCATTCGGAGCACATGGGTTCGCGCTCCCGGGGACGGTAAGCCTGCAGGTCAGAGAGGCTCAGGCGGCCAGGATTGGCCGGATGGGTGCTGACGCGCCGGACCATGTCCTCGGCAATGCCGCCGCGATAGAAGGCCTCCGCTCCTTCGCGGGCCATGCGGCGGAACACCTCGGCCAAAGCCGGGTTGCGCAGGACATGGCCGCGGGGCCAGGGCCTGCCCTGTGCGTCGTAGAAGTAGCGTGCTGCGACCGGATCCTTGGGCAGGAACTCATCCTCGGCCAGCAGCTTGTGGAAGCGGGCGCTGACGGGAAATCCCTGCTCGCTCAGGCGTATGGCCGGCTCAAAGAGTGTCGCCCACGGCAAGCGCCCCTCGGCCGTATGGGCCTGGGCCAGCATGCGCACCAGACCTGGCGTGCCCACGCTGCGCCCGCCTACCACGGCCTGCATGAAACTCAAGGGCTTGCCGTCAGCTTGCAGGAAGAGGTTCTCGTCGGCCGCCGCAGGGGCGGTCTCGCGCCCGTCAAAGGCGCGCAGGCGCCGGCCATCCCAGTGCATCAGGAAAGCACCGCCGCCAATGCCGCTGCTTTGCGGCTCCACCAGGGTCAGGACCATCTGCACCGCGATGGCGGCGTCCAGGGCATTCCCCCCCCTGCGCAGCATGGCCACGCCAGCGTCCACCGCCAGGGGGTGAGCGGCCGCAACGCCCTCGCGCTGCAACAGCCAGCCGGGCTTGTCTTCCCAGCCGCTTTCGCTTTCGGGCTGGGCCTGCTGGACCGGCTCATTTGGACGGAGCGCCGGCCCTGGCTGGACGGACTGGGCCCCCGGGGCGGTCAGTTGGGCCGGTGCGTGCACGCAGGCGGTCAGGCCTGCCGCAAGACCTGACCCCAGGGCCAGCAGCAGCGCCACGTGGATACGCGTTCGGGCGAGGAGGTGGCGGATTGGGATCATGGCAGGCTCGGGTGTCGGCGATGGCGGCCAGTGTAGGACCGCCACGCCGAGCCGCCATCCTCAAATGAAATAGCCCAGGTCCCTGAGCGTGTAGTTGCCGATCTGGGGCAGCACGGTGGGCAGGTCGGTAGCGCTGACGCCCATCCAGGTGGCCAGCGTGGCGCCCAACTGGTCGACCGAGGTGGTGGGCAGCAGGCGTCCCTGGCCGACGTCGTCCGGGCCATTGACCGAGACCGAGGGCAGTTGCCCCCAGAAGCGGCCGCCCTTGACGGCGCCGCCCATGACGAAGTGGTGGCTGCCCCAGCCATGGTCGGAGCCATCGCCGTTGCTGCTGAGGGTGCGGCCGAAGTCAGAGGCAGTGAAGGTGGTGACCGCGTCGGCGACGCCCAGTTCCACGGTGGCGTCGTGGAAGGCACCCAGGGCGTCGTTCACCGCGGTCAGCAAACCCGGGTGCTGGTTGGGCAGGAAGTCGTGCAGGTCGAAGCCGCCCATGGAAACGAAGAAGACCTGGCGCTTCACGCCCAGGCTGGTGCGCGAGCCGATGAGCTTGGCCACGATCTGCAGCTGCTGGGCCAGGTTGTTGCCGTTGTCAAAGACCGTGTTCAGCGGCGGCAGGGTGTTCAGGGCGCTGGACACAATGGTCTGGGCAGAGATGGAACGCGACACCACGCGGTTGAGCTCCTGCTCCATCCAGTGTGTGCGCGGCGCGGTGATGAGGCTGCGCAGTGCATCGGCACATTGCTGGGAACCGTACAGCGGCTTGGTCACGGCATTGACCGCCACGGCGCCGTTGGTGGCCACCTGGTACTGCACGGCCTGCTGGCCGGCCATGAAGACGGCATTACCCGAGGCGTTGATGCAAGTGAAGGTGGTGTTGCCGTTGCTGCCCAGGAAGCGGTCGCCCATGCGCCCGCCCCAGCCGGTCACAGCGCCCTCGGGGCTGGAGGCCTGCCAGACGCTCTGCTGGTCGTTGTGGGAGAAGAGCTTGGGCGGCAGCGGCACGCTCTGGGCCTTGTACTGGGCCAGGGTGGTGGGCTGGATCAGGGTACCCACGTTGAGCTGGACACCCAGCCGGCCGACGTCGAACAGGCTCTTGAGCCGCCCCAGTTGGGGCGCCAGCGCCATCTGGCGGCCGTCGGGCAAGGCCACGCGCGGCGTCAGCGCGGTGGCGGCCAACTGCTCGCGCGGGGTGGCGATGCTGCCACGGATGGTGGCGTAGGCGTTGTAGCTGGCGCTGTCATAAGGCACCAGGGTGTTGCCGTAGTCGTTGCCGCCGTAGAGGAAGACACAGACCAGAGCCTTGTAGTCATTGCCAGCGGTCTGAGCGGCAGCCTCGCCCAGGGCGGCCAGGTTGAGGGCGAAGGGGGCGGCCGTGCCGGCCAGGCCCAGGGCAGAGGCCCGGCGCAGGAACTCGCGGCGTTGCAGCTGGGGCAGCTTGTTGATGTGCATGGCGTCGCTCCTCACTTCTGGATCAGATACTCGGGACAGGCCATCAGCATGAGGATGGCGGCTCGCACGCGATTGAGGCGCCCGGCGTCGTTGGCCACATTGCTGGCGGCGATGGCACCGACGGCGTTGGCGATGACGGCCTGGGTGTTGGCGCTCACCGTGTCGCCGGCCAGCAGCAGGGCCAGCTGGGCAACGAGCTTGGGCGGGTCCAGGGCCAGGGCGTCAAAGGCCGTGTAGACCGGCCTGAGCTCGCCGATGCCGTTGGCGATCACGCCCTGCATGAAGTTGAGATAGCCCGCCACCGTGCTCTCGTTGAGCAGCTGGAACTCGGGTGCGGTGACCTTGTTGTCGCCCAGCACCGAGTTGGGCGGCACGTAGCCCGGGCGAAAGAAGTTGAAGACCGAGGGACTGCGCAGCGGGCTCTGGCCCAGGCGAGTGGCCGGGTTGCTGAGGTCCCCCACGTTCCAGAGCTCGGTCGGCGAGGTCAGGCCGGCCAGCCGGGCCCACTGCACGAAGCGCTGCACGGGCTCGCGCAGCTTGCCGGTGTCCAGGCCGCTGCCGGGCGACCGCGCTTCGCTGTCCAGCAGGATGGCCTTGAGGACCGACTTCATGTCCCCGCGTTGCCCCTGGCCGTTGTTGTTGAAGACGGTGGCTACGCGTTGCACATAGGCGGGGCTGGGATTGGAGCAGACCAGGCGCTGGATCAGCTGGCGCGAGATGAAGGGCGCGGTGTTGGCATGATTGGCCAGGGTGTCCAGCACCGTCTTCAGCGCGGTCGGGCCGTCGGCGGTCTCGGGGATGCTGACGTTGAGCACCCTCTTGGGACCAGTCGAGAAACGCGCCGGGTTGTTGACCATGGGCTTGCGCATGAAGCTGGGGGTGTCGGCATTGGCGCCGTCGAAGTCCCAGCCGGTCAGCACCTTGGCCAACTCTGTGATCTCGGCCTGTCCGTAGGTCTCCAGGGGCTTGCCACCGTTGAGCTTGAGGCTGCCGTCCAGGTTCAGTTGGTAAAGGCCGATGCTGAAGAGCTGCATGACCTCGCGCGCGTAGTTCTCGTCGGGCACGCGGCCGGTCTTGGTGTTCTCCTTCTGGTTGCCCCGCATATTGAGGTAGACGCCCATGGCGTTGGACAGCGTCACGCCTTCCAGCAGCTCGCGATAGCTGGTGAAGGCCTTGGCCTCCAGCATGTCAAGGTAGGCGGCCATGGCCATGCCGCGCCAAGCCACGGGCACGCCGGCCATGGAAACCACGAAGATCTCGCTGAGCGCCAGCACCACGCGCTGGCGCAAGGCGTCGGGTGAGCTGATCAGCTTGCGCCAGACGGTGTTGTCAACGCCGCGGAAGTCGTTGCGGTAGTCCACGGCGCCATAGCCCTTGGCCATCATCCAGTCGTAGTGGCTCTGGCTGAGAGGCTTGGCAAACTCGGCATCCAGCCAGGCGGCATAGCCCTGAGCCTTGACGCTGGCAATGGCCTCTGGCGTGGCGCAGAAGCCGGCCTGGTTCAGGAAGCGGGCGGCGCTGGCGTCGGTAGGCGGCGCTGGCGGAGGGGGTGGTGCAGGAACGGGGGCTGGCGCTGGCGAAGGTGCAGGTGCAGGTGCAGGTGCAGGTGCAGGACTGGGCGAGGCACTGTCCCCACCCCCACCGCCGCAGGCCGCCAGCGGCAGCAGGGCAGCCAGGGCGCTCATCCCGGGCGCAAGGCTGGGCAGGGCGTCGTCGGCAGCGGGTGATTCAGGGCAGCGGGCAGGCGCGACGTCGGTGAGGTCTGAAACGGTCATGTCGTGCTCCAGGCGGCGTGACGGTAGGTGGAATCCGCGCAGCCTAGGGCATCAGCTTGTCCGGCTTGCGAATTGCTGAACGCAAGACGCAAGCATTCGTTAACGACGCCGCGGCGCAAGACCCATTCCGTTGCCAACGCTGACATAGGCTTGCCCGGCCGACCGCCTTCTTGCGTCTTGACGCAACTTTACGTTTGGGGGGGTACTCGCCAAAGCAGAAGACAGAAAAGCCGACGCAGGGTCGGCTCTTCGCGGGGGACGGGTTCAGGCCCGTGAACGGTGGGGGCTCAGAGCAGCGGCACGCCCGTCTTGCTCTGCACGAACTCGCGCGTGACGCCTTCCGCCAGCTCGACCAGCTTCAGGCCCTCGGGCGTCACGTCCATCACGGCCAGGTCGGTGATGATGCGGTTGACCACCCCCTTGCCGGTCAGCGGCAGGGTGCATTGGGGCAGGATCTTCATGTCCTCGCTGCCGTCCTTCTTGCGGGCCACATGCTCCATCAGCACGATCACGCGCTTCACACCGGCCACCAGGTCCATGGCGCCGCCCATGCCCTTGACCATCTTGCCGGGGATCATCCAGTTGGCCAGGTCGCCCTGCGCCGTCACCTGCATGGCGCCCAGGATGGACAGGTTGATCTTGCCGCCACGGATCATGGCGAAGGAGTCATGACTACCGAAGATGGACGAGCCGGGGATGGTGGTGACGGTCTGCTTGCCTGCGTTGATCAGGTCGGCGTCGACCTCGTCTTCCGTCGGGAAGGGGCCGATGCCCAGCATGCCGTTCTCGCTCTGCAGCCAGACGTCCATGTGGGCCGGCACATGATTGGCCACCAGGGTCGGGATGCCGATGCCGAGGTTCACGTAGAAACCGTCTTGCAGTTCCTGGGCAGCGCGCGCTGCCATCTGGTCTTGGGTCCAGGCCATGGTCGTCTCCTCAGGCTGTACGGGTGGTGCGCTTCTCGATGCGCTTCTCGGGATTCGGGTTGTGCACGATGCGGTGCACATAGATGCCCGGCAGGTGGATGGCGTCCGGGTCCAGCTCGCCGATCTCCACGACCTGCTCGACCTCCACCACCGTGATCTTGCCCGCCATGGCAGCGGCCGGGTTGAAGTTGCGTGCGGTGCGGCGGAAGACCAGGTTGCCGCTCTTGTCCGCGATGTGGGCCTTGACCAACGAGACCTCGGGCGTCAAGGCCCGCTCCATCACATAGGTCTGGCCATCGAATTCGCGCAGCTCCTTGCCCTCGGCCACGATGGTGCCCACGCCGGTGCGGGTAAAGAAGGCCGGGATGCCCGCGCCACCGGCGCGCAGCTTCTCGGCCAGGGTGCCCTGGGGCGTGAACTCCAGCTCCAGCTCGCCGGCCAGGTACTGGCGTTCGAACTCCTTGTTCTCGCCCACATAGCTGGAGATCATCTTCTTGATCTGCCGCGTCTCCAGCAGCTGACCCAGGCCGAAGCCGTCCACGCCGGCGTTGTTGGAGATGACGGTGAGGTTCTTGACGGCGCTGTCACGCAGTGCAGCGATCAGGGCTTCGGGAATGCCGCACAGACCGAAACCGCCCACGGCCAGCAACTGGCCGTCCTTGACGATGCCGTCCAGGGCCGCGGCGGCGCTGGGATAAAGCTTGTTCATCGGGATCTCCTGGTGGAAAGGCGTGCCGCAGCCCGCGGCAACAGCGTCGAAGCGTACTACGTATGCCTTTACGTAGTCGTTACGTAGAATTGACTATCACCCTCCAAGGAAACCCCATGAACCCTGACGCGCTGCAAGCCGCCATTCCCCGGATCTTCGCGCCCTGGATCGTGCAGCTGGGCCTGGAGGTGCAGTCCAGCGAACCCGGTCTGGTGCGCCTGCGCCTGCTCATCAAGCCGGACTTCGTGCACGTGGGTGGCGTCATGTGCGGGCAAACCGCCATGGCGGCTGCAGACACCGCCATGGTGCTGGCCATGATGAGCCAACTGGGCGAGTTCAAGCCCATGACCACGGTGCAGCTGCAGACCAGCTTTCTTCGCCCCTTGAGCGGCGACCATGCCACGGTGCGGGCCCAGGTGCTGCGCAGCGGCAAGAGCCTGGCTTTCGGCAGCATCGACATCCTGGACGAACAGGGCCGCCTTGCCGTGCAGGCCACCACGACTTACGCCCTGCTCTGAGCGGCCAGCCATGACGCTGGACTACCGCATCGCCTTCCATCACGCCCCAGTCGGTCTGGTGTTGTCGGAACGACGGCTCATCCGCGACTGCAACGAGCAGGCCCTGGCCATTTTTGGCGCCACGCGCGAGCAGCTCATCGGCCAGAGCTTTGCCCTGCTCTATCCGAGCCCCGATGAATTCGAGCGCATGGGCGAGCGCATCGCCGCCAGCCTGGATGCCCGCGGCTACTACGCCGACGACCGGGTGATGAAGCGCGTAGGGGGGCCTGGTGTGGGCGAGCTGTTCTGGTGCCATGTGGCTGGACGTGCCCTGCGGCCCGAGGAGCCCCATGCCCAGGGCATCTGGAGCTTCGAGGATCTCTCCGCGCGGCGGCGCATCACAGGCGACCTGACGCCACGTGAACGCGAGATCGCCGCGCTGCTGATCGAGGGTCTGACCAGCAAGCTGATCGGCAAGCGCCTGGAAATCAGCCCACGCACAGTGGACGTCTACCGCGCCCGACTGATGAAGAAGTACCAGGCCGCGACCACGCCAGAGCTGGTGCACAAGCTGCTGCAGGGCTGAGCAGCTGCATCCGGGGAGGCGTCACTCGGTATCGCCGGGTACGTATTCCTGGCGCAGTGCATTGCTGAGCTGGTCCACCAGCTGTGCCCAGTCGGCATTGGCTGACAGCTCCTCGCGCAGCAGGCGGGCCTGGGACGGTGTCCAGAAGGGAGCTTCGTCGATGCGCAGCGTGGGATCCAGGGGTGAGTGCTGCCAGATGAAGTGCCGGATTTCCTCCGGGTGATCGGGCAGTCCCAGCTGGGCGAACAGATCCGAGAAGCGATGGTTCATCAGGTTCACGGGCATTTCCTTCCATGTGCGCCACGGCGCCTTTCCTGCAGCAAGAAGTGCCGACAGAGCCTGCCTCCCGCGCAGTTCCCATCTTCAAGGCATGCCGCATGCCCTGAGCGGGACTGCGCGCTGCTGGGCCCGGACCCCTGGTATCCCCGGCTGCCGCATCACCTGCACCGGCACCGGCACCTGCACCTGCACCGGCACCAGCGCCAGCGCCCCGTGCCGTGCCATGCCGGTCAGCGCCACGGCAGGCAGGCGCCGGGCCAGCGGTGTGTCACCTTGGGCCTCCAGGCAAGGGATGCGGCGCGTCAGCGCAGGGCCGCCCTCTTCGCACAGCGCGATGTCGCAGATCAGGGCGTCGGGCCATGTGCACTGCCCCAGGCGCAGCGTGTACTGGTGCCGCTGGCTAAGCAGGGTGGCATCCGGCATCGCGCCGCAGCAGGGCACCCGTGCCGAAGCGGCCGGCCCGGGAACAAGGCTTGCTGCCCGCGGGCTTCCAGCTTCAGGAGGACCCATGCCCCAAGCCGCCGACATCATGACGACGGATCCCATCACCATCGCGCCCTCCGAGACCCTGCAGCGCGCCGCGCAGCTGATGGACGAGCTCAATGTCGGAGCACTCCCCGTCTGCGAGAACGAGCAGCTGCTGGGCATCATCACCGACAGAGACATCGCCGTGCGCGCCGTGGCCGAGGGGCAGGACCCCAGCACGACCCGCGTCAGCGAGGTGATGAGCAACAAGGTGCGCTCCTGCACCAGCGACGTCGACCTGGGCGAAGTGCTCTCGGAAATGGCGCGCGTGCAGATCCGCCGCCTGATGGTGCTTGACGAGGCGCGGCGTCTGGTGGGCATCATCTCCGTGGGCGACTTCGCCGTGCGGGATCCTGCGGTCCTGGCGTCCACGCTGCGATCGATCTCGCTGCCGGGGCGCCCGGATCGCGGGAGCGCCCTGGCGGCGCCCGAGCGAGAAGGGCCTGACCGTCCCATGAAGGCACCGCCGTCCGGACAGAGGCGGTATGGCCAAGCGGGTACCTGCAGCGGCGACTGCAGCGGCGACTGCAGCGGCGAACGCGGCGGCGATACCCCCGCACAGCACCCACGCGCTGCCGCCGCCGGCTTCAGCGTCGTCAGCAGGGTCTCCGGCCAGGCGCCTTGGGCTTCGAAGCCCACGGCATCGCACTCCGCTATGCACGGCAGGCCTCCATGCCAGCGCTGCGGCGAGAAGCCCCCGCCAGCGTTCGCCCTCCCAGCCGCTCCGGCATGGCGATTGCCCAGGCTGCGCCACCTTGTGTCCAGGAGGCCCTATGCCCACGTCCCCAACCGCATCGACATCCACTGCCCGCAAATCCAGCCGTACCGCCGCCCAGGCGCGCAAGGAGCTGCTTGCCCAGCTCAAGGACGACCACCAGCGCGTCAAGAGGGCCTACAACAAGTACCGGCGGCTGGACGCTGAAGAAGACGCCGAAATCCGGCAGGGGCTCGTCCAGCAGGTCCTGGACGAGCTGTCCGTCCACGCCCGGCTCGAAGAAGAACTGCTCTATCCCGCCGCGAAGAAGCAGCTGGAGGACTGCCGTCAGATCGACGAGGCGGAGGTGGAGCATGAAATGCTGCACCTCCTGATCGACCAGTTGCGCGATCTGGACCCCGAAGCCCCCTCCCACGAGCAGGAACAGCACGCGCGCTTCACCGTGCTGTGCGAATACACCCTTCACCACGTGAAGGAGGAGGAGCGCGAGATGTTTCCGCAATTGATGAAGGCCCGCCTGGACTGGCTGGCCCTCGCCCGTGAAACCGAGGAGCGCCGCACTGAACTGAAGGGCCAGTGGGAGGGCGAGGAGGTCGGCGAGGAGGTCGGCGAGCGCGTGCATGCCTCATCACCGGACGAGAACGACCGCGAAGGTGGCGACGGCACGATGGCGCCTGCCGAGAGCGAGAGCGAGAGCGGGAGCGGGAAAGGCGGGACAAGCAGGGGCGAGGGTGACAGCAGCGAGGACTGCGACGGGCCGGCTGAAGCCGCCGCATCCAGGGCGGGCGGCGGCGCTCGGCGCTCAGGGCCCCGTGCGGCCAGGGGTTCGACGGCCCGCTGAAGCCAGCGCGGCAGCCCGCCTGCATGGCCGGGCTGCCGGACGGTGCGGTGGCTCAGCGGCTGAGCCGCGCCAGCAACATGCCGAAGGCTGCGGCCACCGCCACAGCCGTCACCGGATGTTCGCGCACTGTGCAGCGCAGGCTCTCGGCCCATTCCTCCCCATCCTCACGTACCAGGTCGGCCTGACGACGCAGCGTGCCGCGGGTGGCATTCATGCCACTTTGCAGTCGCTGCAAGCGCGGCACCGCCGCCTCAGCCAGCCGGTCGATGCCCGCATGCAGGCGCTCCACCCAACGATCCAGCGCCTCCGGCCGGTCGCGCCCCTGAGCTTGCGCCTGCGCCGCCGAGCCGTCCCCGGCTTGGGACTGCCGGGGCTCATGCCCGGAACTCAGCAGGTCCTCTCCGACCGAGACACTGGCAGGCGGTGCGCCGGCCACGCCGGAATTGGACGATGGAGACGAAGGGGATGAGAAGGATGAGGATGTCCCCGAAGTCGGGAAATTCGATGCGGTCGATGCCATGGATCACCTCCTGGAGAGGATGGGATGAAAGAAGACTGCAGGCGCCCTGCGCGCTTCGCGCTGCCCGGGGCGGGCCGGCATCGGCAGGCAGCGGCAAGCGCCGTGCCCTCCCTGCCTGGAGGCCCCCGGACAGTTCCACGCCGTGAGCAGCACCTTGCTGGCGCGCGCGCAGGCATCCGCCTTGCCGAAGCGGCCCATGCACAGCTACCGACAGCGCTTTCCCAAGCCCCCCGCCGGCGCAGCGGGTTTTGATTACCTCATCGTGGGGGCCGGCTTCGCGGGCAGCGTGATGGCAGAGCGCCTCGCCAGCCAGGCGGGACAAGGGGTGCTGGTGGTGGACAAGCGGCCGCATGCAGGTGGCAATGCCTGGGATCACTACAACGCCGACGGTCTGCTCGTCCATCCGTATGGGCCGCACATCTTCCACACCAACGCGGCAGACGTCTTCAACTACCTCTCACAGTTCACGCGCTGGCGCCCCTACCAGCATCGGGTGCTGGCCAGCGTCGATGGGCAGTTGCTGCCCATGCCCATCAACCTGGACACCGTGAACCGGCTCTACGGCCTGCAGCTCAGCAGCGAGGAGGTCGAGGCCTTCTTCCAGCAACGAGCCGAGCAGGTGCCCACCGTACGGACCTCCGAGGACGTGGTGGTGTCGCGCATCGGCCGTGAGCTCTACAACAAGTTCTTCCGCGGCTACACCCGCAAGCAGTGGGACCTGGACCCCTCGGAACTGGATGCCAGCGTCACCGCTCGAGTGCCCGTTCGCTGCGGGCGTGACGACCGCTACTTCACCGACACCTACCAGGCCATGCCCCTGCACGGCTACGCCCGTCTCTTCGATGCCCTGCTGAGCCATCCCAACATCCGCCTGATGCTCAACACCGACTACCGCGACATCGTGCACTGCGTGCCCTGGCGCCACATGATCTACACCGGGCCCATCGACAGCTTCTTCGAGCAGTGCTTCGGCGCCCTGCCCTACCGCAGCCTGCGCTTCGAGCACCAAACCCTGCACCTGCCCGCAGGCCGCGAGCACCTGCAGCCTTGCGCCACGGTGAACTACCCCAACGACCACGCCTACACGCGGGTGACCGAGTTCAAGCACCTGACGGGGCAGCTGCATCCGGCCACAGCCGTGGTCTACGAGTATCCGCAGGCCCAGGGCGATCCCTACTATCCGGTGCCTCGTGCCGAGAACACGACCCTGTACCGCCGCTACGAGGCGGAAGCCGCTCAGCTGACGGACGTCACCTTCATCGGCCGCCTGGCCAACTACAAGTACTACAACATGGACCAGGTAGTGGCTCAGGCCCTGAGCCAGTTCAAGCAGCTGAAGCTGCCCGGCTCCTCATGAAGCGCCGCCGGCATCGACAGCAGACCTCAGGCCAGCGCGCGAAGGCCAGGCAGGCGTACGCGCCGCAGCAGGGGCCTCACGGACCCGCCCGGGCAGCGCTGGTGCCGTCGCTGTCAGTGGCTGGCGAGGAAGACCCAGGCGCCGCAATGGACGGCCTGGTCAGCCCTGCGAGCCCGATGTCGGGTGCGGCGCAAACGGCGTCCCCGCCGCCCGACGGCAAATGCCGGCCCGCGTGAACTCGGCCCCGTACAGAAAGATCAGCGCGGCGTAATGGACCCACAACAGCAGCACGACCAACGAGCCCGCCGCGCCGAAGGGAGAAGTCAGGCCGCTGTGGGCGATGTACAGCGCAACCAGGGACTTGCCCAAGGTGAACAGCAGGGCAGCCAGGCCCGCGCCGCCCAGCACATCGCGCCAGCGCAGCGGCACCTGCGGCACCCATCGATAGATCATGCCGAACATGGCGGCGACCAGGGCCCAGCCCAGCGCGAAGTCCAGGCCCTGAGCCAGCAGCAGCCATTCCCCCAGCCAGGGGCCCCAACGCTCGCGCAAGGCTGCCAGCGCCGCGCTGGCCAGCAGCGAAACAATCAGCAGGAAGCCCAGACTCAGCACCAGGCCCAGGGCGCGCAGCCGCGAGCGCAGGATCTGCCACAGTCCACCCCTGGCGCCAGGGTCGATGCGCCAGATCCGGTCCATCGCGTTCTGCAGCTCGCCAAAGACCGAGGTCGCTCCCACCAGCAGGCTCAGCACGCCCAGCACGACACCCAGCAGTCCGGCCCCAGGGCGATCCAGGCTGCGCAGCATGGCGTCCAGCAGCATGGCAATGTCGGGCCCGGCCACGGCACCCAACCGAGCCAGGATGGCCGCACGCGCTGCCGGCGTACCCAGGACCAGTCCGGCCAGCGAGGTCACGATCAGCAGCAGTGGCGTGATCGAGAACAGCGTGTAGAAGGCCAGGGCCGCGCCCATGCTGGGCGCATAGTCTTCCAGCCAGGCGTCCGCGGCACCGGTCAGGTCCTGCCAGAGCGATCGGGCGGCTCGCCACATCAGGGCCTGCCTCCTGGGCCGCTACCGCAACCGATGGCACGGGGATTGCCGGACGGGCTGGCCTGGCCCCTTCGGGCCGTATAGGAGGTTTCTTCATGGTCAATCTCATCGTGCTGCTCGTCATGGGTGGTCTGATCGGCTGGGTGGCCAGCCTGCTGATGCGTACGGATGGACAGCAGGGCATCCTGCTCAACATCGTCGTAGGCATCGTTGGGGCTGCCATTGCCGGCATCTTCATCTCGCCCTTCCTGGGCATACCGACAATCAACCAGGGCGTCTTCAGCGTGGGGGCGCTGCTGGTGTCGCTCCTGGGCGCCGTCATCCTGCTTGCCATCGTCAACCTGCTGCGTCGAGGGCGTGCGCGCTGAAGGCCCCTGAGAGGGAACAGCATGCCGCGGCCCGCGGCCGCGGCGATGTCGGTAGGCCGTCATCATGGGTGTCAGCGACACCCCATGCAGCACGATGGACAAGGCAACGCTGGTCAGCGTTGCCGCCACCAAGGTCTCCGCTGCCGCTCCCCTCAGCCCCAGCTCCAGGGCGAGGCACAGATAGAACAGGGACCCCAGTCCACGAATGCCGAACCAGGCCAGCAGTCCTCGCTGCCCCTGCATCAGCTCCTTCTCCCTCAGCAGGGGCAACACCGACAGGGGCCGCACGAGCAGGACCAGCACCAGCGCGAAGGCCATCGTCCAGGCCGTGAGGTGGATGCTGTGCAAGGCAAGGCCCAGGGCCAGCACCGACACCGCCTCCACCAGCCGTTCAATGCGCGAGCCAAAGGCGTGTAAGCGCTCAGGCAGGGAAAATCCCGCCTGGCCGGACGTCTCCCCGCGCAAGGCTTGCAGCAAGACCAGGCCCGTGCAGAAGACCAGAAGGAAGGTTGACGTCAAGGTCATGCGGGCCAGCCTGCAGGCCATGGCCACGGTGCCTGCGTAGACCAGTTCGTCCCTCACCAGCAGCTCACCCTGCAGCCAGCGCCAGCGCATCAGCCGCCCCACCCCCAACGCATGCAGGCCCAACAGGCCCAAAGCCAGCATGACGGCGGGCGACACGCTGCTATCGTTGAGCGCCCCTTCAGCGGTGAGCGCCAGACGCAGCGCGTCGCGTTCGGTCTCTGAGCGCACCTGCACTTCCGAGGCCAGCAACAGGGCGGCCGGCCATGGCAGGGCCAGCTTCCAGCTGTGCAGATTGGGAGCAACGCGCAGCCTCAGGTCCGCGGCGAACAGCGACATCAGCAAGGCCAGTTCTGCCCCCAGGGCCATGAGGAGCGCATGGCGTGTCCACATGTCCATGGGCGGTGCGCCCAGCAGCAGGCCCGCAAGCC
Source organism: Roseateles sp. DB2 (assembly GCF_051857535.1). NCBI lineage: Bacteria > Pseudomonadati > Pseudomonadota > Betaproteobacteria > Burkholderiales > Sphaerotilaceae > Roseateles > Roseateles sp. DB2. Next base: position 347,248 of record NZ_JBPZGY010000001.1, on the reverse strand, counting down.
AGCCTGCCCCCAGATCAACCACCGCCGCCGTCAGCGGCAGCCGCCGCAGCAGGCGGTGGAACAACGCCCGTGCCAGCAGCACCGCGCCAAAGAGCAGGGCGCAGGGCAGGCAGGGGTCTCCCTTCATGCTCTTCGTCCACCGCCTGCGGCCCGGGCGGCGCGCGCTCATCCCCTCGGCCTGTCACACCGACCAGACCGCGCGGGTGCAAACGGTGAGCGCCGAGAGCAACTTCCTCTTTCATGCCCTTCTCAAAGCCTTCGGCAGCCGTAGCGGTGTGCCGGTGCTCATCAACACCTCCTTCAACGTGCGCAGCCAGCCCATCGTCTGCAGCCCGCACCCTGCCCTGGAGGCCTTCACCAGCACGCCGCTGGATGCGCTGGTGCTGGGCCGCTTCCTGCTCGTCAAGCCGCCACTGCGGCATTTGCCCCCGCTGGCCGAGGCACCCGGCCGGGACTTGCCGCGCTGAGGGCCCGGCACGGTCCTTGCCCATCGATGACCAGGGGCGCCCGAGCCGGCGCCTGGAGACGAGAACCCCATGAACACGCCAAAGCAACCACGCCGCAGCGCGCAGACCGAAGAGACCTCCCCTGCCGCCGACGCGTCAGAGGACCCTCGCGAGCAGGCCGTCAAGCCTGACCCCCACGCCGACCCTGCGGCCGAAGGTCCTCCGCAAGAGCTGTCGGACGAGGAGAACGCCTAGCCCCCTGCAACGACCTCCCCAAGGGCGCCGCCCGGCGCCCATTTGGCCCGGGCCGCCATGGCCCGGGCCCTTTCTCTCCACAGCTGCCTGTGGCGTCCATCCATGTCATGCGGCCCCGCGAAGGGGCCTGGGAGACCTGCCATGCCTTTTGTTCACCTATCCATGCCCTTGAGCGGCTTCAGAGGCCGCCTGCTCCTGCTTGCAGCGGTCTGTGTCGGCACAGGCTGCGCGTCCATGGACGACAGAGGGCGGCGCACCGCCACTGGCGCCGCTGTCGGAGCGACTGCCGGCGCCGTACTGAGCTCCGTCACGGGCGGCAAGGTCGGCACGGGAGCGATCATCGGTGGTGCGCTGGGCGCGGTAGCCGGCCATGCATGGTCCCGCCGCATGGAAGAGAAGCAGCGCGCGCTGGAACAGGCGAGCGCCGGCACGGGCGTCGAGGTCACTCGCACCGAGGACAACCAACTGCGCCTGCATGTGCCCGGTGATCTTTCCTTCGACACCGGCCGAGCGGATCTTCGCCCGCCCCTGCGCCCGGTACTGGACCAATTCGCCCGCGAGTTCACCAGCGGCATGCACGTCACCATCATCGGCCACAGCGACAACAGCGGCAGCGATGCCCTCAACCAGCCGCTCTCTCTGCAGCGCGCGGAGACCGTGCGCGACTACCTCGCCGCGCGCGGCGTGCCGGCCGCGCAGATGACGGTGGCCGGTCGCGGTTCGCGTGAGCCGCTGGCCAGCAACAGCACGGAGCAGGGTCGCGAGCGCAACCGCCGCGTCGAGATCCTGCTGAGCGAGCGCGCCAGCTGAATCCGCCCGGGATTCAGTCCCGATCCGGGGGATCCGGCACCTTGGCGCCTGCCTTGCGAGCCCGTGACAGGCCAATGGCAATGGCCTGCTTGGGATCCGTGACCGGCTTGCCGCTGCGCCCGCTCTTGAGCTGGCCGCGTTTTTCCTCGTGCAGGGCCTTGGCCACTTCCTGCTGGGCCTTCTTGCCGTACTTCGCCATGGCTCTCTCCGCAGGCGCCCCACGGCGCCTGACCGCCGCGAAGCGGCAAGCGCCATGCCGCAGCACGGGATGCCCTGCACACCGCCGACCGGCGCGGGACCGGTCAACCGAACCTCTTTGAATTGAAGGACCGCCGATGGCCAGCCGAAAATTCCCTCCTCCTGCCGACGATGGCAGCTCCGATCGCCCAGCCGACAGGCCCTCCGCCCGCTCGGCCACCCGATCCCCTTCGCCTGCCGCCGTCACAGGAAATTCAGCGCCCCGGCGCAGCGGCACGGCCAAGGCGTCCCGGTCAGCCGGACCGGCGAGCGCATGGCCGCCAGTTGGCTCCGCAATGAGCACCTTGTCGGGCCCAGCCCGCCTGGACACCAGCCCCGAGGCCGACAGCAGCCTGCAGACCGAGTCCCAGGCCCGGCTGCTGCGCCGTGCGGCGGGGGTCCAGGCCCTTGCCAAGGCCATGCCCGCCAATCGGCTCAAGGCCGCCGAGCATGGCCGCGCCCAAGCCTTCGAACCTGCGGCGGGCGAACAGCTCGCCACGGCAGACGAGGTGGTCACCGCCAGCACCATCACTGAGACCTACGCCTCCCACAAAGTCGGCGATGGTCTGCAGGAGACGGGCTACAACGCCTGCAACGAATCCCTGGATCGCGTGCGCGCCGACGCCACCGGGCAGGCGCTGTCCACCAACCAGGGCGTGCGCATTGCCGACAACCAGAACTCGCTGAAAGCCGGCCTGCGCGGTCCCTCGCTGCTGGAGGACTTCATCCTTCGCGAGAAGCTCACGCACTTCGACCACGAGCGCATTCCCGAACGCGTGGTCCACGCGCGCGGCTCGGGTGCCCACGGCTACTTCGAGTGCTACGACCCGCTGCTGGCGCTGACGCAGGCTGCCCCCTTTGCCGCGGCCGGCAAGCGCACGCCGGTCTTCGTGCGCTTCTCCACCGTGGCTGGGGAGCGTGGCTCGGCGGATACCGTGCGGGACGTGCGCGGCTTTGCCGTCAAGTTCTACACCGAGGACGGCAATTGGGACCTGGTGGGCAACAACATCCCCGTGTTCTTCATCCAGGACGCCATGAAGTTCCCTGACCTGGTCCATGCACTGAAGCCTGAGCCGCACCATGCCATGCCCCAGGCCTCCAGCGCGCACGACACCTTCTGGGACTTCGTCTCGCTGATGCCCGAGTCCACGCACATGCTGATGTGGGTGATGTCGGACCGCGCCATCCCTCGCAGTTACCGCATGATGCAGGGCTTCGGCGTGCACACCTTCCGGCTGGTCAACGCCCAGGGCGAAGCGCGCCTGTGCAAGTTCCACTGGACACCGGTGGCCGGCACCCACTCCCTGCTATGGGACGAGGCCGTGAAGATCGCGGGGGCGGATCCCGACTTCCATCGACGCGACCTCTGGGAAGCCATCGAGGCCGGTCTCCATCCCGAGTGGGAGCTGGGCCTGCAGGTCTTCACCGAGGAAGAAGCGGAGTCCTTCAGCTTCGACGTGCTGGACCCCACCAAGCTCATCCCCGAGGAACTCGTGCCCCTGCAGCCGGTGGGCCGCCTGGTGCTGACGCGCAACCCGGACAACTTCTTCGCCGAGACCGAGCAGGTGGCCTTCTGCACGGCCCACATCATCCCTGGCATCGACTTCACCAGCGACCCGCTGCTGCAGGGTCGTATCCACTCCTACGTCGATACCCAGCTCACCCGTCTGGGCGGTCCGAACTTCCACGAGATCCCCATCAACACGCCGACGACGCAGGTGCACAACAACCAGCGCGACGGCATGCACAGGCAGGTCATCGCACGCGGGCGCGTCGCCTACGAGCCCAACTCACTCGGCGGCGGCTGCCCCTTCCAGGCGGGGCGGGCAGGCTTTGTCAGCTTTCCCGAGCCTGTGCAGGGTGAGAAGCTGCGCGCCAAGCCCGAGCGATTTGCCGAACACCACGCCCAGGCCCGGCTGTTCTGGCGCAGCCAGACTGTGGTGGAGCAGGCGCATCTGGTGGCCGCCTTCCGCTTCGAACTGTCAAGGGTGCAAGTGGGCGCCATACGCTCACGCGTGCTGGCGCAACTGGCCTGTGTGGACGCGCGGCTGGCCGCTGCCGTAGCGGCCGGGCTGGGCATGCCGGTGCCGACACCAGCGCCCTTGCTGCTGCCTGCAGACGGCCCCGCTGGCGCCGACACCGCCGCCTCGGCCGGCCTGTCGCTGATGGCACGCCCGGGAGACGGCAAGCTCGCCGGTCGCCGCGTGGCCCTGCTGAGCCACGAGGGCATGGACATCGCCGGCATGCGCAGCGTCCACGCAGCCTTGTTGGCGGCGGGCGCCGTGCCGCGCTTCATCGGCCGTCGCCTGGGTGCGCTGGAGGCGCGGCTGGACGGCGAAGCCCTGCAGGTCGAGGTGACGCTGGAGGCCGCGCCCTCCGTGCTGTGGGACGCGCTGGTGCTGCCCGACGGTCATCGGGCCGATGGCCGCGGGCTGCCCCTCGAGTGCCAGCCTGAGCTCGTGGACTTCGTACGGGACCAGTTCCGCCACTGCAAGCCCCTGCTGATGCTGGGCGATGCGGCCGAGCTGTTGCGGGCGGCCGGCGTGCCCGAGGCCCTGCTGGACGGCGAGCCGCAGCAGGGCCTCTTCCGCTGCGAGCCCCCCAGCGATCCGGCGCTGCAGATCGACGCTGACTCCGTGGCCAGCTTCATCAACAGCCTGGCACGCCATCGTCACTTCGAACGGGAGAAGCTGGGTGACTGAGACAGCGATCCTGGCTGCCGGTGCCGGCTTGTCAACGCCTGCCCCCGCCTTCATGCCCACCGCCTGCTCGCTGGAGCTGGACCGCGTTGCGCCTCGCCTGCTTGCTGCGGTGATCCATGACGTCGCTCCCTCGACCCTGGCAGACTGCCGAGGCCTGGTGGAGGCGCTGGACGACATAGGCATACACCCCCTCAGCCTGCTGGCGGTGCCTCGCTACCACGGGAGCGCGCGCGATCCCGCCTTTGAGCGCTGGCTGCTCGGCCGCGCCGAGGCGGGCGACGAGTTGGTCCTGCATGGCTACGAGCACCGCGATCCCATGCCCCGTCCGGGTCCGCGACAGCACCTGATGCGGCAGGTCTACACGCAGGGCGAAGGTGAATTCGCGGCCCTGCCCTACCCCGAGGCCCGCCGCCGCCTGACGGCGGGGCGACGTTGGCTGGAGTCCTTGGGCGTGCGGCCCGCCGGCTTCGTGCCTCCGGCCTGGCTGCTGAGCCCCGGCAGCTGGGAGGCCCTGCGCGAGCAGCCTCTGCGCTACACCTGCACCTTGCGCCATGTGGTGTTGCTGCCTCAGGGGCCGACGCTGAGCGCGTTGCCACAGGTCTGGAGCTCCCGCAGCCCATGGCGGCGCATGGCGTCCGCCTGGTGGAACGCCAGCCTGCTGCGGTTTCAGGCCGAACGCCCCCTGCTGCGCCTGGAACTCCATCCGCTGGACAGCTGCCATGCCTCGGCCCGCCGCTCCTGGCAGCGGGTGGCCACGGCAGCGATGAGTCAGCGCCGCCAGCCGGTCAGCCTGCTGCAAGTGGCGCAGCTGCTAGAGAGCACGGCCTGACCCTCAGCCTCCGAACTGCCTCAGCACAAGCAGGCAAAGGCTGCCCCCCATCAGGCCCAGCAAGGCCGCAGCCAGCACGTCACTGGGGTAGTGCAGGCCCAGGACCACGCGGGACAGGCCAATGGCCACGCTCAGAGGCCACATCAACCAGCCCCACCACGGGTTCTGCGCGGACAGCACCAGGCTGAAGGCGACCGCGTGCAGCGTATGGCCGCTGGGAAAGCTGTGCTGGTCGAGCCGCGCCTCCAGGGCTCGCACATCGTCGCAGCACTCGAAAGGCCGCGCGCGAGCAAAGACGGTCTTGAGCACCGCCACCAGTGCAATGTGCAGACCGCCCATGGCCGTGAGCGCCGCCACCAGCAGGAGGCTGGCCGGCGGCCACAGCTGCCAGACGATGAGCCCGCCCCACAGCGGACCGTTGCCGGCCCGGCTGGCCAGCACCATCAAGCGCAGCATCCAGGCATTGCGTGCCGTGGCATGCAGACCGCGCAGACAGGCTTCGTCGCATCGCCTGGGTAGCTCCAGGGCCGTGGCGCCGGTCGCCCAGGCGACCAGGCCCGCGCGTACGCGCTTGCGCGGCGGCAGTGCCTGCGATTCCATGCTCAGACCGCCGGCACCTGCAGCGCCGCAGCAAGGGGCCGCTGCTCGCACAGCTGCATCAGCGCCGACTCGAAGGCTGACAGCACCTCTGGAAAGTGGTGCTGCAGCGCCGTCTGCCGCGCCTGCGTTCGCAGGGTGCTGAAGGCCGCCGGGGGACTGGCAAAGCGCAGCGCGCCGTCAAGAAAGGCGGTGTCGTCACCCGCGGTGGCCAGAAATCCGTTGACGCGCGGCACGATCAGGTCAGCAGCCGCAGCGGTATTGAAGGCCAGCACCGGCAGGCCCGAGGCCATGGCCTCCAGGGTCACGTTGCCGAAGGTGTCAGAAAGACTGGGGAACAGGAAGGCATCGGCACTGGCATAGCAGCGCGAGAGCGCCTCGCCCCGCAGCACGCCCAGGAAGCGTGCCGCCGGGTAGCGCTTCTCCAGCCGTGCCCGCAGCGGACCGTCGCCCACCACGATCATGCGGCTGTCGGGGCGCGCACGGCTCAGCAGGACATGGGCACGCAGGGCCAGCTCTACATTCTTCTCGGCCGCCAGGCGCCCCACATGCAGCAGGACAGGCGCCTTGCCTGCCTGCCATTCGGCGCGCAGGGCCTCGCAACGCCAGGCCGGCGAGAAGCGCTCGGTGTCGACGCCCCGCCCCAGCAACTGCAGGTTTTCGAAGCCTCGTGCCGCCAGATGCCGGTAGGCCGAGCGCGAAGGCACGAAGGTGCGCTGCGTGCGCTTGTGCAGCTGGCGCAAACCGGCCTCGACCAGGGGAGCCAGCAGGCCCAGGCCGTAGTAGCGGCTGTAGAGATGGAAATGGGTCCGGAAGTCGGAGCTGAGGGCCAGGTCCAGCTGCCGTGCCGCACGCACGGCAGCCCAGGCCAGCGGCCCTGGCGTGGCGATGTGCACCAGTTCGATCTGCTGCGCCTGCAGGCGTCGGACCAGGGCGGGCACGGAGGCCAGGCCGAAGCGCAGGTCTGGATAGACGGGGATGGGGCAGCCTGCGCTGAGCCACTCCTGAGCCCCTGCCGGCCCGGGTCGCTCGTGGCGCTGTGCCGGGCGCAGCAGATCAACCAGATGGCCGCGGCCCCGCAGATAGGTGACCACCCGCTCCACCCCGAGGGCAACCCCATTGAGCTCGGGGGGATAGGTTTCAGTGACGTAGGCGATGCGCACAGGACCTCCTCAGGACGGAACGGTCAGGAAACGCTCTGCCCCGGGCAATCGACGCGCCAGCTCACCCTGCATCGAATCAGATGGCCCCGACGCTGCCGGTGACTGGCAGCACCACGCCGGTGATGTAGGAGGAACAAGCGGCCGAGGCCAGGAAGACGTAGGCCGGCGACAGCTCCTCCGGCTGGGCAGGACGCTTCATGTCGCTCTTCTTTCCGAAATCGGGCACCCGATCGGCCGGCATGTCGGATGGATTCAGCGGCGTCCAGACCGGCCCAGGAGCGACGGCATTCACCCGTATGCCCTCGGTCAGCAGGCCCTGCGCCAGAGCCTTGGTGAAGGCGTGCACCGCGCCCTTGCTGGCTGAGTAGTCGATCAGCCGGGGATTTCCGCGCAGGCCGGTGGAGGAGCCGGTGTTGATGATGCAGGCTCCGCGTTTCAGATGCGGCAGCGCGGCCCGTGCCATCTGCAGATAGCCAAAGACATTGGTGCGGAAGGTCCGCTCCAGGTGCGCCTGGTCAATGTCCAGCAGCGAGTCCGAATGCTGCTGGTAGGCGGCGTTGTTGACGAGCACGTCGAGCCGGCCCATCTGGGCGATGCAGACACGCACGGCAGACTCACAGAAGTCGGGGTCCTGGACATCGCCCGCCACCACCAGCGCACGCCGCCCCTCGGCCTCCACCAGTTCAGCGGTGTCGCGGGCATCGTCATGCGAGCTGAGGTGCACGATGCAGACATCGGCCCCCTCCCGCGCAAACAGCACCGCCACGGCACGGCCGATGCCCGAGTCTCCGCCCGTGATCAGGGCGACCTGCCCTTGAAGCTTGCCGCTGCCCCGGTAGTGCTCAGCCATGAAACGAGGCGGCGGGTCCAGCTGCGACTCACGGCCGGACCCGGGCAGGTGCTGGGGCGGCAGCTCGGTGGGCTGCTCGGTGGGGCCAGCCGGCAGGGCCTGGCTGTCGCCCTCGCCGCTACCGACAAGCGACGACTTGGCCGGACGCCGGCCCTGTACCTGCCGGGAACGAGGCTGCTGCGCGGTCAATCGACCGGTCTCCTCATGCGCGTCTGCGGTGGTCAGATGCCCTTGCGGCTGGCTCCCTTGCGCTTGGCTCATGGCTGTGCTCCTCCATGGACTCCTGACGATGCCGGCAGGGCGCCCGCCGGCTGCAAGCCGCGGGGCAAATGGCGATCCGGCCTGAGCGGGACCGCCAATTGCAGGCCCCGCCCAAGGACCGCCTCCGCGGCCCCTGGAGAACGCCATGCCCACCCAGCACGCCCACACCACGCCACCCATCCCGCCGGAGCGGCCGCCCGTCCAGCCGCCGCCTCATGGACCGCAGCGCTCGCCGGACCCACTGCCACCAGGCATTCAGGAGCCCGAGCCCATCGAGATGCCGCCGCCCCTGCGCGAGCCTCCCACCATGCCGACACCAGTAGGCCTGCCCTCGCATGCCCTGCGGCGCCGAGTGCCCAGGCAGCCCCCTGCGCCCTGCTGCAGCAGGATTTACCGAGAGACACCCGGCAAACCGCCAACAGGAGCCGGGCCACATGCCGCGGCGACTCCTGCAGAGAGCAGCCCTGGGAAGCCCTGCTCTCGGGCCTTCTGCCTTCTGCTGGTGCTGCGCGGCCGCCGCGGCCCCCATTGCGCAGGCCTGCACCTCCACGCACGTCGATTGCCCGGCAGCCGCAACCAGCTTCGTATTGAAAGCTGATGGAAGGAGTGAACCCATGAAGCGATCCATTCGAACCCCTGCGATGAGCCAACTGGTGGCCAGCTTCATGGCCGCCATCGGCACTGCGGCCTGGGCACTGGCAGGAAGCGCAGACACACCCAAGGAGCCCGGCACCCGGCCGCACGCCGCCTCAGGCCCTCATTCGGATGGCGCGGACGCCGTCATGCAATCACGGCAGCGCGCCGGCTCAGGCAGCAAGGCCTCCAGGAGCGACCAGCAGTTCCTCACCAAGGCCGCCGCCTCATGCCGCGCCGAAGTCGAGATGGGGCGGCTGGGCCAGATGCGCGCACAGAACCGCGAGGTGAAAGGCTATGCCGAGCGCATGGTCCAGGACCACGCACGTGTCAACGGCGAACTGCAAGCCCTGGGCAGCGCGCGCGGCCTCTCCTGGCCTGACGACAACAGCCAGACGCGGGCCTCTGCACCTGCCTCTGGCACCCGCACGGATGCACGCTCGGGCAGCAAGGGTACGGCTGCAGGCCCGAACACAGGCACCGGCAGTGGCACCAACGCAGGCACGGGCATGGGCACGGGCATGGGCACGGGCACGGGCATGGGAACGGGCATGGACATGGGCACAGCAGGCGGCATGGACAGCTCGCACATGAAGCTGTCGGTTTCGGCCAGGCGCACCATGGAGCGGCTGCAGGGGCTCGGCGGCGCCGAATTCGACCGCGAGTTCATGAAGCAGATGGTGACAGACCACAAGGCTGCGGTGTCCGAGTTCCAGCGCGCCGCATCCGCCGCCAGTGATCCGGAAGTGAGGAGCTTCGCTCAGAAGACGCTCCCCGGGCTGCAAGAGCACCTGCAAATGGCCCGCAGCCTCAACGAGCGCCTGGCCGGCGCCAGCCGTCCCTGAGTCCGGCAGGAGCCTTCATCATGGGCAAGGTATCCGATGTCATGACACGCGGCGTTCGCACCCTCACGCCGGACGACACCCTGTTGCAGGCCGCTCAGGCCATGGAGTCCCTGGACGTGGGGGTCATTCCGGTCTGCGACGGTGAGCGCCTGGTGGGCCTGGTGACCGACCGCGATCTGGTGCTGCGCGGACTCGCGCAAGGCTATCCCGCTGACACCACCCGGCTCGACGGGTTGATCACCCGCCAGGTGCAGTGCTGCCATGAAGACGACGCCCTGGAGGACGTGCTGCAAAAGATGGGCACCTCCACCATCCGGCGCATGCCGGTGCTGGACCATGAACACCGCCTCGTCGGCATGGTCACCTTGGGCGATGTGGCCGCCAAGGCCGACAGCGCGGACAGTGGCAAAGCCGGGCAAGCCCTCTCCGAAATCTCCCAGCCCACTGGCCCGGAACACGCCGGCCAGCCCCGTGCCACGGGAACTACCAGGGGCGGCATCGCCGAGGATCCCTCGCAGCAGGCGAGTTCCTGAGCGGCGGCCGGCCCCTGCGGGCATGAGGCTTGCCTGAAGCCGGTGACCGGCAGCGCTGCTGCCGATCAAACCCCACAACTTCGGAGCACTCCATGCACGACAAATTCCAACGAGCCCATGGCCGTCCGAGCTATCGTCCCCTGTGGGCGACGACCCTGCTCTGTCTGGCCACCCTGACGACCCAGGCCCAGACCACCACCCCTCCCAGCGGCCCCGCTGCCACTCGGCAGGCCACGCAGGCGACGTCGCGGGATGCGCGAGTCAGCCAACTGATAGGCAAGGACGTGCGCAATCCGCAGGGAGAGAAGCTCGGGGAAATCAATGACCTCATCATCGACGTCAACAACGAAGTCATCCACTACGCCATCCTGTCCTTCGGCGGCATGATGGGGCTGGGCGACAAGCTCTTCGCCTACCCGCTCACCGTCTTCCGCCATGCGCTGGACCGCGACGAGCTGGTGCTGGATGTGGACAAGGAACGCCTGCGCAAGGCGCCTGGCTTCGAGCGCAACCGATGGCCGGATTGGGGCTCCACCGACTACAACAGCTCGGTGGAGCGTCACTTCGGTCAAGGCAATCGCATGATGCCCAAGCCCAATGCTCATCTGTTACGTGCCAGCCAGCTGATGGGAAAGAACGTGGACGACAGCAATGGCAAGAACGCCGGGGAGCTCAAGGACCTGGTGGTCTCCATGTCCACCGGCCGTGTGCGGTATGCCGTACTGGACTTCGACCGTTCCTGGAACATGAACGACCGCCTGCTGACCTTGCCCATGAAGTCCTTGCGCTTCCCGGCTGATGCCAAGGCTGACCTCGTGCTGCTGGCAGCGCGCGAACAGCTGGACGTGAAGCAGGGCTTCGAGAAGAAGCAGTGGCCCGACGTGAACGATCCCAACTACCGTCGTCAGGTGGATACCACGCTGGAGCGTCTGGGCGCCGCACGCTGACACGGCACGCTGGACAGGGGGCCTGCGCCCGACCTCAGGCAGGGGCCGCCGGATGCAGCAGTCAGATGCAGCAGTCAGATGCAGCAGTCAGATGCAGCAGTCAGATGCAGCAGCCAGATGCAACAGCCATAAACGCAGCCAGAAGAAGCCGCCAGCGGCAGTCAATGCGAAGGGGCGACCAAGGTCGCCCCTTTTGCCACCCGGCCCCCACTCAAGGCACGGAACTCGCTGAAGATGCTGGCGGCAGCGGGGCCGAGGCCGGGGTGTCGGGCTCCGTCGTGCGAGTCTCCGGGGTCGGTACATCGTTGCGTCGCTCGCAGGCGGACAGGCACAGCAGTGCCGCCGCGCACAGGAGCGCGGCCTTGGTTCTACGTGGCAGAGGGGACAGGTTCATTGCTTACGCTCCTTGCTTGGGTGATGCCGACGTGCGTCAGCGGGGAATGGAGGAGGAACGTCCAGCAAGCGCTGCTCGTCCCGGCGAGACGGGGGTCGCCGGCCTTCCCCCCTTGCACGGTGATCTTCCTCGTCGCCATCGCAGGAAGCGCGTGGGCCGGGCGGCTCGCGCGGCTGGAGCAATTTGGGAACTTGCATGTCGATCTCCTCACTGCACGGCGCCATCGCCGCGCCCCTCTTGAGCAAACCGTGTGCCCTGGGCGCAGGGCTTGCTGCAGGCCAGGGCGGCATGCCCGCCACCACATCCCACCACCGAGGAGCCCTCATGAAGCCAAGCCACTCCCATCCCGACCGGGGCCCCATCGGGTCTGGCCCAGCGCACAAGTCCGGCAAGGCCAGCGGCAAAGCCATCGATATGCGGCACCACGGTCCCGTGGCGCCGGGCTCCTCGCTGCCGCACAAGGACAAAGACCTCACCTTGCCGCATGAGCGCGACGAATCCACCGGCGCCGCCTCCACCGGCCAGTCGGGCAGCGGCACGGCCGGCGAGCGGCAGCGGGAACTCATGGGTCAGGCGGCTGCCGATCTCGCGCAGGGTCTGGTCGATACCGACCTGCGCAGCAGCCCGGGGATCGATGCGCAGAAACGCAGGGAGTTGGTGGACACCCCCCAGCCTGCCTACGGACGGCGCAAGCCCTGAGCGCCGCCCGCCCCATAAGACCCATAAGACCCATAAGACCCATAAGACCCATATGACCCATGAGCCTCATGGCCTCGCCAGGAGCCGCCCCTCAGGCATGCTGCCGCCGCCGCTCCACCGCATCGATCTTCAGCATCTGCCGGTACTTGGTCACCGTGCGCCGCGCCACGACCAGGCCCTGGCGGGCCAGAAGCCGGGTGATGTCCGCATCGGACAGCGGGGACGCCGGGTTCTCCGCATCGATGATGTCCTTGATCAGGCCCCGAATGGCGGTGCCTGAGCAGGCGCTACCGTTGCTGCTGACGATGGCACGAGAAAAAAAGTACTTCAGCTCGTAGACGCCACTGGGCGTGGCGATGAACTTGTTGTTCGTGACCCGCGAAACGGTGGACTCATGGATGCCCACCTCGTCAGCGATCTCCTTGAGTCCCAAGGGCTTCATGGCCATGGCGCCGAATTCCAGGAAATGACGCTGGCGCCGCACGATGGCCGCCGCCACGTCGAGGATGGTGGCAAAGCGCTGGTCGATGTTGCGCAAGGTCCAGCGAGCCTCCTGGAGATGGCTGGCCATCTCGCCGTCGCCCTGCCGGCGGTGGCGCTGGAACAGTTCGGCATAGATCTGGTTCATGCGCACCTTGGGGATCACGGCCGGATTGAGCTGCACGCGCCACTGGCCGCCCACCTTGCTCGTCAGCACATCGGGGACGATGTAGGCCGCCTGGGAGCTGCTGAAGCGCCATCCCGGTCGCGGATCCAGCCGCCGCAGGCGCAAACAGACAGCCTCCGCCTCGGCCGGTGTGACGCCCAACCGTTCGGCCAGCGTCTGCATGTCGCGCGCAGCCAGCAGCTCGATGTGGTCCCGCACAATGCACTCGGCCAGTTGGCGGGTCTGCTCGCAGCTGATGGCGGGCAGCTGCAGCCACAGGCTTTCAGCCACGCTGCGCGCGCCCACACCCAGTGGATCCAAGGCCTGCACGCGCTTCAACGCGATCTGCATCTCGTCCATGTCCGCAGGAGGCTCCAGGCCGCTCAAGGGTGCCAGCTCCTCGAGTGGCGTGCGCAGATAGCCATCCTCGTCGACCGACTCGGCCACGATGCAGGCCAGCACATGATCCCGCTCGGGCAGCTTGAGCACGTTCAGCTGGCTGCGCAGATGCTGATGGAGGCTGCAGGGCACTGGCGTCAGTTCCAGGGCGCTGAATTCGCCGTCCTCCGCGCGCCCGGCGCTGGCACCACCCTCGGCATTCCAGATCTCCCGGTCATCCGGCATCGTTGCCTCGGATGACAGCGGCGTGTCGGCAGCATCCACCACGTCTTGCGCCCTGCCATCCATCTCCGGCTGCGGGCCTGCGGGCGGGTCGCCTTCCTCCAGGCCATCGGCGGCCTCCGCCTGCTCGAGGAAAGGGTTGCGCCCCAGCATGTCGTGCACCATGGCGCTGAAGTCCAGCGACGACATCTGCAGGAGCCGCACCGCGTGCTGCAGACGCGGCGACAGGGCCTGGGTCTGGCGCTGCGTGGTTCGAAGTTCGGTAAAGATCAATTGCCTGCTCCCGTCGAATGAATGAATGAAGCGGCGCCGTGGCCCAGCGGGCGCGCCGCCGCGCCCTTGCTGATGTCCCTGCGTCCTGCCTTTCTCAGGGACTCGCAACTTGCGTGCCGACACAGGGGGAGCATCGCCCCCCCATGACCGCCGGGAGGCCGCATTGCTGGCCATCACTTTCGCCAAGTCACTGACAAATCACGGGGAGCAGCGCGACAGCGCGGCCCGGAAGCACCTTGTAAGCAACCGTACAAAACACCAAACCGGACGCCGGGCGCGCGCATACCGCCCGGCGTCCGCGTGGCCGGCTCAGTCTCGGCAAGTCTTGCTGCAATTTGTCCGGAACTCCGCGTTGGCCCGCTCGCCCGGCCTGCGAGGGCCGGAGCGCCGATTGCCCTGCTTGGCAGCGGGCACCGCCCGCATACCCCGTCACTTCGGAGCAAGCACATGAAGCCTGTCCTCTTTGCCGCGGCTGTGGCCCTTTCCTTTGCAGGGTTGCAGGGTTGCGCTGTCACCAGCGGCCAAAGCTCCGTCGGCCAGTATGTGGACGACGCCACCATCACCACCCGTGTCAAGGCACGCATGGCGGAAGACCCCACGGTCGCTGCCATGCGTATCAATGTCGAGACGCTCAAGGGCACCGTCCAGCTCGCTGGCTTTGCCACCAGTCAGGCGGAGAAGGACCGCGCCGGCTCCATCGCCGCTGGTGTGCCGGACGTGAAGAGCGTGCGCAACAACATCGTCATCAGCCAACCCCAGAAGTAAGCCCGCGCCGGCCCGCAGCAGGATCCACGGGTGCCCCGCGAACGACTGAGGTCCTGGATCGTCATGCGCAACGCATGGGCGATGCAGGGCCTGTTCTTGATCGTTCTGCTCTTCCTGCTGCGGGAAGCCCGGCCCTTGCTGGTGCCGGTCGTGATCGCACTGATGCTGGCCTTTGTGCTGACGCCTTCAGTGCGCTTCCTGCGTCGGCGCGGCATCCCCGAGACCCTGGGTGCGGCCTTGCTGGTGCTTGCTCTGCTGGGTACAGGTGGCACGCTCGCCGCTTTGCTGGCCGAGCCCGCGGCCCAGTGGTGGGATCGCGCCCCCCGGACGCTGGGCACCGTCTTGTCACGCATCGACCGCTGGCGCGCAGAGCTGCCCGGCCTGCGTATCGGCAACGCGCACAGCCGGTCTGCCGGCGCGCAGGAAGCGGCCGAGTCCGTCAAGGCCAAGCTGGCCAGCGAAGGCGTCGCCCTGACCGGATCGCTCCTCACGGAAGGCGCACGCTTCGCCTTGTCAGCGGCGTCGACCGTGCTCCTGCTCTATTTCATCCTCGCTTCCGAGCATTGGCTGCTCTCGCGCTGCCTTGAGGCCTTGCCTCCACGCCCCCTCCTTCGGGCGCTTGTGCTGGGCGGATTGCGTTCGCTGCAACGCGACCTCTCACGCTATGTGCTGACCCTCAGCCTGATCAATCTGGGCGTCGGTGCGGCCACGGCAGTGGCTATGAGCACCCTGAGCCTGCCCAATCCAGGCTTGTGGGGCGTGGCGGCAGCACTGCTCAATTTCATTCCCTACATCGGCCCCTGGGTCACTGCCGGAGCCCTGGTCCTGGCGAGCGCCATGACCGATGCGCAGGGGGCCCGGCTGCTGCTCCCCGCGCTGGCCTTCCTGTCCATCCATGCCGTCGAGAGCAACCTGATCAGTCCCTGGCTGATAGGCAGCCGCCTGGCCATCAATCCGCTGTCGGTATTCCTGTCTGTCCTGCTTTGGGCCTGGCTGTGGGGATTGGCAGGCGCCCTGATTGCCGTGCCCCTGTTGATCAGCCTACGCTGCATTTGTCGCCGCAACCGTAAACTGCGCGTCATTGCCCTGTATCTGTCAGCCAGCAGCCGGCCTTGTGCAAACCTTCGCAGCTTGCTTGCAAACGCTCGACCAGCGCCCAAAGTCCCGGGCTGAATTGGGGCTGCGCCTGCCGTGTTGGATGTCGACCCATGCTGGAACGCAATGAAGTGGAGCACTCGGTAGGTACTCCTGCGCCCACGGGCTGGCAGCGCGTGCGTCACTGGGCGGGCAAGGTGCGTAGGCATGCGCCCCTGGTGTCCATGTCGGTACGCACACGGCTGGTTCTACTGGTGTTGGCCGTGGTGCTGCCAGGTGCCCTGGCAGCCCTGTGGGCGGCCTGGCGGGCCGATGAAGACCGTCTGCTGCGTCATCTACGGGACGATGCCCGCGCCTTGTCCATGGTGGTGGATCGCGAGCTGGCCCAGCGTGCCGCCATCGCGCGGGTACTGGCCCTGGCCCGGACCCTGGACCAGTTGCCGGACATCGAGCCCGTGCAGCTGCAGCTGCTGGAGACCCAGGCGCGACGGGCCATGCAGGGCCTGAATGGCTGGGTGATGCTGAGCACGTCCGACGAAGTACTGTTCAGCACCCGCCTTCCTCCGGCGCTCGGCGAGGATGCGGTGTCCACCAGGCGCCCTCGCTCCCCGTCGGTGCCCCCTCTTGCCAACCGCCCCATGGTGGGCTCGCTGGAGTCCGGGCAGGACGGGACCCCGCCGCATGCATCGCTGGTGCAGCCGGTGGAGCGCCGCGGGCAGGTGCTGGCGAATCTCGAGGTCACCATCCTGCCGCAGGAGCTGCAGCGCATGATCAACCGGCAAGACCTGCCGCAAGACTGGACCGCAGCCGTGCTGGATGGCCGGGGCCGCGTGGTGGCCCGCTCGGCCGGTGGCCCGGCCCTCATCGAGCCCGCAGCCTGGCCTGAGTTGAACGCCCTGATGCAGGCGCACGACGAGGCGCTTTTCCAGGGCCTGAACCCCAGCGGGCAGTCGGTGCTGGCCTACTTCAGCACCTCCTCCCAAGGCTGGAGCTTTCTCATCGCCGCCCCGCGCGAGCGACTGGCCGGCGGCCATCTGCAGACGCTGCTGCCCGTGCTGCTGGGCGCGCTGGTGCTGCTGGCCATGGGCCTGGCGGGCGCACTGTGGCTGAGTCGGCGCATTTCCCGGCCGCTGGACGACCTGACCTCCATGGCGCAGTCCCTGCAGACGGGGAGTCCCCTTCGGCAGCAGCCCACAGGCATCGAGGAGTGGGACTATGTCTCGCGCGCCCTGGTCAATGCCAGTGAGGCCATGCGCCGCTCCCGCGTTGAGCTGGAGCAGCGGGTCAACGAAGCCGTGGAACGCACGCGCGAGACCGAGCAGATCAGCTCACGCAGCCAGCGCATTGCCGCCCTCGGGCGCCTGACCGGCGGCGTGGCCCATGACTTCAACAACCTGCTGGGCGTGATCAGCAACAGCGCCCACCTGATCCAGCGCCATGTGCATACAGAGGCCCTGCAGGTACCGCTGGGCGCCATCCGCCGCTCGGTCGAGGTGGGTAGCCGCCTGACCCAGCATCTGCTGCGCTTTGCCGGGCAGCAGGCCGTCCATCCGCAGTCGCTGGACCTCGCCAGCTCGCTCGACGACCTGCGCGGCCTGCTCGGCACCGTGCTGGGCAAGCGCGTCGAGCTGTCCATGGACCTCCAAAGCGGTGTGCGAATGGTGACGGCGGATCCGGCCGAGCTGGAGCTGGCCCTCATCAATATCGCGCTGAATGCGCGTGACGCCCTGAACGGCAGCGGGCGCGTTCAGTTCAATCTGCGCAATGCGCGCAAGGACGAGCTGGCTGGGCTGGCACCCGGCGACTATGTGGTGATTGAAGTGGCCGACAACGGACCGGGCATCCCGCCCGACATCCTGCCTCGTGTCTTCGAACCCTTTTTCACCAGCAAGCCGGTAGGCCGCGCCACTGGGCTGGGCCTGAGCCAGGTACTTGGCTTCTGTGTGCAGGCCGGGGGCACGGCACGGATCCATTGCCCACCCGGCAGCGGCACGCTGGTCAGCCTGCTGCTGCCGGCGAGCCAGACGCGCGCGTCAGCGGACGCAGGGGCGGAGTCCGGTGCCGCCAGCAGCCTGGCGGGCGTGCGGGTGATGCTGGTCGAGGACAACGAGGAACTCAGCCGCGTCACGGCCACTCTGCTGCGCTCATTCTCCTGCCAGGTGCTGTGCGTCTATGACGCAGACGAGGCTCTGCGACGCTTCGGCACCGGTGCAGGCATCGACGTGGTGCTGTCCGACGTGATGATGCCCGGCCGCATGGACGGCCTCACGCTGGTCAAGGCCTTGCGCGCACTGCGGCCGGAACTGCCAGCTGTGCTGATCAGCGGCTACAGCGAATCCGTCGCCGATGATCCCACGCTGGTCGTGCTGCGCAAGCCTTGCTCCCCTGCCCAGCTCCTGGACGCCCTGCGCCGTGCCATCGCGGCTCAGGCGACCGCCCAGGATTGAGACGCCCCTGGAGTGGCCGCCGGCAGAGGCGGGAACAAGGCTTGCTGCTGCCCTGCTGCGAGCGCCGGCATCCGTCGGCGCCGTGATCCAACTATCGGAGGCGCAGCCATGGACAAGGACGATGTCGTCGACACGCTCAATACCCTGATCGAAACCTGCAAGGACGGTGAACATGGTTTCACCGCCAGCGCCGAGCACGTGCGCAGTGCCAACGTGCGGCAGATCCTTGCGACACGAGCCCTGGAGTGCCGCGAGGCCGCACTGGAGCTCCAGCAGCTGGTGCGCCAGTACGGCGGCAAGGCGGAGGATGAGGGCAGCGTCACCGGCGCAATGCATCGCGGCTGGGTAAGCGTCAAGGGCACGCTGGCCGGCTACAGCGACGTGGCCATGCTGGAGGAGTGCGAGCGCGGCGAGGACGCCGCCTTGGCACGCTATCGCAAGGCCTTGCAGCAAGACCTGCCGGCAGACACGCTGCTGGTGGTGCAAAGGCAGATGAACGGCGTGCAACGCAACCACGAGCAGATTCGGCGCCTGCGTGACGAGGCCCGCGCCAGCGAACACAAGGCTTGAGTGCGTGGGTGCTGCTCCGGGTGGCGCGGCTGGGTGGCGCGGCTGGGTGGTGCGGCCGGGTGGTGCGGCCGTGTCTGCGAACGCGCCTCAGTCGCGAGGGACGACGGTGATGGAGCCGTCGCTCTCCATCCATGCTCGCGCCACCTGTTCCAGCTGGGTGAGTCCCTCACGGTGCAAGGCACTCATCAGCTCGTCCCGCGTGATCAGTTCGCGCCGCAGATTGACCTGCAACACTCTGCCGTCGCGCACCAGCAGCGTGGACGGTGCCTGCAGAAAGCGCTGTAGCCATGCGTTGCGGTAGCCGGCCCAGTCGATGACCCAGTTCCAGACCGCAATGGTGGCCACCAGCACCACCCCGTCCCCCAGCGACCGGTACTCGCCGGCCATGGCGTTCTGCGAGGCATCGGCAATCAGCACCAGCAGCAACACATCCGCCAGACCTATGGAACCGGCATCGCGCCTCAGCACGAAGCGGAACATCAGGAACAGCAGCCAGTACATGACGCTGCCACGCAGCATCAGCTCCAAGGGATGCAGGGAAAAATCGAAGACCGACCTCCAGTCGGGCAAGGGAGGCAGTGAGTTCATGCTGTGTTCATGGCTTGGCAAGACTTGACCCTCTGCCCCTCCGCCCCTCTGATTCGGCGCCCCATGGCAAGGCAGCGGCAGGCCCTGGCCTGCCGCTGCACTCAGTCAGGCGCCTGAGCGCGCGTGGGCTGGGCAGGGACAGGCGGCGCCTGCTCGGCGGTGGCCGCTGAGGGCGGCTTTCGGGCAGCCTGTTTCTTGAGCCGGCCAGCCAGCAAGGCCAGGAGCACGGCCTCACCTGCTTCCAGAACGGCCGGCCGCACCCATTGGTGCATCAGCGGTGTCAGGAGGCTGCGCAACCAGGGCCCCAGCAAAGCCTGTGCGCCTGCCCATGCCTTGCCGGTCAGGGGGCGGGCATGGCCCTGCGGGCCTTGAGACGCGCACGGATCGCCACCGCCAGCATGCCTCTGCTCGCCTCGCCGCAACAGCAGACCCAGCAAGCAGCCGCCTACTGCGCCCAGCCCCAGGGGCCACAGCCAGACACGCGGCGCAAGCACCTGACCGACTTTCTGTTCGACCTCGCTCCAGGACGCCTGCAGCGCACCTCGCCTCTGCTGCATGCGCAGTTCGACCGCGCGGATCTGCTGCTCCAATGCGGGCACTGGCGATGGCGTACCCGGGGAAGTCGACGCCGGATGTGTGCTCATGGCAGGTCCTCGCCCGGGCCCGTCGGCCCCGTCCGTCCTGGCGAAGCAGGCCCGGCCTCCCCCGCTTGCCGGCCCTCATCGCCCGAGGCCGTCATCCCCATCTGCCGCCTCAGGGCCGGCAGGGAGAACAAAGGACGCAGCAGACGTGCCTGCGACAGGCACATGGCCAGCACGCCCGCATTGCCCAGGACCACGACGGCACAGGCCAAGGGCCACATCATGCCGGCGTCTGTCAGAACCACGGCAAGGCCAATCCAGAAGAACAGCCAGGCGGTGAAAAGAGCAGCGACGCCCAGCAGCAGCAGCCACAAGAAGCGCTCCAACAAGCGAAGGCCGCGCTGGAGTTCCAGGGAAAGCAACTCCAGACCGTCGCCCAGCAGTCCTACGAAGCTCAGCACCAGGGTCTGAACGCCGCCCAGCCAGCCCGAAGGCGGACCTTCATCGTGGGCGCTGTCTCGCGAGGGCCCAGGATCGCTGGCCGGCGGCACAGGAGGCTCCCTCACCGCGACAGCCGTGCAATCAGCGCGCCAAGGGCCAGGGCCGCGACGATGGTGGTCAACGGATGCTCCCGCACGCTGCTGCGCAGGCCCTCACGCCATTGGCGGCCCAGCGCCCCCACCTGGTCCGCCCGCTCATGCAAGCGCTCCCCAGCCTCGTCCAGCTGTTCCTGAAGCTTCTGAACCACAGGCGCTGCCTGATGGGCCAGGCGATCGATCGTCACATGGGCGCCGTCCGCAGCGCGGTTGATCATGTCGGGGGCGCCGGAAGCCGTGGCCGCGTGTGCCCCTCCCGTGCTGCCCTCAGCCCTGGCGCCGCCCGCGCCATCGTGCGTTTGATTCATGCCCATCGTGCGTTCCTTTCAGTTGTCAGCAGAAGATGGAGACGGCAGGCCTGCCGGAAATCCGGAAGACGATGCCCTGCCCCCGCGCAACATCCACATGCCTCCCCGCCAGTCTCCGCTTGTCAGGCAGGACGGCGCTGCGGTGCCAGGCAGTTCCCCTCGGCAAGGGCCGCGCCACAGGTCCTCGCCCATGTCCGAGCGGCCTTCAGACCTTCGTGCAGCGGCTTTGACCGGATCGCTTGATCGAAGGTTGCTGCCGCCTTCTTGGCAAGCGGCATTCCCTGCGCCGCGCGGGATGGGGTCTGGCGCGAGTGCGTGCGTGGGGGGCGGCAGGTGTGGCGGCAGACGCGGTAGCAGGTCTGTTGGCAGGTGTGGCGGTATCCAGGGATGCCAGCCACGCGCCAGCCCTCGGGAAATCCTGCCGCAAGCCTTGCCAAGAGGGGAAGCGAGCGGGTGGCACGCAGCGTGCTCGTGGGCCGGTAGGAGCGCTCATGGATACGCAGGAGCTCTTGCGCAGTTCCCTCCCCTCCGCCCCCCAGCACCGCCCCCAGGATCTCAAGCCATGAACCAGGCCGTCTCACAGCACCAGGACCTCTTCCCCGCTGCCAGCACCGACAACGCAAGCGCACTGCCGCCCCTGTCACTGAAAGGCCGTGTCGTGCTGGTCACCGGCGGAGGACGCGGCCTGGGCGCCGCATGGTCCTCGCAGATCTGGACCCGCGCCAGGCCGATGAGCAGGCGGCCTCCCTGGCTGCCGCCGACATTGAGGCGACATCCATGCCTCTGGACGTGAGCGACCCTGAGCGATGTCGGCTGGCGATCGGCCGCATCGAACAGCGCTTCGGCCGCCTGGATGCGCTGGTCAACAATGCGGCCACCGACGTCACCGCGCCGCTGGCCGAGCTCGCGGTGAACGACTGGCTGCGCATCCTGCATACCAATCTGTCTGGCCCCTTCGTGCTCAGCAAGTACGCTGCGGACTGCATGGCAAGGCAGGCGGGCGGAGGGCACATCGTCAACATCGCCTCCACGGCCTCCAAGCGAGCCTGGCCCAATGCCAGCGCTTACCACGCCAGCAAATGGGGGCTGCTCGGTCTGTCCCATGCCCTGCATGCGGAATTGCGGGGGCGGGGCATCCGCGTCTGCGCCATCGTTGCCGGCGGCATGCGCACGCCCTTTCTGCTGGAGCGCTTCCCCGATCTTGACGTCGAGCGTCTGCAGGACCCGGCGCATGTGGCGCGAGCCATCCGCTATGTACTCGAACAGCCCCGAGGCATCAGCATCGCCGAGCTCACCGTGCTGCCCGAACGCGAGACATCGTGGCCCTGAACTCGCACCAGCCGGCCTTGGGGGCACGACAGTGCAGACGCCCCTGGTCGCCCGCCCTGTTCCTCGACAAGGATGGAACGCTGATCGAGAACGTGCACTACAACGTCGACCCCACCCTGCTGCGCTTCATGCCCGGGGCCGGGGCGACGCTGGCCAGGCTCTCGGCCGCGGGGTTCGCGCTGGTGGTGGTCACCAACCAGAGCGGCGTCGGCCGCGGCCTGTTCACGCGGGAGTCCTTCGACAGGCTGGAGCAGGCGCTGTGTCAGCACCTGCGCGAGTCCCACGGCGTAGAGCTCGACGGCGTGCTGATGTGCCCGCACCTGCCCGATGTCATCGGCAACCCCGCCTGCCATTGCCGCAAACCCGCCGCGGGCCTGCTGCTGCAGGCCGCCACGATGCTGAAGCTGGACCTGACGCGGTCCTGGATGGTTGGCGACACCCTGGATGATGTGGAGGCGGGCCACCGCGCGGGCTGCCGCAGCCTGCTCTTCGACAGCGGCGGCGAAACGGTGTGGCGCATGAGCCCGCTGCGGGCGCCCGAGCACCGCGTGAGGCAGTGGTCCGAGCTGGAAGCCCTGCTGCTGCGTCGGAAGGACCCGCCTGCAGCAGAGCTGGCAAGCGCGTTTCAACCTGACTGAGTCCCTGTCGGCGCGGCGCCTGCAGCGAGAACGCAGGCACGGCAGGCCCCATTCGAAGTCCAGCAGTGGGCCGGGCTTGTGCTCGCTGCGCTGCTGACACCAGACCCGTGTGATGGAGGTCTGCTTGCAGCCCCGCCGATCCCGGCCGGTGGCCTGCAGCCCCCCCTGGGGATGGGCGCACATCCAGACATGGACTGGCAGGCCGGTGGAATGGCCAGCGCAAGGATCCTGGCCAGTACTGGCAGCGACCTCGGCACGCGGCCATCCGGCGGGCGATAGCGACAGCGCCCGGGCGAGCCGTCGGGACATAGGCCCGGGCTGTTGCTGAGGGCCCAGCGCAGCGTCATCAGGCCCACCGCGAGCGGAACAGCAGCGGAGCGCGCCATGAAGGCCTCAGGCCGTTGGCGTGCCGGGCACAGGGCTTGCTGACGCGCTGCCATGCAGCAGCCGAGCGCATCTTCGTCTTCGGCTCTTCAAAAAGGATAGACATGGAACCCGACGCACCTCGAGCACCTCATGTGCTGGACGCCGCGATGTTCTGGAGCACGCACCCGACGGGCGGGGTGCGCCGCGTACTCAGCGCCAAGCGCCAGCACCTGTTGGCAGCCGGCTGGCAGCACAGCCTGCTGGTGCCCGAGGGCGAAGGGCTCGGCCTCATTCCCTGCGGCGGCATCAGCCTGCCGCGCTCGGGCGGCTACCGCTTCGTCGTGGATCGCGCCCGTGCCGTTTCGCTGATCACCCAGGCCCGCCCGGATCTGATCGAGGCGGCCGACCCCTATGTGCTGGGCTGGGCCAGCCTGGAAGCCTCACAGCGCCTGGGCGTGCCGGCCGTGGCCTTCTGCCACAGCCACCTCCCTGCCCTGCTGGAGCGCTGGGCGAGTCAGCTGGGCGGGCGCTGGGCCGGGCAGTGGGCACGGGAGCGTGCCCAGCGCTACCTCGTCCGTCTGTACGGGGGGTTTGACCTGGTGCTGGCGCCCAGCCGTTCGCTGGAGCACCAGCTGCGCCACTACGGCCTGGACCAGGTGCAGTACCAGCCGCTGGGCGTGGACTGCGGCATCTTCAGGCCCGCGGCTCGCAAGGGCGGATGGGCGCGCTGGCTGAAGCAGGCGCTGGGATTGCCGCCCGCCACCCGACTGCTGCTGTACTGCGGGCGCTTCGCCCCGGAAAAGCGGCTGCCGCTGCTGGCCCGCGCGGTGCGCGCTCTGGGGCCGGGCCACGTGTTGCTATGCGTGGGCGCAGGCCCCTGCACTCCGCGCGGCTCGCAGCTGCGGGTGCTGCCGCCGGTGTCAGACCCGGCCAGCCTGGCGCGGATGATGGCCAGTTGCGACGCCTTCGTGCATGCCGGCGACCAGGAAACCTTCGGCCTGGCCGCGCTGGAGGCCATGGCCTGCCGGACGCCCGTGGTGCTGAGCAGCCGGGCCGGCCTGGGCGAGCTGGGGGCAGACGTAGCCCTGGCGGTGGACAGCGCCTGCCCAGCCGACTGGGCAGACGCCATGCGCCAAGCCCTGAACGAGCACGAAGCGCCGCGCCTGGATCGCGCGCTGGCCCGAGCCCGCACGCTGGACTGGAGCCGGGTGACCGACATGATGATGCGCCGCTACGCCACACTGCTGAACCCTGCCGAAGCGGCGCAGCGCTGCGTGCCTCAGGAGCGGCCTTCGGGGCAATCCGCCTCGGTGGCAGCGTATTCCTTCAAACGGTTGTAGAGCGTCTTCAGGCTGATGCCCAGCACGGCCGCCGTGCGCTCCTTGTGCTGCTTGTAGTGGGCCAGGGTGGCCAGGATGAAGCGCCGTTCGATCTCGGCCATGGAACAGCCGATCGGCACCAGCAGCACATCCGGCGCGGCGGCAGGTGCTCCCGGCAAAGAGGGGATCGGCGCCAGCAGGCCTGTGGCGCCTGAGCTGCCCAGCGTGCCCGGGCCGCCCTGCCCCCCTGCGCCGCCAGCCTTGCCCGGATTGCCCAAGCTTCCATAAGCAGCCTGCACGCTGGACACTCCGGCCACCGCACCGTCGCCAGCCCGAGAAGCCGAGAACGCGGCCAGGGCACCCTGCAGCGGTGGCGGGGGCTCCTGCACCGTCAGGCAGGCCAGCATGTCCTGGGACTTGTCGGGCGCTGGCGGCAAGTCCGGCGCCGGCAGCCACTGCTCGGTGATGAGCTCGCCGCTGGCCATCACGTAGGCGCGCTGCACGGCGTTGCGCAGCTCGCGGACATTGCCGGGCCAGCGGTAGCGGCACAGGCGGTCCATGGCCGCAGTGCTGAACTGCTTGAACTGCCCCTCCTTGGCAGCAATGGCACGCAGAAAGTGGCTGGCCAGAAGGGGAACGTCGCTGAGCCGGTCCCGCAGCGGCGGCAGTTCGATGGGGAAGACGTTGAGCCGGTACAGCAGATCCTCGCGCAGCTTGCCGGCCTCGACGGCCTGAATCAGCGGCCTGTTGGAGGCCGCGATCACACGCACGTCGGCTTCCAGCGTCTGTGTGGATCCCACGCGCATGTAGCGACCGGTCTCCAGCACGCGCAGCAGCTTGACCTGCAACTCCAGCGGCATTTCCGTCAGTTCATCCAGGAAGAGCGTGCCGCCACTGGCGCGCTCGAAGAAACCCTGGTGCTGATGGTCAGCCCCAGTGAACGCGCCCTTCTCATGGCCAAAAATCTCGCTCTCGATGAGATTGGGCGAGATGGCGCCGCAATTGACAGCAAGAAAGGGCTTCTTGCGGCGGCGGCTGAGGTCATGGACCGTCTGGGCGACCAATTCCTTGCCCGTGCCACTCTCGCCGAGGATGAAGACCGACACGCCCGTGCCCGCCACCCGCGAGATCTGTTCATAGACCGGCAGCATGGCGGGCGCGCGCCCCCACAGGTGCCCGAAATTGCCGTCCTCGGCCAGGTGTGCGTTGAGATCGGCCACCTCGGCCTGCAACACGGCTGGCCGCGTCACGCGAGACAGCACGCCTTGCAGATGCCGCAGATTGATGGGCTTGACCAGATAGTCCGCCGCCCCAAGGCGCAGCGCCTGGATGGAGGTTTCCAGAGAGGCATGGCCGGTAATCAGCACCACTTCGGAGTTGGCCACCAGCTGCGGATCGGTGAAAAGCTCCATGCCATTGCCGTCCGGCAGTTCCAGATCCAGCAGGATGAGGTCGGGCTGCTGGAGGGCGATGTGCCGCCGTGCGTCCCTGAGGCTGCTGGCGACGGATACCGTGAACTGTTCAGCCGCGATCAGTGCCTGCAGCGATTCGACCGAATCGCCATCGTCATCAACGATCAGCGCATGTGCCACGCCATCTCCCTTCTAAGTCCCGTTCATGGGGTCCCTGCCCTGTGCGAGGCGACGCAGGAGGACTGCATGCATCTTGCAACGCCACTGCATGAAATGTCCACAGCCACAATGACCAGTTGCATCAGCTTGTGACATGACCCTTGGCCTGTCGCAGGAACGCCCATTGCCCGCCATGCGCACCGCACGCTAATGGAGAGATCCATGTATTCATCGCGCTTCTCGGGCCTTGGGCCCCGTCAGCTCCGGGGATCCTGCAGTCGCACGAGTCGCTGCATGGATTGGCTCGGTCTGCTCACCATCGGTCTTGTGAGCGTGTGCTGCGTCCAGCGCACGCACCGTCGACGCCGGACTATCCTGCCCTGAGCGCTCTCTGCCGCGGCCAGAGCCGCTGAAGCCGTCTGATCAGCGTGCTCAAGGCCCGCCCCCACCTTCAGATGCACGATTCCCACTGCCCACTGCCCACTTCGCTGCGCGGCCGTGAGCTGGAGCCTGCCGCGCGGATGGCAGCTCGGCCAGGCGATATTCCGCGGAGATCGTCAGCAAGCCTGACGACGCGCGCATCGGCGGTCGAGGCAAGGCCAGGCAGCATGGGGTGCTGAGGCGTTGAATGCGTACACACAGATTCTTCGATGTGCTTCAATAACGCGCCAGGCGCAGGTCCACCGGCGAATCTGCAGGCGGCACCAGGCCTGGACAGCCGATCGAGTACCCATAGGGGCAGATACCCATGCCAACAGCAGGGAGCCCGAGGCGCTGGCAGGCGCACGCCATCGCGCTGGTGATGGCCCTACTTGCCGCCCTCTGCCAGCAGGCCTTCGTCCAGCAGTCCATCTCCTCTCCATCAGCCATCTGGGCTCTCCTGCCCTTGGCCATGCTCTTTTGCGTCCAGTACGGCACGCTGCCGAGCTTCACCTTCCTCTTCAGCGGTCTGGCGCTGTCCTGGCTGGCCACGCCTGCCGGCCCCGAACTGCTGGCCGTTGCTGTGCTGGGCTTGGCGCTGGTGCTGCTGGTGTCGCGCCAGCTGCGGCGCTTGCGGCAATCCCTGCTCAGGGCAGAGACCGCCGAGCATCGGCAGCGCCAGATCGTGGACAAGGCCGGCCTGGGCCTTTTCGAGCTGGATCTGCAGCAGCGCAGCGTCGTGACATCACCGCGCTTCGCGGAGATCCTGCAGCTGCCCTGGTCGCCGACGCCCCAGGGGCTGGACAGCTGGCTGGGCCTGCTGCCCGCGGCCTCCATGGGTCGGCTGGGGGCGTTGTTGGAGAGCCTGGCCAGCGGCCCGCAACGATTCTTCCAGCACGAGATCGGGCTCACGGATGCCGATGGCCTGCCTTACTGGATCCTGCTGTGTGGCCAGGTGAGCATCGATGTCGAGACCCGGCATGCCCGCATCCAGGGCGCAGGCATCGACATCAGTGCCCGCAAGCGCGCCGAGGTCGACCTGCAGGATGCCAAGGCAGCACTGGACGAGCAGCTGCATGACCTGCGCCGCCTGCACGAACTCAGCAGCCAGCTGCTGGCGCCCGGCACCCTGGAAGAGCAGCTGCAGCAGGTGCTGGCCACGGCACTGGAGATCCATCGCAGCGGCAGCGGCCTCATCAGCGTGCTGGACGAGGGCCAGCCTCGCACCGCAGCCCAGATCGGCTTTTGCGACATCCCCGCTGCGGAACTGGACCGCCTCGTCGGCGCGGGCGGCATCTGCAGCATGGCCATGAAGGATCGCACCCGCGTCATGGTGCAGGACATGCAGCACGACCCTCGCTGTCAGTCCATCCAGGACCTGATGGCCGGCCGGCAGCTCCAGGCCGCCCATGCCTTGCCTCTGGTTAACGACCGCGGCGAGCTGATGGGCGCCATGAGCGTCTTTCTGCAGGAGAGCCGGCTGCCCAGCGCCCGCGAGCGTGCCGCCATGGACATGTGCGCCAACAAGGCCGTGCTCTTCATGGAACGCTCGCGCAGCCGTGCCGCACTACAGGCTTCGGAGCTGCGCTTCGAGGCCGTGCTGGATGCCTCGGCCGTCCCCTTCGGCGTGCTGAGCCCGGTGCGTGGCACAGGCGGGCAGTTGGCGGACTTCCGCCTGGACTACCTCAACACGGCAGCCACCCGCGTGCTGCAGGGCAGCCGCGACCAGCTGCTGGGCCAGCCGGTGCAGGCCATCCTGCCTGACGTCTGGCAGCGCAGGCCGGATCTGTTCGCGCATTGCAAGCATGCCCTGCTGCGCCAGGAGACCTGCCAGTTCGACTTCGCGATACCGGCCCCTCCGGGCAGCCGCGATGCGGAGCTTTCCTTTCATTGCATCGCCTCCCCCATCGGGCCCTCCCTGGCTGTCTGGGCGGCCAACGTCAGCGACCGCATGCGCCACGAGCGCCAGCTGCGCGACGCGGACCGTCGCAAGGACGAGTTCATCGCCACCCTGGCCCACGAACTGCGCAACCTGCTCGCGCCCATCCGCCAGGCGGCCCATCTGTCCAGCGCCACGGAAGCCACCGAGGACCAGAAGCGCTGGGGCAATGAGCTGATCGACCGGCAAGTGCGTCACATGGCCCTGCTGCTGGACGACCTGCTGGACATCTCGCGCATCTCTCGCGGAGCCCTGCTCCTGCGCCTGGATCGCGCAGAGCTGAGCAGCATCGTCAACAACGCCGTCGAGGCGGTGCGCCCCCTCGTCGACGCCAAGCGGCACCACCTGGTGGTGGAGCTGCCACGGCAGCCCTTGCGCTTTGATGCCGACGCGCTGCGCCTCTCCCAGGTGGTCGCCAACCTGCTCGGCAATGCAGCCAAGTACACCGAGCCCGGAGGCGAGATCCGGTTGCGCGCGCAAGCGGGCAAGGGCGAGCTGTGCATCGAGGTCAGTGACAACGGCATGGGCATGCCGCCAGAGTCGCTGGGCGATGTCTTCCACATGTACACCCGGCTGAGCAGCGGCGACGAGGGCAAGCCCGGCGGCGGCCTGGGCATAGGCCTGGCGCTGGCGCGTGGCCTCGTCGCCCTGCATGGAGGCAGCATCAGCGCCGACAGCGCGGGTCCGGGCCTCGGCAGCTGCTTCACGGTGCGCATCCCGCTGCTGCACGTGAGCCAGCCGGCCCCACGTGAGCCGGCCGCCGCCCCGACCTCGCCCCTGCCCACCCTGCCCGTGCATGTGTTGATTGCCGACGACAACCAGGAGGCCGCGCAGAGCCTCTCCGCCCTTCTGCAGATGCATGGCCATCGCGTCAGCTGCGCCTATGACGGCGAGCAGGCCGTAGCTGCCTTTCGCGCGGATCCAGCCGACGTCTGCCTGCTGGACATCGGCATGCCGCTGCAGGACGGCAAGGAGGTGGCGCGCGCCATCCGCGCCCTGCCCGCCGGAGAGCGGCCAGTCTTGATCGCCATCACTGGCTGGGGGCAGGAGGCCGACCGCCGCGAGGCCATCGCCGCCGGCTTCGACCACCACCTGACCAAGCCGGTCGATCCGGCGCATGTGCTGCGCCTGATCTCGTCCGTGCCGTTGCAGCAAGGCGCAGAGACCTCCATGTCTTGAGGCCGGTGAGCCCAGGGCAGCCGGCGCGCTGCCGCAGAAATCCTTGCCGCAAGTCCGCGGGGCAGGCTGACCTGCATGGCCGCGCGGCGGTCTACAGGGCGATGCTGCGGCCCTCCTGTGGCGGGCACGCCTTGTGCCCGGGCCCATCATTCGTCCAACTCGGAGACCTTGCATCGTGCAGCACGTCTGGGACAGCTCGAGCAAATGCCTGGCGCCGGCCGCCTTGATAGCCATGGCCCACTGCCTGCCGCGACCGCTGGTATTCACCAACGGTGTCTTCGATCTCCTGCATGTCGGGCATGTGGGCTGCCTGGAACGCGCCCGCCGGCATGGTGCCGGGCTGCTGGTGGCGCTCAATACCGACTCATCGACGCGCCGGCTGGGCAAGCCGGGCCAGCGGCCCGTGCTGCCGCTGGCGCAGCGAGTGCGGCTGATGGCGGCCCTGGGCTGTGTGGACTGGGTCAGCTGGTTCGACGAGACCGGGCCTGCAGCACTGCTGGAGGCCTTGCGGCCCGAGGTCTACGTCAAGGGCGGAGACTACCGGCGAGACCGCCTGCCCGAAGCCCGGCAGGTGGCGCGCTGGGGAGGGCGGGTCGAGATCGAGTCCTATGCAGCGGGCCATTCCACCACCGCCCTGCTGCGGCGCATCCGTGGCGGCGAAGCCGCGCGCCCGCCGGAGAGTGCCCGATGAGCCGGCCCGAGGTGCTGGTTGTGGGCGATTGCATGCGGGACGTCTATCTCGAAGGCGCCGTGCAGCGCATCTCGCCCGAGGCACCGGTACCCGTGCTGCGCATGCAGCGGCGTTCACCGCGTGCGGGGGGTGTCTCCAACGTCGCCCTGAACCTGGCCAGCCTGGGCTGCCCCTGCAGCCTGGCCGGCTCCGTGGGCGAGGATGCCGCAGGCCTGTGTCTGGAGCGGCTGCTGGACCATCCCAACATCGAGAGACACTGGGTGCGCAGCCATCTGTTCCCAGCGACGCAGAAGATACGCATGGTGAGCCAGCGCCAGCAGCTGCTGCGCATGGACATCGAGCAGCCCTTGCCAGCCGAGGTGGCGGAGGCACTGATGTCCCTGGTGAGCCCCCTGCTGCCTCAGTACCGCTACCTGCTGCTGTCGGACTACGGCAAGGGCACGCTCAGTGAAAGCGCGCAGTTGCTGGCGGACGCGCGTCAGGCCGGCTGCCGCACCCTGGTCGACCCCAAGAACCCCGAGCTCGAGGCCTACCGCGGGGCCTGGCTGCTCAAGCCCAATCTGGCCGAACTGCAGGCGGCGCTTGGAGACTGGGCCGATGAGGAGGAGCTTCTCCGCAAGCTGCAAAGCCTCATGGCCCGGCTGGAGCTGGAGCACCTGCTGGTCACGCGCGGTGCCGAGGGCATGACGCTGTATTCCCGTGGCTGGCACAGCCTGCATGTGCCCGCCGAGGCGCGCGAGGTCTACGACGTCAGCGGCGCTGGTGACACCGCCCTGGCCGCCCTCACCTGCTTCCTGGTGCGAGGCAGGACGCTGGAACAGGCCGTGCGCGCGGCCCACCGCGCCGCAGGCATTGTGGTCGGCAAGTTCGGCACCGCCCGCCTGAGCCTCGCGGAGATGGGACTGTTCGAGGAAGGCTGGACATGAATGACGCGCCCTGCCTGCCCGGCCAAGGGCAACTGGACAACCTGGGCGAGCTTTTCACCCGCCTGCTGCAGGCCCACCAGGACCTCTTCCTGAACCTGCACAGGCAGCAGGTTCTGGTGAGCCAGGTCGGCCAACAGCTCAGTGCCGTGCTGAGATCAGGCCACAAGCTGCTGTTCTTCGGCAACGGCGGCTCGGCCGCTGACTGCCAACACCTTGCAGCCGAGCTCAGCGGCCGCTTTCAGCGCGAGCGACGGCCACTGGCGGCACTGGCCCTGACCACCGACAGCTCGGTGCTGACCTGCGTGGCCAACGACTATGGCTACGACGAAGTCTTCGCCCGACAGGTCGCCGCCATGGGCTGCCCAGGAGACTGCGCCATCGGCATCTCGACCTCCGGCAAGTCGCGCAGTGTGCTGCGCGCGCTGGCAGTGGCGCGGGCCGGCGGCCTGCTCACCGTCGGGCTGAGCGGACGGGACGGTGGCTACATGCCCAGCTTCTGCGACCAGTGCATCACCGTGCCACACGAGGACACGGGTCGCATTCAGGAGGCCCACATCTTCATCGGCCACGCCCTATGCGCCCAGATCGAGCACTGCCTGGGCCTCGCTGGCCCCGGGCACGCCTGCGCGACGGGCTGAGCCTGGCCATCATGCAGAAAGACCCGTCTTGAACCCCTGCCCAGGTAGCCCACTGCTGCGTTCGTTCTGGATGGGTGGCTATGAAGGCGCCGACCACGTCAATGCGGACGGCCAGGCCCTGGACATGGTGCGGGCCACAGGCCATCTGGCCCGTATCGACGAGGACTACCGCCGCGCCGCCCGCCTGGGCCTGCTCACGCTGCGCGAGAGCATAGGCTGGCGCCTCAGCGAACGTAGCCGGGGTGTACTGGACCTCAGCCGCGCCGTGCATATCGCTCAGGCGGCTAGGCGGGCCGGCATCCAGCCCTTGTGGACCTTGATGCACTACGGTCTGCCGCCGGACCTCTCCCTGTTCGACGACGCCCTGGTCGAACGTTTTGCACGCTTCGCGGGTGCGGTGGCGCGCACTCTGCGCCCCTTGTGCCCAGGTCCGCGTTTCTACACACCCATCAACGAGATCAGCTTTCTGGCCTGGGCCGCCAGCACGGACGGACTGCTTTGGCGCCCAGGGGGGGCGGCAAACCATGACCCCGAGGGGCAGGGCGAAGCCAGCAGCGAGCGCAGCGGATACCTGATCAAGCGTCGGCTGGTGCGCGCCGCCCTCGCCGGCATGACGGCCATCCGAGCGGAGGACCCGCAGGCGCGCTTTCTGCATGTCGAGCCCCTGGTGCATGTGGCAGCCCCCATCGATCAGGCTGAGCTGGCGCCGCTGGCACAGCAGATCCGTGACTATCAGTGGCAGGCCCTGGACCTGCTGAGCGGCCGCCTGGAACCCGAGCTGGGCGGTCACCCCGAGGCCCTGGACTGGCTGGGCTTCAATCACTATCACAACAGCCAGTGGGAGGCACAGACCGAGCGCCGCCTGCCCTGGCATCTGCGGGACCCGCGCTGCCAGCCACTCTCCTCGCTGCTGCAACAGGCCTGGCAGCGCTACGGCCGCCCCCTGCTCATCGCAGAGACCGGCCATGTGGGCATGGGGCGTGCGGCCTGGCTGCATGAGATGGCCGGCGAGGCCCTGCAGGCCCGAGCCCTGGGCTTGCCGCTGCAGGGCATCTGCCTCTATCCCCTGCTGGACCGCCCGGACTGGCAGGAGCCGGGGCGATGGCATCGCTGCGGGATGTGGCAGCTCAATGGCGACCAGGCCCTGCCACCGGGCCGCACACCGGATTCGCGCATGCCCGTGCAGGCCTATGCCCGCGCCCTGCAGCTCTGGCGGCCCCTGCCCTTGCCACCGACCTCCTGCCGTCGGCGCCTGCTGGTGCTGCTGCCTGTGCGCTGGGAGTCCTTGGATGTCAGCCTGCAGCATCTCCTGCGCCGACTCTCCGGCGAAGCCTCGGGCAGCGGACCGTCCCTGCGGCCCGGCGAGTGCTTCTCTGTGCTGCTGGTCGAGCCCTCCCGCCGGCACGAAGGGCCGCCACGGCTGCACCGTCACCGGCTTGGCCCCGCGGTGGAACTGGTCGTGCGTCACGGCCCGGAGGCTGACGAGGGCTGGGCCAGCGTCTGGCAAGACCTGACCCTGCTGCTGGCGACACTGGAGCCCGCACCGCAGGGCGGCACACTGACCTGGCTGATGCGCTGGCCTCTGGACCGGCCCCTGGAGCCTGCGACCCTGCCGGGCGATGCCCTGGCGCTTCAGCCAGATGAGCAGGCCTTGACACCAGGATGCCCAGGCCTGCCGATGCGTCCGGATCTGCTGCTTTGCGAAGCCCCTCAGCAGGCGGCGCGATGGGCCGAGACGCACACGCGCGTGCTGCGCCTGCCCCTGGGCCTGCCGGCGCCCTGCCTGCGCCCCCCGCCAGCCGCCAGCT
The DNA here is from genome assembly GCF_051857535.1 of Roseateles sp. DB2. Lineage (NCBI taxonomy): Bacteria > Pseudomonadati > Pseudomonadota > Betaproteobacteria > Burkholderiales > Sphaerotilaceae > Roseateles > Roseateles sp. DB2. The sequence continues at coordinate 313,733 of NZ_JBPZGY010000001.1, read as the reverse complement.
ACGAGGACCGAGAGGTGAGCGCCCTGCTCGGCCCGTCGCAGGCACCGCGGCTGCTGGTGTTTGCCCGACCCCATCAGCCGCCGGACCCGCCCTGGCTGGAGGCACTCGCGCAACTGCGCCCGCACTGGCAGTTCTTCATGATGGGCAGCCATGCGCCACCCCAAGGCCGCTGGCCTGAGAACTGCCGAGGACTGGGCGAACTGGCGCCGGAGTTGCTGCCCGCGCTGCTGCAGGCCTGCGACGCAGGCCTGGTGCTGGCGCCCACAGGCGAGGCCACGGCCCACCTGTGGCCCGAGCTGCTGTGCCTGGGCGCTGGTGCCCGACTGCCCGTGGTGAGCACACCGCTGGCCGAGCTGGTCCACTTGCCGGCGCAAGCGGGCTTGCGCATCGCGCGGGACGCCGCCTCCATGGCAAGCGAGGTGGACACACTGCTGAGGCAGCCCCGGACCCGCAGTGGGCGCGGGACCATGGCGCGCGAGGCTCGCCGCCAGCGGCAGCTGGAGCAGGATCTGATCCAGGCCTTCATCGAACTGCTGGCCGCCCGCCGGGCGGCACATCGGCCCGCAGCTCAGCAAGCCTCCGGCCCCGCCGACGCACGGGCCGCCCCGGTTGCAAGCCCGGCATGTGATCGCTGAGCCGGCGGCCACAGGACCAGGTGCTGGCGGAAATAGTCAACGGTGCGCTGCAAGCCTTCGTCGAGACCGACCTCTGGCCGCCATCCCAGCCATTGCCGGGCGAGGCTGATGTCGGGTCGGCGCCGGCGCGGGTCATCCTGCGGCAGCGGGTGGTGCACCAGCGACGCGCTGCTGCCCGTCAGCGTCAGCACCCGCTGGGCCAGATCAACCATGCGGCACTCGCAGGGATTGCCCAGGTTCACCGGCCCCCGCCAGCCGGACGCCATGAGGGCACAAAGGCCGCGCACGGTGTCGTCCACGTAGCAGAAGCTGCGCGTTTGCTGGCCGTCGCCATAGATGGTGATGGGCTCGCCGCGCAGCGCCTGCACGATGAAGTTGCAGACCACCCGACCGTCACCGGGCCGCAGGCGCGGGCCGTAGGTGTTGAACAGGCGGGCGATGCTGACGTCGGTGCCGTACTGCTGGGCATAGGCCATGAGCATGGCCTCGGCGCAGCGCTTGCCTTCGTCGTAGCAGGCACGCGGACCGATGGGGTTGACATGGCCCCAGTGATGCTCCTGCTGCGGGTGCTCCAGCGCATCGCCATAGACCTCGCTGGTGGAGGCCTGCAGCAAGCGCGCGCCGCAGCGGCGCGCAAGCTCCAGCAGATGCCAGACGCCCAGCACACTGGACAGTACCGTCTGCACCGGTACGCGCTGGTAATGCGCCGGGCTGGCCGGACAAGCGAGGTTGAAGATGCGGCTCACGCCCTCGGCCTCGAGGTGGCGGGGGATTGCAGACGTCGTGCCGCAGGAAGCGAAAGCGTGGCGCGTCCAGCAGCGGCGCCAGGTGCTGCATGTCGCCGCTGATGAGGTTGTCCAGGGCGAACACTTCGCAGCCTTCTTGCAGCAGGCGCTCACACAGATGACTGCCCACAAAGCCGGCCGCTCCGCAGACCAGCACGCGTTCGCCCCTGCGCAAAGGCATCGGTGGCACGGCGCTCATTCGCACACCGCCTTGAACACCTGCATCCAGTCCGCAACGAAGCGTTCGATGCCGAAGCGCTCGCGCGCCAGCTTCCGGCCAGCGCTGCCCCAGCGTTCTGCCAGGGAGCGATCCGCCAGCAGGGCCTGCATCGCCTCGACCAGACGCTCGGGACGGGTGTCGATGAAGCCGCTCTCGCCACTGCGGATGACGGTGGCCAGCTCCGTCGTCGCCAGCCCCACCACCGGCATGCCCATCAGCAGGGCCTCCACCAGGGCCAGGCCCAGGCTGGTGTAGCGGACGGGATGGAAGAAGAAGCGATGCGCCGCCATCAGACGCGGCAGCTGCAGCTGGCTGATCTCGCCCAGGCCCCCAGGCAGCGCCTCGCTGCCCCTGCCGGCCAGGCTCAGCGGCAGGCGCTGCTGCAGCTGGACATAGAGGTCCGCACCCAGGCGGCGGCCGCGCCGCGCGAGGTGATTGACCACCACGAGGCCGCGCTCCCAGGCGCCGTGCCAGAGCTGATCGTCCAGGGGCTTGACGCCATGCTCGACCACCTGCACGGGGCAGCGCCCGGGATCCCACATCAGCGCGTTGAAAGGCGTGACATGCACCAGCAGGGTATGCGGATCGTCCGCCCAATGCACGGTGTCGGTGGGATGCCGCTGCGGTGGGTCATGTTCCAGCACGATGCGCGGCAATGCCTGCTGGGCCGTGCTCAGCCAGCGCGGACGGGCTTCGTCCCAGGACTGCCGGGATTGGTACAGCACCGCATCGAAGCGCATGCCCGGCAGCGCCTCCACCGGCGCGTTGTGCACATTGTCGCCCCAGGGGAGGAGTCCACAGCGGCCGGTGCACTGCGGGCTGCCGACGGCATCCTTCAGCAGGAAGAAGTCATGCGGGACCTGGGACAGGTTGTAGAGGTAGTTGCACGTGCACGTGCCAGGTGAGGATGCGCAGACGACGCCTCAGGTTCGGTTCCTTCAGCAATGGGCAGCGGGCTGCAGGCCAGTGGCGGCAGCTCGAGCAGGTGCTGCAGGGCCGCAAGCACCTCGTAGACGGTCAGCGCATGCGCACAGCCATGGCCAGTGGGGCAGTCCTGGTGTGCGCAGGGGCGGCAGGGAGCCGGCTTGCTGAGCACGCGGTGCAGGCGCGCGTCCGGCGGCGCCCAGCGCAGCACGTCACCGCCGCTGGATACGATGAGGCTGGGCACGCGCAGCGCTGCGGCGATGTGTGAAACGCCGGTGTCGTTGGCGATGAGGCAGCTCGCCGAGGCGACCAGGGCACCGAGGGTCCAGAGCTTGGTCAGCCCCACCAGATTGAGGCAGGGCGCGTTCATCATCGAAGCCAGTTGCAGGCCCAGGGGCAGCTCCTGGATCGAGCCACTCAGCACAATGCGGTAGCCGGCGTCATGCAGCGCATCCGCCACGGCGGCGAAACGCTGGGCGGGCCAACGCCGCGAAGCAAGCTGGGCGCCGGCATGCAGGCACACGTAGGGCACGCCGTCCGCCAGCGCCGGGCACAGCTGAAGCAGCGCCGCCCTGTCCGTCGGGCGCAGCGGGAATTCCAGGCGCTCGTCGATCACGGGCAACTCCAGATGTCGGCACAGCGACAGCAGCCGCAGGCTCTCGTGCCCCTGCTCGGGCCAGCTGCAAAAGCGCTCCTCCTGCCCGGGCGGGATCCAGCCTCCGGGCGAATGGAAGCCGGCACACAGGCGGGCCCCCACCAGACTGATCAGGCCATTGCTGGCCTCGCCGCTGCCATGCAGCTGAACGGCCAGGTCAAAGTGCTGGCGCTGCATGGCGGCCAGGAAGGCCGGCACCTGCTCCGGCTGCAGGGGCTGCTCGCCCAGACCCGGCCAGCCGGGGAAGCCTATCCATCGATCCAGCGCCTCGATGCGAGGCACGTAGGCCTGTGCCCAGGGCTGCCCCAGCAGGGCAATGTCCGCCTCGGGAAAGCCGGTGCGCAGCGCCCGCAGGGCCGGCCCTGCACAGATGAGATCACCCAGGCCCAGCGCGCGCAGCACCAGGATGCGATGCACGGGCCCCGGCAGCTTCAAGGATTGATTCATAGGAAGAAGACCCGGAAATGCAGAGCGCCCCGCAAGCGCCAGTAGACGGACAGGAAGGGAATCAGCGCCGAGGTCAGCAGCACCTCGCAAACATGGGCCGGATGACGCGCCGTGGGCCGCAGCCGTCGCCAGGCCAGGGCCAACACCAGCGCCAGTGCGGCCGCACCGCACAGCAGGGCCTGCGCCGGCCATCCGCCCAGGAACAGGACCAGGACCAGCAGGCTCAGCAGCACGATCAGGTAGTAGTCCCAGGGCGGCCTGCGGCGCAAGCGCACGCGATACAGCCGTGGGTGCTTGCGGTACAGCAGCGCATCAAAGAACACATTGCGCTGCTGGCGCAGGGCCACGCCCCATCGCTCGGGCCGCACCGGGTGCCAGACCAGAGCCGCATCGCAGCGCCCCACCGGGCCCAGGGCTTCCAGGCGGAACTGAAGGTCGGTGTCCTCTCTCCAGGGCCGCTGGAAACGCTCATCGAAGCCCCCCACCAGGATCAGCGCCGCCCGCCACACAAAGGCGTTGGCAGTGACGAACTCCGCGTGCTCCAGGCCCTGCGTCATCAGTTCGTGGTCGGTCGGGCGCCGCCCGGGCTCGTAAAGGGCGGGTACTCTCACCTGCCCCGCCAGAGCCAGCCAGGGGGCGCGCATGCCCTGCAGGCCCTGGCGCAACCATTGCGGATCGGCCACGGTGTCGTCGTCGGTGAAGGCCACCAGCGGCGCGCGTGCGGCGCGCCATCCGCAGTTGCGGGCCGCGGCAGGCCCACGACCCTGCTCAGGCCGCAGGTAACGCAACGCTGGCGCCCCCGGCAGGACGGCCAGCTGCTGGACGAGCAGCTGCGCGGCCTCCTCCTGCCCATCGTCCACCACCAGGACCTCGTAGCACGCCGACGGCAGGTCCTGGCGCATCAGCGCGTGCAGACAGCGCCCCAGCAAGGCCACGCGCCGGTAGGTCGGCAGGACCACCGACACCAGCAGCGGCAGCTGGCGCATTTCGGGCACCCCCATCATGGCGCAGCCTCGACGAGCAGCTCGCGGGCGGCCTGCACCACCTCCTCCGGCAGCACCCCGGCAAGGCAGCGCTGGTGCCCCTCAGGACAAGTGCTTTGCAGGCAGTCGCGGCAAGGCACCTCGCGGTTGAGCACCCGCGCCGACACCTGCCCGGGCGTGTGCTGGGGGTTGGTCAGGGCATAGAGCGTGACAACGGGCGTGCCCAGGGCGGCAGCCAGGTGCATGGGGCCGCTGTTGTTGGCCACCAGCACGCGGGCACCGGCGATCAGGGCCCCCAGCTCGCCCAGGCTTGGGGGGCCGTCCAGCAGCACGGGGGGCCGGGGCATGGCAGCGCCAAGCTGCTGCAGCAAGCCGCCCTCGCCGGGACCGGCGCAGGCCACCACGGCGGGCCCGCCACCGGCCTCATCAGCGCGCAAGCGCGCAGCCGCGGCAGCAAAGGCCCGTGGGGGATACCGGCGCGACGGTGCGCTGGCCCCCGGGTGCAGCAGCACATAGGGCCGCCCCGTCGGCAGCCCCGCGTCGGCGAGCCGGCCCGCCATGCGCACCGCATCCGCCGCCAGCACCTCGAAGCGCAAGCGCACCTGCGACGTATGCAGCCCCACGCTGGCCACAAGATCGAGCTGGCGCTGCACCTCGTGGCGCATGGCCGGCCCCAGGACATCGGACTCCGGCCTGCGGTCGCTCAGCAGTCCATAGACCTGCTCGCGAGCATGGGCCAGGCACAGGGGAATGCCCGCCAGACGGCACAGGAGGGCTGCCGGCAGGGCGCTCTGGGTGCAGGCGCTGAAGATGATGGCGGCGTCGAAGCGCTCGCGGCGCAGCACCTGCAGCATGGCCTGATCCGCCTCGTCCTGGACGGTGCCTCGCGCGGCCTGCGCATCGGCGCCGGACTTCACCCAGGGTGCGTCGTAGGCCAGCACCCGGTCCAGCCAGGGCAGATGCGGAGCGAGGGCCGCACCGGCTGGCGAGGTGAGCAGGGTCAGCGAGGCCAGCGGCAGGCTCTCACGCACGGCAGCCATCGCGGGCGTGCTCATGAGCACGTCACCCAGGCCATCCAGGCGCAGGAGCAGCACACGGCGTGCTTGGGCCCAGGCGAGGTGCGCGTCCGCTGCGCTCATGCGCCCACCGCACCTGTGTCGCCTTCGCCGACGCGCCGCATCCGCGACGGCAGGGACTGCCCCTCTGCCAGATGACCGTCGCAGCGCAGGACGTAGACCACCGCATCCATCAGCTTCATGGGTACATGCCCGCGCAGCAGCGGCCAGCGGCGCCGCGCCTGCCGGCCGGGCTCCAGTAGGCGAACGCTGCGACAGCCGACACGCCGGCTGGCCGTTCCGAGCGCCTCGTCCCAGCTGAGAAACCAGGCCCGGCGCAGATCCAGGCCATGCGCGGCGGCGGCCTCGCGCAGCACGGCCGGCAATGCGTCGGCATCGGCAATGGCCAGGATGCCGACAGGATGGACATCGGCCTCCAGAGCCAGGCGCTGCAGCAGGCTGCGATTGAAGCCGACCGAGCGGCTGTCCGGCCCGTCCGGTCCACCGGGCATGGCATTGAGCAACACGCCATAGCCGTGCGCCTCCAAGGCGTGGAGCGCCGCCAAGGCGCTGGCTCGCCACTGCACCCGCTCAGGCTCGGCGGCCAGGGCCAGGTTCGGGTCCACCAGCACCGCCTCCGGCATGAAGACGGTCGCCTGCACGGACGCAGGACAGCTTCGGCGCGAGCGCTTGCCGAGCGGGTCGATGCGCTGTTCGAAGGCGGAGGCTGCGTCGTTCACGCCTTGTACCCCCAGGCAGCGACAGGCGCAAAGCCGCCCACGGGGCCCACGGTGCCCACCTCGGGTTTCAGCAACTCCAGGCCCAGAGGACGCCCTTCCTCGGGCTGGCGGCGCTCCACCATCACCCGCCGGTACACGGCCTCCAGCCGCGCCGCCACTTGATCCCAGGTGAACATGCGCCGCACGCGGCCCAGCCCGGCCCGGCCCATGGCGCTGGCCTGCTGCGGATGAGAACGCAGCCAAGCCAGATGCTCCGCCAAGGTGACAGGGTCCTTGGGCGGGACCAGATAGCCGGTGACCCCGTCAACCACGGTGTGCTGAATGCCACCCACAGCGCTACCGATCACCGGCGTCGCGCAGGCCATGCTCTCCAGCGGTGTGATGCCGAAAGGCTCGTACCAAGGCGTGCTCACAAAAACATCCGCCGCCTGGTAGTAGCGCGCCAGTTGCGCTCGGTTGCGTCGGCCGACGAAATGCACACGTTGCTCGACGCCCAGCTCACGCGCCAGGCGGCGCAGGCGGCCGATCTCCGGCGTCAGTCTGTCGTCGGGCAAGCCAGACTCTCCACCCACGACGAGCAGCCGGGCCTGCCGGTGCAGCGCCTGCGCAGGCAGCAGGGCCAGGGCACGGATGACGTTGTCCACGCCCTTGCGCGGCACCAGGCACCCCAGCTGCAGCACGATGAAGTCCTCCGCAGCCAGGCCCAGTTGCTCGCGGGCAGCGTGCATGTCATCGGGCCTGAATTCCTGCAGGTCCACGCCGCAGGGCACCTCGGTGATGCGGCGCGCCGGCACCTCGCAGTGCTCCAGCAGATCCAGTTTGTCCTGAGGGCATTCGGCAATGACGCGGTCCGCCGCATGCGCCACCCGGCGCTCCATGGCCAGGCGCTCGGCGGGAAAGCCATCGGTTGCGGCCTGATGCAGCCGACGCACCGCCCCCAGGGCGTGGAAGGTAACGACCAGCGGCAGGTCCAGGCGTCGCTGCAGCCCCAGGCCCACCAGACCGGACATGAAGAAGTTGGCGTGCACCACGTCACACGGCACCAGGCCGCGCAGGAGTTCCAGGGCCTGGGCCTGGGCCTCGAAGGCCGGCATCCAGGGCAGCAGTTGCTCCTTGGGAACGAAGCACGGCGGGCCCGCGTCCAGATGAAAGACCTGCACCCCGGGGCCCATGGACTGCATGCGAGGCAGCTCCACGCTGTCCCGGCGGGTCAGCACTGCCACGTCATGACCACGACGTGCCAGCGCGCCCGCCACATGGGCAACGTAGACGTTCTGCCCGCCTGAGTCGACGCCGCCAGCCAGGGCCAGGGGCGAAGCGTGTTCGCTGATCAGGACGATGCGTAGGGACCGAGCTGCCATGGCGTCTCCGAGAGGTGGGATGGCCAGCCGAGGCAATCGGAATGCCCGACAGCCTTCGGGAACGCAGGGCCGCGACCAGCCTGCGGCGCCAGCATTTCCAGGCCGCCGCACTTGCCTGCGGGCTCGCGGCGAGGGGACAGCGGGCCCGGCCTCGCTGCCGCAAAACTTGCCGTCACCGTCTCTTGGCGAGCCTTGGGGCATGGCACGACGCTTGCCGACAACAGGCACGCGGCGCGCGGATCGGCCCCCATGGGTCGTCCCTGGCGACAGCTTCCCTCCCGGGGAGCAGTTGTCAGGTGCGCCTCATTGATGGGCATCACTGACGCGCTTCACTGATGCGCTTCACTGATGCGCCTGCCTTCTCCGCCATTCCGGCGTCCGTCTTTCACCCACCATGACCATCAAGAAGGATCTCACGATGCATGTACGACACGGCCTCCAATCCGCTGCCCCCGCGCCGACCAGGAAGTCCTGGCGCGTCGGCCTCTGCCTGGCCTTGAGCAGCAGCTTCCTCGGCACGTCGGCCTTGGCCCAGACGGGCACGGGCTCAGGGGGCGGCAACACCGCCGGCACCGGCACCCTGCGCACCTACAGCCCCCCTGAGCCCGGCCTGGCCCAGCAGGACCAGCACGGCGGCAGCGGCGGCTATGGCAGCAGCTACGCCGGCAGCGACTACTCCTGGATCCCCTACACCCGCCGCGGCTATGTTGGCATCAGCCTGGGCAACTCGGACTATGAAACGCCTTGCGGCCCGGCCCCCCTGAGCTGCGACAACCGAGGCCGCTCCTTCGCCCTCTATACCGGCGGCATGTTCAATGATTTCCTGGGGCTGGAACTCGGCTTCCGGCACTATGGCAAGGTCGATCGCGCCGGGGGCAAGGCCCGGGCCTATGGGGGCAACCTCAGTCTGGTCGGGATGCTGGACCTGGAGAATGTCAGCTTCTACGGCAAGGCCGGCGCCATCTACGGCCACACCAGCATCACGGCCGATCCCCTGTCTGGCGTCATCGTGGGCACGAAGAACGGCTGGGGGCCTTCTGCCACCCTCGGGGTAGGCTTCAACTTCAACCGCAACTTCACCATTTCCCTGGAACGCAGCCGTGACCGATTCAAGCTACCCGGCGGTGGCAGCAGCTATGTGCAGAGCACCAGCCTGGCCTTGAAGTACCGCTTCTGACACGCACTGGCCGCTCTTGCGGTGCTGGCAAGGCGCATCAAGAGCCTCATGCGAAGAGGCCCACGTGAACTGACCCCCAGAAGTTGGACATCCCGTCCAGCCACTGGGGGTCAGTTCACGTGGGCCTCTTTCTCATGGCATGTGCAGAGCGGCGGCGTTAGCGGTAGTTCAGCCGCCCTTTGTCGTCGGAGAACAGGATCTCGACCCGGCGGTTCTGCTGGCGGCCGGCGGCAGTGGCGTTGTCGGCCACCGGGTATTCCTCGCCAAAGGCACGCAGTTCCAGGCGCTGCGGCGCCACGCCGGCCCGGATCAGCGCCTGGCGCACTGATTCAGCGCGACGCTGGGAGAGCCCCTGGTTCATGGCGCTGCTGCCCGTGCTATCGGTGAAGCCTTCGATCAGCAGGCGTCGCTCGGGGTACTGGCGCAGTACCTCGGCCAGACGCTCGATCGAACGGCGCACACCCGGCTGCAGATCTGCACGAGCTGTGGCGAACAGCATGTCCTTGAGCGTGACCATCAGGCCCCGCTGCGTGTTCTGGGCGCTCAGCTCGGTCAAGTCGCGCTGCAACGCCGCGGCACGGTCCTGCGCCTGCGCAGCGGCGCGGCGCGCCTCGTCTTCGCCACTGCGCGCTCTTTGCAGCTCCGCGTCCCGCGACTGCAGGCGCAGGCGATCGCGCTCGGCACCGGACTGCTGTACCTGCAGGTCCGCGTCCCGGCGCGCCGACTGCGCCCGCAAGGTGGAGAGCTGAGTGCTGGCCAGATAGGCCAGGTGCCGGGTCTGCTCCAGATTGCGTTCATCGGTGTAGTAACGCTGTGCCCGCGACAGCATGCCGCGGACCTGGGTCAGCTCGGTAGCGCCGTGGCGCTGCACCATGGGGTCAGCGGACGCTTCGCGGTACTCGCGCTCCGCGGCTTCCAGGGCCGGGTCCTTGTCAGGCAAGGTCTGGCACCCGGTCAGCACTGCCAGGGCGGCCAGCGCGGTCGCGGTAAGAAGGGTCTTGAGTTCGTGCATGGGGAGGACTCCTGCAATCGGGAAAAGGGCTGGGGGCTTGCGCATCAGCGCGAGGCGGCGGGGCTGGCAGGCTGCGCGGTACGGAGCTGCAGTTCCTCGCGCAGCGTCTGCAGGGACTGGTTGACCTCGTCCACCGCGCGCTTTGAGCGCTGCTGTGCGGCACGTGCCCGGGCCAGGTCGGCATCGGCCGCGGCCTCCTCCGCCAGGCGGTGCGCGCGCAGTCGGTCCGTTGGTGCAATCTGCCTGGCGCGCTCCAGCTTGCCCTGTGAGCGCGCCAGCTCGGGCGCCGACAGATCAGACGCTCCCTCGCTGCTGGCAGCGTCAATGGCGCCCTGGGCTGCGGCCAGCGAAGCCGGTGGTCCCTCGGGCGTTGCGCATGCTGCAAGAATCATCAGGCCGGGGATCAGCGATGCGGCACGCAGCCGCCGTGCGTAAGAAGGTGTCATGGCAGTCCTTTGTGTTCTGAGTCCTGGCGCAGGGGCAGTTTTCATGCCCGCCCCTCTTGCCAGGGACCGCGGGTGAAACCGCTTCAAGGACGCAGGGGGTCAGGACGCCCGGCCGACAGCACTGACCTCTTCCAGGCGGTGAGGTCCGTGGACAGGCCGGGCCAGGGTCTGCATCAGCGCTGCGACACGGTCCAGGCTGGGCCTGAGGTCCAGGCGGTCCACCATGTCCTGCCGAGCGGCGGTACCCATGCGCTGGCGCAGATCGGGCTGACCCAGCATCTGGCGCATGCGCTCGGCGATGTCCTCGATGTCTCGCGCAGCGACCAACCAGCCGCTGATGCCGTGCTGCACGATTTCCGGAATGCCGCCCACCCGCGTCGCGATGACGGGCAGGCCACTGGCCATCGCCTCCATCAGTGCCAGCGGCATGGCCTCGGAATGCGAGGCCGACACGAGCAGGTCGAGCTCTCGGTACAGCGCGGGCATGTCGTCCCAGTGCCCAGCCAGCAGCACGCGATGCCCGAGGCCCAGGCGCGCCAGTTCGGCCTCGAGCGGCGCCTTCATCGGGCCTTCGCCCACCATGACGAAGCGCGTGGCGTCGGGCAGACCTTCCTGCATCAGGGAGACGGCGCGCAGAAACTGCTCCGGCCCCTTTTCCGGCGACAGTCTCCCTACAAAGCCGACCAAGAGCGCGTCTTGCGCCAGGTCCAGCCGTGCGCGCAGGCCGCTGCAGGGACGCGGACCGGGGTGGAAGCAGCGGGTGTCGACGCCATTGGGCTCGCAGCTCAGTCGGCGCATGTCGACGCCAATGCCCAGCGCGTGATAGTAGCTGTGGCGGCACACCACGCTCAGATGGCTGCGTACGGCACGATGCACCTCCAGATCCAGCAGCGTGATCTGCCGCCCGTGGATGGTGCTCAGCAGCGGCACGTCACTGAGCCTGGACACCAGGCCCGCCAGCGCGTGCGCATTGGGCAGGTGGGCATGCAGCAGGTCCACGCCCGAGCTTCGCACCAGGGCCTGCACCATCTGGACCACGCTCCAACAAGGGTCCTCTGGCATCGGCACGCAAAACACCTCGGCGCCCAATGCCCGCATGGCGGTGCTGAAGCGGCCCTCGTAGGGGCACAGAAGGCTGACGCGGAAGCGGTCCCGCGGCAGGTGCTCCAGCAGACGCTCGACCCAGCGCTCCATGCCGCCCACGATGGCGTTGCCTACGAACTCCAGCACATGGAGGCGCCGCCCGGCTGCCGCTGCAGCGCCTGGTTTGGCGACGGCGACAGTCTTTCTTTCCATAGGTTTCCTGCTTCAGCAACAACGGGGCATCCAGCCCCAGCCGGAGCGGCCCTGGCGCAGACGCTGGCCGAGCCCCGGTGCTTCCGGTTCAGGCGCTTCCAAGGCAGGCGCCCCAGACTCCCAGGCGGCCTGCCGTGGCGTATCACACGGCGGGCCGTCTTCCTCCATTCCGAGCGGGCCGCCCCTGCGCGCGGGCTCGGCAGCAGGAGCGGCCTCGATCCCGAGCCAGGCCGCTGCGGTGCCCCACCAGATCTGCTCGCGAGCCGGCGCGCTCAGGCCCAGTTCGTCCATCAAGGCCTGCACCCAGTCGCGGCGTTCGCGCAGGTGCGCGCCGCTGCAGGGCAGAAAGCAGTCGCTGCCGAACTGCAGGGCCCCGGGGCCCAGCACCTCCAGCATGCGGGCCAGCACCTCGCGGCGGTAGGGCGGCGGGGGGCCGAAGGAGATGTCCAGCCGGAACTGCGCGCGCTCTGGCGGCACCTCATGGATGCGGTCGATGAGGGCCACCGCCAGGGCCTCGTCCGTCCAGGGCCAGCCCATATGGGCCAGCGCCACCCGCGTGCCGGGGTGGTCGCGCAAGGCCTCGCAATAGACCGGCCTGCAGAAGCGACCGGAGCGACCGTCGATGAAGATGCCGCTGTGAAAGAGCACGGGCAGGCTTAGCGAGGAGGCCACCTCATACACCCCGCGGGCCCGTTCCTCGAAGGGATACCAGCCGGTGGGCACCATCTTGACGCCGCGCAGGCCCAGGCCTTCGACGGCGTGGCGCAGGTCCTGCGCAGCATGGTCGTCGCGAGGGTCCACCACGGCGAAGCCGGTCAGCCGGTCCTCATACCCTCGCACCAGGCGCGCGAGATGGGCATTGGCACGCCGCAGCGAGGCCGCATCGCCCAAGGCATGGCCAGGGCTCAGAAAGGGTGCGAGGAGCACGCCTCGCTCGATGCCGGCCTCGTCCAGGGCGCGCAGCACGCTGGCGCTGTCCTCTCGACCACTGCAGTGCAGGTGGGCGTCGATGATCCTCATGGCGGGGCGCCTCAGCTGCGGCCCGCCCGTGCCGCCAGGGCCCCTGTCTGGGGCAAGGCGGCGGCGTGGTCTTGCGGGGCCGGCCGCAAGCCGCCCTGGAACGCAGACCGCGAGGCCTGGCCTGAAAGCCGCCGCGCCAGCGCCTCTTGCAGCAATTCATGCACCACCTGCGCGCTGCCATCCCAGGAGTAGGAAGCCACCACGTCCATCGCGTGGGTAAGGCGCTGGCGCCGCTGGGCAGGGGTCTCATGCAAGGCCTGCTCGCAGGCGCTGACGAAGGCTTCCGGCGTGCCTGCGATGCGGACCACCGCGCCATAGAGCCGCTCCACGTCCGGGACCCGCGTGCTCACCACGGGCTTCTCGCCGGCCAGGTACTCCAGGGTCTTTGTCGGGCTGATGAAGCGGGTGGACTCGTTCAATGCAAATGGCATCAGGCAGACATCCCAGCCGGCCATCAGGGCAGGGAGCGTCTCGTAGCGCTGGATGCCCAGCCAGTGGATATTGGGCCGCCGGGGCAAGGCATCCGGATCGATCTTGACCACGGGGCCGACCATCACGAACTGCCAGCCGGGGCGCGCATCGGCCAGATGGGCGAGCAGCTGCAGGTCCATGCGCTCGTCAATCACGCCGAAGAAGCCCAACCGAGGTTGGGTGAGGGTCCCTTGCAATTGATCGGCTCGTCGGACAGCAGCCGGGTCCTGCACCGCAGGCTGGAAATGCGCCACATCCACAGCGCTGGGCATGCAATGCACGCGTGGGTGCAGTGCGCGCTTGGCCTCATACAGGGCCGGGCCGCCGGTGAGCACCACCCCTGCCAATGCCATCAGCTCACGCTCACGCGCTGGCAGCTCCGCCGGGGCGCCCTTGAAGGCTGACAGCTCGTCCATGCAGTCATAGACCCACAGCACCGGATCCAGGGCACGGGCCAGAGGCAGGGCCATAGGCGTGTACAGCCAGGCGATGGGCGAACGCAAACCGCGGTCCTGAAGCGCACGGCGCAGCAGCGGGCTCAGCAGCTTGGCCTGCTCGGCATCAAAGCCCCGGGCGGGAAGGCTGGTGCGAGGGGTGAGCACTTCAAGCGAGCGCCCCTGCCAGCCGCTGTCCAGCCGGGCGGGTCCCGCATCATGGATTGGCTCCTCAACAAACAAGACCTGATGGTGCTTGGCCAGACGGGCCATCAGGTGCTGGGGTCGCTGGTAGACGAAGGACCAGCGCAGATGGCTGAAGACAACAAGAGGTGACATGGAGGTCCTGATGCCTGCGCCACGGGACTGGGACGCATGCCGATGACATCCCGCCGAACAGCGCAAGCCTGGGCACTAGGCGGGCGGGCCTTGCTGTGCCGGCCCCGGCCACAAGGGCGGAGCCGACGGGCATTGCAAGGCTTCGCCCGGGCGAGGCTTGATGGGGCTTACTTGGTGCGGCTGCTTGCAACGCCCGTGCTGGACGTGCCGCTGCTGGAGCTACCGGCGCCAGAATGGCTGCCTTCGCTGTTTTCGTCCCCGCTGCCGCTGGCTTGGCTGCTGCCAGCACTGTGGCCGGGGCTGCCGCTGTTGCCGGCTTGCTGCGGCCGTTGGCTGCGCCACTGGCTGAACTCGTCGGAGAACTTCTTGTAGCGGTCCTGGCGCCAGGAGTGGTAGTCGTTGTCCAGGTTGCGCATCTGCTCTTCGCGCCATTGGTGGTAGTCCGGATCGAAGTTCGCGTGCTGGCCGCCTTGCTGCCCGTAGCTGCCTCCCATACCGCCCTGGCCGCCGTAGCTGCCACTCATGCCGCCTTGGTTGCCATAGCCGCTGGGACCAGCGCCCATGCTGCCCTGGGCGCCGAAGCCGCTGTAGCCGCTGCCATAGCCCGTGCCCCCAGAGCCAATGCCACCCAGGTGCTGCCCCTGCATGGACTGCCCATATTGCGGCCCGCCCTGGCCGCCGTAGCCGTTGCCTGCGCCGGGAAGGTTGTGGCCATAGCTGCCGCTGTAGCCACTGCCGTAGGACTGGCCGCCGTGCTCACCGCCATACATGCCCTGGGCCCCGCCCTGATAGCCCCCTTGAGGGCCATACCCGCCCTGGTATCCGCCGTTGTCATGGCCAGCGCCAAACTGCTGCTGGCCCATGCCTCCCTGGCAAGCGCCTTGATAGCCTGCCTGACGGGAGCCTTGGCCGCCGCCCTGGAACTGCTCCTGATTGCGGCCCTCTTGACCCTGGGGTCGGTTGCCCGACCAATCGCCGTAGTTGCTGCCCGTGCGGCTGCGCTGGCCCTGGTCCTCGTGGCGGCCCTGGTTTCGACCCTGCTGGTTCATAGTGCATCCTTTCGCGAATGTTCAGAATTCATCGACCGACCGGGGCCGCGCAAGCAGGCCGGGCCAGGGCAGACATCGCCTGCCGGAACGGCCCTGGACCGCGCTGGGCCCCAGGTCTGCTGCAGCGTGGCAATCCCCATACCCGACAAACGCCGCTCGCAGCAGGCAGTTTTTGCCGCCAGCCGATGCAGCTGACGGGTTGCCGCGCCTCCGTCCCACAGCGGCCGACGGCATGACCGACACCACGACCGACACCACCACCGCCCGCCAGCGCAAGGGCCTTGCACTGGCCACGGACCGTCGGCCGCAAGCCCCGTGGGCATGGGACTTTCCCGCGCCTGGGCCCCCAGAGCCCCCTGCCCTTGGGACTTTTGCGCAATTCCCGGCTTGCAGGCCCCTGTTTATGGGGCACAATCCGCGCCGCCCGAGCCTGTTCGGGCTCAACCAAACAGTCACACGAATGAACAAGACCGAACTGATCGAACACCTGGCTTCCAAGCACGAGCTGACCAAGGCCGAAGCCGGCCGCATCGTCGAAACCCTGCTGGACGCCGTGGTCACCACGGTGAAGAAGGGTGGCACCGTGTCCATCCCCGGCTTTGGCTCCTTCAAGCAACATGCGCGCGCTGCCCGTACCGGCGTGAACCCCAGCACCGGCGAAAAGATCAAGATCGCCGCCGCCAAGCTGCCCAAGTTCACCCCGGGCGCAGGTTTCAAGGCCGCCGTGGATCCCAAGGCTGCCGCCCGCAAGGCTGCCAAGGCTGAAGCCAAGCCGGCTGCCAAGGCTGCCAAGGCCGCCAAGCCTGTTGCCAAGAAGAAGAAGTAATCGCCACGCAGGCCTCCGGCCTGTCTCGTGATTGCCAAGCCCGCTGTGGCGCACCCTGTGCCTAGCGGGCTTTCTCTTTGGGACGCCGCCGGCCCCGCAGCCGCGTACAGTTCACGCACAGGCTTCCCGCCGCCCCTGCCACTCCATCGCATCCTGCCCCGCCATCGTGCCCGCCGTGACCGACCTGCGTGTGCTCGCGCTCATCCCGCCGATGACGCAGCTGAACACGCCCTACCCTTCCACTGCCTACCTGACCGGCTTTCTGCGCTCGCGCGGCCTGCATTGCGAGCAGCGCGACCTGGCACTGGCACTGGTGCTGCAGCTCTTCTCGCAGGGCGGCGTGCAGCAGATGCTCGAGGCCGTGGAGGCGCTGGACCGCCGGCAGCAGACCGCGCAGACGCGCAGCTTCGCCGAGCAGTTCCCCGCCTACAAGGCCACCGTCGAGCGCGCCATCAGCTTCCTGCAGGGCCGCGATCCCACCCTGGCCCACCGCATCAACACCCGCCAGTTCCTGCCCGAGGGCGAGCGCTTCGCAGCCATCGACCACTACCTTGCTGACGAAGGCGAGGACCCGCTGGCCTGGGCCTTCGGCGCCCTGGGCCTGCAGGACCGCGCCCGCCACCTGGCCACGCTGTATCTCAACGACCTGGCCGATGTGCTGCGCGACGCCGTCGACCCCCGCTTCGAGTTCGTGCGCTATGCCGAGAGCCTGGCCACCGCCCAGCCCCATTTCGACCCACTGGCCGAGGCGCTCGCGGCGCCTCCCAACCTGATCGATCGCACCCTGCAAGACCTGACCCTCGCCGCGCTGGACGAGACGCGGCCGGATGTGGTGCTGCTGTCCGTGCCCTTCCCCGGCGCGGTGTATGCGGCCCTGCGCATGGGGCAGGCCATCAAGGCACACAGACCTGGCGTGAAGCTGGTCCTGGGTGGCGGCTTCGTCAACACCGAACTGCGCGAGCTGTCCGAGCCCCGCGTCTTCGACTACGTCGACTTCGTCACGCTGGATGGCGGCGAGCGCCCGTTGCTGGCGCTGCTGGAGCACCTGGCCGGGCAGCGCTCAGCGCAGCGCCTGGTACGCACCTTCGTGCGCGAGGACGGCGAGGTGCGCTGGCACCATCTCGCCGAGCCCGACATCCCCTTCGAGGACGTGGGCACGCCCACCTGGGACGGCCTGCCCATAGACCGCTACCTCTCGCTGCTGGACATGCTCAACCCCATGAACCGGCTGTGGAGCGACGGGCGCTGGAACAAGCTCACCGTGGCCCACGGCTGCTACTGGAAGAAGTGCAGCTTCTGCGATGTCTCGCTGGACTACATCTCCCGCTACGAGAGCGCCACGGCAGCCACTCTGGTCGACCGCATCGAGACCATCGTGAGGGAGACGGGCCAGACAGGCTTCCATTTCGTCGACGAGGCGGCGCCTCCGAAGTCGCTGAAGGCACTTGCGGCCGAGCTGCAGGCCCGCGGCACCGCCATCAGCTGGTGGGGCAATGTGCGCTTCGAGAAGACCTTCACGCCCGAGCTCTGCCAGCAACTGGCGGACAGCGGCTGCATTGCCATCTCCGGCGGCCTGGAGGTGGCTTCGGACCGCCTGCTCAAGCTCATGAACAAGGGCGTGAGCGTGGAGCAGGTGGCGCGCGTCACCAAGGCCTTCGCCGATGCCGGCGTGCTGGTCCATGCCTACCTGATGTACGGCTTTCCCACCCAGACGGTGCAGGACACGGTGGACGCGCTGGAATACGTGCGCCAGCTCTTCGAGAACGGCTGCATCCACAGCGGCTTCTTCCATCGCTTCGCCTGCACGGTGCACTCGCCGGTGGGCCTGAATCCCGAGCAGTTCGGCGTGAAGCTCCTGCCCCTGCCCGAAGGCCGTTTTGCGAAGAACGATGTCGGCTTCATCGATCCCACCGGCACCGACCACGACGCCATGGGCCGCGCGCTGAAGAAGGGCCTCTACAACTTCATGCACGGCATCGGTGTGGACGAGGACGTGCGCCGCTGGTTCGACGTGCGCGTGCCCAAGCCCACCGTCAAGCGCGGCCATCTCGCACGGGCGCTGGCGCAACAGGACTAAGGGCAGCACATGTGGCATCTGAGCCTGGCCTGGCTGTGGGTCATGGCGGGCCTGATCATCGGCCTCTGTCCCTTGCGCAGCGTCCTGTACTCCTGGTGGACGGTCGCCGTCCTGATCCTGGCCCTGCTGCTGTGGCGGCGAGGCCCCTGGCGCGGGCTGCTGCGGCCCAGACGCGGCGTGCGCGTCCTGTGCTGGGCCGGGCACGCCCTGATGCTGGCGGCCACGCTGCTGCTGCTCAGTGCAGGCAGCTCGCTGATGGAAGGTGCGCATGGCTTGGGCTTGGGCCTGCTGGTGGGGCTGCTGCTGCTGCCCCTGCCCTTCATCGGCGCCGCGGCATGGCTGTGCCAGCTCGCCCAGCTGTGGCGCCAGGCGCCCCTGAGCCCCTGTCCTGCACCGCCAGGGGCCGACAGCATTCACAAACGCTGACAAGTCCCTTCGCTGGACAGGCAGGCACTCTCACAGGCCTGTGAAATACTTCGCGCGCGATGGCAGCTGGTGCTCCGGCTGCTCCACAAGTCCATAAGAAGCGCCTCCGGGGAGCTCCCATGTCTTCGACCTCCAGATCCGGCCGGCTGGCCGGCATGTTCTTGGCTGCGCTGATGGCCGGTGCGGGCCAGAGCGCCCACGCTCAGGCGGCCGCCACGCTCACGCCCTTTCCTCGCGCCAGCGAGTACGCTCGGCACATCAATCCGCTGGAGCAGGGCACGCTGCCCATCTCCCCACCCGAGCGCAAGTCCGGTGGCGGCAAGCAGAGCCGCTGGCGCATGAGCTACGAAGGCGCGGTCAGCGTGCTGCAGTACGACCACAAGAACGACGACAGCCCCCTGCTGGTCGCCCGCCACTACGCCGGGCAGCTGAAGGCCCAGGGCTACGAGCTGGTAACAATCTGCGACATGCCCTGCCAGGCACCGGACGGCAGCACCGACAGCTCCATGAGCTGGCGTGACGAGCTGGACATGACCCGCCAGAAGCTGGACCTCTACCGCTTCGGCAATCGTGGCCTCTACTTCATGGCCTACAAGCCCGACGCCATCGCCGCCGTGCGCGTGGGCCAGTTCGGCGAGCGCCCCGTGTCCACGGTCAAGCTGGTGCAGTCCCCGAACCTGGACCTCGGCCCGCTGAAGGCCTGGATCGCCCAGCAGCAGGCGCCAACACCTGCCGCCGCCCTGCCGCCACCGCCCCAGCGCAGCGCGTCCGCAGCGCCCGTGGCAGAGCCGCCGGCCGGCCCGCCGAAGATCGTCGACATCGCCCCCAAGGACCTGGCCAAGTGGCTGGCTGAGCACCCCAAGCAACGCGCGGTGCTGCAAGTCACCAGCTTCGACCCCAACTGCGGCCACTGCGCCCGCGCCAATCCTGTCTATGCCGCGCTGTCCAGCCGACCGGTGCCCGAAGGCACGGTTTTCCTGCGCATGAGCTTCCAGCCCTGGCAGAGCGTGGGCCAGAGCCCGGTGGCCCAGCAGCTGGGCGTGAACGGCCTGCCGACCTATCTCGTGATCGAAGGCGGCCAGCAGACCCGCCGCCGCAATGGCGACTGGGACGAAGCCACGCTGCGCCGTGAGTTGATCGACTGAGACCCGGGCCTGACAGGGAAGGGCCGCCCTCGCGCTTGATGAGGCCAGGGCGGCCGGTTCAGGCACGGTCTCCGCTCAGGGCTGCCAGGGCACCGTTACCGTGGCTGTGCCGGTCGCTGGCGTGGTGAAGCTGTGGTTGGCGCCCCCTTCCCAGGTCACCGCGCTGCCGTTCTTCTTGATGAACTTGAACTGCAGGGTGGTGCTGGCCGGTACGCTGACGTCGTAGTACCAGTTCGGATAGCTGGTGACGACCTGGTTGAAGGCCGGGCCGACGGGTGTGCTGGTGCTCCAGTTGCTCAGCTCGAACTTGTCACCGGTCAGGTAGACGTTCTCGCCCAGGGCCGTCGTCGCGTTGGTGACGATGAAGCGCACCGTGACCTGCGGGCCGCTGAGCAGTTGGTAGCCGGCGTAGGCATTGCTGTCGACGGCGCTGGCGTTGCGCACCTTGACTGCGTAACGGCCGGCCGCGATGGACGGCACCGTGACCTTGATCTGCGTGTCTTCCCAGCTGAGGATGCTGGCCCCCGTCACCGCCGTCGATCCGAAGAACACCGAGCCCTTGGTGGCGCCGAAGCCGCGACCATCGAGGGTCAGCACGTTGCCTGGCTTGCCCATCATGGGGCCGACATGGCCCAGCGTGGGCGAGGTGATGGGCGGAGCGGCCTGCCACACCGCCACGGCACCTGCGCCCAGCACGAAGTTGGGCACGGCGCCGCTGCTGCCCACGCTCATGGCGCCGCCGCCCAGAAGGCCGCCCAGCACGTCGCTGTAGCTGCCCGCCGGCAAGGCCGTCATGAGCCCGCTGATGGTGGTGGCCGTCGAGGCACTGCGGTTGACCGCCACCAGCACCACCTGCGTGCCGAACTTGCGCTCGTAGATGTAGACGTCCGGGCTCAGCCAGCGCTCCTGCTGCGTGCCATAGGCCAGAGCCGCATTGCTCTTGCGCAGGGCGGCCAGCTTCTTGATGGCCTGGTAGGCCGTGGTGCCGGTGCCGAAGCCGCTCATCATGGCGCGGTTGTTCGGGTCGCCATTGCCCG
Organism: Roseateles sp. DB2; assembly: GCF_051857535.1. NCBI lineage: Bacteria > Pseudomonadati > Pseudomonadota > Betaproteobacteria > Burkholderiales > Sphaerotilaceae > Roseateles > Roseateles sp. DB2. The sequence goes on along the minus strand of NZ_JBPZGY010000001.1, from coordinate 293,173 downwards.
TCATGTACTGCTCGCTGCCGTAGTAGATGGCCGGCACGCCGCGCGAGGTCAAGGTGATGGCCAGGGCCTGCTCCAGCTTGCGCTGCGGGGCGCCGGCCTGGTGGAAGCGGTCCATGTCGTGGTTGTCCACGAAGGTGACCTGGTCGATCACCTGGCCATACTGGCCGGCGGTGTCCACGACAGTCTGATGCAGGTCCTGCATGGTCTTGCTGCCATCGCGAAGCACCTGGCGCACACGCTGGGCGTACTGGAAGTCCAGCAGACTCATGCCGCTGCCGTTGGCAAAGGCGTGGTTGGCCGGGTCGACCTCGTTGACACCCAGGAACCACTCGCCGAAGGTGAACACCGGCTTGTAGCCATGGATGTGAGCCATCCAGCTCTTCTGCCAGCCGAAGGGCATGTGCTTGACAGCATCGACCCGCAGGCCGTCCACGCCCAGGTCCAGCCACCCCTGGATGGCGGACCTGAAGTAGGCATCGACGCTGGCGTTGTTGTGGTTGAGGTCGGCCAGATCGAAGAGGTTGCGGTAGATGCCGTCTTCCAGCGAGGAGAAGGTGGTGCCGCCGTTGTGGTGAAAGAGGCCAGAAGGGTCGCTGCTGTAGCTGGCCATCAGCGTGCCGTTGTTGTAGAGCCGGCCGTTCTCGGCGAAGGCGCTGTTGGCAGGGTCGGCAGGCGAGCTGTGATTGGGCGCAAAGTCGATGATGACCTTGATGCCCGCATTGTGCGCGGCCGTGACCAGCGCCTGGAAATCAGCAATGGAGCCGAAGGCCGCGTTGGGCTTCTTGAAGTCGCGCGCCCAGTAGCCGTGATACGAGGTGCTGTTCGTGCCCGAGTAGTTGATGACGGCGCTGATGTTCTCCACCGGCTGCGAGATCCACAGCGCAGTGACGCCCATGCCGGTGAGGTAGCCGTCGCTGATCTTCTGGGTGATGCCCTTCCAGTCACCGCCGCAGTAGAGCTTGAGCTGGGTGCAGCCGGCGCTGAAGGCCGCGCCGCTGGGGTTGTTGCTGGCGTCACCATCCTTGAAGCGGTCGGTGACGATCTGGTAGACCACGTCGGTGGCGAAGCTCTGCTTGTTGGACACATGCGTGTCCGGACTGGCAGAGGACGCGACGGCCGTCAGCGCAGCCGCGGTGAACAGGCTCAGGCGGAGCCAGGGCCGCAGGCGGCCGGCTTGAGGGGTAGGCATGTCTCTTGTCTCCTGTGTCAGGCCTGTGCCGGCCCGTCCTTGCTCTTGATGGGGGATCCCTCACGCGTCCGGCGCCGCATCGGCCACCGAAACCGTACAAGTAGTATTACTACACAAACAGCAAGGCAAATAGGGATGAACACCAGAAGCCGCCGATGAAACCGGATGGAAACGTGTACACAACCGAGACACACCTGGTTTTTCCAGGAAAATTTGTCAGGGTGGAAATGTATTTTCAGTACACCAAGACGCATCAACACAGGCGGCACGGGCGAGCAGCGCCCCACGCCCTTCAGAGCCTGCGATCCATCAGGCCGCAGCACGGGACAATCGCCCCAAAAACGCAGGGAGCGACCCATGAACCAAGCACAAGACCTGACCCCACCGGCCCACAGGCCGCCCGGGTGCCAGCCCGTGGCCAGACCGGCCCTGGCCACCCTTGCCCTTGTCATGGGCCTGCTGCTGTCGGCCTGCGGCGGCAGTGGCGGCAGTGGTGGCGGCACCGTGCCGGAAAAGCCCCCTGAGCCGCCTGAGCCGCCGGTACTACCCGTCAGCGGCCCAGGCGAGCTGAAATCCGCCACCTCGCTCAAGCTGATCAGCAGTGCGGACATCCAGGCCGCCATCACGGCAGCAGGCCCCAAGGCGCCGGCAGTCACGCCTCGCTATGCGGTGCAGACCTGGCGACTCAACTACCTGACCGTCGACGGCAACGGCACCGCCGTCGAGGCCTCCGCCCTGGTCTGCGTGCCCGTCAAGCCGGCCGGCAGCCGCAGTCCGGTGCTGAGCTACCAGCACGGCACGACCACCAAGGACGCCGAGGCGCCCAGCAACCACGCCACAGCCGACGAGGCCGCCGTGGTCATGGCCTCTGCCGGCTACGTCGTGCTGGCCGCCGACTATGTGGGTTACGGGGCCAGCAAGGGCCGCCCGCACCCCTACCTGCTCTCCACCCCCACCGCTGCCGCGGTGAACGACCTGCTGACCGCCGCGCGCTACTGGCGCTACACCCAGGGCATCAAGGACAACCAGCAGCTCTTCCTGGGCGGCTATTCCGAAGGCGGCTATGCCAGCGTGGCGGCCTTCCGGGCCCTGCAGTCCGGGGCCAGCGTGCACAAGGCCCAGCTGCAGATGACCGTGGCCGGCGCCGGCCCCTATGAGGTGGACCGCGTGCTCGACGAGCTGCTGGCCAAGGTCAAGGCCGAGAACAAGGTATTGGGCCTGCTGCTCAACCCGGGCTTCCTGAAGCTGCTGGGCGATGGCGACCGCCGCAAGGTGCGCGAACTGCTGTTGAGCAAGGCCATCGGCGACGACGCTGATGTGGTCTTTGATCCGACCTTCCTGGACTTGTACCTGGTGGACGACGTCGCCGGTATCGAGGCCCGCAGCAATGTCCATGACTGGAAGCCCGAGCTGCCGCTGTGGCTGTACCACGGTCGAGACGACGCCACCGTGACCTACCGCGCCTCCGCCAACGCCCTGACCGCCATGCAGCAACGCGGCGCCGGCAACCGGGTCAGCCTCAGCGACTGCCCCGCCCAGCCCTCGGGCCACCTGGACTGCGTGCAGCCCTTCTGGAACTTCATGCTGCAGAAGTTCGGCACCGTGGCACGCGATCTGTAGGCGGCATGGGAGCCGGCGCGCCGGCAGCGGTGCCGCGCGAACTGGCGCGCTCGCGACCTCGGACCGCCGCCTCAGCCGGCCTGCAGCTCACCCGCCAACTGCCAGCCTGACAGCAGCGGCGCCGGCCAGGCGCCGGACTCCAGCAGGTCCTGGATCTGCGCGGTCTCACGCTCGCAGTCCAGGCCCTGACCAAGCCGCCAGGCGGGATCGAAGTAGGTGTGGCGGTAGCGTTCGCCGCTGTCGCACAGCAGGGTCACGACCGAGCCCTGCTCGCCCTCTCGGCACATCTGCCGCGCGCAGGCCAGGGCCGCCAGGAGGTTGGTGCCGGTGGAGGGGCCGACCGGCCGGCCCAGGCGCTCGCTGAGCGCCAGCATCGCCGCCACGGACCAGACGTCGGGCAGCTTGACCATGGCATCGATCACGTCAGGCAGGAAGCTGGCCTCCACACGCGGTCGGCCGATGCCCTCGATGCGCGAGCCCTGCTCGATGCGCAGCGCCGGGTCGCGGCTGAGGTAGTGATCGAAGAACACCGAGCGCTCGGCGTCCGCGCCGCAGACCTGAGTCAGGTGCCGCGAGTAGCGCACATAACGCCCCATGGTGGCCAGGGTGCCGCCGGTGCCGGCCGAGCAGACGATCCAGCGCGGCACCGGGTGGCTTTCCTTGCGCATCTGGTCGAAGATGGACTCGGCGATATTGTTGTTGCTGCGCCAGTCGGTGGCCCGTTCTGCGTAGGTGAACTGGTCCATGTAGTGGCCACCCAGTTCGCGGGCCAGGCGCTGGGATTCCACGTAGATCTGCGTGGGGTCCTGCACCAGGTGGCAGCGCCCACCCTGGAACTCGATGGCGCGTATCTTCTCCGTCGACACCGTCGCAGGCATCACCGCGACGAAGGGCAGGCCCAGCAGACGGGCGAAATAGGCCTCGGACACCGCGGTGGAGCCGCTGGAGGACTCCACCACCGTGCTGCCCTCGCGCAGCCAGCCATTGCACAGGGCATACAGAAACAGCGAGCGCGCCAGGCGGTGCTTGAGGCTGCCCGTCGGGTGGCTGGACTCGTCCTTGAGGTAGAGGGCGATGCCCGCAAAGCCCGGCAGGGGCAGAGGGATCAGGTGGGTGTCTGCCGAACGTTGGAAATCGGCTTCGATGCGGGCGATGGCCTGGCGGACCCAGGCATTCGCGGAGGGGGGCGTGGCGGCGGCTTGCATGCGGACACTGTAGCAGCGGCACCTGCGGGTCACGGCGCTTGCGGGTCCGGCCAGGTCAAGGGCCGGTGAGATTCAGGCAGGCGGGCGCGCCAGGGTCCGCAGGCGGGCCCGGCTGCTGCGCACCCAGGCCAGCAGCTCCCCGCCGGGCATGGGCTTGGCGATCAGGTAGCCCTGGGCGGTGTCACAGCCCAGTTCCTGCAGCAGACGCCAGTCGGCCTCCGTCTCAACGCCCTCGCCCACCGTCGTCACGCCCAGCCGGCGCCCCATGTCCAGGGAGCTGATCAGGATGGCGCGGCGGTTGGCCCGCTCGCTGGCCCCATCCACGAAAACGCGGTCGATCTTCAGCTCGGTGAAGGGGCTGCGCGACAGCGTCTGCATGCTGGAGTAGCCGATGCCGTAGTCGTCCATGGAGAGTCCGTAGCCCTTGAGGCCCAGGCGCGCCAGGCCGACCATGGCGGCGCTGCGCATCACCATGGTCTCGGTGACTTCCCAGGTCAGCGAGGACGGCGCCACGTCATGGCCATTCACCAGCTCGGTCAGGCGCCCGATGAAGCCCTGGTCGGCCAGGTCATCCGCAGAGAGGTTCACCGACAGGGTGAGGGCCGGCATGGCGCGCAGCCACTGCACCAGCTGCTTCAGCGACTGCTCCACCATGGCCAGGGTGAAGCGGGCCATCAGCGGGCTGCCTTCGATGCGGCCGATGAAATGCTGCGGCCCCAGCAGACCGCGTTCGGGATGCTGCCAGCGTGCCAGGGCTTCCACGCCCTTGAGCTGGCCGGTGGCCAGGCTCACCTTGGGTTGGAAGTAGGGCACGAACTGCCCACCATCGAGGGCGGCGCGGATGTCCTCCAGGCAGGCCGCGGGTGTGGGACCGGCCGCGGCGGCGGCCACAGGCCGGCCTTTCGCACGCTCCAGCAGGCGCTGAAGGCCCGCGAGGGTGACGGGCTTGGGCAGGGTGCCCAGCAGGCGCGGCACGAAGTCGGCGGCGTCCATGCTCTCGACCGTCTCCAGCAGGCGTGGGTCTCTCGCGCTCATCACGATCAGGTTGTCCACGCGGTAGCGGTCACCCAGCTGGCTGATCAGTTCGATGCCGTCCATGCCGGGCATGTCAATGTCGGTGATCAGCAGCGAGACCGCCTGGCCCGCGGGCAGGCCGTCCAGCAGGTGCAGGGCCTCGAGGCCGTTGGACGCTTCCAGCACGCATGCACAGTGCAGGGACTGGACCAGCTCCACCACATGCTGACGCTGCACCACGCTGTCCTCGACCACGAGGGCACTGTGCAGCAGCCCTCCCGGCGGGGAGGCGCCTGGCCGAAGCTCCGATGACATCTCTAACACCCCTGACCTTGTTATCAAGGCTCCACCTTTATCGGCCGAGCCTGGTTTGTTGTGCAAGTATCTCTCTATCGACCTGGTCCAGCGGCACGATGCGATCGACAGCGCCACGCTTGACGGCTTCCTTGGGCATGCCGTAGACCACGCAGCTCTGCTCGTCCTGCGCCACGGTGTGCGCGCCGGCCTTGTGCATCTCGAGCAGTCCGGCCGCACCGTCGTCCCCCATGCCGGTCATGATGATGCCCAAGGCATTGTTGCCGGCCGCCCGGGCCACGGACCTGAAAAGCACGTCCACCGAGGGCCGGTGCCGATTCACCAGGGGGCCGTCCACGACCTCCACGAAGTACTGCGCTCCCTGCCGCCGCAGCAGCATGTGGCGCCCGCCGGGTGCGATCAGGGCTCGGCCTGGCACCACGCGGTCGTTGTTCTCGGCCTCCTTGACGGCGATCTCGCACAGTTGGTCCAGACGGGCCGCGAAGGCCGCGGTGAACTTCTCCGGCATGTGCTGCACGATCACGATGCCCGGGCACACGCGCGGCAGCCGGGTCAGCACCTCCTCGAGCGCCTGCGTGCCTCCGGTGGAGGTGCCGATGGCCACGACCTGCTCCGTGGTCTGCACCATCGCCGGCGCCTCGCTGGACGGCAGCACGGCGTCGGCGCTCAGCTTGGGCGTGGCCACCAGCGGCGCCCCCCGGCTCGCCAGCCGGGACACATTGGCGCGGGCGGCCGCCTTGACCACGGAGACCAGTTCTGCCGCACTGCTCTTGAGAAAGTTCTTGAGGTCCAGCCTGGGCTTGGTGACGATGCTCACCGCCCCTGCCGCCAGCGCCTCGACGGAGGTCTTGGTGCCCTTCTCCGTCAGGGTCGAGCAGATGACGACGGGCGTGGGCCGCTCGGCCATGATCTTGCGCAGGAAGGTGATGCCGTCCATGCGGGGCATTTCCACGTCCAGCACGATGACATCGGGCCACTCGGTCTTCATGCGCTCCATCGCCAGGATGGGGTCGGAAACGGCATGTGTGACCTGGATGCCGGCCCCCTGCTGCAGCAGGCCGCTGAGCACCTGCCGCACCACCGCGGAGTCGTCGACGATCATCACCTTGATGGCCATGCTGCTCCTCCCTGCCTAGGTGGACGACGAACGCCCGGGCCGCGCGGGACCCACCGTGTCCGCCGCCGGCAGGCGGGCGTGGCGGACCCAGACCTCGCCGCTGCCCACCTTGAAGATGATCTCCCGGTGGCCGGCCTCGTACAGGCTTTCCGACACCACCCGGATGCCCTGATGCGCCAGCATGCGGCGTGCCGCCTCGCCGTTGCGCCATCCCACGGCCCCCAAGGGCCCCTCGCAGGGGAACATCGCACCGCCGCCGAAGAGCTTGGCCTCGCAGTCCTGGGCGGGGGCGCCCAGCATCTTGAGGTCCATCAGCATGAGGGCCAGCGCGTCCTCACCATAGCGCCCGTTGAGTTCCAGGCCGCAGCGCTTGCCTTCGCCGGGCAGCAGGAAATGGGACATGGCCCCCACCCGCAGGCCCGGATGCCACAGCGTGATGGACACGCAGGAGCCCAGCAGGGTGCGGATGCGGCAGCGCGCCCGCCCGGCCGCATGCTCGCCCGGCAGCAGGTAGATCTCGGTGCGGGCGCTGTCCACGGCCTGACTCTCAGGGCTTGCGGTAGACCGAGGGCCGCACGGCCACCAGCGCATCGCTGACGTCGTTGAGCGTTTCGGAATGGCCCACCAGCAGCAGGCCGCCACAACGCAGCTGCCCCGCGAGCCGGGCCACCACCTGCCGCTTGGTCTGCACGTTGAAGTAGATCAACACATTGCGCAGGAAGATGAGGTCGAAGCTGCCCAGGGGCGGCAGGGGCCGGCAGAGATTGAGCTGCTCGAACCGCACCTGCTGGCGCAAGCCCTTCTCCACCAGCATGGTCCCTGCATGCGGTCCCAGGCCCTTGAGGCAATAGCGGCGGCGCAAGGCATCCGGCAGGTGGCTGGCCCGGCTTTCCGGATAGTGGCCCCTGCGGGCCCTGCCCAGCATGCGGGTGCAGATGTCGGTGCCCACCACCTCCCAGCGGCCGGCGCCGAGCTCGTCGTCCAGGACCATGGCGATGCTGTAGGGCTCTTCGCCGCTGGAGCAGGCCGCACTCCACACGCGCAGGGGGCGCCCTTGCTGGCGCGCCTGCTGCGCGCACTCCCGCAACAGCTGAAAATGGGCGGGCTCGCGGAAGAAGTAGGTCTCGTTGGTCGTCAGCAGGTCGATCGCATGCTGGCGCTCCAGCGGTTCCCTGCCGCTGTCCAGCAGCCGCAGGTATTCGCTGAAGCTGCCGAGCTTGTAGTGGCGAAGGCGCTTGTCGAGCCGCCCGGACACCAGAGCCCGCTTGTTGTCACCCAGGGTGATGCCCGCCTCCCGGAAGATGAACTCCTGGAAGCAGGCGAACTCCTGTGTGCTGATCTCCTGCATGCGCCCCGCCCAGGCTCTCAGCTGGCCGGAAGCTGCTTCGTGGCGGCCTCGGCCCCGGCACCCAGGGCGGACAGGTCCACTACGGAAAGCACGGCATCCATGGCCAGCACGATGACGAAGCGGCCCTCCACCTTGCCCATGCCCGCGACGAAATCCGGTGCGATGCGCAGGCCGAAGCTGGGCGCGGGCTCGATGTCCGCGCCGGGAATGTCCTGCACGGCATGCACCGAATCCACCACCACGCCGATCACATGCTGCTCGCCTTCGCTTTCCTGTTCGACGATGACGATGCAGGTCTTCTTGGTGACCGGGCTGGAGGGCCGTCCGAAGCGCTGCGCAAGGTCCATCACCGGCACCACGGCGCCGCGCAGATTGATCACACCGCGGATGGCGGGCGGCATCATGGGCACGTTGGTGATGCCACCGAACTCGATGATCTCCTTGATCGAGAGAATGCCTATGGCGTAGATCTCGTCGCCCAGGGCGAAGGTCAGGTACTGCGCCGTCTCCTGCCGGGGCGGTTCGTGCCGCACGGCGCTGCTGGGAACAATGGCGTTCATCCCGGCCTCCCCTGCTTCAGTACTTTGCGAACTGCGACTCGTCCAGCTCGCCATCGGCAAAGGCAGCCCTGCCCTCGCCTGCGGCCCGCGCCGAGCGCTGTGCCGGCCTGCGCGCCACGGCCGCTGCCGTGCGATGACGCTGCGGCGCGGCGGCCATGCCGCCGTCATGCCGGGTGCGGAAGAAGGCGATGATGCTCTGCAGCTCTTCGGCCTGGCTGCTCATCTCCTCGGCAGTGGCCGCCAGTTCCTCGGAGCTGGCGGCGTTCTGCTGGGTCGTCTGGCTCAGCTGGCCGATGGCGGCATTGATCTGCGACACGCCGGAAGACTGCTCCTCCGAGGCCGCGGTGATCTCCTGCACGAGGTCCGAGGTCTTCTTGATGCTGGGCACGATCTCGTCCAGCAGCTGGCCGGCGCGCTCGGCCAGGTCCACGCTGTTGGAGGCCACCTCGCCGATCTCCTGGGCAGCGACCTGGCTGCGCTCGGCCAGCTTGCGCACCTCGGCCGCCACGACCGCGAAGCCCTTGCCGTGCTCGCCGGCCCGGGCCGCCTCGATGGCCGCGTTCAAAGCCAGCAGGTTGGTCTGGTAGGCGATGTCGTCGATGATGACGATCTTCTTGGCGATCTGCTTCATGGCCGCCACGGTGGCCTTGACCGCATCGCCACCCTCCGCCGCTTCGGTGGCGGCCTTGCTGGCCATGGCGTCCGTGACCTTGGCGTTCTCGGTGTTCTGCGAGATCGAGGCCGTCATCTGCTCCACCGAGGCACTGGTTTCCTCGACCCCGGCCGCCTGCTCGTTGGTGGCCTGAGACAGGGTCTGGGCCGTGGCGCTGACCTGCTCGGCCGCGCCGGTGATGCCGGCCGCGCCGCTGGACACCTCAGAGACCACGTGGCTGAGCTTGTCCACCATGGTCTTCATGGCGGCCAGCAGGCTGGTGGTGTCGCCGGTCTTCAACGCGATGTCCGTGGTCAGGTCGCCGTTGGCCACCTTCTGCACGACTTCCGCCGCATACGCCGGGTCGCCGCCGAGCTGGCGCATGACGGCATTGATGATGAAGAAGCCCAGCACGACGAGGATGATCAGCGACACGGCGGAAGCCGTGTACATCAGCGTCTGCGCCCGGGCCGAGGACTCGGCGGCCTGCTTGGCGGCTGCATCGGCGTAGCCTGCATTCAGGTCGGTCAGCTTGTTGATGCCGGCCTCAGCCGTGCGGAAGTTCTCGCGGTTGGCGTTCAGAGCCTGGTGCAAGGCCGGGAAGAGCTGGGCGCGCTGCTTGGCATCGCCTGCACGCAGGATCTGCTTGGCGATGTCCGAGATCTTGGCATCGCCGGCGCGCCAGGCCTCCCAGTCCTTGACGAACTGCTTCCAGACCTGCGCTTCTTCGGGCTCCTGCGGCAGCGGCTCGTAGATCTTCCAGGCCTTGTCGACGCGCGCCCAGCTGTCCACCTTGCGCTGCAGGTGGCGCTCGAGTTCCTTGAACTCCTCCGGGTAGGCCGCGATGGCATCGATGGCGCGGCTGGCAGAGCGAATCGCAGTCTGAGCCTCGCTGATCACCAGCAGAGCCTGCACCGAGGGCAGGCGGTTGCCGCTGATCTCGGTCAGCATCTCCGAGTCCTTCTTCAGGCCCAGGAAGGCGATCAGGATGACGCTCAGCAAGGCCAGCAGGGCCACCACCAGCAACGTGACGATCTTGGCTTTCAAGGAGACTTTGGCAAACATGGTGTCCCTTTCGTTGGGCACTTCGGCCCCTCAGCCCAGCCGGGCCAAACCTTGTGAAGAGGAAGCGCTGCCCAGCAAGGCCACGACATCCAGGATCAGCGCCACCTCACCGCTGCCCAGGATGGTGGAGCCGCTGATGCAGCGCACCTGGGAAAAGACCCGGCTCAGCGGCTTGATGACGGTCTGGAACTCGCCCAGCAGGGCGTCGACCACGAGGCCGGCCTGCTGACCATTGCTGCGCACGACGACAACGCTCTCGCGGCGTGGCGGGTCGGCGTCGATCTCCAGCGCGTCACGCAGGCGGATCAGCGGGAGCACCTCGCCGCGCAGGTTGCAGAAGTCCTGCCCGGTCTCGGCGCGCAGCTCGATGCATTCCTCGATCATGTCCAGGGGCACGACGAAGACGGCGCCGCCCACATTGATCAGGAAGCCGTCGATGATGGCCAGCGTCAGGGGCAGGCGCACACTAACCGTGGTGCCCACACCTTCCTGGCTGTTGATGCCCACGGTGCCGCGCAGGGCGGTGATGTTGCGCTTGACCACGTCCATGCCCACGCCGCGGCCGGATAGATTGGTGATCTGCTCTGCCGTGGAGAAGCCGGGCTCGAAGATCAGCTGGAAGACTTCCTGATCGCTGAGACGCGCCTCGGGTTCCACCAAGCCACGTTCCACGGCCTTGGCCAGGATGCGGTCCCGGCGCAGGCCGCCGCCGTCGTCGCTGACCTCGATCACGATGCTGCCGGAGTCATGGAAGGCATTGAGCCGCACCAGGCCCTTGGCCGGCTTGCCCCGGGCCAGCCGCATCTCGGCGCTCTCGATGCCGTGGTCCATGGCATTGCGCACCAGGTGCATCAGGGGGTCGCCGATCTTCTCGATCACGGTCTTGTCGAGCTCCGCGTCCTCACCGCTGATCTGCAGTCCTATGTCCTTGTCCAGCTCGCGCGCCACGTCATGCACCACGCGCTGGAAGCGGTTGAAGGTGGCACCGATCTTGACCATGCGCAGCTGCAGGGCCGTGTCCCGGACATCCTGCACCAGGCTCGCCATGCGCGAGGTCGCTTCGCGCAGCTCGGAATGGTCCAGCTGGCGAGCCAGCAAATCGGCGCTGGCGCCCGCGATGATCAACTCGCCGACCAGGTCGATCAGCTGGTCCAGGCGTTCGGCGTCGATGCGGATGGAGCGGCTCTCCGCGCCGCGTGCATCGCCGCCGCCCTTCTGGCGCTCCACCATCTGCTTCTGGCGTGCGAGGGCGGCCTCCACCACGGCGGGCTGCACGACCTCGTTGTCCACCAGGATGTTGCCCAGCAGGGGCGCGGCCTCCACACCGCCCGGCGCCTGGGACTGCAGGGCCAGGGCCCGCTCCAGCTCGCGGGCCGTGACGCTGCCGCAGGCCACCAGGATCTCGCCCAGGCGCAGGTTCGCTTCAGGCAGGTCCTCGATCAGGGCCAGGAAGTCCCCGATGCGGCTGTGGGGCGGCAGGATGCGCAGCTGGCAGTCATCGCGGACGAACTCGAACACGTTCTCGATGGCCGCCTTGTCTGCCACGCTGGAGAAGGCGATCTCGAAGCCCAGGTAGCAGGTCTCGGGATCCATGGCCGGTGCCGCGGGCAGCGCATCCGGCAGCGTGGCGATGCCAACGATGCGCCCCAGCTTGCCCAGGTAGCGCAGGAAAGACAGCGGATCCAGCCCCATTCGAAGAACGTCCGGGCCGAAGCGCAGCGAGATGTGCCAGTGTTCATCGGTGTCGTCGCTCTGCCGGGCGATGCGCTCCACCTGCGCCTCTGGCATGGCGACGGCATGCGGCGGCGGCTGCAGATAGCGCTTGAGCTGCGCCAGCAGCGGGGCGCCCGAGGCTTCGCTGGCCTCGGTGGACGTGAGCTGCCCACCCGCCAGCAGCTCGATCAGGGCGCTGATGTGGTCGCAGCAGGACAGCAGCAGCACCACCAGCTCTTCGTCGATGGCGACGCGCCCATCACGCACCTCGTCCAGCACGCTTTCGGTCACGTGGGTGAAGGCCACGATGTGGTCCAGACCGAAGAGGCCGGACGATCCCTTGATGGTGTGCGCCGCTCGGAAGATGGCATTGACCGCCTCGCCCAGTTGGCCCGGTTCGCTGCCCTGGTCCAGCCCCAGCAGGGCGGACTCCATCTCAGTCAACAGCTCACGGCTCTCGGCAATGAAGGTCTGCAGGGCTGCGTCCAGGTCCATCAGCTCACCTCGCTCCGTCTTGCAGGGGCATGATCAGGGGATCACCGAAGAAGGCAGCCACGTTCAGCAGCTCGAACACCTCCAGCACGGCAGGGCTGTGGCCATGGAGGCGAAGGGGGCGGCCCTGGGCCGTGGCCTCGCGCTTGAGCATCATCAGCAGCTGCAGGCCGGCGGTGTCGAGTTCGGTGACGCCGGCCAGGTCCAGCTCCAGCGTGCCGTCAGCGTCATGCAGGGCCTGTAGCCACTCGGATTTCAGCTCAGCCGCGCGGAAGATGGTCAGCTCGCCTTGCGGATGCAGGCAACGGGCGGTCGCGCTCAAGGCAGCACCAGCTTCTGGACGGCGTTGAGCATCACCTCGGGCCGGAAGGGCTTGACCACCCAGGCCTTGGCGCCGGCGGCCTGGCCCTCGGCCTTCTTGGCCTCGGCGGATTCGGTGGTCAACATGATCACCGGCGTGAAGCGATAGGCGGGCATGGCCTTGACCGCCTTCACGAAGCTGATGCCGTCCATGTTCGGCATGTTCACGTCGCTGATGATGAGGTGGACCTTCTGGCCCTGCAGCTTGCCCAGGGCGTCCTTGCCGTCGCAACCCTCCAGCACCTCGTAGCCTGCGCCACGCAGCGCGATGCCCACCACCTGCCTCAAAGAGGCAGAGTCATCAACCACCATGATGGTCTTGGCCATGTTGTCAGTCCTCAGAAGAAAGTGATCTCGTCAGCCGCGGCAGGCGCCGGCTTGGCCGACTTGCCGGCCTTGTGCAGTTCGCGCTCGTCGGCCATGGCATAGCTGCGCTCCAGCTCGGCCAGGAGACCGGCGGCATCCAGTGGCTGCAGGCCGTCGCCGCGCTCGAAACGCTCCAGCTTCTGCGCCAGCAGCGGCGGCAGGCCTTCCATGTTCTGGCGCACATGCGTCATGACCTGGCTGATGCGGTCCTGGAACTGCAGGTGCACCAGGGCCTCGGCAATCTCGCCCTGCACATAGTCGCGCCCGCTCTTGAGCTCGTTGGAGGACTGGACCAGGGCATCGGTGGCTTCGCGGAACTGGGACAGCACCTGCTCGATCACGGCCTCGGACTGGCGCAGCGAGCGCTCGTCCTCGCCAGCCGACTGCTCGGCAGCCAGGCAGGTCGCCTGGATGGCCTCGCTGACCGCTGCCACGGTGGCCGTCATCAGGCGTCCCGTGTCGCCTGAGCGGCCCGACAAGGTGCGCACTTCCTGGGCCACTACCGCGAAGCTGCGGCCCTGCTCACCGGCCCGCGCAGCCTCAATGGCGGCATTGAGCGCCAGCAGATTGGTCTGCTGCGCGATGCGGGCGACGTCGGCGGCCATGTCCTGGAGCCGCTGGATGTGCTGCTGCAGTTCCCGCACCTTGCCCAGCATGACGGCCTTGCCGCCCATCGCCGACTTCATGGACCCCAGCAAGCCGCCCAGCTCGCGCTCGCCAGCAGCGAACACAGCCACCAGGCCGCGCTCCCCGCAGGTCATGGACTGCGCGCTCATCTCGGTCAGCTGCGTGCTGCGCTGAAGCTCCTGCACGATGGCGCCGAAGCGCTGTGCAAGCCCGGACACGGCGGTCTCCATCTGCGAGCGCGAGGACTCGATGTGCCCGCTCCACACCGGCAGCAGGCGCTCGCCAAGGGCGCGCTCACCGTCGAGGTAGTCCAGGAGCTCCTGCCGGTGCCTGCCGCGCCATTGCCGGTCAAGCTGCCAGGCCCAGCCGGCCAGCCCAAGCGCCACGGCCGCCAGCATCCATGACCACCAGGCTGCGCCCGCGGCGGCAAGCAGGCCGATGAGGGCCAGGGCCATGGCGAGGGCCATCACGCCGGTACGGAGTCTTCCGTCGGTGTTGCTGCTCAATGTTCACCCCCTGATCGTGGCGCACGCCCAGAAGGTCTGCCCCAAAACACTTGCGGGGCAGATCACTATGCCGGAGGAGCCATGTTGTTCAGAACAATGTGCCGGAACGAGTAGAGCACTTTTCGTCTGGCCCCCACAAGCATTTGAGGACACCACCGCGCATTGATGTCAACGTCTTCACAACAATCGCGGCGAGCACCGGAGCCGGTCACGATGCCGACTTGGCCCATGGCCTTGCTGCGACGCAGCAAGGCAGGCCGGCCCCACGGGAAACGATGAGGTCAGCGCTCCGGTTCCGATCAGGTCAAGGCCTGACCCCCGTCAGCCCAGGCCCAGCTCCGCCATGAGGCGCGCCACCTGGGCCTTGAGCAGATCCACCTCGGCGCGCAGGGCCTGCAGCTCCTCGTCGCGCCGCGGCACCTCAGCACTGGCGCTGGAAGCCTGAGCGTCCACCGGCACAGGCCCGGCCAGCAGATGCGCCCAGCGCTGCTCGCGCGCACCGGGCGCCCGCGGCAGCTTCAAGGCCAGTGGCGGCTGGCGCTCGGCCAGTTCGTCAAGAAAGCCTTCCACGGAGGAGATGTCGGCGAAGCGGTGCAGGCGCTCGCTGTTGAGCCGCAGCTCGGCGGCCGTCTGCGGGCCACGCAGCATCAATACGGTCAGCAGGGCCTCGGCCTGCCCCGGCACGCCGTAGACGCGGCGCAGGTTGTGCTCGAAACGCACCACACGGCTGCCGCTGACTTCCTGCACCAGGCTCATGCCCTTGAGCTCGTTGAGGGCCTCCAGCACCTCGGCCTCGCTGAGGTTCATCACCGGCTCGCGCGCGGTCTTCTGGTTGCAACCCTGGGTCAGGGCGTTGAGGGACAGGGGATAGCTGTCCGGCACGGTGTGCTGTTTCTCCACCAGCACAGCCAGCACGCGCGCCTCGGCGGCGCTCAGGTCACGCAAACTCATCGATCACACCCCGAATCCGTCGTCCGCCTGGATCACGGCGCCGTTGATGAAATGGCTCTCATTGGCGCACAGCATCAGCAGGGTGGTGTCGAGGTCCTGGGGATGGCCCACGCGCTTGCGCGGCAGCAGCTCGATGAGCTTTCTGCCCTGCTCGGTACTCCAGTGGTGATGGTTGATCTCGGTGTCGATGTAGCCGGGGCAGATGGCATTGACATTGATACCGAACTTGCCCCATTCCAAGGCCATGGCGCGGGTCATGTGGATGACCGCGGCCTTACTCATGGAGTAGACGCCGATCTGGCTGAGCACGCGCAGGCCGGCCATGGAGGCGATGTTGACGATGCGCCCGCCGGTGAAGGTGCCTGGCGCCGCGCCGCGGGCGCGCGCCAGCATGCGCTTGCCCACCTCCTGCGCGACGAAGAAGGCCCCGCGCACATTGGTGTCCATGACGAAGTCGTAGTCGTTGACGGTGACATCGGTGAGCTTCTGCGTGGTGCTCACGCCGGAGTTGTTGACCAGGATGTCTATGGTGCCCATCTCGGTCTCGGCATGGGCGACGGCAGCCTTGATGGAGTCAAGGTCAGTGACATCCAGGGCCACCACATGGGCATCGCCTCCGGCCCCCTCGATCTCGGCGCGCAGGTCCTTGAGGCGCTCGATGCGCCGCCCGGCCAGCACAACGCCGGCCCCGGCCTTGGCCAGCGTGCGCGCAAACTGCGCCCCCAGGCCGCTGCTGGCCCCCGTCACCAGGGCCACCCGCCCTTCCAGATCAATGCTGTAGCTCATGGCTCATGTCCTTCATGCAATGCCGAGGGATGTTAAGCCCTGCAGGCCCCCCCTGGCGCCTGCCTTGCCAGGAAGGCTGGCGGGCGCACCGCTGCGCCTGACACCATCGGGGACAACACCCGGCTAGAGCATCGTCTCTAGGGGATGGCACCACAAAAATAGCACGATCGTTCTATTTTCAAACCGCCCCAGTAGAATGCGCCGCAATTGTGCCGAAACGGGGCGAGCCCCGTGGACGGCAAAGCCCATTACAAATCCTGAAGGACACCCGATGACCAGCGAAGAACTTCTGGCCCAGTTCGGCCCACGCGAGAACATGGAATACGACGTGGTCGTGGTGGGCGGCGGCCCGGCCGGCCTGTCCACTGCGATCCGCCTGAAGCAGCTGGCCAGCGAGAAGGGTCAGGAGCTCTCGGTGGTCGTGCTGGAAAAAGGCTCGGAGCCGGGTGCGCACATCCTGTCGGGCGCAGTGATGGACCCGCGCGCCATCACCGAGCTCTTCCCGAACTGGAAGGAGCTGGGCGCGCCGCTGAACCAGCCAGTGTCGGGCGACGAGGTGCTGTTTCTGTCGGAAGACGGCGCACGCGGCACACCGCAGTGGCTCATCCCCGACTGCTTCCACAACCACGGCAACTATGTGGTCTCGCTGGGCGCGGTCACCAAGTGGCTGGGCGAGCAGGCCGAGGCCCTCGGCGTGGAGATCTTCCCCGGCTTCGCGGCCGCCGAGATCGTCTACGGTGACGACGGCAGCGTGCGCGGCGTGGCCACCGGCAATGTGGGCGTGGGCCGCAATGGCGAGCCGCACGATGGCTTCCAGCTGGGCATGGAACTGCTGGGCAAGTACACCATCTTCGCCGAGGGCGCCCGCGGCCATCTGGGCAAGCAGCTGATCGCCAAGTACCAGCTGGACGCCGGCAAGGATCCGCAGTCCTACGCCATCGGCATCAAGGAGCTGTGGGAAGTGCCGGCCGCCCAGGCCAAGCCCGGCCTGGTGGTGCACACCGCCGGCTGGCCCGCGGACCACGAGACCTATGGCGGCGGCTTCCTCTACCACCTGGAGGGCAACAAGGTCACGCTGGGCTATGTGGTCGGCCTGGACTACAAGAACCCCTGGCTCTCGCCCTTCGAGGAAATGCAGCGCTGGAAGACCCACCCCAGCATCCGCCCGCACATCGAGGGTGGCAAGCGCATCGGCTACGGCGCCCGCGCCATCACGGCCGGCGGCCTGCTGTCCCTGCCCAAGCAGGTCTTCCCGGGCGGCGCCCTGGTCGGCTGCGATGCCGGCTACCTGAACGCCGCCCGCATCAAGGGCAGCCATGCCGCCATCAAGACCGGCATGCTGGCCGCCGAGGCCGCCTTCGAGGCCGTCAGCGCCGGCCGCCAGCATGACGAGCTGAGCGCCTACCCCGCCGCCTTCGAGAAGAGCTGGCTGCACGAGGAGCTGGACCGCTCGCGCAACTTCAAGCAGTGGTTCAAGAAGGGCAATACCGTCGGCACGCTGATGACGGGCATCGAGCAGTGGCTGCTGCCCAAGCTGGGTTTCAAGAGCCCGCCCTGGACCATCCACCGCGAGCTGCCGGACCACGTCTACCTGCGCCCCGCCGCCGAGTGCGCCAAGATCGACTACCCCAAGCCCGACGGCAAGCTGACCTTCGACCGCCTGTCCTCGGTGTTCATCTCCAACACCAACCACGCGGAAGACCAGCCGGTGCACCTGACGCTCAAGGACGACGCGGTGCCAGTGAAGGTCAACCTCGCCCGCTTCGCCGGCCCCGAAAGCCGCTACTGCCCGGCCGGCGTCTACGAGTTCGTGAAGAACGAGGACAACAGCGAGCGTCTGCAGATCAACGCCCAGAACTGCGTGCACTGCAAGACCTGCGACATCAAAGACCCGACGCAGAACATCGTCTGGATCACGCCGGAAGGTGGTGGCGGGCCGAACTACGCGGGCATGTGATCAAGCCCTGATCCTCAAGCGAAAGCCCGCGACATGCGGGCTTTTCATTGGGCGCGAAGTTGCGGCGAACGGCACTGGATCGCGCGTCGCAGGCAGGCGGGGCATGCGATTGCATCGTGTCCTCCGTCCCGCTTCGCGGGCCTCCCCATTTACCGCCGCAATCGCGCGCCCCAGCCTCCCTGCTCAGGCAGCACCGAGCGCTGCCGAGCCCTTTCAGCTCATGGCGGCGAGCCGCGCCTTCACGGCGGGCCATTCGCTGTCGATGATGGAGAAGTAGACGGTGTCCCGCACCCGGCCAGAGGCGCAGATCATGTGCCGGCGAAAGATGCCCTCCTGCACCGCGCCGATGCGGGCGATCGCGCTGCGCGACTTCTCATTGAGCGCATCCGTCTTGAGCTCGACGCGATGTGCGCCCAGGGTCTCGAAGGCATGGGTGAGCAGCAGGGTCTTGGCCTCGGTGTTGACACCCGTACGCTGGTGGCTGGCGGCCACCCAGGTCCAGCCGATCTCCAGACGCCGGTCCGCTGCCGAGATGTTGCCGAAGCGGGTATTGCCCACGATGCGGCCACTGCAGCGCTCGCGGATCACGAAAGGCAAGGCCTGACCCCGCGCCTGGTCGGCCAGAGCGGCCTCCACATAGGCCCGCATCTCGGCGGGCGTGCTCACGCAGGTGGGGATCCAGCGCCACAGCGCCGGATCCAGGCCCTGCTCGCACAGGCCCTCCACATGGTCCAGGCTCAGGGGTTCGAGCTGCACGAGGCGGCCGGTGAGGGTGACGGGGCGGATGGCCAGGGGGTCAGGTCTTGTCATGGTTTGGGTCGAGGACGTTGGCAAAGGGAGGCGGGACATCACAGGCCCAGCTGGCGCATCCAGCGCGCCATGGCGGGCGACGCGCCCGCCTCGAAATGCCCGATCAGGCGCTGGCGCTCGGCATCCGCGCGGTTCTGGCTGAGCTTGGCCTTGGCCTGGACGGCCTGCACACGCACGCGCAGGCCCACGATGGCGCCAAGCAAGCGCTGCTGGAAATCCTCCGGCAGGCCCAGCCATTGCTGCACATAGGCCGGATCGCGCGGCTGGATCAGGCGCTTGAGCAGCCGGTCCTTGGCCATGGCTTCGTCCACGAACTGCAGCGTGCCCGCAAGCTCCAGGGCCATGTAGTTCCAGGTCGGGACGTTGAGCGGGCTGGCGTAGAGGGACGGCGAGACATAGGCGTCCGGGCCTGTGAAGACCAGGCGCACGGCCTGCCCTTCGACCAGGCTGCCAAGGTGCGGGTTGCCACGGGCCAGATGCCCTTCCAGCCAGGAGTGCCCGCCCTCCTCCACCCAAACCATGGGCAGATGCAGGGCCAGCGGCGGGGCGGCGGGGTCCTGAGCGTCGGCAGCGACCAGCAGGGCCAGAGGATGCTCCTCGACCAGTTGGCGCTGCAGCGCGGCGTCGTCGAGCAGGAAATGCTTGGGGGTGTACATGCGGTGATGGGCAGCGGTCTAAGGCAGGAAAGCTCAGCATAGGATCTGAATTGGTACGATGAAAGATCCAATTCCATGCACATCAATGGGACCAATGTCATGAGCGACACCAGCCGCCCTGCCCTGCCCTTCGACATCGCCGGCATCCGCCTGGACGGCCCGGGGCCCCTGACCCGCCAGTTGGTGGAGCAACTGCGCCAGCGCATGCTGCAGGGGCGTCTGCCCGCTGGTGCGCGCATGCCCACCACGCGCGAGCTGGCGGGCGCGCTGGGCCTGTCCCGAAACACGGTGGTCCGGGCCTACGAGCACTTGCTGGACGAGGGGCTCATCAAGAGCCGCGTCGGGGATGGCAGCTATGTGACACCACCGCTGGCGCAGATGCGGCCCCCAGCGGGCACGACCGACACCTGGCCCGCGCCTGGCGTGCCAGCCAGTACGCCGCAAACCCCACGCTGGGAGGCCCTGCAGCATTTCACCCCATCGCGCACGCCCGCCGGGCCGGTACGGGCCTTCCGGTGGGGAAGCCCGGCCATGGACCTGTTCCCGGCCACGCTGTGGTCTCGGCTGCAGGCCCAGGCCTGGCGCCGACACAACACACGCGAGCTGGCCTACGGCGACCCTGCTGGTCTGCCCGTATTGCGCGAATGGCTGGCCGATTACCTCCGCAGCTCGCGCGGCCTGGCCTGCAACGCCGAGCAGATCCTGATCACCGGCGGTGCTCAGCAGGGCATTGCCCTAGCCGCCATGGCCTTGCTGGGCCCAGGTGACGAGGCCGCCGTGGAATCCCCCGGCTATCGCTCCGCTGCCGCAGCCCTGGCGCTGCAGGCCGCCCGGATCCACCACGTGCCGGTGGACCGCGAGGGCCTGCGGCCCGCTGCGCTGCAGGCCCTGGGAGCGCGCTGCCGGCTGGTCTACGTGACGCCCTCGCACCAGTTCCCCACGGGCGTCGCGATGAGCCTGCAGCGCCGCATGGACCTGCTAGACTGGGCCCACCGGCAGCAGGCCTGGATCGTGGAAGATGACTACGACAGCGAATACCGCCACCAGGGTCAGCCACTGGCACCGCTGGCCAGCCTGGACAATGCCGGCCGCACGCTCTATGTGGGTAGCCTGTCCAAGCTCATGTTCCCCGGGCTGCGCCTGGGCTATCTGGTCGCCCCGCACGGCTGGCTGCCAACCCTGGCCCGGCTGCGCGCCGTGCTGGACCGCCACAGCGCCTGCATGGACCAACAGGTGATGGCCGATTTCATCGCTCAGGGCCATTTCCTGCGCCATGTACGCCGCATGCGCCGGGCCGCACGCGAGCGCCGTGATGCGCTGCTCGGGGCCTGGGCCCGGCATGTTGAGCCCCTGGGCCTGCCGCTTCCCGCGCCCGAAGCCGGCCTGCATGCCTACCTGCCATTGCCGGACGCAGCACTTGAGCGCCGACTGGCCGAAGCCGCCACCGCCGCGCATCTGGAAGTGGGCGCCATGCGGCAGGTGGGCGGCCTGCCTGAGGCTTCAGCGCGGGCGGGCTTGGTCCTGGGCTTTGCTGCCCTGCCGCCAGCCGCCACCAGCCGCGCTGTGCAGGCACTGGCCCAAGCCTGGCGGCGGGCGTTGGACTGAGGGCTCCGGCGGCGCCGACGACCTTCGCCCAACGCGGCCAGCTGGGCGCTCACCATTACAGTTATCACACGGACCAGAAGACACCTACCCTGAAAGCTACGCGCACGATCTGTGCGGATGCCTGTGCGGAAACTTGGGCGGACACCTGCGCGGCCTTCAAGGACTTGCTGGCCAAGGCGCAAGCGTTGTGAGAGCATGAGCCCCAGCACCGCAAAGCGGGCACACCGTACGTCTCCGGCTCGCCGGAGCAACTGCAGTTCTCGGAGGATGCAGTGAAAGATGTACTCACCAGGGCCGCTACGGCCCTTGCGCAGCAATCCTTGTCCTCATCGGGCCTCGCTGCCAGGCCCTCCCTCGAACGCGGGCTCAACGCCATCCGAACGCACCTGGGCATGGAGGTCGCCTTCATCTCGGAGTTCGTCAACGGGAGCCGCGTCTTCAGGCATGTAGACGCTCAGGCAGCGAATGCACCGATCAGGGTCGGCGCATCGGACCCGCTCGAGGACAGCTATTGCCAGCGCGTCGTGGATGGCAGGCTCCCGGAACTGATCACCGATGCCTGCCTGAATGCCGAGGCACTGACGCTCGCTGCCACGCAGGCCTTGCCTGTTGGAGCCCATCTCAGCGTCCCCATCCGGCTGGCGGACGGGCAGCTCTACGGTACCTTCTGCTGCTTCAGCCGCAGTGCAGACCACTCGCTGACCCGCCGGGACCTGGACATGATGCGGGCCTTTGCACAGATGGCCGCCGAGGAGATCCAGGAGGAGCTGACCGCCCGCGAGGCCCGCCGCTTTATCGAAGAACGTATAGACGCCGTCTGCAATGCCCAAGGCCTGACCATGGTCTACCAACCCATCGTGGACGTGTCCAATGCGCGTGTCGGCGGATTTGAATCGCTTGCACGCTTCTCACCACAGCCCGTGCGGCCGCCCGACGTCTGGTTTGCCGAGGCGGCTCACGTGGGGCGGGCTGTCGAGATGGAGACCAAGGCCATCCGCCTGGCCTTGGCCGCGCTTCAGCACTTGCCGCCCGACATCTACGTGACCGTGAACACCTCGCCCGAGACCATCGTCCATGGGCAGTTTGCCTCAATGCTCGAAGGCTATGCGCTGGAGCGCGTCGTCGTGGAGGTCACGGAGCATCAGGTGGTCGAGTGCTACGAGGACCTCGCCGCCGTAATGCTGCCCCTGCAGTCAAAGGGCCTGCGCGTGGCGATTGACGATGCGGGCGCAGGCTACGCAAGCTTCAGGCACATCCTGAACCTGCATCCCAACATCGTGAAGATGGACAGCAGCATCACGCACTGCATCGATGCCGACCGCTCGCGCCGCGCCTTGGCCGCAGCCATGCACGGCTTTGCCGCGGAGACAGGTTGCCACCTCGTGGCGGAAGGGGTCGAGACGATGGCCGAGCTGGAAACCATCCGGCGCCTAGGCATCGGCAAGGCGCAGGGCTATCACCTCGGCCGCCCCATGCCCCTGGAGCAGGCAAAGGGCCTGGTGGGGCGCACAGCCCACTGATGCCGCAGGCATGCGCACGGCGTCCCGGGGACTTTGCCGGGCGCCTTGGCAGGGGCCCGTGCCTCAGGCGATGGGCGGGTAGTGGCCCAGACCGTCCGGCCAGGTGGTCAGGACCTCGAAGCCCGCCTCCGTGACCAGCACCATGTGCTCCCACTGTGCCGAGAGCGAGCGATCCTTGGTGACCACGGTCCAACCGTCACGCATTTCCTTCACATCGCGCCGGCCCGCATTGATCATGGGCTCGATGGTGAAGATCATGCCCGGCTGCAGTTTCAGGCCCTCGCCTGGGCGACCGAAGTGGTTGACGTGCGGAGCGTCATGGTAGACATCACCAATGCCATGGCCGCCGTACTCACGCACCACGCTGTAGCCGTCGCGAAAGGCGATGCTCTGGATGGCGTGGCCGATGTCGCCCAGCGTGGCGCCAGGCTTGACCTGACGGATGCCGGCACAGAGCGCTTCGTAGCAGGTGTTGACCAAGCGGCGAGCCGCCAGCTTGGGCTCGCCGACGAAGAACATGCGGCTGCTGTCCCCGAACCAGCCGTCCTTGATGATGGCCACATCGATGTTGACGATGTCGCCGTTCTTGAGGATCTTGGCCGGCGAGGGAATGCCATGGCAGACCACCTCGTTGACCGAGCTGCAGATGGTCTTGGGGAAGCCGTGGTAGCCGACGTTGGCCGGGATGACCTTGAGCTCGTCGACGATGAAGTCATGACAGATGCGGTCCAGTTCCTCCGTGCTGACGCCGGGCTTCACATGCTCGCCGATCATGGCCAGCACCTGCGCCACCAGGCCGGCGGCCTCGCGGGCCTTGGCGATCTCATCGGCATTGCGGATCTTCACGACCGGATTCATGACGGCAAGCTCCTCACGTGCAGGTCCACCTGCATTTCATGTGCAATTGGAAGGCCCTGGGACGCGGGGCACTCACAGCTGAAGGGCCCCAAAACGAGGCCAACTGGCAAGCCAGACAGACGGGCCCCTGCGATTGGGCAGAAAACCGCAGCCAATCTCAGCACCCCCAGGCAGCAACCCATGAAAAAACCCGCCACAAGCACGCTTGGGCGGGTTTCTCAATACTGTCTGGCGGAGACGGAGGGATTCGAACCCTCGATGCAGGTTTTGCCCACATACTCCCTTAGCAGGGGAGCACCTTCGGCCACTCGGTCACGTCTCCAGCAGAGCCTCGCAGTATAGCAGTGCTTTTTCAGGCTCCGCCACAAATTCCTGAATTTTTATCAGGCGAGCTTCACGCCGACGGCTGGTCCAGATCGAAGGCACGGTGCAGGGCGCGCACGGCCAGCTCCATGTACTTCTCGTCGATGACGACGCTGGTCTTGATCTCGCTGGTGGAGATCATCTGGATATTGATGCCTTCCTCGCTCAGTGAGCGGAACATCTTGGAAGCCACGCCCACGTGTGAGCGCATGCCGATACCCACGATGGACACCTTGCAGATGCGCGGATCACCCAGCACCTTGGCGGCGCCGGTAGCCGGGGCCACGGTCTTCTCCAGCAGCTCCAGCGTGCGCTGGTAGTCATTGCGGTGGACGGTGAAGCTGAAGTCAGTCTTGCCGTCGTGGGAGACGTTCTGGATGATGACGTCGATGTCGATATTGGCTTCCGCCACGGGGCCGAGGATCTGGAAGGCGATGCCGGGCTTGTCCGGCACGCCCAGCAGCGTCACCTTGGCCTCGTCGCGGTTGAAGGCGATGCCCGACACGACGGCTTGTTCCATGTTTTCGTCCTCTTCAAAAGTGATCAGGGTGCCGGACTTGGCTTCCTCGTTGATGTCGATATCCCAGGGCGTGAAGCTGGACAGCACGCGCAGCGGCACCCGGTACTTGCCGGCGAACTCCACCGAGCGGATCTGCAGCACCTTGGAGCCCAGCGAGGCCATCTCCAGCATTTCCTCGAAGCTGATGCTCTTGAGGCGCCGCGCCTCGGGCACCACGCGCGGGTCGGTGGTGTAGACGCCGTCGACGTCGGTATAGATCAGGCACTCGTCGGCCTTCATCGCTGCGGCGATGGCCACGGCCGAGGTGTCCGAACCACCGCGCCCCAGCGTGGTGATGTTGTTGCGCTCGTCAATGCCCTGGAAGCCGGTGATGACCACCACCTTGCCGGCGGCCAAGTCGGCACGCACGCGCTTGTCGTCGATGCTCTCGATGCGGGCCTTGGTGTAGGACGAGTCGGTGGCCACGGGCACCTGCCAGCCGGTGTAGCTGACGGCCTCCAGCCCCTCGGCCTGCAGCGCAATGGCCAACAGACCCACCGAGACCTGCTCGCCTGTCGCGGCAATCATGTCCAGTTCGCGCATCAGTGCCGGGCTGCTGCTGGCGGGCGAGAGCTCCTTGGCCAGACCCAGCAGGCGATTGGTCTCGCCGCTCATGGCCGAAGGCACCACCACCATCTGATGACCGGCACGCGCCCACTTGGCGACGCGCTTGGCCACGTTGCGAATACGGTCGGTCGAGCCCATCGAGGTGCCGCCGTACTTGTGAACGATCAATGCCATGGTTGTGAAATTGCGCGGAGTTGGAGGGGGTTTCTTGCGCCGCGGTCGCAGTGGCCGATTCTACGGTTGGCCTTGGCGAAGCACGAAGCCCCGTCAGGCCGCCAGGCCAGCCTTCAGGCATCCGTCAAGCAGCATCCGGCAGCCATGTCAGGCGCATCAGAGGCCCCTCTCCCTGCCCCCGACACCGCGCGTCCAGGCCCAGTGCTGGCACCCACAGCAAACGCGCCGGCAGGCCGCTTTCCCCAGGAGAATCCACGAAAACCAGCGGCCCGCTGCGCCCCTGGGCAGGTACGCCAGCGGCCTGCCAGGACTTTTTCAAGGACCGCGGCGGCGTGCCTGGTGCGCGCTGGAATTGCTCACTGCCTTCGCGTGGACGCAAGATCACATTGCGCAATAGCGATGATCCTACAAGTTCTGACGAAGGCTCCTGCACCACATCAACCCTGAACCGCCCGCACCACTGCGGGCAGTCATGCAGGCCAGGCTGGCTGAGGTCCATGCGGCAAGCCACCGGCGGGGTCGGCGCTGGCAGAGGCACCGGCAAGGCCAGCAGGGACCCCTTGTGCTTTTGAATGACCAGGCCGCCCGCAGGCCAGGCAGCGCCCGGGACGGCAGCGCCGACTTCATCCAGCAAACGGCTCACCAGACTCGCCGGCGCCGGCCGCCCCAGGCGCGCGCGCAGCCAGTGACGCAGCAGATTGCTCAGGCGCGGTCGAGACAGCAACGTCCAGGCCTTCAGGTCCAAGCCGGACGGCGCCGTCATCCAGGCCCTCAGGTCCTGCCGGGCAATCTCGTCCAGCAGCTCACCGGCCTCCTGAGCCCAGCGCGCCGATTGCGCCAGCGCCGCTTCGCCCTCTGGAAAGCCTGCTTCCAGCACGGGCCACAGCTTCAGACGCAGGCGGTTGCGGGAAAAGCGCGGGTCAGCATTACTCTCGTCCTCGACATGATCGAGGCCCAGCGCCTGCACATAGCGCTCGATGCGCCCGCGCGGCTGGTCCAGCCAAGGGCGCGCCCACACAAGGCCTCCACGGGCCTGCTGCTGCGGCATGGCGGACAGACCGGCCAGCCCCGCCCCGCGCAGGGCCTGCAGCAGCCAGGTCTCGGCCTGGTCCCGCCGGTGGTGAGCCAGCAGCAACAGCGACGCGCCCGCCTCTTCCGCCATGGCCTGCAGGGCCACATGGCGGCCCTCGCGTGCCCAGGCTTCCACGCTATCGCCCGGCCCCGGTGAGCCACTCAGGTGCTGCCAGCGCAGCGCAACCGGCAGTCCCTGGGCCAGCCAAACCTGCGTCTGGTGCTGCAACTGCGCCAGCCAGTCGTCGGCCCGCGGGCTGAGCCCGTGATGCACGTGCAGCCCCAGCACCCGTAAAGCAAAACCCTCATGCGCCAAGGACTGCGCGCAGCGCGCCGTGGCATGCATGAGGGCGGTGGAGTCGCGGCCTCCGCTCCAGGCGACGGCCACACAGGCGCCAAGGGCGCTCGGGTCGGGCTCAGCGGTTCTTGGTGTCGCTGAATCGGCCATAGGCCTGCAAGCGCTCGTAGCGGCGGTCCAGCAACTCCTTGGGCTTGAGGTCGGAGACCTGGCGCAAGGCGTCGGACAGGGCGCGCTTCAGGTTGGAGCACATCTGCTTCGGGTCACGATGGGCGCCCCCCACCGGCTCGTTGACGATCTTGTCGATCAGCCCCAGGGCCTTCAGGCGATGGGCGGTGATGCCCAGCGCCTCGGCAGCATCGGAGGCACGCTCGGATGTTTTCCAGAGAATGGAAGCACAGCCTTCCGGCGAGATCACCGAGTAGGCCGAGAACTGCAGCATCAGCACCTGGTCAGCCACGCCGATGGCCAGCGCACCGCCGGAGCCGCCCTCGCCGATCACTGTGGCGATCACGGGGACTTCCAACTGCGCCATCTCGAAGATGTTGCGGCCGATGGCCTCCGACTGGCCGCGTTCCTCGGCACCGATGCCGGGATAGGCACCCATGGTGTCGATGAAGGTGAAGACCGGCAGACCGAACTTCTCGGCCAGCTTCATCAGGCGCAAGGCCTTGCGGTAGCCCTCGGGGCGCGGCATGCCGAAGTTGCGCAGGGTGCGCTCCTTGGCGTCGGCGCCGCGCTGGTGGCCCACGACCACGCAGGGCTGACCATTGAAGCGGGCAATGCCGCCCACAATGGCGGCGTCATCGGCGAAATGGCGATCGCCGTGGAGTTCCTGGAACTCCGTGAAGACGTCCTTGCAATAGTCCAGGGTCTGAGGGCGCTGGGGATGGCGGGCCACCTGGTAGGTCTGCCAGGGCGCGACGCTGGAGTAGATGTCCTTGGTGAGCTGCTGGCTCTTCTTGGAGAGTCGGTCGATCTCCTCGGAGATGTCGACGGCGGACTCGCTCTGCACGTAGCGCAGCTCTTCGATCTTGGTTTCGAGCTCGGCAATGGGCTGCTCGAATTCGAGGAAATGTTTCTTGCTCATCAGTCGTCCTGATTACAAAAAGCCCGCAGCACCAGCCTGGGCTTGAAACCTGGGCGGCACCTGGGCCGGGACTGCAGGCCTACCCATTTGTGGGGGCTGGCGCAGCCGGTACGGGATGGGCTAGTACTCCACCGGTAACGGATCGAGACTTCGCCAAATGTACCATGTGGCTACCGAGCGGTAGGGTGCCCAGGCCTCGCCGACTTCCCGGGCCTCAGCCCGCGACACCGGCTCCCCGGAGAAGTAGTTCTCGCTGATGCCCTTGAGCAGGCCCAGGTCGTCCAGCGGCATCACATTGGGGCGCATCAGATGGAAGATGAGGAACATCTCGGCCGTCCAGCGGCCGATGCCGCGGATGGCAACCAGCTCCTCGATGATCGCTTCATCGTCCATCTGCGTCCATTGGCGGACATGAACACGGCCAGCCTCAAAGTGCTCGGCAAGGTCGCGCAGGTATTCGACCTTGCGGGCAGACAGGCCGGCGCCGCG
Source organism: Roseateles sp. DB2 (assembly GCF_051857535.1). Lineage (NCBI taxonomy): Bacteria > Pseudomonadati > Pseudomonadota > Betaproteobacteria > Burkholderiales > Sphaerotilaceae > Roseateles > Roseateles sp. DB2. The sequence goes on along the minus strand of NZ_JBPZGY010000001.1, from coordinate 265,270 downwards.
CAAGGCGGTCACGTCCAGGGCCAGCACGGCGGCGGGCTGGATGCGATGCACCGGACCGCCCACCAGGGTGGCGAACTTGTCCCAGACCGACTGCGCAGCCTTCACGGAAATCTGCTGACCCACGATGGAGCGGGCCAGTGTCGTGAAGGCGTCGGCCTTGCTCTGCAGGCGTGCTTCGCCGAACTGCGGGATGAGTTTCTTCATCACCCGATCGCGCTTGACCAGGTGCTTGCAAGCCTCGTCCCAATAGTCCGGGGTGACCCCGGCGGCAGCCGAGCGCGCCATCAGGCCTTCATCCAGCTCGTGCCGGTGGGCGAGTCCTGGAGCACGATGCCGGCCTCCAGCAGCGCCTTGCGGATGCGATCGGCCTCGGCAAAGTTCTTCGCGGCCTTGGCGGCGGCTCGCGCCTCGATCTGGGCCTGAATGGCAGCCTCGTCCAGGGTGCTACCGGCCTGGAGGTAGCTGCGCGGGGACTGCTGCAGCAATCCCAGGGTGGCTCCCAAGGCCTTGAGCAGGCCCGCCTCCGCAGGCGAGCGGCTGCGGTTGACGCTGGAAGCCAGGTCGAAGAGCACGGCCAGCGCGGCAGGAGCGTTGAAGTCCTCGTCCATGGCGGCCTTGAAGGCTGCGGCAACGGGCTGCGTCCAGTCGATGACGCAGGGCGCCGCCTCCAGGCCGTCCAGCGCGGTGTACAGGCGACGCAAGGCCTGGCGGGCATCTTCCAAGGCGGCATCACTGTAGTTGATGGGGCTGCGGTAGTGCGTGCGCAGCATGAAGAAGCGCACCGTCTCGCCGTCGTAGCTCTTCAGCACGTCCTGGATGGTGAAGAAGTTGCCCAGGGACTTGGACATCTTCTCGTTGTCGACATTCAGGAAACCGTTGTGCATCCAGTAGCGCACAAAGGGCTTGCCCAGGGCGCCCTCGCTCTGGGCGATCTCATTTTCATGGTGCGGGAATTGCAGGTCCAGGCCGCCACCGTGGATATCGAAGGTCTCGCCCAGCACGGCGCAGCTCATGGCCGAGCACTCGATGTGCCAACCCGGTCGGCCCGGGCCGTAGCGGCCGTCGTACTTGGCGTCTGCAGGCTCGTCAGCCTTGGCTGCCTTCCAGAGCACGAAGTCCAGCGGATCGTGCTTGCCTTCATCGACGGCCACGCGCTCGCCGGCTCGCAGCTCATCCAGGTTGCGGCGGGACAGCTTGCCGTAGCCCTGGAACTTGCGCACCGCGTAGTTCACGTCGCCGTTGGCAGCCTTGTAGGCAAGCCCCTTCTCTTCCAGGAGGCCGATCATGTCCAGCATCTGGCCCACGTATTCGGTGGCGCGGGGCTCGTGCGTCGGACGCTCGACGCCCAGGGCGCCAATGTCGCGGTGCATGGCATCGATCATCTCGTCCGTCAGCTGGCGGATGCTGATGCCGCGCTCCAGTGCCCGCTTGATGATCTTGTCCTCGATATCCGTGATGTTGCGGACGTAGGTCACCCGGTAGCCCGAGGCTTTGAGCCAGCGCTGGACCACATCAAAGGCCATCATCATGCGGGCATGGCCCACATGGCAGAGGTCGTAGATGGTCATGCCGCAAACGTACATGCGCACATGACCAGGCTCGATGGGGGCGAAGGGTTCGACCGCTCGGGTCAGGGTGTTGTAGATGCGCAGGGACATGGACTCGCAGGGCGAAAGAGTTGACGCCGGACAGGGCCTTCGCCGCCGAGGGGCGGGGCTGTGCAGGGCCAGCTTATAGAATCCTTCAGTATACCGATTGGGCTCCCGCCACCTCCGCCCCGACACATGAATCCTCGCCACCCCGCCCTGCCTCGACTTCTCGCCCTCGTGCTGGCCGCCGGCCTGTGCTGGAGCGCCCCGGCCCGGGCTGCGGGCGAACTGGAGAAGGCCCAGCAGCAATGGCTGCAGGGACATCAGGCCGACGCCAAGAAGACGCTGGAGACGGCGCTGGCCGAGGATCCCAACAACGCTCGCCTACGCTTCGCCCTGGCGCTGATGCGGATGGAGTCCGGAGAGACGGCCCAGGCCGAGACCCTGCTGAGGCGCCTCACTGAAGACTTCCCGGACCTGGCTGACCCCTTCAACAACCTGGCCGTGATCCTGGCAGCACGCGGCGACATGGATGCTGCCTTTGAAGCCCTGCAGCGTGCCGTGAACCTGCAACCCGAGCATGTGCAGGCTCAGGAGAACCTGGGCGATGTACTGCTGCAGTTGGCAGCTCGCGCCTATGCCGTCGCGGCCCGCCCAGGCCCGCAAAGCTCCGTCAACGCCGGCCTGAAGCTACGCCGCACCCAGGAGTTGCTGCGCGGCATGAACACCCCCGTCCGCTGAGCGAGAATGCGGCCGTCGGTCGCCCTGCAGCGACCTTGCGCCCACCTGTCCAGGACCTTCGTCAAGGGAGTCCCGCCATCATGGCCTTTGCCACCCCGTTCCGTTCACAAGCGAGCCGGCTGCTCACCGCTTGCACGCTGCTGCTGGCCGCCGCAAGCGCCCAGGCCCAGATCGTCAAGCTGGCCACCAGCCAGGGCGATATCCGTGTCGAGCTGGACGCCGCCAAGGCGCCCAAGACTGTTGCCAACTTCCTGCAATACGTGAAGGCTGGCCACTACAACGGCGTGATCTTCCATCGCGTGATCGACGGTTTCATGATCCAGACCGGCGGCTTCACAGACAAGCTGGTGCAGAAGCCCACCCGCCCGGCAATCCCGCTGGAAGACCAGTCCGGCCTGAAGAACGAGCGCGGCACCATTTCCATGGCCCGCGCCGCCTTCCCGGATTCGGCCACGGCGCAGTTCTTCATCAACGTGGCGGACAACACGGGCCTGGATGCCGAAAACACCCGTGACGGCCGCGGCTACGCCGTGTTCGGCCGCGTCATCGAGGGCATGGAGGTCGTGGACAAGATCCGCGCCACGCCAGTCACCGCCCAAGGCATGTTCCAGCACCTGCCGTCCACCCCCATCTTCATCAACAAGGCCACAGTGGAGTCCAAGCCATGAGCAAGTTTGTCGAAATGACCACCAACAAGGGCGTGATCCGCCTGGAACTGGATGAGGTCAAGGCCCCCATCACCGTCGCGAACTTCCTGAACTACGTCAACAAGGGCCACTACGACGGCACCATCTTCCACCGCGTGATCAAGCGCTTCATGATCCAGGGCGGAGGCTTCACCGCCGACATGGACCAGAAGCCCACCGACGCGCCCATTCAGAACGAGGCCAACAACGGCCTGAAGAACGCCCAGTACACCATTGCGATGGCCCGGACCAACGCGCCGCATTCGGCGTCCGCCCAGTTCTTCATCAACACCGTGAACAACGACTTCCTCGACTTCAAGTCCGAGTCGCCTTCCGGCTGGGGCTATGCCGTCTTCGGCAAGGTGATCGCCGGTGCCGAGGTCGTGGCGGAGATCGAGAAGGTCGCCACCGGCAACAAGAATGGCCACGGCGACGTGCCCAAAGAGGCCGTGCTCATCGAGAAGGCTGTTGAAGTCCAGGGCTGACACCCTGCCCTGCCTGGATGTACTGCCAGGCGAGTGGATCGCACCGCCCCAGTGGCGGGCGATCGACCTCATCTCGGACCTGCACCTGGCCGAGACCACCCCAGGCACGCGCGCGGCGCTGGCTCACTACCTGAGCCACACGCCGGCCGATGCCATCTTTCTGCTGGGCGACATCTTCGAGGTCTGGATCGGTGACGACGCCCGCCACCAGGCCTTCGAATCCGGCCTGCTCGCGATGTTCGCGCAGGCCGCTGCTCGCATCCCCCTCTTCTTCATCGCGGGCAATCGCGACTTCCTGCTGGGCGATGCCATGGCCCATGAAGCCGGACTCACGCGCCTGTCCGACCCCTGCGCACTTCAGGCCTTTGGCCAGCGCTACCTGCTCAGCCACGGCGACGCCTGGTGCCTGGAAGACCGGGACTACCAAGCCTTCCGCGCCCTGGTCCGCAGTGCCGCCTGGCAGCAGGCCTTCCTGGACAAGCCACTGAAGGAGCGGCGGAACATCGCGCGGGGCCTGCGCGAGCGGAGCATGGCGCAGAAGGCAGGCCAGGCACATCGACCCGAACTCTGGGCAGACCTTGACGCCGGCACTGTCCGCGACGCCCTGCGAGCACAGGCCTGCACCACCTTGATCCACGGCCATACCCACCGCCCAGCCTGCCATGCGCTTGGAGACGACCTGAGCCGTGAAGTCCTGAGCGACTGGGACTTGGAGGCGCATTCGCCTCGCGCCGAAGTGCTGCGGCTGGGCCCGCAAGGTCTGCTGCGGCTGAGCCTACCCTCAGCGACGGCCTGAGCATGCTGCGCCGATTGCTGCATGCCTGGCAGGGCCGACGCGAGCGCAGCCAGCTGACGCGGCATGCCGTTCCCGATGCCCTGTGGGAACTCACACTGGCACGCTACCCCTTCATCGCCCGACGCAGCGCTGCCGACCGGGCCACCTTGCGGCGATTGTGCTCACTGTTCCTGGCCCGCAAGGAGTTCCATGGCGCAGGCGGCTTCCAGGTGACGGACGAGGTGGCGGTGGCCGTCGCCGCCCAGGCATGCCTGCCCGTGCTGACACTGGGCCTGGAAGCCTATGACGGCTTCGTGGGCATCGTGATGCACGAGTCCCAAGTCGTAGCGCCGCGCGAGTTCATGGACGAGGATGGCGTTGTCCACGAGTACGAGGAAGAGCTGGCCGGCGAAGCCATGGAAGGCGGCCCCTTGATGCTGGCTTGGAGCGAGCTCCAGGCCGATCCCGCGCTGGGCGCTGGGCCGGTCTACAACGTGGTGATCCATGAGTTTGCCCATGTGCTGGACATGTCCAACGGCGCCTCCGACGGCATCCCTGCCCTGCCATCAGCCCAAGCGGTGCAGGCATGGATCGACATCATCGACCCAGCCTGGGCGCAGTTCTGCGAATGCGTGGATGCAGGCGAGGACACATTGATCGACCCATATGGCGCCGAGTCCGTGGAGGAGTTCTTTGCCGTGGCCACCGAGGCCTTCTTCGTGGAGCCCGCACAGATGCTCCGCCTGCACCCGGCCCTGTACAAGCTGTTTGCTGAGTTCTACCAACAGGATCCCGCAGCCGGCGACACGCAGCACCCTGACACCGATCGTGCACAAGCGTGACGCCCGCGCACCTCAGCGCCCTCGCTCGGGGCCCCGCCCTGAACCAGGATGGGGGTACGCGCACTGGCCCTGAGCCCCCCGCCCCATTGAGCGCCCCCTCTTCGACAGGCACAGGCGCGCACCCCCATCCCGGCCAAGTCCAGGGAAGCCCATGGCCCACGGGGCGCACCGCCCCCAGGCCCGTGACTAGTCAATGGCATCCGACGTACAGACCAGCAGGCGTGCCAACACAAAAGCCAGTTCGTCGGCTGACAACGCCTTCACGACTTCCTGCGCCGTCTCCAGGGCCTGTGCGATGTTGTGATCCCCCGCCAAGGCCAGCCGCAGCCGCTGGAACACATCGACAGGCAGCGCGTCATAAGCAAAGGCCACGCGCAGAATCTGGCGATCAATGCGCGGCGGGGCGTCAGCAGGCATAGGGCCGGGTGCCATGGTCAGGATTCCTGCTTCAGGCCCAGCGCCAGGGCCACGCGATGGCCCTCGCCGTACAGACCCTTGTTCACACCACGGATGACCTCCGACACCGTGCGGTATTTAAAGCCGTGCATGCGGGCAAACTCCCTTAAGGTGAGCCCCTGCATCTGAAGCGTGCGCTTGGCGGCTGCAGGCGATGCCTGGGCGGGCAGATACCGCTTTCCACCTTCCAAACCCAGGCCATCCATTTGTGGGTCGTTCATGATGGCCAATGAAAGCTTATTGAATTGGTACCCATGATATTTCAACAAAGAAAAATCATAGAGCAAAAGCCGCGGCATTTGTTTCCATCTGTGAGATTTATCTAAAGCTCATCCCCTCGATTGAGGAAACCATGAAGGCTAGCAATCCTCGTTTGTTGATGAGACACTAGCGAAAAATATTCACGGTCAATTCACAGTGCAAAACAAAGACGAGGCACCGAATTCCACGGATGTTGGCATTGGCGAACGGCTACGGGCCGAACGCCAACGGCTAGGCTATGCGCAGGCCGACTTCGGCGCGGCGGTAGGCGTCAGCAAGACCACGCAGTTCAATTACGAGGCAGGCGACCGCACGCCGGACGCCCGCTATCTGCGCAAGGCGGCCACCCTTGGACTCGATCTGCTTCATGTGGTGACAGGCAGCAAGGAGGGCAGCGGCATCGACCGTCATGTCCGGATCCCACCCCTGCAGAGCCATGACAGTGCCGGCAACCCCTTGCTCAACGAGGATGCCGCGGCCTATGACACCGGCGGCCTGTGCTTCCCCAAGGAATGGCTTGCAGCGCGCAACCTCTGCCCCGCCAAGCTGACGGTGGTCAGGGTGCGCGGCTCCTCGATGGAGCGCGTACTCTTTGACGGCGACCAGGTACTGGTCGACCAGCAGGACCTCAAGCCGCGCAGTGGCTTCGTCTATGTGCTGCGCCAAGGCGAGGAACTGCTGGTGAAGTACTGCCAGATGCTGCCCGGCGGCATCCTGCGCGTGACCAGCGCCAACCCGTCCTTTTCAGCCTACGACATCGACCTGGCCAACACACCGGACGTAGAGATCATCGGGCGTGTGGTCGTCTCCTTGCACGAATGGTGAGTGCACCATGGCAGCCTGCTGACGCCCTCTCACCACGAGGCCCCAAAGAAAACGCGCCCTCAAGGGCGCGTTTTTCATGCAGATATGTCCCAGGAGGCATCAACCCGCTGTGGCCGCCTCAGCCTTGGGGGGCTTGCTGTCCGACTTCTTGCCGCTGGCCTGGATGTCCAGCTGCACCTCCCCGGCGGCGTCCACATCCACCGTCAGACGCCCCCCGTCGACCAGGCGGCCGAAGAGCAGTTCGTCGGCCAGCGCGCGCCGGATGGTGTCCTGGATCAGGCGCTGCATGGGTCGCGCGCCCATCAGCGGGTCGAAGCCCTTCTTGGCCAGTTGCTTGCGCAGCGCGTCGGTGAACGCCACCTCCACCTTCTTCTCGGCCAGCTGGCTTTCCAACTGAAGCAGGAACTTGTCCACCACACGCAGGATGATTTCCTCGTCCAGCGCCCGGAAGGACACGATGGCATCCAGGCGGTTGCGGAACTCGGGCGTAAACAGGCGCTTGATGTCGGCCATCTCATCGCCCTGCTGGCGCTGGGTGGTGAAGCCGATGGTGGACTTGTTCATGATCTCGGCCCCCGCATTCGTCGTCATGATGATGATGACGTTGCGGAAATCGGCCTTACGCCCGTTGTTGTCCGTCAGCGAGCCATGGTCCATGACCTGCAACAGCACGTTGAAGACATCCGGATGGGCCTTCTCGATCTCGTCCAGCAGCAGCACGCTATGCGGTTTCTTGGTGATGGCCTCGGTCAGCAGCCCCCCCTGGTCAAAGCCGACATAGCCCGGGGGCGCGCCGATCAGACGACTCACGGCATGGCGCTCCATGTACTCGGACATGTCGAAGCGGATCAGCTCGATGCCCAGGATATAGGCCAATTGCTTAGCCACCTCAGTCTTGCCCACGCCGGTAGGGCCAGAGAACAGGAAGCTGCCGATGGGCTTGTCAGGCTTGCCAAGGCCCGAGCGCGCCATCTTGATGGCAGCTGCCAGGGCATCGATGGCCGGGTCCTGGCCGAAGACCACGCTCTTGAGGTCGCGATCCAGACTCTTGAGCTTGCCACGGTCGTCGCTGGATACGCTGGCCGGCGGAATGCGCGCGATCTTTGCAACGATGTCCTCGACCTCAGCTCGCGTGATGGTCTTCTTCTGCTTGCTCTTGGGCAGGATGCGTTGCGCAGCGCCAGCCTCGTCGATCACGTCGATGGCCTTGTCCGGCAGGTGTCGGTCATTGATGTACTTGGCCGACAACTCCGCTGCCGCCTGCAGAGCCCCCAGGGCGTACTTCACGCTGTGGTGCTCCTCAAAACGCGACTTCAAGCCCTTGAGGATCTCGATGGTCTGCTCCACCGAAGGTTCGGCCACGTCCACTTTTTGGAAGCGGCGGGACAATGCAGCGTCCTTCTCGAAGATGCCCCGGTACTCGCTGAAGGTGGTGGCGCCGATGCACTTCATGGCGCCGGAACTCAGGGCCGGCTTGAGCAGATTGCTGGCGTCCAGCGTGCCGCCGGAGGCAGCACCGGCACCAATCAAGGTGTGGATCTCGTCGATGAAGAGGATGGCGTTAGGCTGGTCCTTGAGCTGCTTGAGCACGGCCTTCAGCCGCTGCTCGAAGTCGCCACGGTATTTGGTGCCAGCCAGCAGCGCGCCCATGTCCAGGGCATAGACCTGGGCCTCAGCCAGCACGTCAGGCACGTCGCCCTCGGTGATGCGCCAGGCCAGGCCCTCGGCGATGGCCGTCTTGCCCACACCAGCCTCGCCCACGAGCAGCGGGTTGTTCTTGCGGCGGCGGCACAGCACCTGCACCACACGCTCCACCTCGGCTTCGCGACCGATCAGCGGGTCGATCTTGCCGTCCTTGGCCTGCTGGTTGAGGTTCTGGGTGAACTGTTCCAGCGGCGAGCCCTTGCCACCTGCGCCAGCCCCCTCGCCCTCCTCGCGCTCGGCCTCGCTACCGCCGCCCTGGCCATCCTGACCCTTCGGGGGCTCGGGCGGCTCGCTCTTCTTGATGCCATGGGCGATGTAGTTGACCACGTCCAGGCGCGTCACCCCCTGCTGATGCAGGTAGTAGACAGCGTGCGAGTCCTTCTCGCCGAAGATAGCGACCAGCACATTGGCTCCTGTCACTTCCTTCTTGCCGCTGCCGGTGGACTGCACGTGCATGATGGCGCGCTGGATCACGCGCTGAAAGCCCAGCGTGGGCTGGGTGTCCACTTCTTCGGTGCCGCCCACAGTGGGCGTGTTGTCCTTGATGAACTGCGAAAGGCTCTTGCGCAGATCATCGATATTGGCTGAGCAGGCACGCAGCACTTCTGCAGCAGACGGGTTGTCCAGCAGCGCCTGCAGCAAATGCTCGACAGTGATGAATTCGTGACGCTGCTGACGCGCCTCGACGAAGGCCATGTGCAGGCTGACTTCAAGTTCTTGGGCAATCATGCGGCCTCCATAATGCACTGCAAGGGATGGCCGGCACGCCGGGAGGCGGCCAGCACGAGCTCGACCTTGGTCGCTGCCACGTCCTTGGTGAATACACCGCAGACGCCGCGGCCTTCGTGATGGATCTTGAGCATGATCTGGGTGGCCGTATCCAGGTCATGGCGGAAGAATTCCTGCAACACCATCACGACAAACTCCATCGGGGTGAAATCGTCGTTGAGCAGCAGCACCTGGTAGAGGCGCGGCGGCTCCGTCTTCTGGGGAACACGTTCGAGAATGACGGTCCCGTCCGCATCGTCACGGCCCGGCACCGCACCGGGTGGCTGACCCGGCGGAACAGGGGGCTGGTTGGGAAGATCTGGCATGGGCCGATTCTATAGAGAGCCATATGGCCTCACATGGCACTGGCCTGATCATGATTCAAGGACCCTGGCTTGAAAAAGTGATGTGCAGGAGCAGCCCAGCCATATTCGCGCCATATGCCACGCCCGGCTGTGTTTCAGACCCTCAGCACCTCGGGGGAGGCCCCGAATTGACACGCGGGCGACAGAGCTTTGAGAATCCGCCTCGGTGCGATAGACACCGGGATGGAGAAGGAATATGCAACAAGGAACCGTAAAGTGGTTCAACGATGCCAAGGGCTTTGGCTTCATTGAACCTGAACAAGGTGGCGAAGACGTCTTCGCTCATTTCTCGGCGATTCAGATGGAGGGTTTCCGCACCCTCAAGCAGGGCAGCAAGGTCAGCTTCGAGCTTGTTGCTGGCCCCAAGGGCCAACTGGCCCAGAACATCACGCCGATTGGCGGCGAAGCCGCAGCCGGCTGAGTACTTCGCCCGGCTCCTCTGCACAGTCAATGGCCTGACCACCGGCCAGGCCTAAGCCCGGCTTGGGCCCGGCTTGGGCCAGGCAGTTGGCTAGGCAGAGTTGGCTAGGCAGACACCAGGCATTCAGCACCGCAGCAGCGCCGGCCCCTCAGCCGGCAGCTCAGCCGCCCCAAGGACGCCCATGGCGCGCCCCTCATGCAGGGAGCGCGCCATGGGCGTTTGCTCATGCGCAAAAGCCCTCGCGCCCTTCCGCGAGTTTTGTCGCCACCAAGCGTGATCGGTGTACAGGCAGAAAAAAAGGCACCCGAAGGTGCCTTGCTGTGAGAGGCGGCTCAAGCGCCGCCGTCATCACATATTGTCAATCATGACTTGACCAAATCCAGAGCAGGACACCTGCGTGGCGCCATCCAGCAGGCGGGCGAAGTCGTAGGTGACCTTCTTGGACAGGATGGACTTCTCCATCGAGGCAATGATCAGGTCCGCCGCTTCCAGCCAGCCCATGTGGCGCAGCATCATTTCGGCAGACAGGATCTCGGAACCGGGGTTCACATAGTCCTTGCCGGCGTACTTCGGTGCCGTGCCGTGGGTGGCTTCGAACATGGCGACAGAGTCGCTCAGGTTCGCGCCCGGGGCAATGCCGATGCCACCAACCTGCGCAGCCAGGGCGTCAGACACGTAATCGCCGTTCAGGTTCAGGGTGGCAATCACCGAATACTCGGCCGGGCGCAGCAGGATCTGCTGCAGGAAGGCGTCAGCGATGGAGTCCTTGACCACGATGTCCTTGCCGGTCTTCGGGTTCTTGAACTTGCACCACGGGCCACCATCGATCAGCTCGGCGCCGAATTCCTTCTGGGCCAGGGCGTAGGCCCAGTCACGGAAGCCGCCTTCGGTGAACTTCATGATGTTGCCCTTGTGCACGATGGTCACGCTGGGCTTGTCATTGTCGATGGCGTACTGGATGGCCTTGCGCACCAGACGCTCGGTACCCTCCTGAGACACGGGCTTGATGCCGATGCCCGAGGTTTCCGGGAAGCGGATCTTCTTGACGCCGAACTCGTTCTGCAGGAAGGCGATCAGCTTCTTGGCCTTGTCGCTCTGGGCTTCGAACTCGATGCCGGCGTAGATGTCTTCCGAGTTCTCGCGGAAGATGACCATGTCCGTCTTGTGCGGTTCCTTCACGGGGGAAGGCACGCCCTTGAAGTAGCGCACCGGGCGCAGGCAGACGTAGAGATCCAGCTCCTGCCGCAGCGCCACGTTCAGCGAGCGGATGCCGCCACCGACCGGGGTGGTCAGCGGACCCTTGATGGAGACCACGTAGTCCTTCAGGACCTGCAGGGTTTCCTCGGGCAGCCAGACGTCGGGACCGTAGACCTTGGTCGACTTCTCGCCGGCATAGATCTCCATCCAGTGGATCTTCTTCTTGCCACCGTAGGCCTTGGCAACGGCTGCGTCGACGACCTTGATCATCACCGGCGTGATGTCAAACCCCGTGCCGTCGCCCTCGATATAGGGAATGATCGGCTGGTCGGGCACATTCAGGGAGAAGTCGGCGTTGACCGTGATCTTCTGCCCGCCTTCGGGCACCTTGATGTGTTGGTACATGTGTAGTCGTCTCCGCTAGTCGCGAGGTTGGATGCGGCGGGGTGCCGCCATAAAGAAATCGATTCTATGCCAGCAGAGCTTTCACGGGCCTGATACGCCTTGCAGTCTGGCGTTTCAATGCGGTTTCACCCGCAGTCCGGCATGGAGCGTTCCGGGGCGTTCCCATGGGGGTCGGCAGCCCGGCGCCAGATCGGCGCAATACCTGCAGATGAAGCCCGCTGAAGGCATGTTCATGGGTGATCAGGCGCAATAGGCTTGAACCTGCGCCCAGACACCATGCCCCAGCGCCCAGCCCGCACTCAGCACCAGGCCCAGCCCACCCAGGCGGGTGGCCCAGCGCATGCCGCGCCCCTCCTCCACCTGGCCCAGGCCCAGCAGCTTCCACAGAATGGCCGGCCCCAGTGCCAGCCCGAGGCCGGAGCTGATCGCGAAGGCACCCATCACGGCCGCGCCGCCAAGGGCGCCATTGGCCAGGGCGGCCAGCAACAGGGCCGATTGCAGCAGGCCGCAAGGCCATGCCACCCAGCCCAGGCCCGCCAGCAGGGCGCGCCAGCGCGGGCGCTGCGGCGTGCTCAGCGCAGGGCCGCCCGCGGCCAGCGCGGCGAGTGGGATGGCGCCATCGCGACTGCCTTCGCGCCCGAGTGCAGACAGCCAGGCCGGCTGCCGCGCCTTCCAGAGCAGATAGATGCCCAACGCCAGGGCCGCGAGATGCAGCAGCAGCCACAAGGGTCGCAGCAAGGCCACCGTCTGCCCCCAGTGCGCCATCAGCGAGACGCTGGACGCCGCGACCGCACCGGCCACACCATAGCTGAGCAGGCGCCCGAACTGGAAGCCAAAGTGGGCAGCACTGCGCGGCGAGCCTTGGCTCAGCGCAGCGCACGGGGCGCCGCACATTACGGCACAGTGCGGGGTGCCAGCCAGACCCATGAGCAGGGCCGAGCCGACGAGAGCTGCTTCCATAGGCGGCGATGATGCGAAGTGTGGGTGGTGAGCCTCGGTGCCCGAACGCCTTCTGAGCCAGGGCGGCTGGTCACGAATGAGGGGAACGCTCCCCTCAGATGATGCGCGAGAACTGCGCGCGCGTGCGGTCAGCCTGAAGATAGCGGTCAAAAACCATGGCCACCGCCCGCACGAAGTACCAGCCCAGCGGCGTAACCTGGATGGCCTCGGGCTCAAGCACGACCAGCCCCGTCTCCTGCATGGAAGACAGTTGCTCCAGCTCTGCGCGGAAGTACTCACGCACCTTGATCAGGTGGGCCAGCTCGATGGACTCGAACTCCACGCGGCCCTGGCACATCAGCGCCATGATCATGGCCCGGCGCACCAGGTCATCGCGGGTCAGCGCAAGGCCGCGCTGGATGGGCAGTTGCCCCTGGCGGATGGCGTCGTAGTACTCGGGCAGCGTCTTGGCGTTCTGGCTGTACGTGGCACCCACGCGGCCGATGGCTGAGACGCCCAGGCCGATCAGGTCACAGTCCGGCTGCGTGCTGTAGCCCTGGAAGTTGCGATGCAGCCGCCCCTGACGCTTGGCGACTGCCAGCGAGTCGTTGGGCAGCGCGAAGTGGTCCATGCCGATGTAGGAATACCCATGCCCCACGAAGCCGCTGAGGGCAGTGGACAGCATGGTCAGCTTGGAGGCGGCAACCGGCAACTGGCTGGCATCGATGCGTCGCTGCGGCTTGAAGCGCGTGGGCAGGTGGGCATAGCCGTACAGCGCGATGCGATCGGGCCTGAGCGTCGCCACCTGCTGGATGGTGCGTCGGAAGCTCTCCGGCGTCTGCTGGGGCAGGCCATAGATCAGGTCGACATTGGTGGACTCGAAGCCCAGGGCGCGCGCCTGCTGCATCAGGCTCTCGACCATCTCATAGCTCTGCACCCGATGGACGGCCTTCTGCACTTCCGGGTCGAAATCCTGGACGCCAAAGCTCAGGCGATTGAAGCCCAGCTGGCGCAGGTGCTTCAGGCGGGCCTCGGTGACGGTGCGGGGGTCGACCTCGATCGACACCTCGGCGCCAGGCGCCAGCTTGAAGCGCTGCTTGATCGCCTCCATCAGCCCCGTCAGTTCCTCGTCGCTGAGGAAGGTCGGAGAGCCTCCACCGAAATGCAATTGCGATATCGCCTGCGCTCGCCGCAGCTCCGTCACCGTCAGGTCCATTTCCTGGACCAGAACCTCCAGATACTCTGCGGCCCGGTCATGGTGCTTGGTGATGACCTTGTTGCAGGCACAGTAGTAGCAGACGGACTCGCAGAAGGGAATGTGGATGTAGAGGGACAGGGGCGCCCCGCCTCCCACCACCCCGCCGTCAGCCCGTTGGTTCAGGGCCTGCTTGTACTGCTCGACAGAGAAGGCTTCAACGAATCGGTCGGCCGTCGGGTAGGACGTGTAGCGCGGACCGGACACATCGAAGCGGCGCAGCACATCCTCGGTGATGCCCGGCAGGGCGGCAGTGTTGATGGTTTCCATGTCGCCACTGTGCCAAGCCTGCACAAGCACTGATTGACCTGTATCAAGATTGATCAAGGAGCCCGGGTAAACAATGGCTGCAGCCTTGAGGAGCGTCATGTCCTAGCTTTGCCCTGAAGCAGTCGCGGCCATTGACAATCCCTCGCCGCCCCGGCAGTCCCAGCCCATAATGAGCCCTATGAATACCCAGACCCCGATCAAGATCGAGCCCTTCAAGGTCGCCTGCTCCAGCTGCAATCTGCGCGAGTTGTGCCTGCCCGTCGGGCTGTCCGAGTCGGACCTGAACCAGCTAGACAGCCTGGTGGCCACGCGCCGCAATGTATCCCGCGGGGACACCCTGTTCCGCACGGGCGATGCCTTCCAGTCGCTCTACGCCGTCCGTACCGGCTTCTTCAAGACCTGCGTCTCCTCTGAAGATGGCCGAGACCAAGTCACCGGCTTCCAGATGGCCGGCGAGTTGCTGGGTTTGGACGGCATCAGCAATGACCGCCATTCCTGCGATGCAGTGGCCCTGGAAGACAGTCAGGTCTGCGTGATCCCCTATGGCCAGCTCGAGGAGCTCTCCCGTGAGTTCACCGACCTGCAGCACCAGTTCCACAAGATCATGAGCCGCGAGATCGTCCGTGATCATGGCGTGATGCTGCTGCTGGGCTCCATGCGTGCCGAAGAACGCCTGGCCGCCTTCCTGCTGAACCTCACCCAGCGCCTGCAGGCCCGTGGCTTCTCCGCCTCGGCCCTGGTACTGCGCATGACGCGTGAAGAGATCGGCAGCTATCTGGGCCTCAAGCTGGAGACAGTCAGCCGCACCTTCTCCAAGTTCCAGGACGAAGGCCTGCTGGAAGTGAAGCAGCGCCAGATCCGCATCCTGAACCAGGACGGCCTGCAGAAGCTGGTGAACACCGCGCACTGCAGCTAAAGGCGCCCTCCTCCCTGCAAGCATAAAGCCCGCTGCAAGGCGGGCTTTGTGCTTTCTGAGCTACCGCCTCCTGTCAAGTGAGGCAAGCAGCGGCAGATCGGTGGACCTGCGCCTCGGGCAGCGGTCCGGCCGACCGCTCATTGCGGCCAGCGCCTCGGATGCCCCTGCCCAGATTCAGGCGGCAGCGTGGCCAGCAGCATCGTCACCGCCGAGGCCAGGCTGATCAGCAGCCAGAAGGCCAGGAAGCTCAAGGTGTAGACCGCCTCACGGCTCAGTTGCACCGGTGACATGCCAAACCAGCTCAGGTCCATGGGGTCGACCAGGGCGAAGACCAGCGCCTCGGTCACGCCTGCCATCACGAAGGCCGGCCAGAGTATGTGCATGGCCCAGCGCGCGGGGCCCGGTTTCTCACCAATCAGTCCCATCCCGGTCTCCTCCACGATGGACTGCGAGGGCTTACTTGCCGCTCGCTGGGCCGCCGGTGGCGGCATGGTTACGGGCTGCGATGGCCGGAGCAAGGGCGGCGGCTTGCGGGCCGTCCGCGGCGCTGTCCGCAGAGACACGCTGCTGCGTCTCGATCACAGGGTCCGGATGCTTGATTGCCATGCCCAGGGTCACGAAGCTGGCCAGGACCACCGCCGCAGGGCCGCCGACCACCAGCCACATCATGCGTTCGTGCCACCAGGCGCGCGGCGCGGGTGAGGAAGATTGGATGTCAGCCATGTTTCGCTCCTAGCGGGGAACCACAAAGGTGGATTTTTCGACCAGTTGGCTCGGCATTTCGCCAGCCACGGCATCGCGGACGATGCGGAAATGGATCTCGTGGGCACCACCGCCCGCCGATTGTGCCGTCTGCGGCGGCAGACGCAGTGCCACGGACACCCAGCGCGCCTCGGCAGGCCCGACGCTCAGACGCAGGGGCGGCGTCAGCACAAGGCCTTGCAGCCCGTCCGCGGTGATGGTGTAGGACTGCGTCTGCTCCGTGGCATTCATGACCTGCAAGCGGTAGACGTTCTCGATGTAGCCGTCATCCACCAGACGCGCAAGCGAGGCGCGGTCGCGCACGACGTCGACCTTGAAAGGCGTGCGGGTCAGCATGTGCCAGAACAGGGCTACGCAGATCAGGACCAGGATGCCGGAGTAGATGAGCACGCGCGGCCGGAACATGCGGCGGATCAGCTGCGTACGGCTGAGGTGCTCACTGAGGCCGTTCTGTGTGTCATAGCGGACGAGGCCGCGCGGATAGCCCATCTTGTCCATCACGCCATTGCAGACGTCGATGCACGCCGCGCAGCCGATGCATTCGTACTGCAGGCCGTTGCGGATGTCGATGCCCGTCGGGCACACCTGCACGCACAGATTGCAGTCGATGCAGGAGCCCAGGCCAGCGGCCTTGATGTCAATCTTGCGGCCACGCGAGCCGCGTGGCTCGCCGCGCTCGACGTCGTAGCTGATGATCAGCGTGTCCTTGTCGAACATGGCGCTCTGGAAGCGCGCATATGGGCACATGTACTTGCAGACCTGCTCGCGCATGTGGCCGGCAAAGAGGTAGGTCGCGAAGCCGTAGAACAGCACCCAGAACAGTTCCCAGGGCCCCAGGCCCAGGGCTGCCACCTCAGCCCCAAGGACCTTGATGGGGGTGAAGTAGCCGACGAAAGTAAAGCCGGTCCAGACGGCCAGCAGAATCCAGGCCAGTTGCTTGCCGCCCTTGCGGCCAAGCTTGGCCAGGGACCAGGGCGCGGCATCCAGCTTCATGCGGGCTGCGCGGTCACCTTCGAACTTGCGCTCGATCCACATGAAGATCTCGGTGTAGACCGTCTGCGGGCAGGCATAGCCACACCACAGTCGACCGGCGACTGCGGTGAAGAGAAAGAGCGCATATGCCGAGATCAGCAGCAGCGCCGTGAGGTAGATGAAGTCCTGCGGATACAGGACCAGGCCGAAGACGTAGAAGCGACGGGCGCCCAGATCGAACAGGACGGCCTGACGTGCGTTCCACTCCAGCCAGGGCAGCCCATAGAACAGGAGCTGCGTGAACCAGACCAAGGCCCAGCGCCAGCGGATGAACCATCCGCTGACGGCCTTGGGGTAGATCTTCTTCTGAGCCTGGTAGAGCGACACCATCTCACGGGCGGCATCGTCGCCCGCAAGGGCATTGGACGCTGCTGCGGAGGGGGTATCGCTGCTACTGCTCATGGGGATCAATCCTTGTTGCGAAGGAACTTACTTTGCGGCGACGGCGGTGCCCTGCGACAGGCCCCACACATAGGCGCCCAGCACATGGACCTGCTCAGCGCTCAGGCGCGAGGCGTGGGCCGGCATGACGTTGTTCTTGCCGTTGTTGATCATGGCAATGACAGCGTCCTCACCCCAGCCATGCAGCCAGACCTTGTCTGTCAGGTTGGGCGCACCGATGGCCTGGTTGCCCTTGCCATCAGGACCGTGGCAAGCGGCGCAGGCGCCGAACTTGGCCTTGCCCAGTTGGGCAGCGATCGAGTTGTGCGGGCTGCCGGAGAGGCTCAGCACATAGTTCGCCACGTTCTTGACGTCCTCGGGGCCACCGACTGCCGCGGCCATCGGGGGCATCACGCCGTTGCGACCGCCGCTGATGGTCTGCACGATGGTCTCGTGCGCGCCGCCGTACAGCCAATCGTTGTCGGTGAGGTTGGGAAAGCCCTTGGAGCCCTTGGCATCGGAACCATGACAACCGGCGCAGTTGTTGGCGAACAGACGCTCACCAATGGCCATGGCCGACGGATCCTTGGACAGCGCGGCGGCGTCCATGGACTTGTACTTGGCGTACACGCCTTCCAGGGCCGCGCGGGCCTTGGCCTGCTCCGCCTCGTACTGACCAGCACTGGACCACTTGAGGCTGCCCTCGTTGCTGCCCAGGCCCGGGTACATGGCCAGATAGATGCCCGAGAACACCACGGTGATCACGAACAGGCCCATCCACCAGCGCGGCAGCGGGTTGTTCATCTCACGCAGGTCCACGTCCCAGACGTGGCCCGTCGTGTTGTCATCGGCCATCACGCGGCGGCGGCTGGCGATGATCAGCAGGACCAGACACAGCACCAGGCCGAGGATGGTGGCAGCTGCGACGAAGGTCGACCAGCCGCTGGAGAAAAAGTCACTCATTGCGGCCTCCTTGGGAGGAGATTGCGCCGGCGGCCTGATCGTCCATCAGGGGCAGACCGCCCAGCTCGTCAAAGGATTGCTTGTTCCGCTTGGAGAAGGCCCAGGACACGATGCCCAGGAAGATCACCATGGAGAACAGCGTGAAGGCAATGCGGAGGTCATTGACGTCCATGGGGTGCCTCCTTACTTCTTCAGGGCGGTGCCCATCACCTGCAGATAGGCGACGACGGCATCCATCTCGGTCTTGCCCTTGACGTCCTCGCCAGCCTTGGCGATTTCGTCATCGGTGTAGGGCACGCCCACCGTGCGCAGGGCCTTCATCCTGGGCGCCATGTCGGCCGGGTCCACCAGAGCCTTGGTGAGCCAGGGGTAGGCCGGCATATTGGACTCGGGCACCAGGTCGCGCGGGTTGTTCAGGTGGATGCGATGCCATTCATCGCTGTACTTCCCGCCCACGCGGTGCAGATCGGGACCGGTCCGCTTGGAGCCCCACTGGAAGGGGTGGTCGTAGACGAACTCACCCGCCACCGAGTAGTGGCCGTAGCGCAGGGTCTCGGCACGGAAGGGGCGGATCATCTGCGAGTGGCAGTTGTAGCAGCCCTCGCGGATGTAGACGTCCCGGCCGGCCAGCTGCAGCGCGGTATAGGGCTTCAGGCCTTCGACCGGCTGGGTGGTCGAGCGCTGGAAGAACAGCGGCACGATCTCCACGATGCCGCCGACGACCACCGTCAGCAGCACCAGCACGATCATCAGGAAGTTGCTGGTCTCGATCTTCTCGTGACCGGAAACGGCGTGGTTGTTGTTAGCCATGTTGAGTTCTCCCTTGCCTCAGGCGTGAGCCGCGACAGCGGGGACAGGTTGTGCCTGCACCTTGCCGACGCCGACCGTCTTCACGACGTTCCAGGCCATGATCAGCATGCCGCCGAGGTACAGCAGGCCGCCGCACAGACGGATGACGTAGAAGGGATAGGTGGCCTTGACGCTCTCGACGAAGGTGTAGACCAGGGTGCCGTCAGGATTGACCGCACGCCACATCAGGCCCTGCATCACGCCGGCAATCCACATCGCGGCGATGTACAGCACGATGCCCAGAGTCGCAACCCAGAAGTGCAGCTCGATGGCGCGCTTGGAGTACATCTCGGTGCGGCCGAACATGCGCGGGATCAGGTGGTACAGCGAACCCATGGAGATCAGGCCCACCCAGCCCAGGGCACCGGAGTGCACGTGGCCGACGGTCCAGTCCGTGTAATGGCTCAGGGCGTTCACCGTCTTGATGGACATCATCGGACCTTCGAAGGTCGACATGCCGTAGAAGGACAGGGACACGATCAGGAACTTCAGGATCGGATCGTCACGCAGCTTGTGCCAGGCACCCGACAGGGTCATGATGCCGTTGATCATGCCGCCCCAGGAGGGAGCCAGCAGCACCAGCGAGAACAGCATGCCCACCGACTGCGCCCAGTCGGGCAGCGCGGTGTAGTGCAGGTGGTGGGGGCCCGCCCACATATAGGTGAAGATCAGGGCCCAGAAGTGCACGATGGACAGGCGGTAGCTGTACACCGGACGGCCGGCCTGCTTGGGGATGTAGTAGTACATCATCCCCAGGAAGCCTGCGGTCAGGAAGAAGCCCACGGCGTTATGGCCGTACCACCACTGCACCATGGCGTCCTGCACGCCGGCATAGGCCGAGTAGCTCTTGAACAGGCTCACCGGGATGGCGGCGCTGTTCACGAGGTGCAGCAGGGCGACGGCGATGATGAAGGCACCGAAGAACCAGTTCGCCACGTAGATGTGGCGGATCTTGCGGATGCCGACGGAGCCGAAGAACACGATGGCGAAGGACACCCACACCAGCGTGATCAGGATGTCGACGGGCCATTCCAGTTCAGCGTATTCCTTGCCGGAGGTGATGCCCAGCGGCAGCGTGACCGCCGCGGCCAGGATGACCAGCTGCCAGCCCACGAAGGTGAACCAGGCCAGGCCCGGCGCGAACAGGCGCGTCTGGCCGGTGCGTTGCACCACGTGATAGGCCGTTGCGAACAGCGTGCAGCCGCCGAAGGCAAAGATCACCGCGTTGGTATGCAGGGGCCGCAATCGGCCATAGCTGAGCCAGGGAATTCCGAGATTGAGCTCGGGCCATGCCAGCTGGGCGGCGATGACCACCCCCACCAGCATGCCCACGATGCCCCACAGGACGGCTGCGAGCGCAAACGCGCGTACGACGCCGTCCTCATAAACCGGCCCGGCCGGCTGAGCGACACTTGCCATTGACGTGCTCCTTCACACTTGATTGACCCCGGGATTCTTAGGGGATTACTTTGTTCATGGCTTGATCGCCATCAACCCCCTGAGATTCATCATCCAGAATGCGTTCACCTTCACGCTCCAGATCGTCCAATTGGCCACTGTTGATGGCCCAGCCGAATACGCCGACGATCAGCAGCACCAGCACCACCGACATCGGAATCAGCAGATAGAGAATGTCCATGTCATGCGCCCCGCCCCGACGGGGTCAGGTCTTGCTATCCCGCGCCAGGCGCAGGGCGTTGAGGATCACCAGCAGCGAGCTGCTGGCCATGCCGATGCCCGCGGCCCAGGGCGGCAGCCAGCCTGCCAGGGCCAGCGGAATGCAGGCGGCGTTGTAGATCGCGGACCAAGCCAGGTTCTGGCGGATCACGCGGCGTGTCTTGAGGGCCAGCGCGCGCATGCGGGCCAGCTCGGACAGACGACCGGAGAGCAGCACGGCATCCGCCTGTGTGCGGGCGATCAGGGCGCCCTGCCCCATCGCCACGCTGGCATCGGCCCGTGCCAGCACGGGCGCGTCATTGATGCCGTCACCCAGCATGAGGACCGTGCGCCCCTGGGCCTGCAAGGCCTCGACCCGCGCCAGCTTGCCCTCGGGGCTGGCCGCGCCCGTCGCCTGCGAGATCCCTGCCGCCTGCGCCACGGCTGCTACGCGCTCCGCCCTGTCGCCTGACAGCAGCTCCACCTGAAGGCCCAGGCCCTGCAAGGCTTGCACAGCAGGGATGGCGTCAGGCCGCAGGCTCTCCTCGAACTGCAGGGCCAGACGGGCCACGCCATCGCAGCTCAGCAGCAGCTGCGCAGAAGGCAGCTCCGCACGGGCCTGCGCAGCCCAGCCAGCAGCACCCAGGCGCCAGCGTCGGCCTTGGGCATCCATCGCCTCCATGCCCTGGCCGCGATGCTCGCGGACCTCGTTTAGGGATGCTGCAGGCATCGACGACGGCGGCGACTGCTCCAGCGCCTCCAGCGCAGCCTTGGCGTAGGGATGCAGGGACTGGCGCGCCAGGGCCTGCATCACCTGCAGCGCTTCGGCATCCGGCGCCTGGGGCCAGGTCTTGCCCAGGCGCATGCGGTCCTCGGTGAGCGTGCCGGTCTTGTCCATCACCACGGTGTCGACCTGGGCCAGTGTCTCGAGCAGGTCCAGGCGCGACAGCAGCACACCACGCCGCGCCAGCAGGCCCGTCGCCGCCAGCCAGGCCGAGGGCGCGGCCAGGGACAAGGCACAGGGGCAGGTGACAATCAGCACCGAGACCGCCACCCACACGGCGCGCGAGGGGTCGATCCAGCTCCAGGCCACGGCCGCGCCAGCCGCCAGGACCAGCACACCCCACAGGAAGGGCCCGGCCGCACGGTCGGCCAGGCGCAGCTGGGCCGGCCGCTGGGTCAGCGCGCTGCGCATGAGCCGCACGATGGACTCGTAGCGCGTGTCCGCTCCGAGCCCGTGGATCTCCATCAGGACAGGCGCCTGCAGGTTCAGGCTGCCCGCCACCACCGCGTCGCCAGCCCCCTTGCTCACAGGCAGGGACTCGCCGCTCAGGAGGGACTCGTCTGCAGCCGTCGCGCCTTCGAGCACCCGCCCATCACCGGGGAAGGCCTGGCCCACGAGCACGCGCACGCGATCGCCCACCCGCAGCTCGGACAGCCCCACGGTCTGGAACTGCCCGTCCGGCTGCTGGCGCTGCACCAGCTCGGGCAGACGCTCGCCGGCCAGCTCCAGTGAGCGGGCCACCTTGTGCCGCGCGCGTAGCTCCAGGTAGCGCCCACCCAGCAGGAAGCTGATGAACATGGTCAGGGAATCGAAATAGACCTCGTGGCCGAAGATGCCGGTCGGGTCGAACACCGCACCGCTGCTGGCCACGAAGGTCACCAGCAGGCCCAGGGCCACCGGCACATCCATGCCCAGGCTGCGGCTGCGCAACTGACGCCAGGCGGCGCTGAAGAAGGGGCCGGCCGAGAACAGCATCACCGGCAGGCTCAACACCCACTCGCCCCACTGCAGCAGATTGCGCTGGTCAGGCTCCATGTCGCCCGGCCCGGCCACGTAGACGGGCGTGGCCAGCATCATCACCTGCATCATCAGGAAGCTGGCCACGAAAAGCCGCCACAGGGCCTGGCGGTGCTCCTTCTCGCGCAACTGGCGGGCAGGCGCAGCGAGGTCCGGCACGGCACCGTAGCCGGCTCGCTCGATGGCGGTGATGAGGCGCGAGACCTGCGTGCGGGCCGGGTCCCAGGTCAGCTGCAGGCGCTCGGCTGCGCTGTTCACCCGGGCTTCCTGCACGCCAGGCTCGGCCATCAAGGCGCGTTCGATGATGCCAGCGCAGGCCGCGCAGTGCATGCCGGCCAACTGCAATTGGGAGCGGCCCAGACGTCGCCCGCCCTGGTCCAGCCACTCGGTATAGCGGTCCAGCTGCGCAGCATCGTCACAGGCGGCCGCAGGAGCAAGGGGCGCAGAAGCTGCGGCGCGATCGGGGGACGGCATGGCGGCGGCGCTCAGCGTGGCACTCATGGGCTGTGGCGGTCCTGCTCGTGGGGCTTGAGGGGCACGGACTCCGGCGGAATCCGTCAGGCCCTCAATCTAGCCAAACCGGCCCGGAAGGACATGACTTATATCAAGCCAGGCGGAGGATTCCTCACGAACGCCACAGTTCCTGCCGCCAGGGCCGCGCGCCCTGCGTACACCGGACCAGGGACGGACTCAGACCAGAGGCAGACGCCAGGCCAGCTCGAAGCCAGGGAAGTCCGGCCGGCTGCGCGCCTCCCAGCGGCCACCCAGGCGCCGGATGATGTCGTGCGCAATGGCCAGGCCCAGGCCGGTGCCGTCCTGGGTGCGCATGTCTGCCCGCTCGCCGCGCCAGAAAGCCTGGCCGAGGCGAGGCAGATCGGCCGCGGGCACGCCCGGCCCGTCGTCGCTGATGCGGATGCAGGCCCAGCCGTCCTCGGCCCGCAAATGCACGCGGATGTGGCGCCCGCCGTAGCGCAGGGCATTGTCCAGCGCATTGCTGATCGCCTCGCTGAGCCACAGCGCATGGGCTCTCGCCTCGATGGGCCGCTCTGGGGACTCGTCCAGCTGCAACTGGATCTCGCTACCGCGCCGCACAGCCTCCAAGGCCAGGGGCTCCACCGCCTCGTGGATCAGCGGGCCCAGTGCCATGGGCTCAACGTCCTGAAGCTGCATCAGCGCTGCCTCCGCACGGGCCAGCCTTAGCAGTTGGGCGATCAGCTTGCCCATGCGCTCGCTGGACTGCTGCAGCCCCTCCAGCAGGGGGCCGGTCCGGCCGGCAAGCGCGCCGCCCTGGCTGGCCAGCTCAGCTGCCAGCTCCTGGCTCAGCACCCGCAGGCCAGCCACCGGCGTGCGCAGTTGGTGCGCCGCATCGGCCACGAAGCGGCGCTGCAGGGCCACGGACTCCTCCACATTGGCCAGCAGGCTGTTGATGCGTTCGATCAGGGGCAGCACCTCAGCCGGCACGCCCTGCACGGACAGGGGGCGCCAGTCGCTGGACTCGCGGCTCGCGACTTCCGCCGCCACCGCTCGCAGCGGCGCCACGCCGCGGCGGATGCCCCAGGCCAACAGAGACAGCGTCAGCAGGCCCAAGCCCAGGGTGGGTACGGCCATCACCGTGAGCACGTCCAGCACCAGGCGCTGGCGCTTGTGCAGGGTCTCGACCACGATGATGCTGACGTGCCGATCCAGCATGGGCGAGGCGATGGAGAACAGCGCCCCGCGCACGGCCTCCTCACCCATACGAGCGTTGTAGAGCATGGGGCGCTCGAAGGCCCGCCGAGGGACGCGCTGCCGCGGCGTCGGCACGGCGGCATCACCCGCCAGCACCCTGCCTTGCTCGTCCAGCATGGCGTAGTTGCTCAGCTCGGTCTGGTCCCAGGTCAACAGCTCGAAGTACTGGCGGCTGACGTCCAGCAGCGGACCACGGTCGGTCCAGACCACCTTGCCGGCGAGCGCCGTCGCGGAGTCCTGCAGGCCGCGGTCGAAGGCCGCATCGCCGGCCACGACGGCCAGCTCGTAGGCCCCAAAGGCGGCCACCGCCAGGCCCAGGGACCAGATCCAGGCCAGCGGCCTCAGCAGCTGGGCCCGCAGGCTGCGGGCGCGGCGGGGGCCGGCAGGCGGCGCAGCGCTGTCAGGCGTCGACACCGATCGCCTCGCCTGGCTGCACCTGGTCCATGGCATAGCCGAAGCCTCGCACGGTTCGGATCACCACGCCCAGCTCCGCGAAGCGCTTGCGCAGCCGGCAGACATAGACCTCCACCGAGTTCTCACTGAAATCGGCTTCCCAGCTGGACAGGCGGGCCACGATGGCGTCCTTGCTGACCACACGGCCGGGGCGCTGCATGAGCATCTCGGTCAGGGCGTACTCGCGCGGACTCAGGCGCACGATCTCGCCGCGGTGGCTCAGCTCCTTGTGCGCCAGGTCCAGGCTGAGGGCGCCCAGCACCAGGCAGTCGCTGGTGCGGCCCTCGGCGCGTCGTTTGAGCGCACGCAGGCGCGCAACCAGCTCGCTGAGGTCGAAGGGCTTGACGAGGTAGTCGTCCGCGCCGGCATTGAGCCCGCTCACGCGGTCTGCCAGCTCATCACGCGCCGTCAGCAGCAGCACGGGCAACTTCAGCCCCTGGGCGCGCCATTCGCGCAGCACGTTCATGCCGTCGACGCCGGGCAGGCCCAGGTCCAGCACGGCCAGGTCGAACTGGGTCATCAGACCCGGCGCCAGTGCCGAACGGCCGTCCTGCAAAAGGTCCACCTGCCAACCCTCGCGCTCCAGGGCGCGGGCCACGCCCAGGCCCAGGGCGGCATCATCTTCGACCAGGAGCACTCGCATCGCACACCACTTACTGCAGGAGGGAGGCCTGGATTGTGCCGCTTGCAGGCGCAAAAAAAGACCGGCACCAGGGCCGGTCTTTCACTGAGGCGGCCATCGCGCCGCCTGCGCTCAGCCGAAGTTGGCCTGAGCAAATTCCCAGTTGACCAGGTTGGACAGGAAGGTCTCGACGAACTTCTGGCGCAGGTTGCGGTAGTCGATGTAGTAGGCATGCTCCCACACATCAACGGTCAGCAAGGCCTTGTCAGCGGTGGTCAGGGGCGTGCCGGCGGCACCCGTGTTGACGATGTCCACGCTACCGTCGGCCTTCTTGACCAGCCAGGTCCAGCCAGAGCCGAAGTTGCCCACGGCGCTCTTGACGAAGGCTTCCTTGAAGGCATCGTAGCTGCCCCACTTGGCGTTGATGGCGTCAGCCAGGGCACCGGTGGGCGTGCCGCCACCATTGGGCTTCATGCAGTTCCAGAAGAAGGTGTGGTTCCAGATCTGGGCGGCGTTGTTGTAGATGCCGCCACTGGAGGTCTTGACGATCTCTTCCAGCGTCTTGTTCTCGAACTCGGTGCCCTTCTGCAGGTTGTTCAGGTTCACCACGTAGGCGTTGTGGTGCTTGCCATGGTGGAACTCCAGCGTCTCGGCGCTGTAGTGGGGCGCCAGGGCGTCCTTGGCATAGGGCAAGGCGGGCAGGGTGTGTTCCATGGTGGTTCCTCTCGTTGTCGATGATGAAAGGGGCCGTGGCCTACCGGGGCCAGGGCCCGCTGAGCTGGGGCCATTGCGCACGGGCAGTGGCACAGCAAAGTGCGGTGCCGGCGCATTGTAGGCAGAGCCTGCAAGACCCTGGGCGATCCAGGCGCATTGACCTGGCTCAGTCCTTGGCGGCTTTGCGACGGCGCTTGGCAGACGGGGGCGATCCGCCCGCATCGCCCACCGCATTCAAGGCCAACACTTCGAGCGCCGCCTCGCCGTCCGCCAGCACGGCCCGCAGTTGCTGACCGGTCTGCAGCTGGCCGATGGACGTCAGCGCGCGGCCCTGGCCGTCGTCCAGCCAGGCATAGCCGCGGGCCAGCACCTGCTTGGGATCCAACGCGGCCAGGCGCGCCGCCAGGCCGTCCAGACGCTGCCGACCAGTGCGCAGCAACAGCGGCGCTGCCGCCTGATGGCGCTGCGCCAGATGCGACAGCCGCTGCGACTGCAGGGCTTCCCAGCGAGGCAAGACCTGACCCCAGCGCTGCGCCAGCAGGGCCACG
Source organism: Roseateles sp. DB2 (assembly GCF_051857535.1). Lineage (NCBI taxonomy): Bacteria > Pseudomonadati > Pseudomonadota > Betaproteobacteria > Burkholderiales > Sphaerotilaceae > Roseateles > Roseateles sp. DB2. The sequence goes on along the minus strand of NZ_JBPZGY010000001.1, from coordinate 238,861 downwards.
TGGCGGCGCTGGCGGGCCAGCCCTTCCGCAGGCCGCGCCAGGCGCAGGGCAACGCGGTCCAGACGCTGGGCAGCCATGTCCAGCTCACGCCTTACCCGACGCTGCAGCACCTGCTCCAGGTGCGCCAACTGCCCCAGGCATTCCTGGCGCGACGGCGCCGCCAGCTCGGCGGCGGCCGTCGGGGTGGGCGCTCGCAGGTCGGCGGCCAGGTCGGCCAGGGTGATGTCGGTCTCATGGCCGATGCCCGCGATGACCAGCAGCTCGCTGGCCACGACGGCACGCACCAGGCGCTCGTCATTGAAGGCCCAGAGGTCCTCCAGCGAGCCCCCGCCCCGGCACAAGATCAGCAGTTCGGCGTCCTGCCGGGCATTGGCCTGGGCCAGTGCCGCCATCACGCTGGCCGGTGCATCCGCCCCCTGGACCAGACTGGGATAGACGAAGACCTCCACCTGCGGCGCGCGGCGCGCCAGGGCCGTCAGCACGTCGTGCAGGGCGGCGCCCGCAGTCGAGGTGATCACGCCGATGCGTCGCGGATAGGCCGGCAGCGGGCGCTTGCGTTCGGCATCGAACAGCCCCTCGGCCTCCAGCCGGGCCTTGAGCCGCAGGAACTGCTCGTACAGAGCGCCCGCCCCCGCCCGGCGCATGGCCTCGGCCACGAACTGAAGATCGCCACGGGGCTCATAGAGCGCCACTCGGCCCCGGATCTGCACCCGTTGGCCGTCGGCGGGCTGGAAGTCCAGCATGGCCGCCGTGCGCCGGAACAGGGCGCAACGCAGCAGTGCATTGCCGCCGTCGGCGTCCTTGAGGCTGAAATAGCAGTGCCCGCTCGCAGCTCGGGTGAATCCGGAGAGCTCGCCCTCGACGGTGACGCTGGCGAAGCGGTTGGAGAGGCTGTCAGCAATGGCCCGCACCAGGCCGCCTACCGACCACGTCAGCCGTGCCGATGCGGGTTTGAAGCCCTCATCCATGCGCCAGCCCAGTATCCATGCGGGTCCAGAACTCCACAGCCGCGCCAATCAAGGCTTTGCGGACCATTCGACCCGTCATGCTCGCGTCACAGACACATAAACGCTTGTTTTTCAAGACCTTTTTCCTGCCCAAAAATGCGGCAATCTGAGCCAAACCTCGATTCGACGGGCCCTTCGGCCGTCGGATGACAGCTTGCCCACAAAGTTATCCACAGGCTCGGTGGATGACTTGGCACCCCCGCGCTGGCGGCACAAGCCCTCGTGCCGCAGTCTCGTGCGAAGGACTCACGTCTACTTGCAAACCTGGGTCCGGGCCGGGTGGCTTCGCGCCATAATCCCGCGCGCAGCCTCTGCGCTGCAGACCTGCGAAACCGTCGAGGGGTAGCCTTTGTTTTCGATCATACAAGCCGCTGGCTGGCCGATCTGGCCCTTGCTTCTGTGTTCCATCATCGCCATGGCCTTGATCATCGAGCGCCTGGCCAGCCTGCGCCCGCAGCGCATCGCACCGCCCAAGCTGGTCGAGGAAGTGATCGCCGTCACGCAGCAGCAGATTCCGCCAGCAGACGTCGTCAACAAACTGGCGGACAGCTCCCTGCTGGGTCAAGTGCTGGCCACCGGCCTGCGCGCCAATGTGCTGGAGCCTCGCATTCCTGAGTCCAAGCTGCGCCTGACCTTCGAACTGGCCGGCCGTGGCGCCATCCACCAGCTGGAGCGCTACCTCAACACCCTGGGCACCATCGCAACGGCCGCGCCGCTGCTGGGCCTGCTGGGCACCGTGGTGGGCATGATCGAGATCTTCGGCAGCCAGGGGCCCAGTGGCAACAATCCCGCTCAGCTGGCGCATGGCATCTCCATTGCGCTCTACAACACGGCCTTCGGCCTGATCATCGCCATCCCCTCTTTGATGTTCTACCGCTACTTCCGCGGTCGCATCGAAGCCTATGTGCTGGAGATGGAGGAATCCTGCGACGCGCTGCTGGGCCATCTGATGCGCATCTCCCAGGGCGCCTCGCGATGAAGTTCCGTCAGCGTCAGGGCGAGGAGCCTGAGATCAACCTGATCCCCTTCATCGACGTGCTGCTGGTGATCCTGATCTTCCTGATGCTGTCCACCAGCTACTCGAAGTTCACGGAGTTGCAGATCACCCTGCCCACGGCCAGCGCCGACCAGCTAAAGGACAGGCCCAAGGAGATCATCGTGGCGGTCTCCGCGGATGGCCACTACGCCATCAACCGCCAGGTGGTCGAAGGCCGTTCGGTCGAGATGCTTGCGGCGGCCCTTGCGCAAGCCGCGCAGGGCAGCAATGGTGTGGACCCCGAGACCACCATCACCGTGTCCGCCGACGCCGCCGCGGCCCACCAGTCGGTCATGAACGTGATGGATGCCGCCCGGCGCGTGGGCCTGGCCCGCCTGACCTTTGCCGCCCAGGGCCCGACGAGCCCCTGAGCCCTCGATGACTGCCGTGATCGCGCCAGGCCCGACATGAGCTGGCAGGAGCGCCTGCAGCGCGCATGGGCAAGCGATGATGCGCTGGCGCAGGCCCTGCGTCCCCTGGGCGTCCTGCATGCGGCCCTCTTGCGCCTGCGTGTCTGGGCCTATCGCACAGGGCTGAAGAAGAGCACGCCGCTGCCCCGCCCTGTCATCGTCGTCGGCAACTGGATCGTCGGCGGCGCGGGCAAGACACCGGCCACGCTCGCCGTGCTGGAAATCCTGGGCAGACATGGCTGGCGTGCGGGCGTGGTGTCGCGCGGCTACGGACGTCGTGACGACGGCCAGACGCTGCTCGTCCAAGCCAGCAGCACGGCCAGCGAGGTGGGAGACGAACCCCTGCTGATCCACCTGCGCAGCCGGTGCCCGGTGGCCGTGGGACGCGACCGGATCGCGGCCGCGCGGGCCCTGCTGTCCGCTCACCCGGCCCTGGACCTCATCGTGGCCGATGACGGCCTGCAGCACTGGCGGCTGCCCCGGCAGCTGAGCATTGTGGTGGTCGACGATCGCGGCCTTGCCAATGGCCGCCTGCTGCCCGCCGGACCGCTGCGCCAGACCGGGCCCTTGCCCGCACCGCCCGGCAGCCGCGAGGACACGCTGCTGCTCTACAGCGCCGGCAAGCCCAGCACGCCTCTGCCGGGATTCGTGGGCCTGCGCCAACTGGCAGGCGCCGTACGTCTGGAGGACTGGTGGCAGGGCCAGCCGGCCAGCTCCGAGGCCCTGCAGTCCCTGCGCGGCCGCCCAGTACTGGCTGCGGCCGGCCTCGCCCGCCCCCAGGCCTTCTTCGACATGTTGGTCGCGCAGGGCCTGGACATCCGCCCCCTGCCGCTGCGCGACCACCACGACTTCTCAGCCCTGCCCTGGCCTGCGGACTGCACAGAAGTGCTGCTGACGGAAAAGGACGCCGTCAAATTGCCCCCCGCGCGCGTGGGCCGCACCCAGGTCTGGGTGGTGGCGCTAGACTTCAGGCCCGAGATTGCTTTCGAGCAGGCCCTGTGCGAACGCGTGCAGGCACTGCTCCGCTGAACATGGACACGCGACTGCTGGAAATGCTGGTCTGCCCGATCTGCAAGGGCCCCTTGGAACACGTGCGGGAGGACAGCCGCCGCGAGCTGGTCTGTCACGCCGACCGGCTGGCATTCCCCATCCGGGACGGCATTCCAGTGATGCTGGAGAACGAGGCCCGCTCCCTGGACACCCCTCCGGCAGCCGGCAGCGCCTCCTCCGAGCCGGCATGAGCTTCCACATCGTCATCCCGGCACGCCTGGCCTCCACGCGCTTGCCGAACAAGCCGCTGGCGGACATCGCTGGCCTGCCCATGATCGTGCGCGTGGCCCGGCAGGCTGCGCTGGCGGGCGCTGCCCAGGTGGTGGTGGCGACCGATGCGCCCGAGGTGATCTCGGCCTGCGAAGCCCATGGCGTCCGCGCCCTGCTCACGCGGGCCGACCACCCCAGCGGCAGCGATCGACTGGCCGAGGCCGTCGAGCAGTTGGGCCTGGGCGATGACGCCGTGGTGCTGAACGTGCAGGGTGACGAGCCCCTCATCGCGCCCGACATGATCCGCGCCTGCGCAGAGCTGCTGCTGAGCCGCCCGCACTGCGCCATGAGCACCGTGGCACATACCATCGACAGCGCCGAGGAGTTCGCCAACCCCAATGTGGTGAAGCTGGTCTGCGACGCCGCGGGGCACGCCCTCTATTTCTCCCGCGCTCCCATTCCCTGGTGGCGCGACGCGCCTTCAGGCACGGCAACGCCGCACCCTGGCGCCGTGCTGCGCCATGTGGGCCTCTATGGCTACCGGGCCGGCTTCCTGCGCCGCTTTCCGAAGCTGCCGCAAAGCCCTCTGGAACAGATCGAGGCCCTGGAGCAGCTGCGCGTGCTGTGGCACGGCGAGCGGATCGCCGTCCATGTCAGCGACTCCCGCCCCGGCCCCGGCGTGGACACCCCTGAGGACCTGGCGCGCGTACGGCAGCTGGTGGCGAACGGCGCTGCAGCCTGAGCCGATCTCGGCGGGCGGACGCCGAAAACGGGCCCGCATGGCAGGACGGGGCAGTACACCGTCAATTCGCAACAGAGACTTGCCTGAAACCTCGGGTTACACCGCATGAACAGCTGGGAACACGTCAGCCAGGCGAAGGCTGGCGCGTGATATTCTCCCCGGCAGTTTGTCGGAGCACCGGGCAGGTGCGCCCCCTTGAGTATTGAGGACCCCCATGCGACTGATTCTTCTCGGCGCCCCTGGCGCTGGCAAAGGCACCCAAGCCGCCTTCATCTGTCAGAAATTCGGCATCCCGCAAATCTCCACCGGGGACATGCTGCGCGCCGCCATCAAGGCAGGCACCGAGATGGGCCTGGCTGCCAAGAAGGTCATGGATGCCGGCGGCCTGGTCAGCGATGACATCATCATTGGCCTCGTGAAGGAGCGCATTGCCCAGCCCGACTGCGCCAAGGGCTTCCTCTTCGACGGTTTCCCCCGCACCATCCCCCAGGCCGACGCCATGAAGGCGGCTGGCGTGAAGCTGGACTACGTGCTGGAAATCGATGTGCCCTTCGAGGCCATCATCGAGCGCATGAGCGGTCGTCGCGTGCATGTGGCCTCCGGCCGCACCTACCACGTCAAGTTCAATCCTCCCAAGACCGAGGGCAAGGATGACGTGACCGGCGAAGAGCTGATCCAGCGCGACGATGACCAGGAAGAGACCGTCAAGAAGCGCCTGGAGGTTTACGCCTCCCAGACCCGCCCCCTGGTGGACTACTACTCGAGCTGGGCCGCCCAAGGCGATGCCCAGGCCCCCAAGTACCGCCGCATCGAAGGCATGGGCTCTGTGGACGAGATCACCACCCGTGCCATGGCCGCCCTGTCGGCCTGAGCGAGCTCACAAAAATCCCACCAAGCCGCTGTTCAGCGGCTTTTCTTTTGCGGGAGAATTGACGTTTACGTTAACGTCAGTTGTTCAGGAGACAACAAGCATGGACATCGCAAACAAGGTTTTTATCGTCACCGGCGGCGCGTCTGGCCTCGGTGAAGGCACGGCCCGCATGCTGGCCCGTGAAGGCGGCAAGGTCGTGATCGCTGACCTGAACGTCGAAAAGGGCGAAGCCCTGGCGGCCGAGTTGGGCGGCGCCTTTGTGAAGGCTGACGTCAGCCAGGAAGCCGATGCGCAGGCCATCGTGGCCAAGGCCCTGAGCCTGGGCAAGCTGATGGGCCTGGTGAACTGCGCCGGCATCGCCCCCGCAGCCAAGACGGTCGGCAAGGACGGCGCCCATGCACTGTCGCTGTTCCAGAAGGTCATCAACGTGAACCTGGTGGGCAGCTTCAACATGATCCGCCTGGCCTCGGAAGCCATGTGCAAGAACGAGCCGGAAGCGACCGGCGAGCGCGGTGTGATGATCTCCACCGCCTCCGTGGCGGCCTACGACGGCCAGATCGGCCAGGCGGCCTATGCCGCGTCCAAGGGTGGCGTTGTGGGCATGACCCTGCCCATCGCCCGCGACCTGGCTCGCAACGGCATCCGCAACATGACCATCGCCCCTGGCATCTTCGGCACGCCGATGCTCTTTGGCATGCCTCAGGAGGTGCAGGACGCGCTGGCAGCCAGCGTGCCCTTCCCTTCGCGCCTTGGCCGTCCGGAAGACTATGCCAAGCTTGTGCACCAGATCATCACCAACGACATGCTCAATGGCGAGGTGATCCGCCTGGACGGCGCCATCCGCCTGGCTCCTCGCTGAGCCTCAGCGTTGCCGGCTGCGCCCATCCCGCAGGCCGGCAGCCCCGCTCTCAGGCCTGCACGGGCCACTGATCGGGGCAGGCATGAAAAAAGCGGCCTCTCGGGGCCGCTTTCCGCTTGGGGCATGACCCCCAGGAATCAGCGCTTGGCGCTGCGAGCGTAGACGCTCCACAGGCGGGCCATATCCTGCACGCCATCCGTGCCCTTGACAGAGCGCCAGGCGGCCTGCGCCTTGGGCAGTTCGCCGCCCTGGAAGTAGGCCATGCCTTGGTACAGCTTGGCGTCTTCGGGACGCTTCAGGCCACCCTTGGCAATGCCCTGCTCGATCAGCTTGACACCCTTGGCGGCCTCACCACGGAAGGCATAGGCCAGACCCAGGGTCACCAGGGCGTTGCCGTCCTTGGCGTCCTGAGCGTCCTTCTCGGCGGCCGGTGCTGCAGCCTTGGCTTCTGCCACCTTCTTGACGATCAGGTCCTGCAGACGCTTGTGGCGAGCACCGTCATTGCCCTGACCCAAAGCGCCAGCCGCGAAGCCCTTGTCGACGATCTGCTTGCCTTCATCAGGGAAGCCTGCCTGCACAGCCAGCTGGGCGGACTCCATGTAGTCGTTGGCATCCTTGAAATTGCCGGTAGCAAGCTTCAGGCGATAGATGTCCAGAGAGAAGCGGTCCGAGAAGCTGGGTTTCTGCTGCACACGACTCAGAACGTCTGCCCACAGTTCCTTGCGAGGGTAGTAGGTCAGCAGCTTCTCCAGGGCCGAAGCCTCGGTAGCGCTGTCCTTGGCCTTCATGGCAGCGTTCAGCAGCAGGTTCAGCTTGTTCTGGGAGGGCGTGCGGCCAGCCTTCTCGTCGGCCGCGACTTCCTCGCTGGTCTCCTTGATGATGGAGACCATGTCACCAGACAGGTACTGCGCCTGCGACAGCACTTCCTTCATGGTGGCACTATTGCCGCCTTCCTTGAAGTAGCGCTGCGCCCAGGTCAGCGCCTTGGCGTGGTCGCGGTTGCGCAGATAGGTGCCGGCGATCGATTCGATCATGCGCAGTTGGTCCTGGGCGCCGAGTTTGCCGCTGGCCTTCAGGGCCTCGAAGCCCTTGACCATGGAGTCGGTGTCCGAGGCGCCCGAGGCAGCGGCCACGCGCATGTATTCCAGCTGGTAGTTCTCGTTGGCGGTACGGCCCGAGACACCTTCGGCATCCTTCACCTTGGCCAGCGCTTCCTTGTACTTGCCGGCCTTGATCAGCGCACCAGCGTCCTTCAGGTGCTTGCCAATCTCGGGACGAACACCTTCGGACTGCGCGCTCGCTTGCGAGAAACCGATCTCTCCCTGGGGGCCGGCACCCAGAACCAGTGCCATGGCGCCGACGGCGGCCGTGGCCAGTGCCTTGATTTTCATTGTTTCATCTCCTGACGTGAAAAGACGCGCGGCCCTTGCGGACAGCGCGTCCATGAAGTCTACGCAAGTTTTACTTGACGAACTGCTCGTTGCCGACGATGCCCATCTTGGTCACACCGAGGCGTTGAGCGGCTGCCAGCACCATGGCCACACGACCATAGTCCACCAGCTTGTTCGGCTTGATATGAACTTCAGGCTGGTTCGGCCCCGGCTTGGCGGCCTCGATCAAACGAGCCTCCAGCTGGTTCTTGTCGACCTGCTCGCCGTTCCACAACACCGTACCGTCGAAGTCCACGAAGATCTCGACAACCACCGGTTCCACCGGATTCACCGGCGGGCTGGAGTTGTTCGGCATGTTCATGTTCACCGAGTGCAACTGGATGGGGATGGTGATGATCAGCATCACCAGCAGCACCAACATCACGTCAATCAGCGGCGTGGTGTTGACATCCATCATCACATCGGCTTCGTCCCCACTGGACGAACTACCAACATTCATTCCCATGCTGTGCTCCTGCCTCAACCACCGCGCGCAGGCGGCTCGGTGATGAAGCTGATCTTCAGGATGCCGGCACGCTGGCAGGTGTAGATCACCTTACCGACGGACTCGTAGCGCGCTTTTTCATCGCCACGAATGTGCACCTCAGGCTGAGGATTCAGCACGGCCACCTTCTTCAGGCGTTCGAACAGCGCGTCCGTGTCGGGCACGTTGGCGGTGGCCCAATAGATGTCGCCATCTTTGGTGACCGCGATTTCGATATTCTCCGGCTTGGTAACGCGAACCAGGTTCGTTTCCTTGGGCAAGGAAAGGTTGACCGACTGCGTCACCACCGGAACGGTGATCAGAAAGATGATCAAGAGCACCAACATCACGTCCACGAGGGGCGTGGTGTTGATGGTCGAGACCACTTCATCATCGCCGGAGGAGGATCCGACGTTCATTCCCATGATGGAACTCCGGGATGAATTGGATTAGCGCTTGACTTGACGGCTGCCCATCAGGACGCCATGCAGGTCGGCGGCGAAGGCGCGCACTTGGGCCATCACAGCCTTGTTGCGGTTCACCAGCCAGTTGTAGCCCAGCACGGCCGGCACAGCGACAGCCAGACCGATGGCGGTCATGATCAGAGCGGCGCCCACAGGGCCGGCCACCTTGTCGATCGAAGCCTGGCCAGCCACGCCGATCTGGGTCAGCGCTTGCAGAATGCCCCACACGGTACCGAACAGACCGATGAAGGGAGAGGTCGAGCCCACGGTAGCCAGGAAGCCCAGGCCGCCTTGCAGACGGGTATTGACTTCACCAACGGCGCGTTCGACGTTCAGGGTCACCCAGGTGTTGTGATCGATGTTCTCGGTCAGGGCACCTTCGTGGTGGTCAGAGGCTTCCACGGCGCTCTGGGCGATGTAGCGCATGGCGCCGGTCTCGCTCAGGGTCTTGATGCCGTCTTGCAGGCTGGCCTTCTTGAAGAAGGTGGCACGAGCTTCCTTGGCTTCCTTGGCCAGCTTGGCGGTGTCCCACAGCTTGGTGAACAGGATGTACCAGGAACCCATGGACATCACGGCCAGGATGGCCAGAACCATCTGGTCGACCACATTGCCGTGTGCAACGATATTGCCCAGGCTGTAGGGGTTTTCAGTGGACTTTTCAGTCACGGGAGCAGCGGCAGGAGCGGGAGCGGCGGCTTCAGCAGGAGCTGCGGTTTGCTCGGCAGGCTTTTGGTCCTGGGCGCGGGCAACCATCGGCGACACGGCCAGGGTCGCAGCAACTGCGATTGCCGCGATCAAGGCGGAGATACGAGAGATCATGGAGTCAACTCCTACGCAAAGAAAACTGATGTTCAGTTGAGAAATCGGGGCCGGGTGCCAGCCCCTCATGTGTCGAGAACCGGGCGCACGGCCCGGATTCATCATTCGATGTTGAACACGAAGTCCTGTTCGAACACGTGATCGCCAGGGCATTCGTAGGTGTCTGCCAGTGCCTGCGAGATGGCATTCTGCATGGCGCGTTGCGCCTTGCGATCGCTGGCACCGCGGATCACGGCGAGTTCCACGCTGACCACACGGCCAGCCTTCACGGTTGCCGTTGCCTTGAATTCAGCACGACCGGACCAGTTCACCGACGGCACTTCCGGCTTGCCCATCTTGGTGCAGACCATGGCAGCCGTCTTCGGACCCACGCGCGGCGCGGGAGCCGGAGCAGCGACCGGTGCAGGCGGCGGGGCCGGGTGCACATCCGTCTTGGGCGGCGGCGTTTGCGACTGTGTCGAAATCGTCGGGGCCGGGGCCGGAGCCGTCACCTGGACTTCAGGAGGCGGAATGAACGGGGGCGGCGGGGCCTTCATGTCAGGAGGCGGCGGGACCACCTTCTCGACCGGAGGCGGCGGCTTCTTCACCTCTTCAATGACCTTGGTCTCGATCGGCGCGATGGCCTGGACCACCTTCTTCGCCAACCCGCTCGCCAAGGCATAGGCCATCAGGACGTGGATCAGAACCACGACGCCGAAGCCCGTCAGCCGAGACGAACTGTTGTTCTCCTGCGCAAAGTTCATGCGCGCTCCTTCAAAAGACTTCGTAACACTCTGCAACACGCGCCGCGCAGCGACGCCACACCAGAAAGCTCTTTCGAGCTCCCCACTCCAACGGCAGGCACCCAGTCTCCAAAACACCTGCCGCCACACTCAACGCAGGACCGGCAATGTACCAGCAAGCAGCCTAGACCTTGTCTCATGCTGGTTACCGCAACTCCCGGCACACGCGCGCAAAGTGCGCCGCGGACATGCGAAAGAGGCGAAATGATACGCGAGAGGCCTCTCTAGACTGGTTCGGGCTTACCCCGAGCTCTCAGATGACTGATTGGCACTAGTGCCAGCCCTGGCGGAAACACAAAGCGGTATCTTACTGGTCATATCGCCATTCACCAGACCGAAGCAGGGTTGCGCATCCAGGAATTTCACGGACGCATCGGAACGTGTCTCTTTGTTGCTGGACCAACACAAGGGTTTACGCGCGCCCGCCCGGGGGCTGCACCGCCCCTCGCGACTGCGGCAAAAGTCGCGCCGACTCGCATTTCTCCTGGGCTGACACGGGCTTGGCGCCGCACGCGCCAGTGCGGATTCACACCATGCGCTTCAGCACGGTGCCGACAGTCATGGGCTTAACCCTTACGGCCGAACTATGCAAAGTTCTGAAAATCGGCCTCGCAGTTTCTGCTGACCGCGCTTGCTTCTCGGCTCACAAGGTCGCAACAGCTGGTCAAGACTGAATGCAGTCTTCCTAACATACGAGGGTTTTCCTATGGCAAATCGAATGAATGAGAGCTCCCTGGGCTTCGCGCGCCGCTCCGCGGTCGCGATGGCCGTGGGCCTGATGGTCGCGTCTGGTGCGGTCTATGCACAGTCGAACGCAACCGGCAGTCTGTTCGGCAACGTGCAGGTGAGCGGCGCAACCACCGTCACCATTGAAAACACCGCTACCGGCCTGAAGCGTACGCTGACCCCCGACGCATCCGGCCGCGTGCAGGCGACCTCGCTGCCGACGGGCGTCTACCGCGTCAGCCTGGTCAAGGACGGCAAGGTTGTCCAGACCCTGGACGCCGTTGAAGTCCGCATCGGCCAAGGCGCCGAGATCGTCTTCAACAACACGCTGGACACCGTCACCGTGACCGGCGCACGCAAGACCATCGACGTCAGCAATACCAACAACAGCGGTGCCACCTTCACCGCCAAGCAACTGGACAACCTGCCCGTCGGCCGCACGGTGGAAGCCGTGGTCCAGTTGGCTCCCAACACCACCCGTGGCGACACCCGCTTCGGCAATGGCAACACCGCCAGCTTCGGTGGTGGTGCCGTCTCGGAAAACTCCTACTACATCAACGGCTTCCCGGTCGTGAATCCGCTGACCGGCCTGGGCGCCTCCCAGCTGCCCTTCGGCGCCATTGACCAGGCACAGGTGCTGGTCGGCGGTTTCGGCGCCGAGTTCGGCCGCTCCGTGGGTGGCGTGGTGAACATCACCACCAAGTCCGGTACCAACCAGTGGGAAGCGGGCATCTCGGTCAGCAACAGCCCGGCCTCCTTCCGCAACGCACCGCGGAACTACTACTACGCCAACACGAAGTACAACCCCGCCACTGACGGCAAGCTGCGGAACTACCGCCAGCAGAACACTGTCAGCGCCAATACCTACGGCGGTTACGTCGGTGGCCCGCTGATCAAGGACAAGCTGTTCCTGTTCGCCGCCGCCGAGCAGCTCAACACCAAGAACACCTTCGTGAGCACCGTCGACGGCTTCGTCGGCGCCAGCGCCACGGCGCTGAAGCGCGCCTTTGTCGAAAACGACTACAAGATCAGCCGCTCCATGCTGAAGCTGGACTGGCTGGTCACCGACGAGCACCGCCTGGAGTTCACCTCCATCGGCGACTCGCCGGTCAGCGAGAGCCGCTACTACGGCTGGAACCCGGCGACCACCTCGCGCGACTACGTGCTGAACACCTCGAACAAGCTCTCCAACGTTGATGACAACGGTGGCCAGCTGAACATGTTCAAGTACACGGGCAACCTGACCAGCGATCTGACCCTGACGGCGATCTACGGCCAGAACACCTCGAAGCACGAGAACGAGTACGCCGGCTTCGACCCGAGCAAGGAACTGTTCACCGTCAACGCCCCGGCTTCGGCCCAGATGCCTGGCGTGGCCTACAACAACCCGCAGCCCATCAGCGGCAACGTCCTGGCCCCCGGCTCGAAGGACATCGTCAAGTCCTTCCGCTTTGACCTGGAATACATCCTGGGCAAGCACACCATCCGTGGCGGCCTGGACAAGAACAAGATCCAGTCGATCGCTGCTGGTGAGTTCAAGGCTGGTGGCGGCACCTGGTTCTACTACAAGACCGACACGCCCGACGAGCCCATCGAAGTCTCTGGCGGCGTCGTCCCCGCCCCCGGTGGCCAGGGCTACTACGTTGGCAAGGGCCTGTTCACCGACGTGACCGACTCCTACGGCGAGCAGTCTGCCTTCTACATCGAAGACAAGTTCCAGATCACCAAGGACCTGCTGGTGGTCGGCGGTCTGCGCAACGAGTCCTTCAAGAACCAGAACGGCGACAAGCAGACCTTCCTGGAAATGAAGGGCCAGGTCAACCCGCGTCTGGCTTTCAGCTATGACGCCCGCGGTGACGGCTCGCTGAAGCTGTTCGGTACCGCCGGTCGCTACTCGGTGCCCATCCCCACCCACATCACCGTGCGTGGTGCTGGCCGTTCGACCTTTACTGAGCAGTTCTACACCTACACGGGCGTGGATCCTGTCACGGGCGCTCCCACGGGTCTGAAGCAGCTGACGGCTCCGCTGTCGGGCAACAACGAGTTCGGCCAGGAAAAGGACATCAAGTCCCTGGCTGCCCTCAATATGAAGCCCTCGTTCCAGGATGAATTCAGCGCTGGCTTCGAGCACGCCCTGAGCTCCACCTACAACGTCGGTGGCCGCTTCACCTACCGTTCGCTGAAGTCGACCATCGATGACTTCTGCGATGTGCGTCCGTTCGAGCGCTGGGCTGCTGCCAACAAGGTCACGATCACCAACCCGCTGTGGGGCAACACCTGCCAGACCTTCAACCCGGGTCAGGACAACACCTTCCTGGTGGACTTCAAGGGCACGGGCAAGGACCACTCGGTGGTGTCTCTGACGGCTGCCGAACAGGGCTTCGAGAAGGTCAAGCGCACCTACAAGGCCATCGACGTCTTCGTGGAGCACCCGCTGAAGAACGGCTGGTACGGCAAGGTGGCTTACACCTGGTCGAAGAACATGGGCAACACGGAAGGTCAGGTCCGTTCCGACAACGGCCAGGCTGACGTGGCCGTGACCTCGGTGTGGGACTACCCCGAACTGATGCTCGGCGCCTACGGTCCCCTGCCCAACGACCGCAAGCACCAGATCAAGGCCTTCGGCTTCGTGGACGTGGGCTACGGCTGGAACCTGGGTGCCAACCTGCTGATGGCTTCCGGCCGTCCCCGCAGCTGCCTGGGCAGCCAGCCCAGCAACCCGACCGGTTCGCCCAACTACTCCAACCAGCACTTCTACTGCCTGGGCGACAAGCGTAGCAACAACGTCCTGGTGCCCCGCGGCACTCTGGGTCGACTGGGTTGGGACAACCGTCTGGACCTGAACGTGGTCTACAAGCCGACCTTCGTGAAGGGCCTGGCCCTGCGCATGGACGTCTTCAACGTGTTCAACAAGCAGACCGTGACCAGCGTGGAAGAGCGTTACAACAACGGCACCCAAGTGCGTAGCACGTACGAACTGCCGCTGAGCATGACCGCTCCGCGCTCCTTCAAGTTCACCGCCAGCTACGACCACAAGTTCTGATCGTGCTGTTGGAAGCCAGGTCTGCGAAAGCAGGCCTGGTGAAGGAATCCCTTGCGGGACCAAGCCATCCAGTGAAAGCTGGGTGGCTTTTTTATTGACTTGTCGCGATTCGGTACGCCCACTGCAGGACAGCTGCGCAGGCAGCCCGGCGCGTCAAGAACGCCGGCCTGCATGCCGCCAGGGTCATGAGACGCAGGCGGGTGCGATGACTGGACAAGGCGCGCGCACTCACCCGCACTCACCCGCGCGAAGGCGCGGCGGGATGGCGTCAACGACGGGTGGCCAAGCGCCAAGGGCGCCTGTTTGCTGGTTGTCTGCTGGTTGCCGGCCAGACGACGCACAGTCGGCCGCCCAGCCGTCAAGGCCGAAAGCAGCGTGGCCTCAGTGCCCCCAGGCGGCAATCACGTCGCGCCCTTGCACGACCAGATCCACCCGATGGCCCACTGGCAGGCAGACCTTGGTCCGGACATGCCCAAAGGGCAGTCCCGTCAGGATGGGCGTACGGGTGCGCGCCCGCAGGGCCTCCACCACGGACTTGAGTGTGTAGCCCCGATCCAGCGGCGACTTCTTCCAGCCACCGAAGTCGCCCAGGACGATGGCTTTCTGCTCGTCCAGCACGCCCGCCTGCAGCAGTTGCAGCAGGTTGCGTTCCACGCGATAGGGATGCTCGTTGATGTCTTCCAGGAAGAGGATCCCCCCCTTGACCTTGGGAAAGTGCGGCGTTCCCAGCAGGGAATTGACGATGCTCAAATTACCGCCCCACAGCGTGCCCCGCGCCTCCAGGCCATCGAAGCCGGCCTCGGTGCGAAAGCCGATGGCCTCCAGCTCGCCATGCATGGCCTCCAGGAAGCAGTCCTGGGTGACATCATCGACCCCGCCCTCCGCTTCCGTGCGACCAAAGTCGTCGCAGGCCATGGGCCCGGCCCAGCTCTGCGCCTTGGCATGCTTGAGCATGCCCAGGTGCAGGCTGGTGAGGTCACTCAGACCCACCCAGCGCGTCCCCTGCGCCACGCTGCGGCCCAGCAGCTGCCAGTCAATTCGATCCAGCAGGCGCGTCATGCCATAGCCGCCACGGGTGGCCAGCGCCACGGACGGCGCGGCCTGTGCAACCCGGTGCAAAGCCGCCAGACGCGTGTCGTCGTCACCTGCAAAGCGCTGCTGCCGGGCCAGGGCCGCTTCGTCGATGCTGACCTCAAAGCCCATCGCGCCCAGACGCTTGGCAGCGCGCCGCAAAGGCTGGGCCTGGGGCAAGACGCCGGCAGGGGTGTACAGGATCAGGCTGCTGCTCATAGGCTGGGAAAGTCCTTGGGTGAAAAGTCCAGCGGGCTGGCGTCGCCCACCGGGATGCTCGATTCCTCTTGGGCCGCTACGGCGGCCCGACGCTGCTCACGCCGCAGACGGGCTGCCTCTCGCCGCTCGGCAAAGAACTGGCGCAGCAGCTGGGCCGCCGGATCAGCCAGCACGCCGCCCTGGATGCAGGTGTGATGGTTCAGCTGCCGCGCAGCAAACAAGTTCAGCACGGAGCCTGCAACACCCGTCTTTGGGTCCGTGGCGGCGAACACCACGCGCTTGAGCCGCGCGTGCATCATCGCCATCGCGCACATCGCACAGGGCTCCAGGGTCACGAAGAGTTCGCACTCTGGCAAGCGGTAGTTGCCCAGCAACTGGGCGGCGTGGCGCAGCGCCACGATCTCGGCATGGGCAGTGGGGTCATGCGTGGTGATGGGCCGGTTGTAGCCGGTGGCAATCACCTGGCCCTGGCGCATCAGCACCGCCCCCACAGGCACCTCCCCCACCAGCCAGGCGTTGTGCGCCTGATCCAGCGCCAGACGCATGGCGTATTCGTCCGCTGGCGTGCTTGGTGCAGGCGCCAAGCCGGCTGAAGGCGGTGCAAGAGACGGCGGGACGGGCGTTGTGTCGGTCATGGAGCACGCCAGTGTAGCAAGCGGCCCCTTGGCAGCGGGGTCGGCCACAGGGACAAGGCCAGGCGTCGGTGACTGGGCGGAATCGCACCGCGTATGCTTGACGCATGCAGGAGCGTCTTTTTCCCGAAGATTGGCTGGGGCAGCCCACACATCCGACCCAGCATGCGCCCAAGCGTCAGCCCGACTCAAGCAGGGCGACTGCGACGGCCACACCGGGCTCGGCTCAGCCCGCCTCGATCGACCCAGCCGGCCCGCCCCACACAGCGCAAGCTCGCTCGTCGCGCCGCCTAGGCGTGCAGCCGGCTCCTCATGACCCGGCGCTGCTTGAACTGGCCCGATCCTTGCCGCAGCGGATCCGCCTCGGCGGTTCGACCTGGAGCTATCCGGGCTGGGCAGGCCTGGTCTGGGACCAGCCCTATTCCGAAGCCCAGCTCGCTCGACGGGGCCTGCAGGCTTACAGCCGACATCCCTTGCTGCGCTGCGTCTGTGTCGATCGCAGCTTCTACCGGTCTTTGAGTGCCAGCCAGTACGAACAACTCGCCCAGCAGGTCAGCGAGGACTTCCGCTTCATCGTGAAAGGCCCAGCCCTGGTCTGCGACGCCCAGGTCCGTGACGAACAGGGACGAGGCCGGCAGGTCAATCCAGCCTTCCTCGACCCGCGGCTGGCGCTCCAGGAGTTCGTGCAACCCGCCATGGAGGGCCTGGGCGGCAAGCTGGGCGCCCTGGTCTTCCAGCTGAGCCCCCTGCCGCCCCATTGGCTGTCCCGCATGGACGGGTGTCTCGACAAGCTGGACACCCTGTTGGCCGCCCTGCCCTCGCTGCGTACGCACAGTCCTGATGGCCAGATCGCCGTGGAAGTGCGCGACGCCCAATGGCTCAGCCCGGACTTCGTCCAGGTGCTCAAGCGCCACGGTGCCAGCTACTGCCTGGGCCTGCATCCGAAGCTGCCGCCGATCGAGGAACAGCTGTGGATCCTGCGCAGCCTGTGGCCTTCGCCCCTGGTCTGCCGCTGGAACCTGCATCGCAACCACGGCCCCTTCGGTTACGAGGATGCGGAGAAGCGCTACGGTGACTATGCCCAGTTGGTGGACCCGGATCCGGCGACGCGGGCAGTGCTTGCCAAGGTCGCGAGGGCCACGGCTGCGGCCGATCTGCCGGTCTACATCGGCATCAGCAACCATGCAGAGGGCTGCGCACCTCGCTCTGCAAGAGCCCTTGCAGAGGCCATCGCCAGCGGGTGCTGAGGAACTCAGGGCGCGCCGGCCTCGGAGGCACGCTGCGCAGCCTGGTCCGCCAGGCCCTGGACCTGTTCCCGCACGGCTTCGGTACGCGCCCTGGGGCCAGGTGTATCGCCTGCACCGGCCTGGCCTTGGGTACCCGGTGCGCTGACGGCCCCCGGCTGGGGCACGGCCGCCAGCTGCCGGGCCGAATTCCGGGCGTTGAGCATGACAATGGCAAGCACCAGAAGCAGGCCGACAAGACCGAATGCAAGACGCATGGTGAACTCCCGACAGGTGGCAACAATGCCCCTCGCAGGCATCTTCGCATGCCCAGCCCTGGCGGCGGATGCCCTCGACTACAGCACGGACGGCCCCGCCGGATTCACAGACCAGGCGGTTCTGGCAAGCTCATGGACGGCCGCAGCTTCATCTCGGAATCCAGCAGCAACTTGCTGCGCAAGGCGGCCTGCACGACTTCCAGGTGCTGTTCGGTATCCACGATATGGGCCAGCATCAGGCGAGCGACCCGCGGGGCGTCCTGCTTGCGGGCGGCGGTCAGTATCTTGCGGTGGTGCATCACAGCGGCGCTGCCCAGCGCCTGATATGCCGCCTCTGACACATGAACCGAGCCGACCACCAGTGTCTGCAGCAAGGCGTTGATCAGCTTGCAGTGGAAGCGCAGGAAGGCATTGGGGCAGGCGTCGGCCAGGATGTCGTGGAAGTGCAGGTCCTCCGTGCGCTGACGCAGGGCCTCCGAGGGGCCCGCCATCGGCTCGCAGCAGGCGATGCTTCGCTCCAGGGCCGCGAAGTGCTCCTCGCCAAGATGGGGCACTGCTGCAGCGGCCAGCGCAGGCTCCAGCAGACGCCGGACGGCGTAGATGTCGTGGACATCGATGTCCTGGAAGAAAAGATAGTTCTGCAGGAACTGGAAGGTACGGTCCAGCGATACGGCCTCGATGGTGGCGCCACCACCCGGCCCCGTGGACAGGCTGATCAGGCCCTGGACCTCCAGGGCTTTGAGCGCCTCGCGCATGGTGCCGCGGCTGACCCCGAAGTGCGTCTGCAGTTCGAGTTCCTTCGGCAGGCGGGCGCCGGGTCGCAGGTTGCGCTCGGTGATCCAGCGCTTGATCTGCTCGACCACCAGGTCGCCGCGCTTGAGCACCCGTTGCGTCGGATGAGGTGGCTGCATCTTCACGAGACTTCCCCCGGCAAAGCTGACACCTGCCCGCCTGCGTAGGGCGGCGGGCTGGAGCAAAGGAGCGCTCAGACGCGAAGCGACGCCATGTCTATCACGAAGCGGTACCGGACATCCCCGCGCAGCATGCGTTCATAGGCCTCGTTGATGTCCTGCATGGAGATGCGTTCGATGTCACAGGCGATCCCGTGGCTGGCGCAGAAGTCCAGCATGTCCTGTGTCTCCGCGATCCCGCCAATGGTGGAGCCCGCCAGGCTGCGCCGCTGGCCAATCAGGCTGAAGCCGCGGATGCTGTGCGGTTCCGGTGAGATGCCCAGCATGACCAGCGTGCCATTGCAGCGCAGAAGTCCAGCCAGCGCATCCAGGTCCACGCCAGCGGAGACGGTGTTGAGGACCAGGTCGAAGGCGCCGCGCAGATGCAACTCGGAGGCGAAGTCGGTCGAGCTGTGAAAGGCGTGGGCGCCCAGCCGAATGGCATCCTGCTCCTTGCGCGGGGAATGGCTCAGGACGGTGACCTCAGCCCCCAAGGCGCGCGCGATCTTCACGCCCACATGGCCCAGCCCCCCGAGGCCCAGGATTGCCACCCGCATGCCTGGGCCGGCTCCCCAGTGCCTCAGCGGCGAGTACATCGTGATGCCCGCGCACAGCAGCGGTGCCGCAGCATCCGGCGCCAGTGCCTCCGGGATGGCCAGGGTGTAGGCCTCATCGACGACGATGGCCGTCGCGTAGCCTCCATGGGTGCGGGTGACCCCATCGCGCTCCACGCTGTTGTAGGTCGCCGTCATGCCTTGCGAGCAGTACTGCTCCAGGCCGCCACGACAGGACGGGCAGCAACGACAGGAGTCCACGAAGCAGCCCACGCCGACGCGGTCGCCACTGTGCCGCCGACTGACGGCCTCCCCTGTGCGCACCACCCTGCCGACGATCTCATGCCCCGGCACCATGGGAAAGAGCTGCCGCCCCCATTCGCCGCGGGCCTGGTGCAGGTCGGAATGACAGACACCGCAGTAGTCGATTTCGATCAGGACGTCATGAGGCCGCAAATCACGGCGCTCGACCTGCCAAGCCGTCAGAGGCTCACCGCGGCGCTGTGCTGCAAAGGCTTTGGCAAGGTACATGGGGGCTCCATTCTTCAGTCTGCGGGCATGTGGGCCCTGAATGCCGCCCTGGCGCGTGGGCATGTGGCTGCGGCGGCCAAGCCCCAGGCGGTCTGCAGGGCGAGACCTGCAGACCGCCTGCGGACAGGCTTCACTGCTTCCAGGGCGGCAGCGCCAGCGGCTCGGTGCGGACCTCGGGCGGCCAGACAACACTGCGCTCGCCATCAGGACGCCATTGGTTGACACCGATGGCACGAAAGCCTGGACCAAACCTGGCGTTGTGGTTCTTCTCGAAGGCCCAGCGTGCGACCACGCCGACGTGGTCGGAGGCCTCCATGGCGGCCACGAGCTTGTCGGGCTCGCTGCCGCCTTTCTCGATGGCCTGCTTGAGCAGGAACAGCGCGTCATAGGTGTAGCCGCTGGTGTAGTCGGGGGAGACCTTGTAGCGGGTGACGTAGCGGTCGTACCAGGGAATGGTCTTGGGCGTCAGGGCCACGCGCTGGCTGCCGGTCATCAGGTTCATGTGGCTCACCGCACGCCCCTCGGTGTCCTTCCAGAAGCGTGTGGATGCACCCGAAGCGTTGACGCCAAACATGGGCGGCCCCTGCAGCTCGCCCCACTGCTTGACGTAGATCGCACCGTCCACATGGGAGGACAGGTCGATGATGTACTGCGGATCAGTACGCATGATCTTGCTCAGCAGCGGCTTGAAGTCCTTGGTGTCGACGTCAAAGCCCTCGTCGGCCACGATCTGGACGCCCGCCTGCTCGAGGTTCTGCTTCAGCGCAGGCAGCAGTCCCTTGGCCCAGACCGCGTTCTCGGCCAGGATGGCTGCGCGGCGGTAGCCCTTCTCCTTGAGCAGGCAGCGCACGGCGAAGTCGCTCAGGGCGCCGGCCATCTCCTGGGTGGTGTGCATCACCCGGAACCAGTACTTGTGCCGGCCGTAGTCCTGCGACACACGTTCGGACAGCTGCAGCGTGGCCGCGCCGGTCGAGACAAAGGGCACCCGGTAGCGCAGCATCTGGTCGATGACGGCCAGGGCCGCGCCGCTGGAGGCAGTGCCCACCACCGCCACGACCTTGTCCGACAGGGCAAGCTTCTTGTAGGCATTGGCCGCGCCATCGGGCTTGTACTCGTCGTTGGCGATCATGAGTTCGAGCTTGCGCCCGCCAATCCCACCCGCCGCGTTGATGTCCTCGGCGGCCATGCGCGCCGCGTTCAGCAGCCCGTCGCCCGGCGGCGTGTTGAAGGGTGCGATCACACCGATCTTCACGCTGTTCTGGGCGAAGACCGGCAGCAGGCCACCGCCCGCCAGTGCGGCCACGGTCCAGGCGCGCAGCCAGCGCCGTCGTGCGTCCAGCGGCGGGGCCTGGATCACAAGTGTCTTCGTCGTGCTCATGTGCTTTCCTCCTTCCATGCATGCAGGCTTGCTGGGTATGTGCGCGGGCGCGGCCACCCCTTGTTCAATGCGCGGCCCTGGCCGCCACGATCTCCACCTCGAGCATCCAGCGAGCATCCACCAGCCCGGCTACCCAGGCCAGCGTCATGGCTGGCTTGACGCTGCCGAAGTAGCGGTGGCGGATTTCAGCAAAGGTCGCCATATCGCACTGGGGCTTCAGATAGCCGGTGAACTTGACGACGTCGTCCCAGTCCATCTCCGCAGCGCGCAGGATCTCGGTCAGGTTCATCATGACCAGCTCGACCTGTCGCCCGAAATCCGTAGGCACCTCTCCAGCAGGATCGACGCCCACCGTCCCCGAACTGAACAACAGGCGTGAGTTGGGTGGCACGACAAAAGCATGCGAGTAGCGGTGGCGGTACGGCGGCGCAATGGTCTGGGGGTCCAACATGGTGTTCATGGCATGTCTCCTGAATGGGCAAAGGGATTCAAAGGCCCAGGTAGGCCTGGCGCACACCGGGGTGGCGGGCGAGTTCGGCGCTGGCGCCCTGCATGACGATGCGGCCATCCTCCAACACATAGGCTCGATGCGAGTTGGCGAGCGCGAGCTGCGCGTTCTGCTCGACCACCAGCGCGGTCAAGCCCTGGGCATTGAGCAGTCGCAGCACCTCGAACAGGCGCTCAACAATCAAGGGAGCGACGCCAAAGGACGGCTCATCCAGCATCAGCACGGCAGGCCGGCCCATCAGCGCACGAGCGATGGCCAGCATCTGCTGCTCTCCACCGCTGAGCGAGGCGGCACGCTGGCGCAAGCGGGCTCGCAACACCGGGAACAGTTCGCAGACCTGGTCAACGTCTGCCTCCACGCCTTCGCGATCGCGGCGCAGGTGGGCGCCCAGCCGCATGTTGTCCTCCACGCTGAGGTCGGGGAAGAGCTGCCTGCCTTCTGGCGCGTGGATCACCCCCGCCTGCACCACCTGGCGCGGCGAACAGCCTTGCAAGGACCTGCCACCCAGCTCAATGCCACCCGTCGACGCCAGCAGACCCGACACTGCGCGCAGCAACGTGGTCTTGCCCGCTCCATTGGGACCTATCAGGACCACCAGCTCGCCGGGATGCACGCACAGGGAGACTCCATGAAGCACGGCCATGCCGCCATAGGAGGCGCAGAGCCTCTCTATGGACAGACCACCACGCCCCGTCGTCGCTCCAGAGGTGCATTCGCTGTCCGTGGCTGCGCCCATGCCCATGCCCACGCTCTTAACCGCGCTCTTAACCGCGCTCATACCTCCGCCCCCTGCCGCCCCAGATAGGCCTCAATGACCTGCTCATCGCTGGCAATGGCCTGTGGCGTGCCCTCAGCCAGTCGGGCGCCGAAGTTCAGCACGAGGGCTCGGTCGATCAGCGGCATCAGTTCGCGCAGGCGGTGCTCGATGATGAGCGTCGTGCCTCCCGTCTGGCGACGCTCGCGCAGGCACTGGACCACTCGCCGCACCGCCGGCGTCCCCAAGCCGGAGAAAGGCTCGTCCAGCAGGAGCAGTCGCGGCTGCGCAGCCAGAGCCCGGGCGATGTCCAGCAGGCGCAATTCGCCCTGATTGAGCGCCTCGCTGAGCGTGTCGGCCTTGTGGGACAGTCCGAGCACGTCAAGAAGCTCCCTGGCCTGCGCGCTCCGCTCTGCGAAGCCGGCCCTGCGGGCAGGCAGGCTCAACGGCAGCATCAACGTTTCCAATGCGGTCAGGCCAGCAAAGGGACGTGCCAGCTGGAAGCTCCGCGCCAAGCCCAGGCGGGCGATCACATGTGGGCGGCGCCCCAGCAGCTCGGTGCCCTCCAGCCGGACGGAGCCCCGGTCTGCGGGCAGAAAGCCTGTCAGCAGGTTGAACAGGCTGGTCTTGCCGGCACCGTTCGGCCCGATGACCCCTTGAATGCTGCCGGCGTCGATCTCGAAGCCGAGGTCCTTGACTGCGCACAGGCCACCGAAACGCTTGGTCAGCCCTGTCACGACGAGCAGGCTCATGGCGCGCCCTCCCCCTGTCCGCGCGGGAGGACCAGGCGCTGCAGCCAGGTTCGGCGCTTCAGCCAGGTGCTATTGGCAAGGCCGTCCGGATTCAGGTAGACCAGCAAGATCAACAGCCCGGTAAAAATCACGGCGCGGTACTGCTCGAAGGCTCGCAAGCCTTCGCTGAGCAAAATGAGCAGCGCAGCACCCGTGGCCGGTCCGATCAATGTGCCGCGCCCGCCCACGGTGGCCAGCAGCACGATCATCACGGACAAGTTGCCCGACAGCAGGTCAGGGTTCGCCTGCATCTGGGTGTGGCCGTACATCGCCCCGCCAATGCCCGCCAGAAAGCCGCTGAGCGTGAACGCCAGGACCTTGTAGGCGGCTGTGTTGAAGCCACAGGCGATGACTGCATCCTCGTGGTGGCGCGTTGCGCGCAGGACCAGCCCCCAGCGCGAGCGCATGAAGACATGCATGCCGAGAAAAGACACCGAGAAGAGCAGCAGACACAGCAGGAGGTCCGTCCCCACGTCATGGCTGAAGGGACGCAGACCGGACAAGCCCTCCTCACCGCCCGTGTAGCGTGAAAGGATGAAGGTCAGCTTGTAGGCCAATGCCGCGACGGCGATGGTCGCCAGCGAGAAATAGGGGCCACGCAACCTCAGGGTCAGACCGCCGATGGCGGTGCCGATAATCGCGGCCATCGCCGCGGCGACAGGCACCGACAGCCAGGGTTCCAGCCCCAACTGCCGGCCCAATATCGCCGAGCCGTAGGCGGCACCGCCGATGAACACGGCGTGGCCGAAGTTGTCGAGTTCGGTCGGCCCGCACAACAGATCCCAGCTGGCGGCGAATTGCGCATAGACGACGCCCAGGATCAGCAGCTCATGCACATAGGGCGATTGGCCAAACAGGCCCGTTGCCGCGGCCGCAGCCACCAGCGCAACGCCCAGCGGCGGCACGCTGGACAGAACACGAGGCCTGCTCATAGGCTTCTCACCGCGACGAGGCCGGACGGACGCAGGATGAGCACCAGCACGATGACCAGCAGGGCCACCAGGTCGGCGAACTGATCCGACAGGGCAAAGGTGGTCACCACCTCGGCGAAGCTCAGCACAAAGGCTGCCATCACAGCCCCTGGCAGGCTGCCCAGGCCACCCAGGATGGCGATCGCGAAGGCCTTCACCAGCCAGTAGGACCAGATGGTCGGGACCAGGATGATTGCGGGAGCGACTACCGCGCCGGCGAAGGCGGCCAGCGCCGCGGACAGCACCACCGTGGCGCCCACCACGGCCGATGCGTCCATGCCCACCAACAAGGCACCCTGGCGGTTCTGAGCCACCGCGATGATGGACTTGCCCAGCGCCGTGTGATGCAGAAAGACCCACAGCGCAGCCAGCAGCGCTGCGGCCAAGGGGAACAGCAGCATCTCGAGCTTGAGCAGGCGCACGCCCAGCAGGACCTGACTCCCGGGCAACAGCGCCGGCACGCCGGTGCTCGTGGCGCCCAGGCATGCCCTGAGGCATTGTTCGATGAACAAGGCCACGGACAAAGACATAACCATGACGTAGGAGCCCGACTGCAAGCGGCGGTGCAGCAGCACGGCATAGAGCAAGGCAGCCACCGTGCAGGTCGCTGCCACGGCCAGTGCGATGGCCAGCAGCAGCCAGCGTCCACCGAAGACATGCTCATGGAAGAGGTACGTGAAATAGCCTCCGAGCATGAACAGCGAGCCGTGTGCCAGATTGAGCACCCCGCCCACGGAGAACACGAGCACGAAGCCCACGGCCACCAAGGCATAGACCGATCCGCGGCTGATCGTGAACAGGGCGATCTCAAGCATGGCGTTGGCCCTCGCGAAGGGCCCACGGACAGGGTCGGAACCTGCTGCGGGGGACGATGGACATGGAGCATCTCCGGTCATCAATTTATGATGATAAATATAATGAATTCGGAAATTCCATGTCCACTGTAGAAGACTAGGTAGTTACCCCAGCGTGGCCGCTCGTGGGGATTGTGGTCATCCCGGCCGCGTAGAGGTGATGGGCTGTGCTGTGCGTGTTGACAGCTGACAGCTCGGGAGGGTTCATGCGAAGCGGGCTGGCGCTCCGCAGGAGCAAAAAAAAGGAAAGCCGAAGCTCTCCTGGATGTCTTGCTGCTTTCGAATCGCCGCCGAGTCATGAGGCCCCGTTGTCGTCTTGCCGCGCTCCCCAGGCCGACACCTGTGACCGCCCCCTTTCAGCCACCCCGTGCGCCGGCAGCGTGCTTCGTCCCGAAGCGCGCTTGGAGCTGGGCGCTCGCCGTCTCACTGGGTGGCGTCCTGCACTGGCACATCGCCAGCGGCGAACACCACACCCCTCGCTGCGCGTGGGCCTTGGTTATAGCGCCAACGTGGGCGTGTACCGGCCCCTGCACAGGGTCGCGATGGAGCTGGCTCCTCCGGTGCTGCGGCAACCCGCTGAGGCAGATGCGACCTTCTATCGCCGGAAGAAGCAGCGCGGCAGCCTGAGGGCCCGACCAGGTCCGTGAGCTCAAGCAGTTGCGGGAAAAGGTCGCGCGGCTGAAGACGCTCGTGGCAGGCCTGAGCCTGAACCAGGCGATCTTGCAGGACATCGCCACGCCAAAAAAATGAAAGCCCGCAACGATGCGGGCTTAGGTTCATTTACTGCCAGCAGATGCCGGCACACGCCAGACGCGTGATCATTCCCACTCGATCGTCGCAGGCGGCTTGCTGGACACGTCGTAGGTCACGCGGTTGATGCCCCGCACCTCGTTGATGATGCGCCCCGACACTTTCTTCAACAGGCCATACGGTAGCTCTGCCCAGTCAGCGGTCATGAAGTCGCTGGTCTGTACTGCGCGCAAGGCCACGACGTAGTCATATGTGCGGCCGTCGCCCATCACACCCACACTCTTCACGGGCAGGAAGACGGTGAAGGCCTGGCTGGTGAGGTCGTACCAAGTCTTGCCCGAGGCTTCATCCTTCCAGTTGCGCAACTCCTCGATGAAGATGGCGTCGGCACGGCGCAGCAGGTCAGCATAGTCCCTCTTCACCTCACCCAGGATGCGCACGCCCAGGCCCGGGCCCGGGAACGGGTGACGGTAGACCATCTCGTGCGGCAGCCCCAGGGCCACGCCCAGCTCGCGGACCTCGTCCTTGAAGAGTTCGCGCAGCGGCTCCAGCAGCTTCAGGCCCAGTTGCTCTGGCAGGCCGCCCACGTTGTGGTGGCTCTTGATGGTGGTGGCCTTCTTGGTCTTGGTGCCGCCACTTTCCACCACGTCGGGGTAGATCGTGCCTTGAGCCAGGAAGGTCGCCCCCTTGTGCCCCTGCCCGCTGGCCTTGAGCTTCTCCGCTTCCGCCTTGAAGACGTCCACGAACAGGCCGCCGATGATCTTGCGCTTTTTCTCCGGGTCAGTGACGCCGGCCAGTTGACCCAGGAAGAGTTCGCTGGCATCGACGCGGATCACACGCGCATGCAGCTTGCCCTCGAACATCTCCATGACCATGTCACCTTCGTTGAGGCGTAGCAGGCCGTGGTCGACGAAGACGCAGGTGAGCTGGTCGCCGATGGCGCGGTGGATCAGGGCCGCGGCCACGCTGGAGTCCACGCCGCCCGACAGGCCGAGGATGACTTCCTCGTCACCCACCTGCTCGCGGATCTTCTGGACGGCTTCCTCGATGTAGCCACGCATGACCCAGTCGCCCTTGCAGCCGGCGATATCCCGCACGAAGCGGGTCAGCAGCGCATGGCCCTGCACGGTGTGGGTCACTTCCGGGTGGAACTGCACGGCATAGTAGCGCTTGGCCTCGTTGGCCATGCCGGCGATCGGGCAGCTGGGCGTGGAGGCCATCAGCGTGAAGCCCGGGGGCAGCGCGGTGACCTTGTCGCCGTGGCTCATCCAGACCTTGAGCATGCCGTGGCCTTCCGGCGTGGCGAAGTCCTGCAGGCCGTCCAGCAGCTTCGTGTGGCCGTGGGCCCGGACCTCGGCGTAGCCGAACTCGCGGTGCTCGCTGGCCTCCACCTGGCCGCCCAGCTGCACGGTCATCGTGAACATGCCGTAGCAGATGCCCAGCACGGGCACTCCCAGGTCCCACACGGCCTGCGGCGCGCGCAGCTCGTGGTCCTCGTAGGTCGATGCATGGCTGCCGGACAGGATGATGGCCTTGGGTGCATAGCTGCGGATGAAGTCGTCCGACACATCGTTCGGATGGATCTCGCAGTAGACATGGGCCTCACGGACGCGGCGGGCGATCAGCTGGGTGACCTGGGAGCCGAAGTCGAGGATCAGGACTTTGTCATGCATGGTGGTGCTCACTCAGTGGCCGGCCGGCGCCGATGCAGCGCTGGCCGAAGGTGTGGCCCGCGCAAAATGGCGCCAGGCGAAGAACAGGGACAGTGCCTGCAGCAGGGCACAGAAATAGAAGGGCGCGCCGGCCAGCCAGTCGGTCGGCGGCACGTCCGACACGAGGTACATCAGCCCGGGGCCGATCACCGGCGCCAGCACGGCCATCACGCTGTTGAGCGAGGAGACCGCGCCCATGGTCTCGCCCTGGGTGCGGGCGTCGGCCGCGTTGGAGATGAGGCTCTGCAGCGCCGTACCGGCGGCAAAGCCCAGCACGTTGACGACGATGGGCACGTACATCATCCAGCCCTCGGTGGCCCAGCCCCAGAAGGCATTGGTCAGCACGGCGGAAACCAGACCCCACAGCACCAGCTTGTGCGGCGCGATGGCCTTCAGCAGGCGCGGCATCAGGAAGCCCTGCACGATGACCGACATCACGCCCACCGCGAACAGCGACAGGCCGTTGGCCTTGGGCCCCCAGCCGAACTTGTGCGTGGTGTAGAGCACCCAGCTGCTGTGCAGGATGAGCTGCGCCAGGCCGCTGAGGCCCAGCACGAAGACCAGGCCGCCCACGCCCTTGAGCTTGCCCAGGCGGCTCAGCGCGCTGACCGGGTTGGCCTTGCGCCATTCGAAGGGGCGACGGTTCTCGGGCTTGAGGGACTCCGGCAGCACGAAGAAGCCATACAGCCAGTTCACCAGGGCCAGCGAGCCGGCCACGAAGAAAGGCAGGTGCAGGTTGATGTCACCCAGGATGCCACCCATGGCCGGCCCGAGGATGAAGCCCATGCCGAAGGCCGCGCCCAGCATGCCGAAGCGCTTGGCGCGCTCCTCCGGGGCGCTGATGTCGGCCACATAGGCATTGGCGACGGCTGCGTTGGCCTGCATGGCACCGCTGACCAGACGCACGGCCACCAGCATCCACAGCGCGGTGGCGACGGCGGTGACGAAGAAGCTCAGGGCCAGGCCGCAGAAGCCGATGAGCATCACCGGGCGGCGGCCGTAACGGTCGGACAGGGAACCCAGGATGGGCGAGCCGAAGAAGTTGGCGATGCCGAAGGCAAAGGCCACGGCCAGGTAGGCCAGGCTGTGCTCGGCCGGCGTGCGGGCGAAGGTGCCCACCAGCGGCGGCAGCACCGGGATGATGAGGCCGATGCTGATCATGTCGATCAGCACGGCGATCATGATGAACAGCATCCCGGCCTGGCGCCCGGACTTGGGAACGGGTGCGGGAGTTTCAGACACGGTCATTGCTTGTGCTCATGGCAGCTGCGGGCCGGAATGAAAGCAGGGGCGACCTGCGTCGCCCCTGCTTAGCACTTGCCGGCTTATTCCGATCGGTAGTTCGGCGCCTCTTTGGTGATCTGCACGTCGTGGACATGGCTTTCGCGAATACCCGCGGCGGTGATCTCGACGAACTCGGCGCGATCATGCATCTCGGCGATGGTGGCGCAGCCGCAGTAGCCCATGGAGGCACGCACGCCGCCAGCCATCTGGAAGACGATGGCGACCATGGAGCCCTTGTAGGGCACGCGGCCTTCGATGCCCTCGGGCACCAGCTTGTCCGCGTTGGGGTTGGTGGTCTCGTCGTTTTCCTGGAAATAGCGGTCCGCCGAGCCGGCCTTCATCGCGCCGATGGAGCCCATGCCGCGGTAGCTCTTGTAGGAGCGGCCCTGGTAGAGGATGACCTCGCCCGGCGCTTCCTCTGTACCGGCGAACATGCCGCCCATCATGACGGCGCTGGCGCCGGCAGCGATGGCCTTGGCGATGTCGCCCGAGTAGCGGATGCCGCCGTCAGCGATCAGGGGCACGCCCGTGCCCTTGAGCGCGGTGGCGACGTAGTCGATGGCGGTGATCTGAGGCACGCCCACGCCGGCCACGATGCGGGTGGTGCAGATGGAGCCTGGGCCGATGCCGACCTTGACGCCGTCAGCGCCCGCCTCGACCAAAGCCAGGGCGGCCGCGCCGGTGGCGATGTTGCCACCGATGACGTCGACCTGCGGGAAGTTTTTCTTGACCCAGCGCACGCGCTCGATCACGCCTGCGCTGTGACCATGGGCGGTATCGACCACGATGGCATCGACGCCCGCCTTGACCAGCAGCTCGACGCGCTCCTCCGTGCCATCACCCACGCCCACTGCAGCCCCCACGCGCAGCTTGCCTTGCGCGTCCCGGGCGGCATTGGGGAAGTTGGTCTGCTTGGTGATGTCTTTCACCGTCATCAGGCCGCGCAGCTCGAAGGCATCGTTGATGACCAGCACGCGCTCCAGCTTATGCGTGTGCATCAGGGCCTTGGCCTCGGCCAGCGAGGCCCCTTCCTTGACCGTGATCAGGCGCTCGGCCGGGGTCATGATCTCGCGTACGGAAGCGTCCATGCGCGTCTCGAAGCGCAGGTCGCGGCCAGTCACGATGCCGACCACCTTGCTGCCTTCCAGCACCGGGAAGCCCGAAATGCCGTGCTGCTCCGACAGGGCTTTGACCTGGCGGACCGTGGCGTCGGGGGTGATGGTGATGGGATCACGCAGCACGCCCGACTCATAGCGCTTGACGCGGGCCACCTCGGCGGCCTGCTGCTGCGGCGTGAGGTTCTTGTGGACGATGCCCATGCCGCCTTCCTGGGCCATGGCAATGGCAAGGCGGGATTCCGTGACCGTGTCCATGGCGGCTGACACCAGGGGCAGGTTGATCCGGATGTTGCGGGTCAGTTGGGTGGCGAGACTGGTGTCGCGGGGCAACACCTGGGAGAACGCAGGCACCAACAACACATCGTCGAAGGTGAGCGCTTTTCCAAGAAGGCGCATGAGGGTGGCTCCAGACGCAAAGCGGCATTATAGGGAAGTCGCGCCAGGACTGCCTCACCGACCGTGAAAACCGGGCGCAGTGACCACCAGCCTTGAGCGAAGCGGGGGCAGTCGTGAACTATGGCCTTGGCTTCACCACAGCCCGCCACTAGCGTCAAGGCAGTTTCACATTCGCTGACAACTGCATAAGCTGGCTGGGAGGCCAAGCCTTCGGGCCCGCCATACACTTTGTGGGATTGACTTGGAAAAGAACTGACATGTCGTTGCGCCTCTCCCCCTGCCTTCAACTGCTGTCATTGAGCGCACTGCTGCTGCTCGGCCCTGCCGCCGAGGCACAGTGGAAATGGAAGGACGCCAGCGGCAAGATCCAGTACAGCGACCTTCCGCCGCCCTCCAGCGTGCCAGACAAGGACGTGCTGCTGCGCCCACCTGGCGCCCGAGCTACCGTGGTCCCCTACGGCTCGGCCCAGGCCGCGGCGGCCAGCGCCGCAGCCGCAGCCTCGGCCAATGCCGCGACCGAGGCCGCCGCCAAAAAGGAGGCCGAGCAGCAGAGCAAGGCCAAGAAGGAGGCAGAACAGGCCCAGGCCAAGAAGGCCGCCGAAGAGCAGAAGCTGGCTGCAGCACGCGCCGGGAACTGCGCCCGCGCCCGCCAGAGCCTGGCACTCATGGACTCAGGCATGCGCGTAGCCACCATGAACGAAGCGGGCGAGCGCAGCTTCATGGACGACAAGCAACGCGCCGCCGAACGCGAGCGCGTACAGGGCATCGTCAAGAGCGAATGCCGCTGAGGCTGCCGTCGGTGCTGTTCAGGCGCTGGTCTTGCCTGCCAGGGGGCGGTGCCGCGAGACGATACGCCGTCCAGTAGCCCGGTAACGCAGCCGCCGCGCCTCCTTGGGATCCACCGTCAGGGCACGGTAGACCTCCACGCGATCACCCGTCCTGAGGGTGGCATCCAGAGGCTGGACACGCCCCCATACACCAACAGACAGCGGCCCCGCCGCCTCCAGCCCCGCGCGATCGGCGACGAAGCGGGGCGATGCGTCCAGCGCCTGTGCCAGCGTGCTGCCCTCAGCCAGTAGCAGCCGCTCTGTCAGCACGCAGCCCGGCCGAGGGCTCCAGACGAGTTCGATGTGAAGCGCGGCCGGCTCAGCGGGGGCCATAGACCACCTCGGCACGCTTGACGAAGGAATCCACGAAGGTCGCGGCGATGCGGTCGAAGACCGGGCTCACCACCGCCTCGAGGGCGGCGCTGGAGAAGGCGTAGTGCAGCTCGAACTCGACCTTGCAGGCCTGCGGCGGCTGCCCTGGCGCGGCGCTCAGCGGAAGGAAGGTCCAGTCGCCCTCCAGCACGGAGAAGGGCCCGTCGACCAGGCGCATGGCCACGCGCTCATGCCCCTCGTGCGTGTTGCGCGTCGAGAAGGACTGCCGCACCCCGGCAATGGACAGGCCCACGCGCGCCGTGACGCCATCCTCGTGCGTCTCCAGCACCTCGGCGCGATCGCACCAGGGCAGGAACTCGGGATAGCGGGAAATGGCCGTCACCAGGTCGTGCATTTCCTGGGGCGTGTACCAGAGCAGAACGGACTTCTTCACATGCTTCATACAATGCCGGGATTGTATTGGCCGCCCGCGGCCCGAATGAGTCTCCATGTCCATCGCTGAAAACCGCCGCGCCCGATTTGAGTACCACATCGAAGAGCAGTACGAAGCCGGCATCGTGCTGGAGGGCTGGGAGGTCAAGGCCATCCGCGAAGGCCAGGTCCAGCTGCCCGACGGCTATGTGCTGATCAAGGACGGCGAGCTCTTCCTGATCGGCTGCCGCATCAACCCGTTGCGCACCGCCTCGACCCACGTCAACCCCCTGGCCGACCGCACGCGCAAGCTGCTGATGAAGAAGGAGCAGATCCGCCGCCTCATCGGCAAGGTGGAGCAGCGCGGCTACACCATCGTGCCGCTGAACCTGCACTACAAGGACGGGCGGGTGAAGGTCGAGATCGCCCTGGCCAAGGGCAAGGCCCAGCATGACAAGCGCGAGACCGAGAAGAAGCGCGACTGGGAGCGCGAGAAGGGGCGGCTGATGCGCCACAAGGTCGGCGGCCCCGCCAAGGACTGACGCCAACGGACACACCCGCGGCGCCGCATCCGGCCCATACTGTCCCCATCCCTCCTGGAGGACAGCCATGCCCCATCCCAGCCTCCCCACGGACACCCTGCTAGCCCTGCTGCGCCATGCGCCCAAGGCCGAGCTGCACCTTCACATCGAAGGCTCACTGGAGCCCGAGATGATGTTCGCCCTGGCGCAGCGCAACGGCATCGCCCTGCCCTACCCCGACGTCGCCACGCTGCGCCGGGCCTACGACTTCCAGAACCTCCAGAGCTTCCTGGACCTCTACTACGCCGGGGCCAGCGTGCTGCTGCAGGCGCGCGATTTCGAGGACCTGGCCTGGGCCTACTTCCAGCGCGCCAGGGCCGACGGCTGCGTGCGCTGCGAGATCTTCTTCGACCCCCAGACGCACACCGACCGCGGCGTGCCGCTGCCCCTCGTGATGCAGGGTCTGCAGGCTGCCATCGCACGGGCGCGGGGGGAGCTGGGGCTCAGCGTGGGTCTCATTCCCTGCTTCCTGCGCCACCTCAGCGAGGAGGCCGCCCTGGACACGCTGGAGGCCCTGAAGCCCTACCGCGAGGACCTGCTGGGCGTCGGCCTGGACAGCAGCGAGCTGGGCCATCCGCCCGAGCAGTTCGCCATGGTGTTCGCCGCCGCGGGCGCCCTGGGCCTGCACCGGGTGGCCCATGCCGGCGAGGAAGGTCCGCCGGCCTATATCTGGGATGCGCTGCGGAGCCTGCACGCCGAGCGCATCGACCACGGCGTGCGCTGCCTGGAAGACGCGGCCCTCGTCGCCCACCTGCGCCAGGCGGGCACGCCGCTGACGGTCTGCCCGCTGTCCAACGTCAAGCTGCGCGTGGTGCAGCGCCTTGAGGAGCACTGCCTGCCGCAACTGCTGGCCGAGGGCCTGTGCGCCCTGGTCAATGCCGACGACCCGGCCTACTTCGGCGGCTACCTCATGGACAACATCGAGGCCTGCGTCCGCGCGCTGCCGCAGTTGGGGCTGGCCGAGTGGCATCGCCTGCTGGACAACAGCCTGGCAGCGAGCTTCGCACCCGACACCGACAAGATCGCCTGGCGCGCCCGGCTGGCGCGGGACTTCGCCGCGGCCGGCTTCGACCCCGGCGCGGCCCCTGAAGCCACAGAAGCGCTCAGCCCAGGCGCCTGAGCGCCTGAGCCAGGTCCGCCTGCAGGTCGTCCGCCGCCTCCAGGCCGATGGCGAAGCGCACGATGTGCCCCGCCTCGTAGGGCAGCCCCAGGGAACGGCTGCGGCTCATGTTGTAGGGCACAGCCAGACTCATGGGTCCAGCCCAGGAGTAGCCGATGCCGAAGAGCTCCAGCGCATCCACGAAGGCATCGACCTGCGCCGCGCTGTACTGCGGCTGGAACACGGCCGAGAACAGGCAGGCCGCGCCGCCCGCGCTCAGCTCGCACCAGTGGGCATGGCCCGGCGAGCCCGGCAGCGCCGGGTGCAATACCTGAGCCACCTGCGACTGGGTCTGCATCCAGCGGGCCAACTGGCGGGAGCTGGCGTCCTGGGCGCGGTAGCGCAACTCCAGCGTGGGCAGGCCGCGCAGCACCAGCTCCACATCGTTCTGACCCAGGCCATAGCCCAGGTGCTCGTGGCAGTCATTGAGGCGGTCGTGCAGGGCCTGGTCGCGGGTGTAGACCGCGCCCATCAGCACGTCGGCACCGCCCGAGGGGTATTTGGTGAGGGCCTGCATCGAGATGTCCACGCCTAAGCCCGGCTCGCGGTCCGGCAGCAGGTCAAAGGGCTTGAAGGCCACGCCGGCACCCCAGGTGTTGTCCAGCGCGGTGGTGATGCCACGGGCTTTGCAGGCGCGGATCAGGCCGATGAGATCCGGAAACTCCAGCGTGATGGAGCCCGCTGCCTCCAACCAGACCAGGCGCGTGTTCTCGCCCAGCAGGGCCTCGAAGGCGGGGACATCCAGCGGGTCATAGACCTTGTGCGTGATGCCCAGCCGCGGCAGGAAGCTGGCGCAGAGATGGCGATTCTGGCCGTAGACGTTGTCGGGGATCAGCACCTCATCGCCCGGCTGCAGCAGAGCCAGGCTGACCACTGTGATGGCGGAAAGGCCGCTGGGCGTCAGCAGGCAGTGCTCCGCGCCCTCCAGCGTGGCCAGGCGCGCGGCCAGCGTGTAGGAAGTGGGCGTGCCGTGCAGGCCATAGCGATAGCTCTTGCCGTCGCGGGGGCGGTAGGTGTGCAGGTCCGCCGTGTCCTTGAACAGCACGGTGGAGGCCTTGAAGACGCCCACCGGCATGGCGGCCCAGCCCTCGGGCGGCTGGTAGGGGTGGTGGATCTGCTCGGTGGCAATGGCGCGCTTGGGCTTCATGGGCGGGAGGCAGTGTTGCGGACCCGACCAGGCTGGCCGGACACGGGCCCTGGAGAAGGGCGCCGCCCGGGGCAGCCCGGCGCGGCGCAAGAAGCAGCCCTCAGATGGGCATGCCGATCAGGTCATGGCCTTCGGCTGCCACGATGCGGGCGCGGGTGAACTCGCCCACCTTGAGCGTCTTGCTGGCCTTCTCGGGCGGCAGCAGGCGCACGGTGCCGTCGATCTCCGGCGCATCGGCATAGCTGCGGCCCACGCCGCCCTTGCGGCCCAGGGCCGGGGCAGAGTCGACCAGCACCTGCATGGTGGCGCCGATGCGGCTGCGCAGCTTGTCAATGGAGACCGCCTCGGCCACTTCCATGAAGCGGGCCTGACGCTCCTGGCGCACTTCGTCGGGCAGCGCGCCGGGCAGCTCGTTGGCGGAAGCGCCGGACACGGGCGAGTAGGCGAAGCAGCCGGCGCGGTCGATGCGGGCTTCCTTCATGAAATCCAGCAGGTACTGGAACTCGGCCTCGGTCTCGCCGGGGAAGCCCGCGATGAAGGTGGAGCGGATGACGATGTCCGGGCACACGGCACGCCAGGCCTGGATGCGCTCCAGGTTCTTCTCGCCATTGGCCGGGCGCTTCATGCGCTTGAGCACGTCAGGGTGCGCATGCTGCATGGGGACGTCCAGGTAGGGCAGGATCAGGCCTTCGGCCATCAGCGGCAGCACCTCGTCCACGTGCGGATAGGGGTAGACGTAGTGCAGGCGCACCCAGGCGCCGTGCTGCTTGGCCAGCTCGCCCAGTTGGGCGACCAGGTCGAACATGCGGGTCTTGACGGGCTTGCCGTCCCAGAAGCCAGTGCGGTACTTCACGTCCACGCCATAGGCACTGGTGTCCTGGCTGATGACCAGCAGTTCCTTCACACCGGCCTCGAACAGCGCGCGGGCCTCGTTCAGCACATCACCGATGGGGCGCGAAACCAGGTCCCCACGCATGCTGGGGATGATGCAGAAGGAGCAGCGGTGGTTGCAGCCCTCACTGATCTTCAGATAGGCGTAGTGCTTGGGCGTGAGCTTGATGCCCTGGGCCGGCACCAAGTCGATGAAGGGGTCATGGGGCTTGGGCACATGCAGATGCACGGCGTCCATCACCTCCTGCGTGGCATGAGGGCCGGTGACGGCCAGCACGCTGGGGTGGACCTCGCGCACGAGGTTGTCGGTGTTCGCGCCGCTCTTGGCTCCCAGGCAGCCGGTGACGATGACCTTGCCGTTTTCGGCCAGGGCCTCACCGATGGTGTCCAGGCTTTCCTTGACGGCATCGTCGATGAAGCCGCAGGTGTTGACGATCACCAGATCCGCGCCGGCAAAGGTCTTGGAGGTGTCATAGCCCTCGGCCCGCAGCTGGGTGAGGATGAGTTCGGAGTCGGTCAGGGCCTTGGGGCAGCCGAGGCTGACGAAGCCGATCTTGGGGGCGGCCGTGGCCGCGACGGCCTCTTGGCCCGTGGAGGTGGATGCGCTCATCCCGCGATTTTAGGCGGTGGCGCGTGTGGCACTCACGCCGCCCGCTCACTGCGCCATCAAATGGCCACGACTTGATGACTTCTTGGTGCCAGCATCTGCGCTGCGGCGCCTGGGAGGCCTACTTCTTGCCGCCAAACCCCGGCATGCCCGGCATGCCGGGGAACATCGCCCCCGCCTGCTGCATTTGCTCCTGCATCTGGGTCAGCAGGTTCTTGCTCTGCTCCATGTAGCTACCCATCAGGCCCTGCATGGCGGGCGTCTGGCCGCTGAGGAACTGCGTCCAGAGCTCGGGGCTGAAGGGCAGGCCCTTGCTCTGCTCGACGAAGCTGTGCTGCAGATCAGTAAAGGTCTGCAGGTTCTTTTCCAGGTAGGCACCCATCACGCCCTGCATGGCGTGGCCGTAGAAGCGGATGATCTGCTCCAGGATCTGGGTGGAGAACATGGGCACGCCGCCGGTCTCCTCCTCCAGGATGATTTGCAGCAGGATGGAGCGTGTCAGGTCATCGCCGGTCTTGGCGTCGCGCACCTCGAAGATCTGCCCCTGCAACACCATGGCCTTGACATCGGCCAGGGTGATGTAGCTGCTGGTCTGGGTGTCGTAGAGACGCCTGTTGGGGTACTTCTTGAGCACGCGCGGGCCTGCCTTGCCGGCCGGATCCTGCGTGGATGACGCCTTGCCGCGACGGGCAGTGACCATGGAAACTCCTTGAACGAGAGCGAAGATTCTAGGAGCGCCCCCGCCGCGCCCCCGGACGGGTTTTCCCCGTCGTTCGGGGGGGAGGCAATGGCCTTGCGGGCTCCGAGCGCATTCAGCAGGCACCCGCCGGGCGCCCACGCCAATTCAGGGCTTGCTGCTCCGAACGAACTCCGCCGCCACATCGGCCGGAATGGCATAGGTGATGCCAGTCGGCGAGCTGAGCGCGGACTCCCGCGTGCCCTTGATCAGCACCATGCTCACCACACCCAGGACCAGGCCGCTCTCCGGCTCAAAGACCGGCCCGCCGCTGTTGCCCGGATAGGCCGTCACGTCCAGCTGCATCACCTGGAAGCCGCCGTCGCGCAACTGCCGGATGGCACGCGGCGACAAGGCCTGTGCCACCGGCGGCGGCAGCACGACATCGGTCATGGCCGCCAGCACACCCCGGTGCGTCACGGCCGTGTAGCCCACGGCGCCAGCCAAGGGGAAGCCCATCAGAGCGATGTCCATGCCCTCGCGCAACTGCTCTGCCGAGGCCAGGCGCAGCGGCTTCACCGGCGCGCCCTCGATGCTGATCAGCGCCAGGTCCCGGCTCACGTCCTGAGCCACCACCATGGCCGTGCGCTGGCTCCACTTGCCCTTGCCCTCGGGCACTTGCACCACGAGGCGCCGCCCATCGACCAGCGCCGCAGCTTCCGGGATCACATGCGCATTGGTGAGCACATGGCGCCCCTCAAGCACCGCGAAGCCAGTGCCGCGGAAGTTGAAGCGCGGGGTGTCGGTCTCCGAATAGGTGCCCACCATCAGCACGGAAGGCTTGAGCTGCACGACGGTATCCGGCAGCGCGGCCCGCGCCGGCGCAGCCATGCCTGCCAGGAGGGCCGGCAGCAAAGCCAGCAGCGGCCGCCGACGCAGCCATGCGCGCGAATTGCCAGGGGATTGATTCATCGGGTCATGCAAAGCCGAACAGGACGCAGGAGCTCACGGAGCGGCCCATCTTCGCATCAATGCCCGCCAGCGCCGCAGACCACAGCGGGGCCTGCCCCGCCGTGCCGATGCGAGTGCGCCTCCTCAGGGTCTGTCTCGACACCAAACGACCCATACGTTTGCTAACATCCGCCGCCAGTTTCAGCCGACAGATCAACAACAACGGCTCTAAGCCCCCCCCAAGCGCCGGGGCCGCCTTTGAAGAGGGAGTCACCATGCAATTTCACTGGCGCCGCCTGCGCGCGGCCACATCCAGCGCCATTCTCGCCTTTGCCGCGCTCGCGGCATTGGCGCCATCAGCCCAGGCAGCCGATGCCAAGTTCCTGGCCCCTGGCTTCGTGAGCCTGCAGAAGGACAGCTCGGTGGTGCTCATGCCCATCGACGTGGAGCTGTTCGAACTGTCGGCAGGTGGTGTGGCCGAGCCCAAGGCAGACTGGACCGCCTCGGCTCACGAGCACATGAAGACCGCCCTGTCGGGCAGCACGAGCCGGCTGGGGCTCAAGACGCAGGCCATGGCTGAGGCCGACGCCGATGAATTCGCCGAGCTCATCGGCCTGCAGGCAGCCGTCGCTCGCTCCATCAACCTGCACCACGCCACGGGCGGCGCCTGGGCGCTCCCCAGCAAGGAAGGCAAGCTGGACTGGACCTTCGGCGACGCCATGCAGGCGCTGCAGACCAAGACGGGCGCCCGCTACGGCCTGTTCATCTGGGTCCGCGACAGCTATGCCAGCGCCGCACGCAAGGCTGCCATGGTGGGCATGGCACTGCTGGGCGTCGGCCTCAGCGGCGGCATCCAGATCGGCCACGCCTCCCTGGTTGACCTCCAGACCGGCACGGTGCTGTGGTTCAACAAGCTCGCACGGGGCTCGGGTGACCTGCGCGAGCCGAAAGCGGCCTCCGAGACCATCTCCCAGCTGCTGACCGGATTCCCCAGCACAGCGCCATGATGCAGCGACGAACCTGGCTGCGTGCCGCCTGCGGGCTGTGCGCAGCGGCGCCCGCTTGGGCGCATGCCTCGAGCGAGCTCGGGCCCGCGCCACTGGCGGAGTGGTCCCGGCCCGAGCGCTTTCCCAAACCCGAGCTGAGCTCGGACGAAGGGGGGCTGTGGGCCCTGATGGACCGCGAAGAGACCAAGGTGCGCCGCAGCCCCTTCCTGATGAAGGATCCGGAGTTGCTGGCCTATCTGCGCAGCGTGGCCAACAAGCTGGCAGGAAGCCATGCGCCCGACCTGCGCGTCTACCCCGTCCGCACGCCCTTCTTCAACGCCAGCATGGCGCCCAACGGCATGCTGCAGATCTGGAGCGGCCTGCTGCTGCGCGTGGACAACGAAGCCCAGCTTGCAGCCGTGCTGGGCCATGAGATCGGACACTACCTGCAGCGCCACACCCTGCAACGGGTGCGCGACCTCAAGGACAAGGCGGCAACGAGCGCCTTCATCGGCCTCTTCGGTCTGGCCGGCGCGCTTGGGCAGTTGGCCCTGGCCGCCAGCATCCAGTCCTTCAGTCGCGATCACGAACGCGAAGCCGACATCATCGGCCTGCAGCTGATGCACGAGGCCGGCTACGACCTGCGGGAAGCCTGGAAGATCTGGGACTACGTAGGCCAGGAAATGGCCGCCGCGCATGGCGGTGGCAGTTCGGAGCGAAGCCTGTTCGCCAGCCACCCGCCCTCCGTCGAGCGCAGTGACAAGCTGCGCCAACTCGCGGCAGCCTGCGGCGGCGGCGTCATCGGGCAGGAGGCCTTTGAACAGCGCCTGGCGCCGCATCGCTTCTCTCTCATGGAAGATGAGCTGAAGCGTGGGCAGTACGGCATGTCCCTGGTGTTGCTGGACAAGATGCTGGCCCGCGACCCCAGGTCAGCGGACCTCTATTTTTTCCGCGCCGAAGCCCGGCGCTTGCGTGCAGCGGAGCAGGACCGGGAGCTGGCCCTGCAGGACCTGCAGCAGGCCATCCAACTGGGCAGCGAACCAGCGCAGGCGCATCGCAGCCTGGGCTATCTGCTGCAGCAGCAGGACAGCAGCAAGGCCGGCACGGCCTTTGCCACGTATCTCCAGCGCGCACCCGATGCACCGGACGCTGCGCTCATCAAGACCTATATCCAAGAAGGAGGGAACTGACATGAACAAGCCACAACAAGGCGCCGTCCGACGCGCATGGCTGCTGTGCGCCGCCCTGGCGCTGGCCGGATGTGCCGCCGTGCAGAAGGTCGAGGTGGGTGACGTCACCATTAAGGAGCGCCTGGCCGTCACCATTGACAGCCCTTGGAACCAGTTCGGCACAGGCATGGGCGACAACACCCCGACCTGGACCAAGGAAGGCATCACCATCGACGCCCTGCAGTTCTACGTCGGCATCCGCGACGGCGCCCTGCTGGCGCCGCAACTGAGCGGCCAGAAGGACGCGGCGCCGCTGGTTTTCAAGTCCGGCATGCAGCCCGAGCAGGTCGTGGCCCTGTTCCAGAGCCTCATGACCCGCGATGGCTCCGCCTTCACCCTTGAGAAGATCGCGCCCACGGAATTCGTCGGCACCAAGGGTTTCCGCTTCGAGTACACGCTGACCCGCAAGATCGACGATGTGCGCCTGCAGGGCGTGGGTTGGGGCGCCATCAAGAATGGCGACCTCTTCCTGGTGAACTACGCCGCGCCGCGCCTGCGCTTCTTCGGCGCCTACCTGCCGCAAGCAGAGGCCATCGCCCGCAGCGCGCGCGTGAAGGGCTGAACACACCCAAGAGCGAGCCCGTACCACGACGGGCTACGCCACCGCACACAGCAAAAGGCCCGACGGCGCATTCAAGCACGTCGGGCTTTTTCATGACCGGACTGCACCGCAGCCCAGGCAGACCCGCCGTTACGGGACAAACCGGCAGCCAGGCGGCCTCCAGTGAGGCTGTGCAGGGCTTGCCGAGGCTCGGGAGTGGGTCATGGGCCCGGAGCAGCGCAAGTCAACGTAAAGCAGAGCAAAGCAAAAAGCCCGGCAACCTATGCAGTTACCGGGCTTCTTTTGGATTCCTCGCCGAAGACGAGGCCTACCAGAATCTGGTAGGCGCGATTGGATTCGAACCAACGACCCCCACCATGTCAAGGTGGTGCTCTAACCAACTGAGCTACGCGCCTGAAGAGCTTCGCACTATAGCATGGAATTTTCGGGTTTGTCTAGATTCTCGAAATTTTCTTCATGCAGGCTCCTGAGACGGTCTCTCGGTGGCGTTGCTCGCCTGAGCTGCAGGGCCTACGCACTCAACGCCGCCGCGCACTGCGCACGCCGCTGACCTGCGTCACCGCCTGCAGCACCTTGGACAGGCGGCTGGAGTCGCTGACTTCCACCGTCAGGCTGATCCAGCTGTTGGAGCCCTTGCTCTGCTTGCTGGGCTGCAGGTTCATGGCAGTGACGTTGAGCTTCTCCTTGGCGAAGACTTCCAGCACGTCGCGCAGCAGGTGCTGGCGCTCCATGGCGTCGATGATGACGTCCACCGGATAGGCCAGGCCCTGCCCGCCCTTGCCGGACTGTTCGCCCCAGGTGACGGCGATCACGCGCTCGGGCGCGCGCTGAGCCATCTCGCGGAAGTTGCTGCAGTCGCAGCGGTGGATGGCCACGCCCTTGCCGCGGGTCACGTAGCCACTGATCTCGTCCGGCGGAGCCGGGCGGCAGCAGCGCGCCAGATTGGTCAGCAGCGAGTCCACCCCCACCACCAGCACGCCGCCCTGCCCTGCACCCTTGCTGCCGGCCTTGGTACGGCGCAGGGCCAGTTGCTCGTCGGTCTCTGGCTGCTGCTCCTGCGGGCGCAGCAGCAGCTCGATATTGCGCAGCGAGTATTCGTCCTTGCCCACGACCTCGAACAGGGCATCGGCATTCTTGAAGCCCAGGCGCGAGGCCAGGTCCTCCAGCTTGACAGCCGTGCGGCCCTCGCGCTGCAGCAGCTTCTCGACCAGCTCGCGGCCCTTGGCCACGGTCTGCGCCTGGGCCTGGGCATTGAACCAGGCCCGGACCTTGGCGCGGCTGCGCTGGCTCTGCAGATAACCCAGCTCTGGATTGAGCCAGTCCAGCGAAGGCCCGCCGCCTTCCTTGAGTGCGCTGATCTCGATGGTCTGCCCGCTTTGCAGCGGCGTATTCAAGGGCACCATCTGGCCGTCCACCTTGGCGCCGCGGCAGCGGTGGCCGAGGTCGGTGTGCACGGCGTAGGCGAAGTCCACGGGCGTCGAACCCGCCGTCAGCTCCACCACGGCAGACTGCGGCGTGAAGACGTAGATGCGGTCGTCAAAGACACCCTGCGCCTCGTTGCTGACATAGTCGCGCTCCCAGGCCAGCAACTGGCGCAGCACGGCCTTGCGGGCCTGCGCGACCTGCTCCTCGAAGTCTCCCGCGGCGGCCACGCCGGCATAGCCCTTGGTGCCAGCCTCCTTGTAGGCCCAGTGAGCCGCCACGCCGTGCTCGGCATGCTCGTGCATGGCACGGGTGCGGATCTGCACCTCCATGGCCTTGTCGTCCGCGCCACGCACCACGGTGTGCAGGGACTGGTAGCCGTTGGGCTTGGGCTTGGCGATGTAGTCGTCGAACTCGCCGGCCACGGGCTGGTACTTCTCATGCAGATGGCTCAGCACGGCGTAGCAGTCCGCCACGTCCTTGACGATGACGCGCAGGGCACGGAGGTCGAAGACGCGCTCCAGGCTCAGACTCTTGCCCTGCATCTTTTTCCAGATGCTGTAGAGATGCTTGGGCCGGCCCTGCACCTCGGCCTCGATGCCGAGCTGCCGCAGCTCCTGCACCAGTGCCACGCGGGCGAACTCGACATTGACCTCGCGCTCCAGGCGCTTCTCGTCCAGGCTCTTGGCGATGGCCTTGTAGGTCTCGGGCTCCAGGAAGCGGAAGGACAGGTCCTCCAGCTCCCACTTGATCTGCCAGATGCCCAGGCGGTTGGCCAGGGGCGCGAACACGTGCAGGGACTCTGTCGCCAGCGCCTGCGGGCAGGGCTTCTTGCTGGCGGCGTAGTAGCGCAGGGTCTGCAGGCGCGAGGCCAGGCGCAGCAGCACCACGCGCAGATCGCGCGAGAAGGCCAGCAGCATCTTGCGCACGCGCTCGGTCTGCTGCTGGCGCTGCTCCTCCTCGACCAGGGCCTCCCGGGCCGCCCGCTGGATCTGCACCAGCTTGCGGGTGTGCGTCACAAGGCTGGCGTAGCTCTCTCCGAAGGCCTTGGTGACGATCTCCTCGGGCTTGTTGAGGAAATCGCCCGCATAGACGAGGTAGGCCGCGGCCTGCATGGCAGGTGCAGCGCCGACGCCAGCGAGCAAGGCCGCCACGCCGTCGGCATGGGCCAGCGCATCCTCACCCGTGTCCAGGGGCTGACCGCGCAACAGAGGCTCGGCGAAGGCACGCGCCCGGGCCACGGGCAGCAGGGGAGCCCCCTCGGCCTGCGGATCGGCGCCCGGCAGGGCGGCCGGCAGGTCGGCATCGGCCAGCGCCACGATGGGCGCCGCATGCTCGGCGGGGTGAACGGAAACTCCGGTCTTCATGCGCGCTTCAGGAACTCCTCGACGACGGCGATCTGGGCCTCGTCGCTGAACATGGGGGCATGACCTGCCCCCGCAATCTCCACCAGCTCGGCTCGCGGGCCGCGCTGAGTCATGGCCTCGGCGGTGGCGCGGGAGAGCAGGTCCGACTCTGCCCCGCGGATCAGCAGCGTGGGCATGCGCAGGCTGTCATAGCCGGCCCAGAGCATCTGCTCCGCCATCTTGGCGATCTCGGGCGTGACGGCGGCCACGGCCTGCGCAATGGCGGGGTCGTAGTGCAGCTTGAGCTGATCGCCTTCGGGTCCGGACTCTGGCCGGAACATGGGGCGGGACAGCGCCAGCCAGTCCTCGTCATTGATGGGGCCGAAGCCCGCGGAGATGGTGCGCAGATAGGCCGCGCCCTCCTCCACCGTCCGGAAGCGCAGGGGCTGGCCGAGGTAGCTGCCGATGCGCATCAGGGCCGCGGGCTCGATGCTGGGGCCTACGTCATTGAGCACCAGGCGGCGGACGGGCGTGTCCGGCAGCGAGGCCAGGGCCAGACCGATCAGGCCGCCCATGGAGGTACCCACCCAGTCCACCTGCTCCACGTCCAGCCGGGCGACGAGAGTGACCATGTCGGCCACATAGGTCGGGACCTGATAGGCAGCGGGGTTCTTGAGCCAGTCGCTGCGACCACGGCCGACCACATCGGGGCAGATCACGCGGTAGTCGCGGCTGAGATGGCGGGCCA
This sequence comes from Roseateles sp. DB2, assembly GCF_051857535.1. Classification (NCBI taxonomy): domain Bacteria; kingdom Pseudomonadati; phylum Pseudomonadota; class Betaproteobacteria; order Burkholderiales; family Sphaerotilaceae; genus Roseateles; species Roseateles sp. DB2. Next base: position 195,078 of record NZ_JBPZGY010000001.1, on the reverse strand, counting down.
GGCGGTCGAAGTCCCGGCCCTGGCGGGCCAGGCCGTGCACGCAGACCAGCACCCGGGGATTGTCACGGGCGCCCCACTCCCAGTAGGCCATGCGGTGCAGGCCGGTGGCGCTGATGCAGCGCAGGGTATTCAGCAGCGGTTCAGACATTGTTTGTATCCTCACGCGAAAGCGCCGGGGCCGTCCCCGGGATTCCGAAAGCCCGCGAGGGCGTTGACGGCATTCTGCCCTGGCGTGCGAGCCCGCACCCTGAAGTGCACGCAGACCCACGAAAGGAATTCACATGTTGAAAGGCAAGACCGCCCTGGTCACAGGTTCCACCAGCGGCATCGGGCTGGGCATCGCCCTGGCGCTGGCCCGCGAGGGCGTGAACATCGTGCTCAATGGCTTCGGTGATGCCGAGGGACCCAAGGCCGAAGTAGCCGCGCTGGGCGTGAAGGTGGGCTACCACGGTGCCGACATGAGCAAGGCCGCCGAGATCAACGAGCTCATGGCCTACGCCGAGCGCGAGTTCGGCGGTGTGGACATCCTCGTGAACAACGCCGGCATCCAGCACGTGGCGCCGGTCCAGGACTTCCCGCCCGAGCGCTGGGACGCCATCATCGCCATCAACCTCAGCTCGGCCTTCCACACCACCCGCCTGGCCCTGCCGACCATGCTCAGGAAAGGCTGGGGCCGCGTCATCAACGTGGCCTCGGTGCACGGCCTGGTGGCCTCCGCGCAGAAGTCGGCCTATGTGGCGGCCAAGCATGGCCTGGTGGGTTTCACCAAGTCCGTGGCCCTGGAGACGGCTACCAGCCCGGTGACGGTCAACGCCATCTGCCCCGGCTGGGTGCTGACGCCCCTGGTGCAGAAGCAGGTGGACGCGCGCGCCGCGGCCGATGGCGTGGACAACGAGGAGGCCAAGCGCCGCCTGCTGGCCGACAAGCAGCCCTCGCTGCAGTTCACCACGCCCGAGCAGTTGGGCGCGCTGACGGTCTTCCTGTGCTCCGAGGCCGCGGCCAATGTGCGCGGCCAGGCCTGGAGCCTGGACGGTGGCTGGACCGCCCAGTAAGCGGGGCAAGGCCGCAGCATGTCGCTGCTGGCGGCCCGGCACCCTCAGCGCTTCATCACGACGGAGCCATTGACACTGACGCTCACCGTCGCCTTGCCGGCCTCCACCGGCAGGGCTTCGTCCATGGACGCACCGGCGGCCTTCATGCGCAACGAGGGCGCGGCCATGGGCATGGGCGCGGCGTCCTGCGTGTTCACGCTGACCTCGCCGATGTCATAGGCGCTGAAGCCGAACTGCTTCGCGTACTCCGCCGCCCGCGCCTTGAACTGGGCGATGGCCTGGGCCACGACCGTGCTCTCCTGCTGCTCCCGGGCTTCCTTGGAGAGGCTGTAGCCCACTCGCGCAATGCTCATGGTGCTGATGCGGCCGGTGAGCTCGGAGATGGCGCTGATGTTCTTGCCCTCCACCATCAGCTCGGCCGAGCCCTGCCAGCCATTGATGTAGGTCTGGCCGTTCTTGCTGCCGTAGCGCGGGTACATGGAGAAATTGCCCGTCTGAACCTCGACCTGGCCGGGCTTGGCAATCTTCCTCGCCTCAGCCAGCGCGGCATCCAGGGCCTGCTTGAGCGCCAGCTGCACCGCGGCGGCATTGCTGCCGTCCTTGCTAGTGGAGAAGACCACGCCCAGCGTGTCCCGCGCCACCTCCACACTGGCCGTGGCCGAGAGATTGAGACGGTCCCGGGGCAGCGGGCTGGATGTCTGCTGGGCCAGCGCCGGCAGTGTGGCCGCGCCCAGGATGAGACCGGCCAGGCCGGCACGGTGCAGTCGCTTGTTCATGCAATCCTCCTTGGAAACCTTGAAATCAGGGCAGCTCCGACCATAGCAGCACGGCCCCTGCCCCGCCCTCAACGCCAGGCGCCGTCCCCTCGTTGGCAGGGCCAGGCCTGAGTTGTTACCAAACCGTAACGACTGTTGATTCGGTTGCGATTCATGCGGTGAACAGGCCCACAATGGCGCTGTTACATATTTCTCGGAGTCTCCCATGAGCAGCAGTACCCGCGCCAACCGCATCCTCGTCGTCGATGACGATGCCCGCATCCGCGACCTGCTGCGCCGCTATCTGACGCAGGAAGGCTTCGAGGTCCTGCTGGCGGAGGACAGCAAGGCGCTGAACAAGCAGCTGACTCGCGAGACCGTGGACCTCATCGTCCTGGATCTGATGATGCCCGGCGAGGACGGCCTGTCCATCTGCCGCCGCCTGCGTGCCGCCAATGACAGCACGCCCATCATCATGCTGACGGCCAAGGTCGAGGAAGTGGACCGCATCGTGGGCCTGGAAGTGGGCGCCGACGACTACCTCGCCAAGCCCTTCAACCCGCGCGAGCTGCTGGCCCGCATCAACGCTGTGCTGCGCCGCCGGCCGGCCATGGAGGCGCCAGGCGCGCCGTCCAAGGAGCCGATGACGGTGAGCTTCGGCCCCTTCGAGTTCGACCTGGCGCTGCGCCGCCTGTCCAAGAACGGCGAGCCCCTGCCCCTGACCACCGGCGAGTTCTCCATGCTCAAGGCCCTGGTGCGCCACCCGCGACAGCCGCTCTCGCGCGACAAGCTGGCCCAGCTGGCTCGCGGCCGCGAGTTCGAACCCTTCGACCGCAGCCTGGACGTGCAGATCTCGCGCCTGCGCAAGCTGCTGGAGTCCGACCCGGCCCAGCCCCGCTATATTCAGACGGTCTGGGGCGTGGGCTACGTCTTCGTGCCCGACGAGAACAGCTGATCCCTCCCCTGCCGACGCAGGCCTCTGGAGGCCTGCGCTCGCACGACGCCGCCCGCCGGGCGGGCTGAGCGCCCATGCCGCAACCGCCCAAGATCCTCGCCTTCAACCTGTTCTGGCGCACCTTCGCGCTGCTGGCTGCACTCCTGGCAGGCGCCGTGTTCGCCTGGCAGCTGACTTTCCGCGCCCTGGATGCCGAGCCCCGCGCGCTGGAGTCAGCCCATCAGTTGGCGGGTCTGGTCAACCTGTGCCGCGCCGCCATGGCCACCACCGACGGCGTCAACCGGGTGGCCATGATCAAGTCCCTGACCCACAGCCGTGACATCCAGGTCGAGATCTCCGAGCCCACCGACCAATGGGTGGACTACGGCAGCAGCGGCTTCACCCGCAAGCTCGCGCAAGCCCTGCAGCAGCGCCTGGGCGGCGACACCGTCGTGGCCGGCAGCCTGAACGGCGAAGCAGGCCTGTGGGTGCGCTTCAGCATCGACACCGAGCACTACTGGCTTCGCACCAACCCCGAGCCCATGTCAGCTCAGCTCGCGGCCAACTGGTGGTGGCTGCTGATCGCGCTGCTGGTGACCATCCTCGGCTCGGCCCTGATCGCACGGCTGATCAACCACCCGCTGCGCGAGCTGGCCACCGCGGCAGGCCGCATCCGCGAGGGCGAGTACGACTCGCGCCTGGACGAGAGCACCCTGACCAGCGAGATCCGCGAGGTCAACATGGGCTTCAATCGCATGGCCCGGGACCTGGCCAAGATGGAAGAGGACCGCAGCGTGATGCTGGCCGGTATCTCCCATGACCTGCGCACGCCCCTGGCCCGCCTGCGCCTGGAGGCCGAGATGAGCGTCACCGACGAACTGGCCCGCCAGTACATGGCGCAGGACATTGACCAGCTCGACGCCATCATCAACAAGTTCATGGACTACGCCCGCCCCAGCGAGCTGGCCCTGCACCCCATCAAGCTGCGCGACGTGGCCGAGCGCGAGGCCCAGGGCTTCCGCGACCCGTCCCAGATCCGCATCCAGAACAATGTGCCGGCCGACATCAAGGTCTGGGCGGACGAAGTCGAGCTGGGCCGCATCTTCCTGAACATCATGGAGAACGCGCGGCGCTACGGCCATCTGCCGGACCTGCCCACCCTCATGCTGGTGACGGCCAAGGTCCAGGGCGCCGAGGTGCTGATCACCCTGCGCGACCATGGCCCCGGCGTGCCCCAGGACAAGCTGGACAAGCTCACCACACCCTTCTTCCGCGGCGACGCCGCCCGTACGGCGGCCACGGGCGCGGGCCTGGGCCTGGCCATCGTGGAGAAGTCCGTGCAGCGCCAGGGCGGCAAGCTCTCCATGCGCAATGCGGACGACGGCGGCCTGGTCACCCAGATCCGCCTGCGCCGCGCGCAGTAGGCCGATCCGGCCTCAGCCAGGCGCGCGCATCAGCAGGCACACCGCCCGCGTCTCGATGGCACGGCCCTCGCCCACCGGGCCCATTTTTTCGGCCGTCTTGGCCTTCACGTTGATGCGTTCGACCGGCAGGCTCAGCACCTGAGCCAGGCGCTCGCGCATGGGCTGAATGTGCGGCGCCATCTTGGGCGCCTGGGCGACGATGGTCGTGTCGATGTTGACGATGGCCCAGCCCGCCTCGCGCACCTTGCGATGGGCCTCGGCCAGCAGCGCCATGGAGTCGGCGTTCTTGAACTCGGCCGCCGTGTCGGGGAAGAGCTTGCCGATGTCGCCCAGGGCCGCAGCGCCCAGCAGGGCGTCGGTGATGGCATGGGCCAGCGCGTCGGCATCGGAATGGCCCAGCAGGCCGTGGGTATGCGGGATGGTGACGCCGCCGAGGATCAGCGGGCGGCCGGTGACGAGCTGGTGGGTGTCCCAGCCTTCACCGATGCGCAGGTCCAGAGGATTCATGGTTCGAAGCTCACTTTCCACGCGGGCGAGGTGCCCGGATGACGGGGTTTTGAAGATGCCAGCTCAGCGCCGCCAGCAGCACAGGCACGCCCAGCGACCAGCGACCCTCGAACTCGCGCAGGGCGATCTCGAGGCGATAGTCCAGCAAGGGGCTGCCCGCAAGCAGCGCCCACAGCGGCGCGAGCATGAGAGTCAGGCCGAGGGCGCGCGCCCGCCGCGGCCGCGGCACGAAGAAGGCCGCACGCACCAGCACGAGGGCATACAGGCCCAGCAGCAGCGGCAGCCCGACCATCATCAGCAGCAGGCCGGCGCCGTGCGCATGGGCCGGCAGGCTCAGGCCGCTGGCCAGCAGCAGCAGCGCCGCGCGACGCCAGGGCAGAGGTCGGCTCATCCCGCACGGCTCCGCAGCAGGCGCTCGGCCAACTCGAAGTCCGCCGGGTACGTCACCTTGAAGTTCTCCATCGACGCCGCCACCAGCCGGGGTCGATGCCCCAGGGCCTCGACGGCACTGGCTTCATCGGTGGCCGCGTCTCCTACCTGGCGCAGAGCGGGCTGCAGCAGGCCCAGGCGGAACATCTGCGGCGTCTGCGCGGCCCACTTGCCGCGGCGGTCCACGGTGGCCAGCACGCGGCCGTCCTGTTCGTCCTTGAGTGTGTCGGCCACGGGCAGGGCCAGCAGGCCGCCGACCTCGTCGTCCGCACAGGCGGCCATCAGGGCCTGCACCCATTGGGGCTGCAGCAGGCAGCGTGCGGCATCGTGCACCAGCACCCAGTCGTGAGGCTGAGCGCCGCGGGCCTGCAGTTCCAGCAGGCCGTTGGCGACGCTCTCGGCGCGGCTGGCGCCCCCGCAGCGCGCCACCCAGGCGCGCTCGCCGGCGAAGCCGGGCACGGCCTGCTCGAACTGATCGTCCTCGGGGGACAGTACCACCAGGGTCGCGTCCAGGCCCGGCACGGCCTGCAGCGCGTCCAGGGTGTGGGCCATCAGCGCGCGGCCCGCGAGCGGCACGTACTGCTTGGGTTGCGAGGCGCCTGAGCGGCTGCCCACGCCGGCCGCGGGCACCAGGGCGAAGCAACGGGGCTGCACGCCCACGGAATAGGAAGTCATGGCGCAGATTGTAGAAAGCTCCGCTGCAAGCCAGGCGCAACCGCCGCCCTCGGCCGGCCGCCGCCAACCGTGAAAACACTGAGAACAAATGACATCACCAGGCCGGCATGACTTCAGGACAAGTCCACGCCAGCGGCCTTCAATGCCGGACAGGGCCTGGCACCGCAGCTCAGCCGCCCTGCCTCCAAGGTCTCCCGCATGAATCCCTCACGATCCCTTCTGCAACGTCTGGTGCTGGTCCGCCCCGGTGAAGGCCGCGCCCTGCTGTGGGCCGCCGCCTACTTCTTCTTCCTGTTGCTGAGCTACTACCTGCTGCGCCCGGTGCGCGAGGCCATGGGCATCGCCAAGGGCGCGGACAAGCTGCCCTGGCTCATGAGCGTCACCCTGCTGGTGATGCTGGTGGCCAACCCGCTCTATGCCAAGCTGGTATCGCGCTGGCCGCGCCGACGCTTCATTCCGGCGGTCTCGCATTTCTTCGCGGCCAATCTGCTGGTCTTCGTCGGCCTGATGACGGTCTGGCCCGGGGCCGTGTGGCTGGGCTATGCCTTCTACGTGTGGCTGAGCGTCTTCAACCTCTTCGTGGTCTCGGTGTTCTGGAGCCTCATGAGTGATGTGTTCCGCGAAGAACAGGGCCGGCGCCTCTTCGGCCTGATCTCCATGGGCGGCACCTTGGGCGCCATGGGCGGTGCCGCGCTGACCGATGCGCTGAGCCGCGGCAGCTGGGGCCTGCAGCTGGGGCCGGCCGCCTTGATGGGGCTGTCCGTCCTGGCGCTGGAGATCGCCGTGGTCTGCATGGGCGTGTTGGAGCGGCACTTTGGCGTCTCCGAACAGGCCCAGCCCGAACGCGAACCCGGGCCCTCGGCCCTGGAAGGCTGGCGGGCCATCGCGGGCTCGCGCTATCTGCAGGCCCTGTGCCTCTACATGCTGCTCTATGCGCTGACCTCGACCTTTCTCTACCTGACCCAGGGCGAGATCGTGGCCAGCAGCTTTGCCAGCAGCGCCGAGCGCACCGCGGCCTTCGCGCGGCTGGACCTGTGGGTCAATGCCCTGACGCTGCTGACCCAGCTCTTCCTGACCGGCCGCCTGCTGCGCTGGATAGGCGTGAGCGGCGTGCTGCTGGTGCTGCCCACCCTGACCCTTGCCGGCTTCGGTGCCCTGGCCCTGTGGCCCGGTTTCGCGGTGCTGGCCGCCGTGCAGGTGCTGCGCCGCGGCCTGCACTATGCGGTGGACCGCCCGGCGCGCGAGCTGCTGTACATCCCGCTGGGGCCTGAGGAGCGCTACAAGTCCAAGCCCTTCATCGACACCTTCGTCTACCGCGTGGGCGATGTGCTGGGCGTCTGGGCGCCCACGCTGATGAGCCTGCTGGCCCTGCCCGTGAGCATGGCCGCCCTGGGCTGCGCCGGCCTGTGGATCTGGACTGGCCGCTCGCTGGGGCAACTGGTACGCCGCCACGCTTCGCAAAGCCCCGATGTGCCCCCCGGCAATGCCCCCGCTCAGGCTCCCGGGGCCCTGCGCTCCTGAGTCCTGCCCCCCTCCTCTGCTGAAAAGGAAACCTCATGAACCCCTCCCGCCGACACCTCATGCAATGGACCGCCGGCCTCGGCGCCCTCGGCCTGCTGCCCCTGTCCCACGCTGCCGGCGAAGCGCCGGCACGCACGGCGCCCAAGCGCATCCTGATCCTGGGCGGCACGGGCTTCCTGGGCCCAGCCATCGTCGAGGTGGCCAAGGCACGGGGTCATGTCTTGACCCTGTTCAACCGCGGCCGCACGCGGCCCGGCCTCTTCCCGGATGTCGAGAAGCGCCAGGGCGACCGCGACCCGCTCAAGGGCGAGGGCCTGAAGTCCCTGGAGACGGGCGAATGGGATGCCGTCATCGACGACTCCGGCTACTACCCCCGCATGGTGGGCGCCTCCGCCCAGCTACTGGCGCCGCGGGTGAAGCAGTACATCTACATCTCCAGCATCAGCGCCTACAAGGAACCCGTGCCCGTGGGCGGTGACGAGGACACGCCCCTGGCCGTGCTGGCCGACCCCACGGTCGAGACCATGGGCAAGAACTTCGAGAACTACGGCGGGCTCAAGGCCGCCTGCGAGGCCGCCGCGGCCAAGGCCCTGCCCGGCCGCAGCACCATCGTGCGCCCCGGCTACATCGTGGGCCCGGACGACCCCACCGGCCGCTTCACCTACTGGCCGGTGCGATTCGACAAAGGTGGCGAGATCGCCGTGCCCGGCGCGCCCACGGATCCGCTGCAGCTGATCGACGTGCGCGACCTGGCCGCCTGGCTGGTGCATCTGGTGGAAACCGGCACCATGGGCCAGTTCAATGCCGTCGGCCCGGCCGAGCCCATGAGCTGGGGCCGCGTGATCGCCGCCTGCCAGAAGTCTGCCGGCACACCGGGCAGCGTGACCTGGGTGCCCGGCGAGTTCATGGCCAAGCAGGAGGACCTGGAGATGCCCATCTGGGCGCCCTACCTCGGCGACACCAAGGGCTTCCACACCTGGCGCACTGCCCGCGCCGTCAAGGCCGGTCTGAAGTTCCGCCCGGTGGAGCAGACCGTGGCCGACACCCTGGCCTGGTACAAGACCCAGCTCAAGGAGGAGAAGGGCCGCGTGAAGCTGGCCTACAGCGCCGAGCAGGAAGCCACGCTGCTGCAGCGCTGGAAGCAGGCCAAGGGCTGATCGAAGCCGCTCATTGAAAAAGGGCGCGACCCTCGCGGGTTCGCGCCCTTTGCCTTGTGGGGCGACGGGGTTCAGTGCACCACGCGCCCGAAGCTGAACTCGCCGCCCTGGACCTGCACGGGGATGACGTCCTTGGGACCGAAGCGGCCCTGCAGGATCAGCTTGGACAACGGGTTTTCGATGCGCTGCTGGATCGCACGCTTGAGCGGCCGCGCACCGAAGACCGGATCGAAGCCGACCTTGGCCAGCTCGGCCAGCGCCTCCTCGCTGACGTCCAGCTTCATCTCCAGCTTCGCGAGACGCTCTTCCAGCTGGCGCAGCTGGATCTTCGCGATGGACTGGATGTGCTGGGCGTCCAGCGCGTGGAAGATCACCGTCTCGTCAATGCGGTTCAGGAACTCCGGACGGAAGTGCTGCTTGACCTCACCCCACACGGCCTCGCGGATCACTTCCTCGTCCTGCCCCGCCAGCGCCATGATGTGCTGCGAGCCGAGGTTGGAGGTCATCACGATGACGCAGTTCTTGAAGTCCACGGTGCGGCCCTGGCCATCGGTCAGGCGGCCGTCGTCCAGCACCTGCAGCAGCACATTGAACACATCGGGGTGGGCCTTCTCCACCTCGTCCAGCAGCAGCACGCTGTAGGGCTTGCGGCGCACGGCCTCGGTCAGGTAGCCGCCCTCGTCATAGCCCACGTAGCCGGGGGGCGCGCCGATCAGGCGGCTCACGGAGTGCTTCTCCATGAACTCGCTCATGTCGATGCGCACCATGTGGTCCTCGCTGTCGAAGAGGAAGCCCGCCAGCGCCTTGCACAGCTCGGTCTTGCCCACGCCCGTGGGGCCCAGGAAGAGGAAGGAGCCCAGCGGCCGGTTCGGGTCGGACAGGCCGGCACGCGAACGGCGGATGGCGTCGGCCACCGCGGTGATGGCCTCGTCCTGGCCCACCACGCGCCGGTGCAGCTTGTCTTCCATCTGCAGCAGCTTGTCGCGCTCGCCCTGCATCAGCTTGGACACCGGAATGCCGGTGGCGCGGGACACCACCTCGGCGATCTCCTCGGCGCCGACCATGGTGCGCAACAGCTGCGGCGCGGCGCCCTGCTTGGCCTTGCCGGCCTTGTCGCTCTCCTTGGCCTGCGCCTCCTTCAGGCGCTTCTCCAGCTCGGGCAGCTTGCCGTACTGCAGCTCGGCGACCTTGTTGAAGTCGCCCTTGCGCTTGAGCTCCTCGATCTGGAACTTGATGCGGTCGATCTCTTCCTTGACCTGGGCCGAGCCCTGGGCCGTGGCCTTCTCGGACTTCCAGATCTCCTCCAGGTCCGCGTACTCGCGCTGCAGCTTCTCGATCTCTTCCTCGATCAGCTCGAAGCGCTTCTGCGAGGCCTCGTCCTTTTCCTTGCGCACGGCCTCGCGCTCGATCTTCAGCTGGATCAGGCGGCGGTCGAGCTTGTCCATGGCCTCGGGCTTGGAGTCGATCTCGATCTTGATCTTGGCCGCGGCCTCGTCGATGAGGTCGATGGCCTTGTCGGGCAGGAAGCGGTCGGTGATGTAGCGGTGCGAGAGCTCGGCCGCGGCCACGATGGCCGGGTCGGTGATCTCCACGCCATGGTGGACCTCGTACTTCTCCTGCAGGCCGCGCAGGATGGCGATGGTGGCCTCCACCGTCGGCTCGTCGACCATCACCTTCTGGAAGCGGCGCTCCAGGGCGGCGTCCTTCTCGACGTACTTGCGGTATTCGTCCAGCGTGGTCGCGCCGATGCAGTGCAACTCGCCGCGGGCCAGGGCCGGCTTGAGCATATTGCCGGCGTCGATGGCGCCCTCGGCCTTGCCGGCGCCGACCATGGTGTGGATCTCGTCGATGAAGAGAATGATGCGGCCCTCATCGGCCGCCACTTCCTTCAGCACGGACTTCAGGCGTTCCTCGAACTCGCCGCGGTACTTGGCACCGGCCAGCAGGCCGGCCATGTCCAGCACCAGCACGCGCTTGTCCTTCAGCGACTCCGGCACCTCGCCGTTGACGATGCGCTGGGCCAGGCCTTCCACGATGGCGGTCTTGCCCACGCCCGGTTCACCGATCAGCACGGGGTTGTTCTTGGACCGGCGCTGCAGCACCTGGATGGCGCGGCGGATCTCGTCGTCACGGCCGATCACCGGATCCAGCTTGCCCTGGCGGGCGCGCTCGGTGAGGTCCAGGGTGTACTTCTTGAGCGCCTCGCGGTTGCCCTCGGACTCCTGGGAATCCACCTTCTGGCCGCCACGCACCGCCTCGATGGCCGTCTCCAGGCCCTTGCGGGTGAGGCCGTGGCCGCGGGCGATGCCGGCCAGATCGCTCTTGGCATCGGCCAGGGCCAGCAGGAACATCTCGCTGGCGATGAAGTGGTCCCCGCGCTTGGCGGCTTCCTTCTCGGCAGCCTGCAGCAGGCTGACGAGGTCGCGGCTGGGCTGGACCTGCTGGCCCTCGCCCTGCACCTGCGGCAGGCCGTTGACGATGCTGTCCAGCGCCGTCTTCATCGCAGGCACCCGCACGCCGGCACGCTCCAGCAGGGCGCGGGGGCCGTCCTCCTGGGCCAGCATGGCCTGCAGCAGGTGGGCGGGTTCGATGTAGGGGTTGTCGCGCGTGACGGCGCCGCTCTGGGCTTCGGCCAGGGCTTCCTGGAAGCGCGTGGTGAACTTGTCGACTCGCATGGATGAAATCCTCCGTTGTCGTTCAAGTGGGCGCAGCTCGCCGCATTTCAAGAGGCGGGGGGAAGGCAGCCCAGCGTCCGCGGCCAGAATGTCGACCATGCCGCAGACCACCACCCCCACCGCCCCGAGCAGCGCCGGCTCAGAACTCCAGCTCGGCACCGTGCCCACCCTTCTACGCTATCTCGGGCAGTTGGATGGGCTTCTTGACCTGGCTCAATCGCAGGTCCGAAGCCAGGGGCTGGCGGAGGACGCGCTGCTGGAAGCTCGCCTCGCGCCGGACATGCTGCCCCTGCGCAGCCAGGTCTGGATCTGCGGCAATTTCGTGCCCCGCCTCGAAGCGGTGCTGCACGGCCACGCGCCGCGCTACCCGGACTGGCCCCAGGGCCTGGCCGGCATGCGCCAGCAGGTGCAGGCCCTGCAGGTCCAGGTGCAGGGCTGGCGCCCCGAGGACTTCGAGCCCGCCGATCGCCGGGTGGAGAGCGACGCCGGCCGGGCCTGGCTGCAGATGCCGCTGCGCGCCTGGATCCACGAGTTCGCCCTGCCCAACTTCTGCTTCCACCTGACCGCCGTCTACCTGCTGCTGCGCCAGCAGGGCCTACCCCTGGGCAAGGCGCAGTACGACGGCCTGCACCGCTACTGAGCGCGCTCAGCTGAGGGCGGCACGCATCAGGGCCAGACCCGCGGCCGCAGCGAGCAGCGAGCCCAGCACATGGACCAGGGTGTGCGCCAGCGCCAGGCCGAAGTCCCCGCGCTGCAGCAGGCTCAGGGACTCGCCCGAGAAGCTGGAGAAGGTGGTCAGCCCGCCCAGGAAGCCGGTGACCAGCAGCAGCCGGGCCAGTTCATGGGGCATTCGGCCGAACCATTCCAGGGCCAGGCCGATCAGGAAGCCGCCCAGCACATTGACCAGCAGCGTACCCAGCGGGAAGCCGGTCCAGCGCGCATTGAGCCACAGGCCGGCGCCCCAGCGCGCCAGGGCGCCCACGCTGGCGCCCACGGCCACGGCGGCGATCTGCAGCGGCAGGCTCATGCCGGGCCGCCGGCGTTGCTGGAGGCAATGCCCCAGCGCGCCAGGGCAGCGTCGTCCACCTCGCGGGCATCGACCCAGCGGGCACCGTCCGGCCCGTGCTCCTTCTTCCAGAACGGGGCCTGGGTCTTGAGGTAGTCCATCAGGAACTCGCAGGCCTGGAAGGCCTGGCCGCGGTGGCGCGAGCTGACGAACACGCCCACGATCTGCGCCAGCGGCGCCAGCGGGCCCACGCGGTGGATGACGCGGGCGGCGCGAATGTCGAAGCGGCGCTGGGCCTCGTCGATCATGGCCTCGATGGCGGCCTCAGTCATGCCGGGGTAGTGCTCCAGCTCCATCAGCGTGATGGCGTCGGCGCCCGGCTGGCCGGACCCGCCGCGCACAGTGCCCACGAAGCTGACCACGGCGCCCACACCGCCATCGTCGGCGCGCAAGGCGGCGCACTCGGTGCTGAGGTCAAAGTCCCCGGTCTGGATGCGGACGCGCGCTGATGTGCTCATGCCCCGAATTCTGCCCCAGCGCCGCCAGGGCCTGCGGCTCCAGCAACTCAATGCCGCCGTAGCGCAGCGCGATGTGGCCCTGGGTCTCCAGGGACTTCAGCGCCTTGTTCACCGTCTGCCGGCTCACGCCCATCATCAGGGCCAGCTGATCCTGCGGCAGGCGCAGGCGGCGGGGCTGCGTGGCGCCGGGCGGGGTCAGGTCTTGCTCCCCATAGCCCTGGGCCACCTGCAGCAGGCGCTTGGCCAGCCGCGCCTCCAGGGGCAGCCGGGCGATGTCCTCCAGCACCTCGAAGCTCTGGCGCAGCTTGGCGCAGGCCAGGCGGGCGATGCTGCGCCAGTGCCGCGGGTGCTCGTCCAGCCAGCCCACCAGGGCCACTTCGGGCACCAGCCAGAGCCGGGTCATGCCGTCGCTGCGCACATCGTGTGTGCGGGGCTGGCCGTCCAGCAGGGAGATCTCGCCGAACCAGTGGCCGGCTTCCAGCCAGGCCAGCAGGCTCTGCGTGCCGTCCGGCTGCAGCCGCCCGACGTGCAGGGCGCCCGAGAGCACGCAGCACAGGCCGGCCGAGCGCTGGCCCTGATGGAAGAGCAGCTCGCCGTCCACCAGGCTCAGGCCGTGACCCAGCGCGCGCAGGGCAGCCTGCAGCTCGGGCTCGCAGCCGGCGAACCAGCGGCTGCGGGCCAGGGCCGGGTGGTCGTCGTCAGGAAGGGCCATGGGTTTGGGAGGGGCTCAACTGTCGAATCTTTGACAGTGCAAATGCTCGCCGCTGCCTAAGCTGATGGATATCAAGACAAACGTGGAGACCCGCCATGGCCAGCCCCTTGCGCCCTGCCCTGGACCTGATGGCCCAGTACGCCGCCTACCACCGCGACCGCCGCAACATCGCCACGCACTTCGTGGGCATCCCGCTGATCGTGTTCGCCATCGGTGTGCTGCTGGCGCGGATCCCGCTGGAGGTGGCGGGCCTGCAGGCCAATGCCGCCTGGCTGCTGTGCTTCGTGAGCGCCCTGTGGTACCTGAGCCGCGGGGCGCTGGTGCTGGGCCTGTCCACCGTAGCGGTCAACGCCCTGCTGATGGCCCTGGCCACGCCCTTTGCGCAGGGGTCGACGGCCGCCTGGCTGACGGTGGGCGTGGGCAGCTTCGTGGTGGGCTGGATCATCCAGTTCATCGGCCATTACTACGAGGGCCGCAAGCCGGCCTTCGTGGACGATCTGGTCGGCTTGCTGGTCGGGCCCATGTTCGTGGTCGGCGAACTGCTGTTCGCGCTGGGCTGGGGCAAGGAGATGCTGGCTGCCATCGAGGCCCGCGTAGGCCCGACCCATGTGCGGGACCTCAAGGCCACGCAGCGAGGCTGAGGATCAGCCCGCCTCCGGCCAGCGCTGCAGCACCGCGCCGGCCTCGGGCTTGCGAGGGGCGCGACCGGCCTTGAGCGGCGTACCCAGGGCGATCCAGCCCAGCAGGGTCTCGCCGGGCTCGCAGAAGGCGGCCACGATGTCGGCGTCCCGCACCTTGGCGCCGGACAGCATCTTGGCGCCATACCCCAGCAGATGGGCCGCGTTGAGGAAGTTGGCCAAGGCGCCGCCCACACAGGCCCATTGCTCGTGCGCGGGGACCAGGGGATGGCCCATGTCGATGCGGGCCACCAGGGCCACCGTCACCGGCGGGCGCAGGGCGCGCTCGGCATCGAGGGCTGCGCCGGCCTCGTCCTTGCCGGCCTTTCGCGCGGCCGCGGCAAAGAGCGCCGCCATGCGCTGCCGGGCCTCGCCCCCCACCCACTTGAAGCGAAAGGGCACCAGCTCGCCGTGGTCCGGCCCGCGCAGGGCGGCGGCCACCATCAGCTGAAGCTGCGGCTCGTCCGGCCCTGGTTCCACCAGGTGCTTGGGGCCGACGGAATGCCGGCTCAGCAGCGCCTGCAGGACTTCCGGACCTGGCGTGGCCATGGCGTCAGCTGTTCTTCGAGATGGTGATGGTGGGGAACTTCGAGGAATAGTCCTTCGCCTGCCCCGCGATGCGCGCTGCCACCTGGCGGGCGATGTCGCGGTAGCGCTGCGCGATCTCGCCCTCGGGCTCGGCCACCACGCTGGGCCGGCCGGCATCGGCCTGCTCACGGATGGACAGGGCCAGGGGCAGGCCGCCCAGGTAGGGCAGGCCGTACTGCGCGGCCATCTTCTGGCCGCCCTCGGCGCCGAAGATGTGCTCGGCATGGCCGCAGTTCGTGCAGATGTGCACCGCCATGTTCTCGACCAGGCCCAGGATGGGCACGCCCACCTTCTCGAACATCTTGAGGCCCTTCTTGGCATCAATCAGGGCGATGTCCTGGGGCGTGGTCACGATGACGGCGCCCGTCACCGGCACGCGCTGGGCCAGGGTCAGCTGGATGTCGCCGGTGCCGGGCGGCATGTCGATGATGAGGTAGTCCAGGTCCTGCCAATTCGTCTGGCGCAGCAGCTGGTCCAGGGCCTGGGTGGCCATGGGGCCGCGCCAGACCATGGCCTGGTCCTCGGCCACCAGGAAGCCGATGGACATCAGCTGCACGCCATGGGCCATCATCGGTTCCATGGTCTTGCCATCCTTCGAGTCCGGCTGGCCGCTGGCGCCCATCATGAGGGGCTGGCTGGGGCCGTAGATGTCGGCGTCCAGCAGGCCCACGCGGGCGCCCTCGGCCGCCAGGGCCAGGGCCAGGTTGGCCGCCGTGGTGCTCTTGCCCACGCCGCCCTTGCCCGAGGCCACAGCCACGATGTTCTTCACGCCCGGCAGCAGCTGCACGCCGCGCTGCACGGCATGGGCCTGCACGCGGGTGCTGACGTGAATGTCCACGCGCGCGATGCCCGGCACGGTGCGGGCCGCGGCGGCCAGGGACTCGCGCAAGGCCCCATGCAGGCCGGCGGCCGGGTAGCCCATCTCCAGCTCGAAGCTCAGGCCATCACCCTCGATGCGCATCTGCTTGATCTGCTTGCTGCTGACGAAATCCTGCCGGGTCACAGGATCGACGACGCGCTGCAGGGCCTGCAGCACCAGGGCTTCTTGATTCATGCTCATGGGGATCTCTCGCAAGCCGCGCAGTCTAGCCCAGGCCCCTCTCGAGCACAGGCATAGGCCCGCGCGAAGCAGGGTCGGGCACCGTCAGGCCGGATCAACGACTGGCGCGCGCCAGCGCCAGCCCGAAGCCGATGAAGACCAGGCCGCTGCCGCGCTGGAACCAGCGCCGACCCCGCGCCGAGCCCAGGAACTGCCGGACCGCCTGCGCGCCCCAGGCGTAGACACTGTGGATGATCAGCACCAGGGTCGCGTAGCTCAACACCAGCAGCAGCAGCTGCGGTCCCGCCTCGTGGGCCGGGTCCACGAACTGGGGCAGGATGGAAAGGAAGAAGACGATGGCCTTGGGATTGGTGAACTGCAGCATCAGTCCTTCGAGGAAGCGGCGGCGCGGGCTCAGCACCGGCGTCTGCACCTCATCCGCCCAGTCTTGGGCCGGAGCCCGCCAGAGCTTGATGCCCAGCCACACCAGGTAGGCGGCGCCCAGCAGCTGGATCACGGTGAAGGCCAGGGCCGACTGCGCCAGCAGCAGGCCCAGGCTGGTGGCCGACAGGCCAGCCACCACGGCCGCCCCAGCCGCCACGCCGGCGATGCCCGGCAGGCTGCCGCGCCATCGGAGGCGCAGGGCATTGTTGAGCGAGAGCATCACGCCGGGGCCAGGGCTGGCCACCGTCGCGGCGGCCACCAGCAGGAAAAGAAAGTACAGCTTCATGCCACCATGCTAGCCGCGGCCCTCATGCAGGCTCAGCCAGGCTCACTGGACGGGACACAGGCCCGGCTTCTCCGGCGCCACGATGGACCACTCCACCTGCAGATGCGGCCCGGTGCCGCGCCGCGTCCAGGGCAGGTCGATACGTCCCTGCGCATAGGCCTGCTCGCGGAGGTCGTCCACTGCGGCGGGAAGCTGGCCCAGGTCGCGCACATCGATGACCAGCATGGCGCCGCACTGGCGGATCATCTCCGGCTTGACCCAGGGCGACTTCTGCGGATCGGCATCCAGGAAGACCAGCGGATGGGTGGGCGCGTGCACCGAGACATTGCCCGCCAGCCAGGTCTCGCCGACCAGGATGTGCAGGGGCCCCGGCTGGTGTCGACGCCAGACGGCATCCACCTGCGCGGCGAGGTTCTGCGCCGGGAAGTTGGCGCGAGCCGGGCGGTCCTTGAGGTCCACCAGCCAGCCGTTGGTCAGGGCCTGGCTCAGGGCCATCAACAGCTCGAAGACAAGGGCGATGAGCAGCGCCATGCGCACCATGCGGTTGGGCTCATGGGCCGGCACGAAGCGCATCAGCCACAGCCCCAGCACCACGAAGAAGGTGGCGGCCCAGGCCGAGCCCAGCTTGACGCCAGCCACACCCAGCAGGGATGTCAGCAGCACCGGCCCGAGAGCCATGAAGCTGATGAAGTGCGCTTCCGGTCGTTCCAGCGTTGTGGCCCCGGGCCAGCGCGCCTGCTTGCGCAGCAGCCAGACCATCAGCCCGGTCGCCAGCAGCAGGGGCAAGGCCCGGCCGAACTGGATCACGACGAAGTTCAGCAAGCGGCCCCAATGGCCGAGTTGGGAGGCATCGTTCTCGCCGTTGACCGCCTTGCTGACGTAGCCCAGGCTGGGCGCCCCCTCGCGCAGCAGCCATTGCACGTGCGGCGCGAACAGCACAGCGGCCACCAGCAGGGCAAGACCTGCCCCCAGCCACGGGCGCAGGCGGCGCATGCGGACATCCTGGATCATCCACAGGCCCAGCACGGCCAGCCAGATCAGGGCGCTGTACTTGGTGAGCATACAGAGGGCTGCGGCCAGGCCTGCCAGCAGCCAGCGCCACCAACCGCCTTCGCGCACCGCCAGCAGGCCTGTCCACAGCAGCAGGGCCACGGGCATCAGTTGCACCGTGTTGTGGTTGGCCATGATGCCGTGGATGCCGTGGTAGATCAGCAGGCTGCTCAGCAGCACGGCGCTCAGCGCTCGCGCCGGCGACATCACCAGCAGGCCGATGCGCCAGACCATGTAGAGCATGAGCACCACGCTCAGCTGCGCGGCGAAGAAGGTCACCCAGATCTGCTTGCCCAGCAGATGCGTCCAGAAACTCAGCCACCAGGTGGGGAACGGCGGATGCTTGTAGTAGCCCCACTGCAGAGACTGCTGCCAGACCAGTTGCTCGATGTTGTCCCAGGGTGGCGCGCGATGGGTCAGCGCGGAGCTGAGGACCCACAGCAGGGCATGGAAGGCGAGAAATGCGACAAGCAGGCGGCCAGCGTCGCGGCGGCTGTGCATGTCCAGCGTCCAGGGGCCCAGGCGCAGGCCGGCACCATGCGGCTGCGCGTCCAGGCTGATCGTGTCCTTGCTGCTCTCCATGGCCCTGCCGCTCTCGCTGCGCTCGATATCGCCGCTGCGACCGGGACGGGCGCAGGCAAAGTCCCGGATGATACTGAAACAATTCTTCACACTCCCGATTGCTGGACCGAGAGGGCGCATGCCGCAGGTCAAACCGTGCAATGGCGCACAGCGCCAGGGGCACGCCGCTCACCGTTCGTGCAGGGATTCGTGGAGTACCTTGGTGATGGGCTTGGTCAGGTAGGACAGGACGGTGCGATGGCCGGTCACGATGTCCACGACACAGGTCATGCCCGGCTGGATGTCGATACGCCTATCGGGATGCGCCTGGTTGTAGGCCTCCAGCTTCGCCGAGTCAATCGCGATCTGGATGCGGTAGTAGATGCTCTCCCCCTGGCTCATGCGCTCGGTCAGTACATCCGGGCTGATGTACTTCACCCGGCCGTGCAGAGAGCCAAAGACGCTGTAGTCATAGGCATCCAGCTTGATGGAGGTCGGCAGTCCCACGCGCATCTGCGCGATGTCGGCAGGCCTCAGCTTGGCTTCGACAATCAACTCGCTGGCGGTCGGCACCAGCTCCAGGATCACATCGCCAGGCCGCACCTTGGCTCCCGGCGTGGTGGTCTGGATGTTCTTGACCAGGCCATCGGCGGGTGCTCGGACCTCCGTCCGGTCCAGGCCGGCCGCGCGCTCGGCCAGCACCTGTTCCTGCGTGGCCAGATCCTCCTCGGCCTTGGTCATCTCGGCTTGCGCATCCTGGAAGTAGCGGCTGCGCCGCGCCGTGATCTGGCCGGACAGGTCCGCCACCACCCGCTCCAGCCGGATCACCTCGGCCTGGCCGATGTCGCCGCTGGCCAGCAGGGGGCGACTCAAGGCCAGCTCCTGCTCCGCCAGGGCCAGACTGCGTTGCATGGCGGCGATGTCGCCATTCACCGCGCCTTGCCTGCGCCGGAACAGCTCCGTCTGGTTGGCAGCGAAATTGGGGTAGGCCAGCACCTCCCGGGGCAGGACCAGAGGCTGGCCCAGCACCTCGGCATGCAGGCGGGCCAGGGCGGCCTTGAGGGCGGCCACCTTGGCCTGGCTGTCACGGAAGGCGGCCTCGGCCTGGCCACGGTCCAGGCGCGCCAGTACCTCTCCCTGGCGGACCTTCTGGCCCTCCTGCACGAGCACGGCCTGGACCACACCATCCATGGCCACCTGTACCACCTGGGTGCGCGCACTGGCGATCACCAGACCGGCAGCATGGGAGCTCTGCACGATTTCGGCGACTGCCGCCCACCAGCCCAGCAGCACCGTCAGCGTCATGAGCACCAGGAGGCCGAGGAGGTTGTTCCGCAGCACGGAAGCGTTCTTTTTCATGCCGAAGCCCCGATCTCGGATGAACCGACAGCCGTGCTGCTGCCCAGCGGCAGGGCCTCGGCCACCGCCTGCTGCAGCCGCTTGGCCAGCTCGGCCCTGCCACCATCCAGCACGATGCCCCGCTCACCCAGGATGAGCACACGATCGACCAGGCTCAGCAGGGCCGGTTTGTGCGTGACCAGCACCAGCGTCTGGTCCTGGCGCATGCGCTCCCTGAGGACGGCCAGGCAGCGGGCCTCGCTGTGTTCGTCCATCCAGGCGGTCGGTTCGTCGAGCAGCCAGACATCAGGGCTGGACAGCACGGCCCTGGTGAAGGCCACCAGCTGTTTCTGCCCGCCCGAAAGCCCCTCGCCGCCTTCGACGATGGGCAGGTCCAGGCCCTGGGGATGGCGGGAAATGATCTCGCCCACGCCTGTGCGGTGGCACACGTCCAGCAGCTCTGCCTCGCTGGGCAGGGTCGCGACGCCCAGCAGCAGGTTCTCGCGCAGGGTGCCAGTGAACAGCCGCGCCTGCTGCGGCAGAAAGGCCAGCCGCTCGCTCAGCAGTTCCCGATCGATCTGCTGCAGATCAAGTCCGTCCAGCAAGGCCCTGCCGGACTGGGCCCGGTAGAGCCCGGCCAGCACCTTGAGCAGCGTGGTCTTGCCGGCACCCGTGGGGCCAATGACGGCCAGCTTCTCGCCGGGCCGGATGCTCAGCTGCCGGACATGCAGGGTCTCCGGCCGACCGGGATAGGTGAAGCGCAGGTCCGCCAGTTCGTAGGCGCCGCGAATGCGTTCGGGTTGCAGGGGCCGGTCCACGCCCTCGTTGTCCTGCTCCAGGGCGAACACCTTCTCGAGATTGTCCAGGGAGGTCCTGGCCTGGGCCCACTGCACGATCAAGCCGGGCAAGGCGGCCACCGGCGCCAGCACGCGGCCGGCCAGGATGGAACAGGCGATCAGGGCCCCCACCGTGAGGCGGCCGGAGGAGCTCGCGATGTAGGCGCCCAGCCCGACGACGGCCACATAGCTCGCCTGCTGGATGAAGGCCGCGATATAGCCTGCATGCTCGCTGTGATGGCGCACGGCGGCATCTTCCTCTACGGTGGCCGCATTGAGGGCCCGCCAGTTAGCGGTCTGCCGCGCCCGCCCGCCATAGGCCTTGAGGCTCTCAGCGTTCTCGATGGTTTCCACCAGCAGCCCGAACTTGCGATTGGCCACCGAAATGCCGCGCTCGGCATGCGCGGCGATGCGGCGCCTGTAGATCAGGCCAACCACCAGCGCCACCGCGGCGAAGGCCAGCGGCACCGCGGCCATTTCCGCGCCGCCCACCGCAAAGATGGCGAGCAGGAACAGCAGCGCGAAAGGCGCGTCGGCGGCCACATACATCGTGGCTGCGGCCAGGAAGGCCCGGATGGATTCATAGCTGCGGATCTGCGCCGACAGACTGCCCACGCTGCGCGGGAACTGGTCCATGCGAATGCGCGTGAGCCGCTCGAAGATGGCCTGGGAAACGGTCAGGTCGATGCGTTTCATGGCCTCCTCGATGAGGCGGGAGCGCATGAGCTTGATGGCCAGCTCCATCAAGGCCGCCACCAGCACCCCGACAGTCAGCACCAGCAGCGTGGACAGGCCCTGAGTGGGTATCACGCGGTCGTAGACCTGCATGCTGTAGAGCGAGCCGCCCAGCGCAAGCAGATTGGCACACAGGGCCGCCGCCGCCGCGACGCCAAACAGCGGCCACCCCTGTCCAAAGGCCATGCGGAACAGGGCCGCAGCCGTGGGGCTGTGCGGGCGTCTCGGCGCAGCCGCTGGCAGGATGGCGGCAAAACAGGCCGGCTCCCCGCTTGTGAGCTGGGCCGGCTCGAGCAACTGCAGGCCCTGGGCCGACTCGAAACGCCAGGCGCCGCCGACAGCCTGGCCGGCGATGACGCCCCAGCCCAGCCCTGGCACGTGGCCCACCATCGGCAGGGCGTCCAGCAAGGGCAGTGGCCGCCAGACGGGCGCGCCGAGCGACATGTCGGCAAACAGGGCGGTCACGGCGGCCACGGGCACCGACGGCGCAGACGGCCCAGACGGCGCAGACGGCGCAGACGCCGCGGCAGCGCCCTGCGCCTGGGCGGCCGCGGCCTCCAGCAAGGAGGCCAGCAGCGCAGGCCTGGGACTGGGCAAGGCGGGATACAGGCCTTTGCATCGCTGTGCGATCCAGTGCAGTTCAGCGATTTTGTCGGGGGAGGGCATCATGCAATTTTTTCAACAGGGCAGGCAGGGGCCGGTCATGGCTTGGCGCGCATCCAGGCAGCCTCGGCAGCAAAGAGCTCCAGGCGGTAGCGGCTGGCCGTCATCTGGGCGTCTAGGTCGGCAAGGGACAGCTGGGCATCGAGCAGTTCACGGGCGGCGTTCATCACATCGAGCCAACTGCGCTTGCCCGCGACGAACAGGCGTTCATAGGAGGCCAGCACGAGACCCGTCGCCCGGATGCCCTGCAGGACATCGTCCCGCCGGGCCAAGGCAGAGCGCAGCTCCTCGTATTCAGTCCTGACCCGCGAGCTGAGTTCCAGCCGTGCGGCCTCGCGCGCGGCCCGGGCAGCTTCGACCTGCGCAGCGGCCGCACGGCGCGCGGCCATCGCGGACAAGCCGGCTCCCGGCGCGAACTGCAGCTGCAGCCCCACCGTGTTGGCAGGCGACGAGAAGGGAATGCCATGAGGCACCGAGCGCTGCACGGTCAGGGACAGCGACGGCCATTGCGCGGCCGCCCTGGCCTCGGCTTCGCGGCGGGCCGCCTCCTCGTCGTGCGCCAGCCGATACAGGGTCGGGCTGTGTTCCCGCGTCTGCTCCAGCAATGCCTGCAGCGCGGGCAGCTCGGGCAGGTCCAGGGGAACCGAGGTGCGCCCCAGCCCGGCACCCGTCAGATCCAGCCCCACCAGGGAGGACAGTTGCTGGCGCACCGCCCCCAGGGAATGGCAGGCCGCCTTGAACTGGCCCGCGGCCTGCGCCTGGCGGGCCTGCAGCAGCTCGCTCTCGCTGGGCGCCGAGACGCCCCCGGCGATGCGGCGCTGCAGGGTCTCGCGATAGTCCATCATCCGATCAAGCAGCTCGCGCCAGACCGCTGCACGCCCCTGGGCCTGCAGCAGCGCCTGATAGGCATTGGCCACGGCAAAGCCCAGGTTCTGCCGGGACTCCAGCACCCCCTGCTCAGCCGACTGGCTGCGTGCGGACGCCGCCTCCACATCGGCCGTCAGACGGCCCGCCGTCCACAGCGGCTGCTGCAGGGCGTACACCGTGGTGTAGCCGCCGCCGGCATTGGGTGAACTCTGCAGCGACGGTGTCGGCAAGTACTGGGCCCTGGCGGCCTCCCAGTCGGCCTTGGCGGCCTCAGCGACGGCCCTCTTGGCTGCAACGCTGGGGTGGCGCTCCGCGGCCAGGCGGGCCAGCTCATCCAGGCTGTAGTCGGCTGCCTCCGCCGAGGTTTGCGCAGAGGCCTCGGGGCCGCAAGCCTGCCTGCCCTCCCCCCGGGCCATGGCGGGAGCAAGCAGGGCGAGGGCGAGGCCGAGCACCAGCAGGCTCCAGGCACCTGCGCCCCCCCCGGCCGGTCGAGCGGCGGCGCGGGCCGAACCCAGGCCCTGCAGACCGCTCAGCACGACGGCCCCGCACCGGGCAGCCCTTGCACGCTGCACAGGACGCCCATGCTCAGGCCACGATGAGAGACGTCGCATTGATCATGGCCTGCAACTGGCTGAGGTACTCGACCCCCGTGCCGAAGTTGTCGCTGTAGATGATGTGGTCGCGCACGTCAGCGAGCCGGTGGGCACGGACGGCATCCGAAAGACCGGCTTGCGTGAGCAGCGACACGTCCAGGCCCAGGCGGGCCAGATCACTGACCGAGAAGCCGCCCACCGAGGCAGCGTCGGCATCGGAGCCTCCACTGGACTTGCTGATCGCGGCAAGCGCCATCACCTTCACGGCCGAGGTGCGGATCGCATTCAGTTCCGCGATGGTGTCCACCTCCGAGCCGAGCTTGCTGCCCACCGCCTCGTTCATCAGCACCAGCAGGTTGGACACAGGCACCGTGCCCACCGAGCTGAGGTTCACCCCGACGGAAGCGTAGTCCGTGAGGGTGGGCGTGCCCGAGACCGGGTCCGGCATGGATCCATTGGCCTGAGTCAGGATGGCGTTGTAGCCTCGGATCAGGGGCAGCAGTTCGGTGGAGGCGTTGTCGACCTGGCTGCCGACGCGGGCCTCCACCGCGCTGTTGTAGGCGCTCACGTTGCCGGCCTCCACCAGCGACTGCACGGCAGCGATGGCTCGGTAGTCTGCCAGCGTGGGCAGGCCCCCTTCGTTGCTCTGGCCCGGCTCCACCTTCGCATCGTCCGCATACCGGACCACGCGGGCAAGGCTGGTCACCGACTGCAGTTCGGCGAGCGTATCCACGCCGGAGCCATCGCGCGCCGTGGCCTGGATTAGGCTGCCTATGGTTGCGACATTGCTGCCCGTGACGCCCACCAGGCCGGTGGCCGTCAGGTCCTGTACGTTGAGCGCCGAGGGCGAAGCAGCCCCCTGCGCGACGGCCAGCACGGTGTTGTAGCCGCGGATGAGGGGCAGCAGCTCGGTCAGCGGATCGTCGACCTGGGAGCCCACATGTGCGTCAACGGCGCTGTTGTAGGCGTTCACATTGCTGGCCACCACCAGGGACTGCACTGCGCTGATGGCTTTGTAGTCGGCGAAGGTAGGCAGGCCGCCTTCATTGGCGCCACCCGTGCTCACGCCGGGTTCGTCGGCGTAGCGCACCACGCGGGCCAGGCTGACCACCGACTGCAGCTCGGCCACGGAATCCACGCCGCTGCCGTCATGTGCGGACCCCTGCAGCAGCGTGCCCACCATGGCCAGGTTGTTGCTGCTGACGCCCGTGACACCGAGGGTGCTGAAGTCGGCCAGGCTCAGTGAGGAAGGGGCCGAGGCCCCCGCGGCCACGTCCAGCACATGGTCCACCACGCCGGCCAGGGCGCTGAGCTCCTTGGGCGTGTCGACCTGGTCACTGGTGCGCGTTGCGACGGCGTCGGCAAGCAGGCGGGCAGCCGCCGGCTGCAGCACGTCGCTGGCATCGCCTGCGTGACCTGCGACGCCCAGCGTCGCGAAGTCGCCCGCCGTCGGGTTGACGGCGGCATTGCCATCGGCGTTGGTGCCATTGGCCTCGTTGAGCAGACGGAACAGGGCCGCCGCCAGTTGCTGGATCTCGACCAGAGAGTCCAGCCGTGCGTCAGGCAGGTTGTCGGCGAAGCTGTTGAGTGCCGTGGCATCACTGGCTGCGAGCGCAACGGGCGTGCCGCTGGCATCGTTGTGCACCACGCCCATGTGCTCGTAGTCATCGGCGGTGGGCACGCCGGCGGACTTGCTGGGACTGCTGTCCCGGGCCCATACGCGCAGCAGCTCCATGCTGGCCAGGGACTGCAGCTTGGCCAGGGTGTCGACCTCGCCGGGCTCCATGTCCCGCACCGTGACGCTGAGCAACTCGGCCACAGCCTGGTTGTTGGCCCCGGACGAGGCAAAGCTGCTCAAGCCCAGCCTGGCAAAATCGGCGGCACTCAGCAAGGGCGCACTCGCGTCACCGCTGGGCTTGGCAACCAGGACCGCGAGCTTGTCCAGCGTGCTGGCGATGCCGTTGATCTTTTCCACCGTGTCCACGCTGGAGCGCTGCAGTTCGCCGATCACGTCATCCAGCATGGTCAGGGCCGTGGCGGAGCCTTGGGCACGGCCGATGTCTGCGCCAATGGCCGCAAAGTCGGCCGCGGTCGGGTCGTTGCTCACATCCGTGTCCGCGGTGTTGCCGTTGGCTTCGGAAAGAATCCTGTCGTAGGCGCTCATCAGGGCCACCAGCTTGGAGACGCTGGACACGCCGGAGCCGTCGGGGCTGGTCGCACTGATCGCGGAAACGATGGCGCCGAGGTTGTCCTTGGCATGCAGGGCCTCCAGCTGCTGCGAGCGTATGCCCAGCAAGGCGAGGTCATCGGTACTCAAGGCGGAGGCCGGCGCGACACCCGCAGCGATGTTCATCACCTTCTGCACGACTGCGACGATGGCCTTCAGCTCGGCAATGGTGTCGACACTGTCGATGGTGATGCCCTTGATCGCATCGTTCAACAGGGCCAGCGCTGCCGGCTTGCCCTGCAGGGCGCCCAGCAGGACGCCGATGTTCTGGTAGTCCGCTGTCGTCGGGTCGGCGTCCGGTGTCAGGTCGGGGCTGCTGCCATTGGCTTCGGCGAGGATCTTGACGTAGGCGTCGACCACGGTCTGCACGTTGCTGCTGGTGCCCATGTCCAGCTGCGAGGCCTGCAGTGCCAGGTTCACGGCCCCCACATTGTTGGCGTCGACATTGTGGATGCCCGCATTGGCGTAGTCGGTCACCGTGGGCGTGACGGCGTTCGCCGCGTGCTGGGCGAAGGCCTTGATCTTGTCGAAGGCACTCGCATCGTCTTTCTTGCTCAGCGATGCACCGCCGGCCACCAGCCCCAGCGTGCCAACGCCGGCAAGCACCCAGCCCTTCTCGCCCTCGAACCAGCCGGTGCCCGGCGGCGAGGCCAGGGCCGCTGCCGTCACCTGCCCTTCCGGCAGCGCTGCGGGGCTGATGCCATTGGCCTGGGTCAGGGAGAAGGCGCCTGTGTTGTCATAGACCCGCCAGTCACCCGAGGCGCTGCGCCCCATCACGGCCACGTCCTGCGCTTCGAAATAGCCGCGGATGACCAGGTCCGGCGCCCCGACGTCGCCATCGGGCAGCGTCAGCAGCAGATCCTTGCCTTGACGCGAGATGTTGAGCTTGGCCGGCGCCTCCTGGGTCAGCGCATCCAGCAGCTGGAAGCGCATCCCGGTCTGGGCCTGCAACACCAGGGCCTTGCCCTCACGGCCAGCACCGGCACGCAGGGTGTAGGGCTGCTGCGCCTGTCCGAATTGAACGATGCGTAGGTAGTACTTGGGGCTCATGGCTGGCAAGCAATCAGGTTGGAAGTTGAAAAGGCCGTTGGGAGATGCAGCGTCATCGCTGCTCCGTTCGAAGTGAGATGGGCATGCACCGGTCGCAATCGCATGGCAGACATCACTCGATGCCGCTGATGCGGAGCTTGCAGCGGATGCCTCCAGGCAGGGACTGGCGCTCGTTCGGCAGCTCCAGGAAGACGCCGAAGGTGCCGGCAGCAGAGTCGATGACCCGGTCGACGGTCTTGATGGTGGCGCTGATCCGGGCCTGGGCTCCGGTGTTGAAAGGGGCTTCGGGCATCACCTGGGCGGCCGTCCCGACGCGCGCCGCGGGAAAGTGCCGATAGGGCAGGATGGCGCGCACCAGCAAGGGCCGCGTCTGCGCCAGCTTCAGGATGGGCTTCTTGCCATCACTGCTGTCCACCAGGGCCCCCGGGAACAGGAACTGGTCCATCACGACACCGTCGAAGGGGCTCCTGAGGGTGCGGCGCTGCAGTTGGTCCACCGCCTGGCGGGCATCCAGCCGGGCCAGTTCACCGTTCTCCTGCGCCACCTGCAGCTCAGTCTGCGCCTGCTTGAACTCCGCCACCGCGTCATCCCTTGCCTGCGCGGAGACGAACTCCTCGGCGAACAGTTCCTCCATCCGCTGCGCCTTGGCCCGGGTCGCGTTCACCTTGGCCTGGGCCTGAGCCAGTGCGCCTGTGGCCTGCGCCTTGTACTGGGCTGCCGTGGCAGCGCTGGCCTCGACGCTGGATTCGATGGTCACCAGCAGCTCGCCCCGGCGCACGCTCTGCCCACGCCTGACATGCACGGACTCCAGCAGGCCGACCACGGGGCTGCGCACCTCGACCACCTGCACGGGCTCGATCATGCAATCGAAGTCCCCGGCAGATGCACACGCCATGGTGCCGCCCCACAGCAGCGCCACATGGCCCACACGGATGGCCCAGGCCATCCCAGCATGACTCGCGTTCATGTCACCTTTCCTGCAAATCCCAGTGTCCGGGACAGTTCCCGGTCCTGCTTGAGCGTCTGCATGCGCGCACGCAAGGCCTGACCCTCGGCGCGCGACTGCGCGCTCGAGACCATCCATCGCAGCAGCAGGCGCCTGGGCCCGCCCCGCATCGTGCGCAACAGCCGCATGCGCCAGCCCACCAGCGGCGCGAACAGCCCGTCACTGCAGCACACGATGGCGCGCGCGGTGCCAGGATCGCCCTGGCGCCCGGCGCGCCCGAACAGCTGTCTGTCCACGCGTGGCGACTCGTGAAACTCGGTCAGGATGACGTGCAAGCCTCCCGCCTCCCTGGCCTCTGCCGCCAGCTTGATGTCCGTGCCACGACCCGCCATATTGGTGGCGATGGTCACGCGGCCGGCCTGACCGGCCCGGGCCACGATGGCGGCTTCCTCGGCATCCTGGCGCGCGTTGAGCACGGTGTGCGCCAGGCCCATGGCCTCGAACTCGCGGGCCACGCGCTCCGAGGCCTCCACGCTGCGCGTCCCCACCAGCACCGGCTGCCCGCGCTGCGAGGCCCGCTGCGCGTCTCGGGCGACGGCCTGCCATCTCGCGTCGGCCTGCGCATGGACCTGGTCCGCCAGGCGGCGCCGTTGCGAGGGCCGGTGAGGCGGCACGCGGGCGACCTTGAGGCCATAGACACGGTACATCTCTCGCGCAGCTTCCGCCGCCGTGCCCGTAAGGCCCGAGAGCAGGAAGTAGCGCCGGAAGAAGCGCTGGAAGGTCATGCGGGCCAGGGTGTCTCGGCCCTGCGTGGTGGCCAGCCCCTCCTTGACCTCGATGAGCTGGTGCAGGCCTTGCTCCCAGGAGCGGTCAGCCATCACGCGGCCCGAGGACTCGTCGACGATCTGGACCTTGCCCTCGGCGACGATGTAGTGCTGGTCCAGTTGGTAGAGATGGACCGCGCTCAGCGCCTGGCGCAGGATCAGGCTGCGCCAGGCCTGCGACTGCCAGGCCCGCGTCACGCCCGCGGGCAGGGGTTCGCAGGCATCCAGGGCCGTGGGCATCAGCTCCACCTGGCGCTGGTCCGTGAGGCGGAAGTGGCGGCCGGCCACCAGGCCCCGGGCCTGGCGGATCGCCCATTGCAGCAGGGCTTCCTCGTGCAGGCCCGGCGTCTCGCGCGAGAGGATCATGGGGGTGCGGGCCTCGTCGATCAGCACGCTGTCCGCCTCATCGACGATGGCGAAGTGCAGGGCCGGCAGCAGCGGCTGCTGGCCCTGGGACTCGGTGGCCTCCTGGCCGAGCTGGCGCAACTGGCTCACCCGGGTGGGCATCTGGCCGTGCCCCGCCAGGCGGTCCTTGAGGTAGTCGAAGACCAGTTCCTTCCCGGCCACGTAGCAGATGGGATGGCGGTAGGCGGGCCGGCGCTCCACGTCCTCCATGCCGCCGACGACCACGCCCGCCGAGAGACCAAAGAAACGGAACAGCGGCTGCATTTCCTCGCAGTCGCGCCGAGCCAGGTAATCGTTGGTGCTGACCACGTGGACCGCCGCGCCACTCGCTGCCATCGCCGTGGCTGCGATGGCAGCGACCAGAGTCTTGCCTTCGCCCGTGTTCATTTCTGCCAGACGCCCTGACAGCAGCACCTCGGCGCCAGCCACCTGCACCGGGTGTGGTCTGAAGCCAAAGTGGCGCTGGCAGGCCTCACCGATGCAAGCCATGAGCCGCGCCAGGGTTGGCTCGCTGAGGACGCAAAGACGGTCCATGCCGCGCAGGGCCTGTGCCGCCTCGGCGAATTGCAGGCGCAGGCTCGCATCGTCCAGCGCCTGCAGGGGCTCGCGGGCCGCCTGCATGACCTCGGCGATGCGCCGCAGCCGCGCACGGCTCAGTCGCCTCACCGCGAAATACGCCCCGGCGCCGGCCACCAGGCGCTCGACCCAGCCGTCGTCTGCCTGCGAGCGTTCGTCGCGAGCGGTGTCGGCGCGGCGGAAGCCGCCCCCTGCCAGCCGGCGAGGCAGGCTGCCCTCGAAGCGCATGGTCTGGCCCTTCATCACACGCTCATCTGGGAAAGAAACAACTGGCGCAGGCGCAGCAGCCACTGCCAGCCCAGGGGTGCCAGGCCAAGGTCGAAACGCACCTGGCAGCGATTGCCGAACACGAGGCCCTGCTGCTGTGGCGCTCGTTCCAGCTTCAGCTCCAGGTCGAAGACCCGGTGCAGGGGCTTGGTCCCCTGCGTGTCCTGGGGATCCACCGCGATGTCACCGCCGCCGTAGGTGCCCAGGGCCGGCGAGACCAGCAATTGCTCGCCTCCGCTGGGGGGGCGCTGCAACCGGGCGGCGACAGGCGAGCCAAAGGGCAGGCGGACTTCCGCCTGCAGTCCTGCCGCCAGGCCACGGCGAGCGATGAGGTCCATGTCCTCCTGGGTCACCGCCACGCGGACGCGCTCGGCCGGCCGGTCCAGCACATAGCCCAGCACCTCACCCCGCTTGACGTAGCTGCCCACGGCCAGCGTGGGCTCATGAGGCAGCCAGTACCCCGCTGCAGGCGCGAGCACGCGCAGCTCGCCCCAGCGCCGCCACAGCTCCTGCCACTTGGCGCGACGGCCTTCCAGCTCGGCGCGCAGATTCTGGGCCTTGGCCTGGTCTTCCACCTCGGCCTGCCGGAGCTG
Organism: Roseateles sp. DB2; assembly: GCF_051857535.1. Taxonomy (NCBI): domain Bacteria; kingdom Pseudomonadati; phylum Pseudomonadota; class Betaproteobacteria; order Burkholderiales; family Sphaerotilaceae; genus Roseateles; species Roseateles sp. DB2. The sequence continues at coordinate 165,148 of NZ_JBPZGY010000001.1, read as the reverse complement.
GGCCTCGGTCTGAGCCAGGTCGGCGGCAGCCACCGCCAGCTCGGATCCCAGGGCCAGGCTGTCCAGCTGCAGCAGCAGCGCACCCTGCCGCACCTGCTGGCCCGGGAGCGCCGGCCTGGCCGCCTGCCCCTGCGGGTCCAGGGCTGGCGCGACATGGGCATTGGCCGGTGCACGCACCAGGGCTTCATCGGGCAGCCACAGCACGCCTTGGTGAACGGCATGGAAAGGCACCGGCACGGCAAACAGCAGCACGCCCACCAGGGCGATCAGCAGCAGCAGGCGCTGACGCACCCATTCCCGCCGGGGCGCCAGGCTGGCGCTGTCGCGAACATGCTTCCAGGCCTTCCACAACGGGAGCAGCACGCTGCCCCAGGCACCGAAGAGCGCCATGGCCACGCCGACCCAGAAGTACTGCCCCGCGATGAACCACAGCATGCCCACCGCCACGCTGAAGCGGTAGATGGGCGACACGGCGCCATAGGCCAGCAGCCATCCACGCTCGGCCTGGGCACCGGGCGGCTCATGCGCCTCGGGCGAGCCCAGCATGTAGCGGTCGACCAGATAGGTCCAGTACTGCGTGCAGCGCTGGGCCAGATTGGGAATCTCGATGAGGTCGCTGAGCGCGTAGTAGGCGTCATAACGCATCAGCGGATTGCCGTTGACCACCAGCGTCGAGAAGCCGGCGATCAACACGACGTTGTACGCCAGGGCCGTCACCACGCCCGACTGTGCGGACAGCCAGACATAAAGGGCCACCGCGCCCAGCGCCAGCTCGGCCATGATGCCCGCGAGCGCCACGGCCGCGCGTTGCCACTTGGAATCGAAGCGGTAGGAGGAGGTCGCGTCCACATAGGGCACCGGCGTGAACATGATGAACATCACGCCGATCTCGCGCACCGTCCCGCCCCAGACCTTGACCGCCAGCCCGTGCGCGCATTCATGCACGGCCTTGGCCAAGGGGTAGACCAGCCACAGCAAGGCCAGATTGCCCGCAGACAGCACGCGGTCAGAGAGGTTCTCGGTCAGCGCGGACCAGTGCTGCCAGGCCAGGACCACGGCAGGCGCGACCAGGGCCAGCCAGGCCATCAAGGCGGGCCAGGAAAACAGCCGGCGGGCCAGGCCGGCGCGGCGCTCGAACCAGGCATCGGGGAACAGCAGCGGCAGCTTGATGCTCATGGGGTTGAGCCAGCTCTGCCGCAGCTCGGCCCGGCGTTGCCGACGGTGGCGCTCAAAGACCTCCTGCGCGTCCGGCGACACCTGGGACTGCAGCAGGTCATTGCTGTAGAGCGAGCCCATCAACTGCACCAACTCCTGCTGGGTGATGGCGGCCTGCCCCTCGTCCGAGCCGTGGCGCGCCACGGCCTCGGTCCAGACCTCGTCCAGAGTGCGCCGGCCGTCCAGCAGCGACACCACCTCCCACACCGGCGTGGAGAGCCGGTGGAACTTGCCAGTCAGGGGATCCTGCAGCAGCACCCAGGTGTGGCCACGCAGCCGGCGGAACAGCGGCTTGACGCCCTCCCGCAGGCGCGGCCGCAGAAAGCGCACCACATGCCAGTGTTCAGAGAAGAGTGCTGCCATGGCTCACCACCACCAGGTCCACCACTTCATGCGCAGCCAGTCCAGCGAACTGCGCGTCCAGATGGTGAGCAGATTGGCCTGCCCCACGCTGACCTTGCCGACGCCCTGCATGCCGGGGCTCAGCACCGGCGCCGCCCCCTGCCAGCGCGCCTCGACGCGGAAACCGTTGCTGCCCTCCTGAACGCTGGCGGTCGCCGTCACCAGGCTCACGACAAAGGGGAAGCTCTGCTGCGGCAGGCCCGCCAGGCGCAGCTCGCCCGGCTGGCCTGACTTGACCCGGGCGATGTCATGATCCGCCACGTGCAGTACCACCCGGTACTGGTCCACCGCGGCGATCTCGAAGAGCTGCTTGCCCGTTTCCAGGGGTGCGCCGATCTGCTGGGTCCAGTCGCCGCTCACCACCAGGCCGTCCAGCGGCGCCAGCACCTGCGCGCGGGCCAGCTTGTTCTCCACGAGGCTCAGTTGGGCCTGGGCCTGCTGCACCAGGGCCGAGGCCTGGGCCACCGCAGGGGCGTCATGCTCGGCCATTGCCTGGCGCAGCTTGCCCGCAGCCTGCTCGCGATCACTGGAGTACTTGGCCTGTTCGACCTTCAGCTCCCGCGTCTCCATGTCCAGCAAGACCTGACCCTGCCTGACGCGTTCACCCGGGCGCGCGCGCGCCTGGGCCACAAAGCCTTCAAAGGGCGCGGTCACGAGCTGACGCGTCTGGCCCTCGATGGCCAGCGGCGCCGTCACCCGCTCGTCGAAGGGAACGGCCAGCAGCAGCACCGCGGCCGCGCACAGGGCAACAGCCCCCAGCTTCCAGCGCAGATGGCCATGCTGGCCCTTGGGTCCGAGCTGCCGCGCCGCATGGGCCAGCGAATCCCAGGCGTGCTGCCACAAGGGGCGTTCGGCCTTGCGCCACTCGCGCAGCAGAGGCTCGGCCAGCATCAGGCTGCTGTGCAGCACCTGACGCAGCGGATCGCTCAAGGCCCGGGCCTCCCCGTGAACCACCAGGACCGCCGTAGCCTGGCCCTGCGCCAGCACGGGCAGAGCCCACCAGCCCGCCCCCTGCACCTCGGCCAGCGAAGCCACGGCGCGGCTGGCCTGCTCAGTCGCCTCCAGCACCAGGGGCGCAGCCTTCTGCGCCCAGGCCGTATCGGATCCCACCCACCAGCGCGGCCGGCCCTGACGAACGTCGAACAAGGCCAGGCTGAGCGCTGCCGTGCCGCCCGTCTCTGCCTCCGCCAGCTCCCGGCCCCAGACCGCGCTGCGATTCACCCATTCCTGGGCCGCGGCATGCGCGCCCTCCTGCGAGGACACATGGCCCAGCACATCCATCAGGCGCGCGATCCTCAGCAGGCCGGCCTGGTGGTGCTCGGCCAGGGACCACTGCAGGCTGGCCAGGGCCAGGAGCATGGCCTGCACGGTGCGCTCGGTGTGCGGCGGCGGCAGGCACAGCCCCACCACGGCAGTCTGCGCCTGCCCATAGCTGATGCGGGCCGCCATCACCAGGTGGGCCGCGCCCGCGCGGACGTCGACCGGCAGTTGGCAGCGCTCCAGCGCCACCGGCTGATCCGGGCTGACCCGTGCCAGCAGTTGCGACCACACCCGGGCCAGGCCCTCGCCCAGCTCCGGCGCAAAGGGCAGGCCTGCCTGGCCGGACTCGCCGTGCAGGGCCACGGCCGAGCAGGCCAGCCCGGCGGCGTCCAGGCGCTGGCGCCAGGCCAGCAGCCTCAGGCGCACGGATTCGTCCACCACCGCGTCAGCCGGCGGCGCCTCGGCTGGCGCCACCCTGCCCGGCTCGCCCTCTGCCACCGCCGAGCCCGCGGCGGCAAGGGCATCGTCGCCGACCGGCTCGGTCATCGGTCACCCCAGATGGAGCCACTGCTGCCGCGCTCGGACGGCCGGGTGGCGCCCACAGGCCGCAGGCGAAGCTGGGGCAGCTCGGTGGGATGCAGGATGTCCTTGGACAGCTCCAGGGGCTGGTCCAGCGGCACCAGCAGCAGGTCCAGGTTGTCCAGGTCGTTGTCGTCCAGTTGGCCGGAGATGCCCTTGAGCTTGATGAAGGCCAGCCAGGCGTCGTAGCGCGCCTTGGACAGGTCACGCTGCGCCTCGAACAGCTTGGACTGCGCGGCCAGCACCTCCGAGTTCACCTTCATGCCCACCTGGTAGCCACGCAGATTGGCACGCAGAGCGACCTCCTGCGACTTCACGGCGGTGGCCAGGCCACGCGCCTGGCTGATGGCGCCCAGAGCCGCAGAGAAGCTCTGGCGAATGCTCACGGCCAGGCTGCGCCGCGCGATGTCCACATCGGCCTGCGCCTTGTCCTGCAGGGCCAGGGCTTCGCGCTGCTTGCTGTGCATGGCACCCGAGGAGTACAGCGGGAAGGTCAGCGTCAGCCCCATCTGGATCTGGTTGGCCACACGGCGCTGTGTGCTGGTCACCGAGCCGGACTCGATGGTGCGATTGATGCCATAGCTGGCCTCCACGGTGGGGGCGTGCGCACGGTCGGCCTTGCGCGTCTCCTGGCGCGCTGCCTCGAGGGCCCATTGGGCCTGCCCGAGCGCCGGGCTGCTGCGGTGGGCTTCGTACACCCACTCAGCCAGGCTGTCCGCCTCCAGGCGGGGCAGCGCCTCGGCCTCCAGCCCGCGCGACAGCAGGCCTGGGGCCTCATGGCCGACCAGGTCCAGCAGCAACTGGTGCTTCAGCGAGAGGTCGAACTCCGCGGCCGAGACCTGCGCCGCCACCGCATCCGCCTTGGCCTGGGCATCGCGCACATCGGTGATGGCCACCGTGCCCACGGCGAAGCTGCGCTTGGTCTGGGCCAGTTGCGCCGCCGTCGCCTCCTGCTCGGCCCGCAGATAGCGCAGGGCATCGCGAGCCTTGAGCATGTCAAAGGCCGTCTCCACGAAACGCAGCATGGCCTCGATACGGCTCTGCTCGCCCTGCAGCCGCGCCTGCTCACTCTGGGCCTTGGTCTGCTCCAGCTGCACGATCAGCGTGGGCTTGAAAAGAGCTTGAGTGAACTGCACCCCGCCCTGGCTGGACTGGAACTTGCGCGGGTCCGGAGTCTGGAGATTGGTGGGCTCCAGGTACTGCGAGTGATTGCTGCTGAGCGTGAGGTTGCCGGAGACCCCGAAAGCCGCACGGGCCTGGTTCTCCCGTTCCAGACTGGCCCGGTGCTGGGCGCGTGCGCTGGCCACGGTGGGGTCCGCGGCGTCTGCGGCGCGGTACAGCTCCAGCAGCGATTGACCATGCGCAGCGCCCGCCAGGCACAGCAAGGCCCAGGCGAGACTGCGGCGGCCAGTACAAAGGCGGCCGCCCCCAAATTGGAAAAGCGCGTTCACGGCAAACTTCTTATTCGTATGGGCCATGCCGGCCCGTGTTGTCGCGGGCGACGCAAGGCCCGGCTTTGCCCCAGCGCGCCTTGCCGAAAGCCCTCGAAGCCGGCACGCAGGACGATTCCCTCGGGCGCGGAGTTTACAACCATCGCCCAAAATGCCGTCCCGCGGCCGGCGCCCGCCCCTGCCGGGTGGCCCGGCGGGGGGGGACCCTGGGGAGCAGCCCAGGGCCGGGTCCTGGGCGCTTGCTCAGCGCCCGGGAATCAGGCCATCTCCTTCAGCGCGCGCCCAGCCGAGCGCTCCAGCGAACGCAGCCACTGGCCGTCGTCCCTGTCCTGCACGGCCTGCGCCTTGCTGGAGGCCGGCGGGCCTGCGGGGACCACCTCGAAGCTGTGCTGGGAGGCCTGCGCCTGCCTCAGCAGGCGAGCCACCAGGCGGCGGGCCCCCCAGTCAGGCTTGCTCGGCTTGCGAGGCTGGTCGAGCCGCTTGACCAGACCGTTCAGGCCAAGCACTTCCTCGTCCTCGTCAAAGCCGGAGAGGCCGGCAGTCGGCGTGCGCAGCAGCAGCGTCGTCGTGGAACCCGAGGCGCCCGCGCTGACCACCGGAGCGCTGTAGGCCAGGCTGGCGCTGGCGCTGGCGGCGAAGCCGCGTCCCGATGGCGAGGGCGCAGGGCCAGAGGTCTTGCCCTTCATCGTGACCGTGACCACCTGACTGGTGCCATCGACGGACTTGACGGTGAACAGCTCTGTCAGCGTGCCACCGAGGTTCAGCGCCCTCGATACCGCCGCGACGTTGGTCAGGTTGTAGGCCCAGCGGCCGTCCGCGCTCACATCGAAGGTGCCGTAGGTACCCGGCGTGCCCGACTGCGGCAGGAAGGCCGCCTGGCCACCGTCCACATCGCTCACCGTCAACTGGCCGGTGGCCGCGCTGGTGCTCAGGAACAGGTTCGGCGAGCCTGCGCTGACGCCACCGATCACCGCGGGATCATTGCTGCCGTTGACCAGCACCGTGACGACCTTGGTACTGCCGTCCAGGGACTTGACCGTGAAGCTGTCGGTGACGGACTGCCCTTCGGCCAGGATCTGGAGGTTGCCAGAGTTGTTGTCCAGCACATAGGTCCAAAGGCCCGATGCCGTGAGGCTCAGCGTGCCGTAGATGCCTGGCGAGTTGCTGAGCACCTGGAAGCTGGCCTGGCCGCCATCGACATCCGTCACCTGCAGCTGGCCGGTGGCGGTGAGCGTCACGTCCTCCTTCACGCTGCCGGTGCTGACACCGCTGATAACCGCCGCATCGTTGCTGCCGTTGACCGTCACGGACACCGTCTTGCTCGTGCCATCCAGGGCCTTCACCGTGAAGCTGTCGACCACCGACTGGCCGGCGCCCAGCGCCTGCACGGCGGCAGCGCCGTTGTTCAGCGTGTAGGTCCAGGCACCCGCCGCGGTCAGGCTCAGCGAGCCGTAGCTACCGGCCTTGGCGCTGAGCGTCTGGAAGCTGGCCTGGCCGCTGTCGACATCCGTCACCTGAAGCTGGCCGGTGGTCGTGAGCTTCACATCCTCGGTCACGCGGCCGGTGTTGGTGCCTGTGATCACCGCGGCGTCATTGCTGCCGTTGACGGTGATGGTGATGGCGCTTGCGGTGCCATCCAGCGTCTTGATGGTGAAGACCTCCGTTACCTTCTGCCCAGCCTTCAGAGCCTGCACATTGGCGGCGCTGTTGTTCAGGGTGTAGGTCCAGGCGCCGTCTGCAGAGAGTGACAGCTTGCCGTAGGTGCCCAAGGTACCGTTCTGGGCCTGGAAGCCGGCTTCGCCGCTGTCGATGTCGACCATCTGCAGCTGGCTGCCATCGACAAGGAACATGTCTTCGGTCACCGTACCGGTGGTGCTGCCGCCCAGATTGGGCGCGTCATTGCTGCCACTGATGCTGAGCGTCAGCACCTGCGCCGTGCCGTCCTGCGACTTCACCGTGAAGCTGTCCGTCACCACCTGATCAGCGCGCAGGGACTGCACATTGGTGGCGGTGTTGTTGAGCGTGTAGGTCCAGAGGCCGTTGGCGTCCATCTTGAGCGTGCCATAGGTACCCACGGTGCCAGCGAGCGCCTGGAAGCCCGACTGGCCGGCATCGGCGTCCGCCACCAGCAGTTGGCCGGTGGTGACAAGCTTCAGGTCCTCGGTCACGGCGCCGCTGCTGACGCCGCTGATCACGGCCGCGTCGTCGGCGCCCACGATGCTCAGCGTCAAGGTGCTGTGCGCGCTGCCGCCCTGGCCATCGCTGATGACGTAGGTGAACTGGTCAAGCACCGTCTCGCCGGCCTTCAGTGCCTGCGCGGCGGCATTGGGCACATAGCGATAGCTGCCATCGGCCCGCAGCGTCAGGGTGCCATAGGCCCCTTCCACCGCTGCGGCCACACCTGCTTGCGGCAGGCTGGACGGCAGACCTGCGGCCACGCCGATCACGAAGAGCGTGTCGCTATCGACATCCGAGTCCTGGCCCGCCTGGGCAGCGCCCTGCCCTTGCAGCACGCCCTGGCTGGCGGGCACGTCCAGTGCGCCGTCGTCCTCGCCCAGGGTGTTGCTGTCAGCAGCGGCCACCGGCACGTCATTGACGGCCGCCAGTTGCAGGCTGACCGTGGCGACGTTGGACTGCGCCCCGGTCGCGCTGTTCACCAGTTGGTAGGTGAAGGTGTCGGCGCCGAAGAAGTTGGCCGCCGGCACATAGACCAGCTGGCCATCGAGGTTGACGCCGACCGTGCCATGCAGCGGCGCCTGCACCAGCTGGACGCGGGTGTTGGCGCGGTCTGCGACCTGGTCGTTGGACAGCAGGTCCAGCACGCGTGGCGTGTCTTCCAGGCCGTCGGCGATCACATCGTCCACCGCCTTGAGCGTCACGCCCTGGCCCACGCGGATGTCACTCAGCGTGACCGCGCTGGCTTCGGCCTCCGCCCCCTGGCCGAAGCCCAGCAGGTCGAAGCTCAGCACCAGGTCCTGGCCCGCCAGGCCGTCCGGCAGGTCCAGGGTGTAGGTGCTGCTGCCATCGGCATTGACCGTGCGGCGCACGCCCTCGGCCAGACGCAGCGTGCCGTTGCTCTGCAGATTGAGCAGGGCGTCCGAGCGGCTGAGGTTGATGGTGCCGGTGTGCGTGCCGTCCTTCAGCGCCGGCAGGCCGGTGCTGGCGTTGAGCAGCGCGACCTCGAAGGCGTCCTGCGGCCCCGCGGCATTGGCCATCAGGCCGGACTGCACGGTGAAGCTCAGGAAGCGGTCCGTGGCGCCGACGTGGAAGGTTTGGCTCAGCTGGGTCTGGGTGGTGGCGGATTCGCCGAGGGTGGCGCGGCCCAGGGCGGTGGTGATGCGGCCGGTGGTGAGCCAGCCCGCGGTGCTGCCGGTGGACGCGGTGCTGCCGCCGAAGTCCGGATTGGTGAACTGAGCGTTGGAGGCCAGCTCGAACTGCGGACGCAGGGATGCCGCTGCGCGGCTGCCAGCGGCAGCGACCGATGCACCCGTATTACGACGCAGCCCCGCCAGCAAGGGCAGGCCCAGCAAGGCTTCCACCGGCTTCCAGGGCGTGGGCGACTCGTCAGCGGCCTTGTTGCGGGCTGCAGCCAACTCGGCCATGCGCTTGAGTTCCTCGTCCGTGGGCAGGCGACGCATGCCGGGCGGCAGCGTCGGACCCATGAAGTCACGCACGTCCTCGCTGTGCTCCAGGCCCAGGACGTGGCCGTACTCGTGCAGCAGCACGGACAGCAGGTCCATGTGGCCATCGGCAGCGCCGCCGGCCCTGGCCTTCCACACATTGGGGTCGGCGGTGGGCAGGAAGTCGTCGGAGCTTTCCAGCGGGGTGGGGTCGAGGTACCAGCCGTGGCCGGCGGCGTCGCGACTAATCAGCACGGCCCCGTCATCTGCGGTGACCTCGCCAAGGCGCCCTCCGTCAAGGGCAGCAAATACTACGCCTCCTCGAACCAGAGTATAGGATGAATTTATCTGCTCAATCGCGTTTCGAGCAAACGATTCCTCTAACCCCTCACCATTGTTACTCAAAGTCGACTTAATCGCACCCCTCCACACCAAATCTGGACACACCGCCCCTTCCAAATCCGGGGTAAAACCATGCGTCAAGACTATTTGCAACTCAACCGTATAAGCACGACCAGCAACAGTAAGCTTTACTAGCCCCCTGTCATTCAACTTTCCGTCCTTATCAAGGAAACCCTCCCAGCCAGCATTTGCCTTGTACTGAACTCGAGAATCAAGTGAAGAAATTGGCACCAGCGCACCAAACTTTGGTTGCCGCAGAACTTCCACTGAAGCCGTCTTCCATTGTGCGTTCGATGGTGCGCCCCTCTCTGCTTTGATGAGCTTCTCAATCGACCGAACATCAATAGTTCGCCCTTCAGTGGTCTCGGCCGTGCCGTCCAGCATTGCACACATTCCAAAGTTTGCCGCCGTATCCACCGGCTGAGTTAGAGAATCCCGAACGCGTCGCGAACCATCATCAACCTGCAAACTTTTACCGCCCACGGCTCTACCAGTGGCGATATCCCTAATGCTTGGCGGCTTAAAGTAGACATGTATGTGATTTTGATGGAACGGCAATTTCTTACTAGAGACGCCAACAGCTGTCAGCACCTGCCGCATTCCATCATATCCGTTGTACTCCTGAACCTTAGTCACCGGTTTATGATTTTCATCATAAACAACTTTACCATTAACCTTCTTTTCCACAGTCTCATCATCTCGCCCGACGTATGCCCCCCCAATAATTGATCCCGACTTATCGCCGGATCCAAATAAAGCCGCCCGAACGATGTCACCTCCGTCATCATTCACAAGGACTATGTTTGACCAATCACCAGAGGTTTTTTGAGTAAGCGAATACAAGGCCAAAAATTGACTCAAAGCCGCCTTTTGGTTGTATACATTTTTGGAACCGTCTGCCGCGACATTCGATAACTGACCAACCAACTGCACAGCATTTACCGTGCTCCAAGAATTCAGACGCTCCGACTCCGGCAACGCCTTCGCATTAATTTCAATTGTGCGAGTGTCATGCTTGGTTTGCAGATCTCGCGCAATGTACGTATCAGAGAAGCCAATATCCATAGCCATACCTAAGTCATGAGAACTGTGCACGGAAGGCGTTTGAAGCAAGGCCCCATCCGTCGCGCCATTAAACATCATCCCGCTACCAACATTAGCACGAAGCGATGCGTTGGCATATTGATAGGCACGCATTAGATCGCGAACCCAGCTGCTAGCAAAAACCTCTGACTGCTGCGAGTAAGACAGACCTCGCTGCGTACTAACCCATGATGGCAAGCCCTCTCGATTAGCTGCAAGTCCAAATCCATCCTTATCCGATTCAAACAGTCGCATCCAGTGAGGCGCATTAAATGCATTGAGCCAATCAACAATGTCCGACGTCGAGCCAGGGTCATCGGCGACTGTCAATTTATTCTCAGCTTCCTTAATATTCTTATCAAAGGCTTGTGAATCAAACTTTTCACCATGACTAACAAACTGAGATGTCGCCTTGCTCGAAGCGTTGTAATTGATTACCCTACTAAACAGTAGCGCAGCGCGAGACTCGTCGCTCCCCCATTGACCATCAACAACAAAGTTTTGCGGCACATTGGATTCACCCTCCCTCATAACAACATACCCGAGGTAAGCCAGACGCTGCTCCACTCTAAATACGTCAAGCCTGTTATTTTCCTGCCCCACACCGACTTTCGAAATCAGCCTAAATTGGGAATATCCAGGATTATCTAACGGTCGATCACCAAATAGCACCGGAGAACCAGTGAAATCATAGTCCCTGGCAAGTATATTGATCACACCTTTCTTTTCAACCCAATTTCCCAACTCATCTTGAGATTCATAGCTAAACCCAAACAAAGCACTCTTGGGCACATCGATTCGTTTACCAAGTCTTAGTCGAGCACGATCGGCACCACTCAATGTTGGAGTAACAAAGAATACACCCCGCCGATTAAAGTCGGCCTCATCGTTGCTAGTGCCCCCCTCTTCGTTCAGCGTAACAAGCTTGGGGATCGGTCTTTCGCCATCTCCTGTTTCGACACCATCCGTCACAAGCTGCATGCCATTCGGGTACTTGCGCAACTCTTCCGGATCCGTAAAGGTATCCCATTCAGTATTAGGGCTCAAATAAAACCCACGCAACTTAGCTTCCTGCTCCCGAATCCTTGTTTCTGCCGCCAGCAAATCCCTGGCGTCCATATTTCTCCAATCGGCGCTGTTCTTTTCCGGCAGGCCCAGAATTTTTCGAGCAATAGAATCCATCAGGTCAACCTGGATGACATCCCCAATATTGCCCGTCATGCTGACGGACTCAACCTCGTCATCATCAAAATAGGTTCCAGCGGGAATTTGACCGTCCATCTGCGGAATCAGCTGCTCCGTGCCCGAAGGCAGCACGATGTGCTTTTTCAAACGATCAGCTGCTGGATGATCAATCGCCGCTTGAATCAACTTCTCTACATTCCAGGCACCGCTCTTGTGTTCCAGCTGCTGCGCCCACATATCGCGAGCACTGAAGCCGCCCGCGAGTTGCCCCAAAAGCACCTTTTGGTCCGGTGAGAGACTGAGGTTCTGAATGCCGTAGCCATCCAGAGGCAAGGTGGCTCCCATGTAGAGGGGCTCGCCATGCTTACCGAATGGGTCTCTCACGATGCCCAGCTTGCCACCCACCGCCACCTTCTTGGCGCTTGCACTGCCACCCACCGCCACAGGCATGCCGGAAGGTGTGTAGATGAAATAAGGTGACTCGAACTGCGCCTTGTAGTACGGGTCGTTGAAGTTGAAGTTGTCGTCCGCAACGATGGCGTACTCGATGCCCTTGTAGTTCACCAGCACGGAACTCTGGGCGCGTTGGATGTCCAGGCGGTCGACCAGCACATTGCTGTCCTGTTCCTGGCTCATGCGGATGGCATTGAGCGATGCGCTCTTGAGCTTGTCCGTTTTTTCATCGCGCGTGATGGTCAGCGTAGAGAGGCCACGGCTGTAGTCCATCACGTTGGAAACCAGGAAGCGGTCGGGTGACATGGTCGCGGTGACGATCTGCGGGCTCTTGCCCGAAATCCCGTCGCTGGGCAAGGTCGCCAACACGGGTTCGTCAATCTCACCGCTGTCCATGTCCAGGGTTTCGAGATCAAACACCAGTACATTGCCGCGGCGCTTGTTGTCTCCGACCGCACCGAGCGAATTGCTCTGTAGCGGCGCAGCGACCACCAAGGTGCGGCCGTCCGGACCGATCGCCATGCCGGAGACGCCCAGCGGCATAGATTCGATGCCCGTCCCCTTCAGGTCGACAAACTTGCCATAGTGGCTGCTGCCAGGATCCGTCTGGACCGCCAGCAAGCGATAGCCGCCAGCGCCCGTGCCGCCCCATCTCGTCCCTTCGCCGACCAGGAGGAGGTCCCCTTCAATCGCCAAGCTGGTGATATTGGCGGCACTACCCGGGAGCTTAAAGGTCTGGATGATCTTGTAGGTCTGGGTGTCAATTTCCCAGATCACGCCCTTGCCTCCAACAAAGACAGCGGTGTTGTCACTGCTATAGACAATCGGCTGAACCTTGGTCCCCGCCAGATAGGACTCGAGCGGGAGGGTGTGGAGGTCATCCAGCAAGGTCGTCCCGACCCTTGTCCTGATGCCCTCGCTTTCCCGAACGAATTCGATACCCGTGCGCGTGAGCACCGCTGCCATGCGCGGTAGAGGTTGCAACGAAGCCTCCGCACCGTAGACCTCAACCGGCTCGGTCTTGAGCAAGCGGCCATGCGAGTCCATCTCGTAGCAGACGATCTGCCGGATCACGCTCCAGCGAATCTTGCCCAGGGGCACATGCTGCAAGCTGAAGCCGAACGAGACGTCCGTCAGGTAGTTGATCGATACAGCGCCCGTACCGGGATCGACCTGAGGCGCGGAATCAAAGTACTGCCCATTCGACAGCGTTGCTCGAACAATCAACTGAGTTGGGTATTCGAACTTGCCCCTTGGCTGCACCGTCATCGCAAGATTGCCCTCGCCGTCATTGCGGATGATCCAGATATTGGGAGCAGCCACCTTGCCATACGGCGTTTCCGCAGGCGGGAACACCACGTCGGCCACCAGCTTCGAGCGCCCTTCGACCGTGACTTTCATGAAGTCAACCTCCTTGAACTGAGGCACGCCAAAGCTGTACTGGGAGGCGGTCGCATGCGTCACGCCGGACGCAATGGTCGCGATCATGCTGGACGTGATTGCGTCCTGGAACAGGCTCAGGCCGAAGGTGACGCCGGCAAGCGTCATCTGCCCCTGAAGCGGTGCCGAGCATTCGAAGCTTCCGGCTACCACGCCCGGCAACTTCTTGCACACCAGATACTCGCCGGCCTCAATGAGGGTGGGATACGGCTTGCTGGCGGTGCGGGCGATGCCGTCAGCGCCGATGAAGCCGTTGTCCAGCAGCCACCAGGTGTCAGCCATGCTGCCGTCCGGCATGGGCACCTTGCCCTTGCGGAAGAAGACCACCTCCTCGCCCTCTGCGAAAGCCACCCCGCCTTGCAGCGGCAATGCGAACTGCAGGGCCGACCTGGCTACTTGATCACCCATCTCCAGACGGAACGCCGCAACAGCCGTCAGCACGGCTGGCGCGGGCATGGGCAGACCCAGCGTCGCATCGATGTTCGCGACGTCAATGCGCTCGATCTTCACCGTGGTGTCCTGCTGGAGCGCCCCCGGGCCGATGAGCACGGTCTCGCCCGAGGAGGCCGCAATCACAGCACCTTGCGCGGCGCTCACGGCAATGCCGCTGGACGAGCCCGCCGCCTCGACCTGCACGGCTTGCACACGCACCAGCATGTCCTGCTGGCCGATGACTTGCTCTCGCACGTTGCCGAGCGCGTCTCGGCTCGTGCCCAGGTAGATCACGCTGATCGTCACCTGACCGGACTTGAGCGCCGTGATCAGGCCCGTACCGCTCACAGTGGCAATGCTGTCGTCGCTGGAGACATAGCGGATGGCAGTTGTGGCATGAACGTCTGTAGATACACCGGTATCGAGGTCACTGACCTTGACCTTCAGCTGGCGGAGGCCGCCCGGCGGGAGGCTGACAGTGCCCGGATAGACGTCGGGCTCAACCACCAGGTAGTCATCGCCCTCGCCTTCTTCGTCTCCGCCCGCGCTTCCAGCAACGCCATCTGCGCTAGGTGTCACATTGAGGGCCGTCACCGCCCGCACGGTGTGACCTTCGGAATCCGTGCGGCTGACCACGATCCCGGACGCGCCACCGTTGAGGCCGCGGACCAGGTCGCGCGCGTCGTCAACGCTGATCGCATTCAAACCCACATACCCCAAGCCCGCCAGATCCATCGCCGCCAGCGTCAGGTAGTTCCCCGCCGCGGACAGGTCAACACCCGTCGCATCCTCAAAGTCACCGGTCGCCTGGACCTTGACGCTCTGGCCCGCGCGCAGCTGGCGCAGTTGCTCCAGGTTGTTGATATGGATGGCCAGCAGCTTGGCGGCGCTCACGTCCATCTGCAGCACGATGGGCGCTGAAGAGGCAAAGCCATCGTCCGCCTGGACCATGATCTGGGCGCGGCCCGCAAAGCCCATTTCGGGCGTGAAGACCAGGGTGCGGCCATCGGCGTCGAAGACGGCCGTGCCGTGCAGGGCGCCGACGACGCGCCAGTAGAGGCGGTCGCCCTCAGGGTCCTGCGCGACATCACCCAGCTGGCCGCGCACGGCGAGGTCGGTGTGGGTGCGGTAGCTCGGGGTGGCGACGCTGGCCGCCGCCACCGGCGCCTGATTCCCCCTCCACCCATAGTTCGCATACATCACCTGCCGATCCGCGGCATTGACCTGGCCGTCGCCGTCCAGGTCCCCTGCTGCCAGATCGCCGGCAGCCAGTGCCGCATCAAATGCAGCACCGTCCAGCCCGTCGATGCGGCCGTCGCGGTTGATGTCGCCGGCCACGCTCAACGTGGCGGTCACTTCGCCGGAGCCACCATCGCTGCGGCCCAGGCTCAGCATCTGCATGCCGGCCAGGGTGGTGCGCAGCAGGAAGACGGTGCGCGCGCTGGTGCCCGAACCCGTCGTGTGGGTGCCCAGCAGCGCGGCCCCGGTGTTCTGCAGCAGTTGGAAGGTGCCGGCGCCCTGGACCGTCAAGGCCAGGGTAATGGCGCCTTGCGCGCCCGCCACCTTCACCGCACTGGCCAGTTCGCTCTCACGGACCACATAGGCCAGGTTCACCGGGCTGGCGCCCAGGGTGCCGGTCCAGTGGTTGGTGGCGGAGGCCACGCTGCCTTGCCAGCCCACGGCGGCGCCAAAGTTGGCGGTGATGGCGTCGGTGATGACGCTGCCATCGGCGTGATAGCCGATCAGGGTGCCAGTGCCGGCCGCGAAGAGCTCGCGGCTGAGCATCAGGCGGCCCTGGCCGTCATAGCGGTAGACCACGGTGCGCTGGGCACCGGCGGCATCCACGCCGCTGACCTGCTCGATCTGGCCGCGGTCATTGCGGACGAAGTCCACGCGCTGGGCGGTGTTGCCACCGGCCAGCACCAGGCCTGCGTCGCTGACCAGCCAGGCCTGGCCATCAGCAAAGCGGACGCCGGTGACGCGGCCCTGGGCGTCCAGGCTGTAGCGCGTGCCGTCGGGGCCGGTGAGCCAGTAGCTCTGCGGCACCCAGGGCAGTCCGCTGATGGCGTCATAGAGGCGCTGGCCCTGCTGCTGCAGGACATCCGCGCTCACCTGGCTGCCATCGGACAGGGCTTGCGTGCCGTCGCTGGCGGTGTGGTCGCCAAAGGCCTGCAGGCTCCATCCGGCCAGCGCGGCCGAGGCGCCGGGCGCCAGTTGGAAGACAGGACGAAGGCTGCGCGGCGTGCCCACTGCACTGCTGCCGGCATGCACCAGTTCCTGCGACTGCAGGCCCAGGGTGAAGGCCAGGGTCTGGCCCAGGGCCGGGCTGCCGGCATCGGCCAGCAACGCGGGCACCTGCAGCCAGACGCGGGCACCCTGGTTCCAGGGCGCCGTGGCACCCAGCGGGGTGCGGAAGGCCTGGTCGTGGCTCAGCTGGAGATCCAGTGCCGGCAGTGTCCAGTTGCCCAGGTCACCGGCATGGTCTGCCCGGGTGGGCAGGCTGCGGGCGAGGTCGAAGCGGTGGCTGCCGAGCTGGAAGCTGGCATCCACGGCGCTGGCCTGGCTCAGCTGCTTGACCGCACTGTCGACCACGACGCGGCCCTGCAGTTCAGCCACGCGGCCGGCGAGGTCCCAGGCACTCAGGCGCAGGGCATAAACGCCGTTGGCATAGCGGGCGGGGTCCAGCTGGACCAGGGGCAGGAGGCCATGAACGCTGAGGTCCTGCGGCCTGTCCTGGGCCAGGTCGGCCTGGCCGAGCACTCGCCAGTCACCCTCGTTCACCTGCCCGCCAGCGGCAGGGGCGATCTCCAGGCGCCAGCCCATCAGCTGGGCTTCGTCCACGCGGGCCTGCAGGGTGGCGAGGCTGCGCAGGGTCACGGGGGCGCTGTCTGCGCCCTGCCCTGCCAGTTCGCCGCCCCAGACGAGCTGGGGCGCCACAGCGTCCAGGGGATCCCGCACGCGCACGGTCTGCGTCTGCACAGCGGTGAAGCCGTCGGCATCGCGGGCGGTCACACGCAGCTCGACCAAGCCTGGCAGCGTCGGCGTGATGCGCAGTCGGCCCGTGTTGTCCAGGGGCACGGTCTGCCAGGCGTCGGCGTCCGAGCCACCCAGGGCCGCGCCGCGCATCTGCACGGTGAGGCTGGCGATCTCGCTGAAGCTGGTGGCGCGCACGGTAGCCACCACGGCCTGGCCCGGCAGGGTCGGTGTGCTGGGCGTGAGGTTGATCAGGATCTTGGGCGAGTGAGCCTTCACGGCGGCCTCGTCGTTGGCCACGACGCGCAGGGTGAAGCTCTGCATGCGGCTGCCGTGGCCATCGCTCACGCGAGCCAGGACGACGAAGTCACCGGTCTGGCCCGGGCCGGGCGTCCAGCGCAGGCGGCCGTTGGCGGCGTCATAGACGGCGCCTTCGGGCAGGCGCTCGAAGGACACGGTCAGGCCCTGCGTCTGCACGGCACCATCCGGATCGCTGAGCTGCAGCGCCCCGGCCAGGCCGGCTTCGCCCGGCAGGCGCTTCTGCACGGCCAGGTCGAAGCTCTGGCCCACGACCAGGGCATGGCTGCTGGCCGAGATCTCAGGCGTGCGGTTGCTGTCCAGCACCCGCACCTGCACGGCGCGGGTGAGGCCGCTCGTGCTGCCGTCGGAGACGGCAAAGTTGAAGGTGAAGGTCTTGCTGCTGCCCTCGGCGTTGTTCACCACACCGGCATCGGGCGTCCACTCGAAGTAGCCGCTGCCGGCATCGAAGTGGATGCCTGCCGGCAGTGTGCCGTCATGCAGCAGGGAAAGGCGGGCGGCGTCGGCGTCGGCGTCATAGGCGGTGACCCGGAAACTGAGGGTCTGGCCTTCCTGCACCAGTTGCAGGGGCAGCGGCAGGATCACGGGCGCCTGGTTGACATTGCGCACCGTCAGCTTGAGCGTGCGTGACACGCTGGCGCTGCCATCACTGGCGGTGAGCGTCAGGGTGTAGACGCCGGGCGTGGCGCTGTCCTGGCCGGACTGCGCGGCAAACAGGCCGGGCGTCCAGCGCAGGCGCACGCGCCCCTGGCCATCGCTGCTGGGCAGGGTCTCCAGGGTCATGCCCGAGGGCTGGCCGGTGACGGTCCAGTTCAGGAAGTCCAGGTCGGCGTCGGTGGCGAGCAGGTCCAGGGTCAGGGGCACACCTTCGTCGGCAAGGACGTTGGTGATGCTGCCGCCCAGCGGGTCGGCGTCCAGCGCGGCGCCGGTAGCACTGATGCTCAGCAGGCTGGCCGCCACATTGGCCGATCGCACCACGATGCGCAGGTCGACCGCGGTGGTGTTGGGTACCGGCACGAAGCTGGGGTCCAGGGCCGTACCGTTGTCCGCAGGCGGGAGGCCGCTGTCGGTCACGGCCACGCTGACGTTGTGGGTCCCGATCTGGGAGGCCGTGGGCGTCCAGGTGATGGTGGCGGAACCGTACTGGGCATTGCGCACCAGTTGGGCTCCTGCAGGCAGGCCACTGGCCATGAAGTTGAGGGCGTCCTGGTCGGCGTCGCTGACCTGGATGGGGATGCTCAGGGCCTGGCCCGCCACTGCCACCACGGTGCTGGGCAGCGTGAAGCGCGGCGGCATGGTGAGGCTGCGCACGGTCAGCACGAAGCTGATGGACTGGGCCTGGGTCTGGTTGACGTCGCCGTCGCCGTTGTCATTGGCGATGACGGTGACGGTGTAGTCGCCGCGCAGGCCAGTCGGCGGTGCGAAGTGGATCAAACCCTGGCCATTGCTGCCCTGGACGAAGCTGGCGAAGGCCGGCAGGCCGTTGAGCGTCAGCGTGATGGGATTGCCGTCGGCATCCGTCGCGGACACGGGGATGTCCAGCGTGGTGCCGGCATCGATCACCGCATTGGCGATGGCGCCGATGCTGGGTGCGCGGTTGGCGTTGAGCACCGTGATGGGCAGCGTCACCTGGCTGGACAGCGGCACGCCGGTGCCGTTGCCGTCGTCCTTGGCGGTGACGGTGACGTGGTAGGTGCCCGCCTGGGCGTAGCCCGGCGTCCAGATCAGCTCCAGGGTGTCCTCGTCAAACACCGCACCGGCCGGCAGGCCTGCCACGGTGTACTTGACGCTGGACACGGCGCTGCCGCCGTCGTTGACGGCCGGGCCGGTGGGCGACAGACGGACCTTGGGCGCGAAGGCCGGATTGTCCGGATCGAAGGCGAAGAGGCTCACGCGCAGGGACTGGCCTTCCATCACCGCCCAGGTCTCGACCGGGTCGAAGACTGGCGCGGCATTGGCATTGACCACGTCCAGGCGCAGCACGCCGTCGACGCGGGTGTAAACCGGCGCCGAGCCGTCCTTGGCGTCAAAGCGTGCCGTCACCGTGACAGGCACCTCGAAGTGGCCTGCCTGGGCAAAGCCAGGCGTCCATTCGAACCAGCCGGTCTCGGTGTTGAGCGTGGCCCCGCCGGGCAGCCAGGCGGCGTTGTAGCTCAGGGTGACCGTGCTGCCATCGGCATGGCGCAGGCCTCCCGGCACCTGGGCGCTGAGCTGCAGGCCGAAGCGCTCGCCCTCGCGCAGGTTCTGGGCCGGCACGGCGGCCAGCTGCGGCTTGGCATAGCCCTGCCGCACGCTGATGTTGAAGCGGCGCAGGGCGACGGTCTTGCCGTCGCTGACCAGCACGGTGATGTCCTTGTACTCCCCTGCCTGGTCGTAGCTGGGCGTCCAGCTCAGCACGCCGGTCGCCGCATTGAAGCGGGCACCGGCCGGCAGGTTGCGCACCGTGAAGGACAGCGCATCGCCATTGGCATCGCCGGCCGTCAGCGGCAGCTTGAGGCTCTGGCCTTCGGTCAGCGTGATGTTGCTGATGGCATCGACCATGGGCGCGGCATTGCCGCCCACAACGGGCAGGCTGAAGCGCTTCAGGTCGCTACCGCCACGGCTGTCGACCACGCGGACCAGCACCTCCGTATTCGCGAGGGCCGAGGCACCGGGCGTCCAGCTGAGGGTGGCGTTCTGGGTGTAGGCGCCATCCTCGCGACGGACCACCTCGCCCGGCGTCAGCGTGAGGCCCGCAGGCCCGTCGACGATCTGCCAGAAGAAGGCGGTGCCGTCGGCATCGACGGCCTGCAGCTGGGCGGCGTAGGCCTGGCCGACGGTGGCGGCAGCCAGAGACACACCCGTTGCATCGTTAGCATCTGCATTGGCGAGGGTGGGCGGCGTGTTCTGGTAGGGCACGGCATAGACGCCATGGCCCAGGTTGAACTTGGCCAGGCCGCTGACGCCGGTACCGAAGTAGCTCGCGGGACGCACGCTGACGGTCTGATCCGCCAGGGTGGCGCCCACGACCAGCTTGCCGCCCTGGGTGGCGAGCGCAGCGGTGAGGTCGATGACCCACAGGGCGGACTGATCCCCCGCGAGGCTGCCGGCCCCGCTGATCTGGCCGCTGAAGTAGCGGCCGGGATCCAGCAGCAGGGTCATCGGGCCGCGCACGTCATCGGCACCGATATTGGTGATGCTGACGTCGTAGCTCACCGCGCCAGTGGCGCGGTCGGCCCGGGTGTTGCTGAAGTCGATGCGCAGCATCGTGCTCATGTCCAGCACGGCCGTGAAGGTCGACACATAGACCGCACTCAGGGGCACGCCGGCCGCGTTCAGGATGCGCTGCCCCACGTCCAGCTCCCAGCCGCCTGCTGACAGGCCCGGCAAGGTCAGGATGGCCGTGTGGCTGGCAGCATCCCAGCGCACGGCACTGGGGTTGAGCGTCAGGCCGCTGCTGCTGCCGGTAGCCTTGAGCACGTAGTTGGCGACATTGAGCACGGAGCCGGGCTCGGAGCCGTCACCGCCCTCGCCCAGCCACATGTCCTGGTCGAAGACGATGGAGACCTGGTTCAGTGGCAGGGGCAGCACGCTGCCATCCGGCACGCTGCTGGCCAGCACGGCCGGCGCCTTGAGCGGCGCAATCTCGTCGATGCGCGTGGTCTGACCCACGAGCACGCGGCCATCGGCCGTGGTCAGCAGGGCCTGCTCGCGCGTGCCGCCGCTGGCCAGTTGCAGCTGGCGACGGCTTTGCAGCTCGATGGCCCAGAGGCTGCTGCTGTGCGGCGCCTCGCTGGTACCCAGCACTGGCCGCTGCGCCGTCGAGGTCGAGGCCAGCAGCAGGCCGGCCAGCGGCGAGCCAGCGCGACCGAAGGCGATGCTCTGCACCGCGCCCGCCACGGTGAACTCCAGCTCGGCCCGGCCCTTGGTCTTGCCGGACATGGGGAAGCTGATGATGTCCGTGTGGCTGCCCTCAGCACCGCTGTTGACCAGGGTGCCATTGGACTTCACGCCCCACAGACGGCCGTCCGGACCGAAGGCCAGATCGGTGACACGGGTGTTGGAGAAGTGGGTCCAGGCGCCCGTGGCCGGGTTGTAGGTTTCCACACCATTGCCGGAGCTCAGGTAGAAGAGCCCGCTGGCCGGATCAAGGGTCAGGGCCTGGGTCAGCGGATCGCCGCTGGCGCCGCGGGTGCGCGAAAGCACGGCACCGGTCCCTGCATCGAGTTGCAGCAGCTCGGAGCCCGTCATGACCCAGAGCTGGCCGTGCAGGTCCAGCGTCATGTCCAGCACAGGGCTGTCGAGCTCGAACTGCGGCGTGACGCTGCGGCCGCCCTTCTTGTCGAAGCGGAAGACCTGGTTGCGCTGGCTGCCGGCGCTGGCCAGGATGCTGCCGTCCGGCAGTTCCACCAGGGCCTGGACGCCAATGTCCGCGCTGCTGCTCTGGAAGCCGCTGGCAAAGCCACGCAGTGCCAGCGGCGCCAGCACCGACTGGAAGTCGGCAGGCTGCGCCGTCGCGACGAAGCCGGGCAAGGCCAGACTCGCCTGCTGGAACAGCGTGTTGCTGGCATAGCTGCGGTCGGGTGTCGCGGCCGGCAGCGTGGCCGAGCCCTGAACCTGCTCGATCTGGCCGAGCGCGTTCTGGGCCGCCTGCTGGCTGCCGTCATCAGGCAGCACGGCATTGGCCACATTGGCCGCCTCGCGATTGCCGGCGATGTCCGTGGCCACGGCCATGAATTCGTAATGCCGGCCAGCCACGCCGGTGAACAGGGCCGCGCCGCTGGCGCCGACCACCTGCTTCTTCCAGATGCGGAAGTCCCCGCCGTCCTCGGCCACGTAGACCGTCACATGCTTGACGCCGCTGGCATCGTCCACGGCCTCCCAGCGCACGTCGTAGGTCGGTGCACCCTGGCCGTCATTGCCGGCGAATCCGGCGCGCACGGTGGTGACCGGCGCGCTGGCGTCCAGCGACCAGGCCTGCTGGGCGCTCTCCTGTGGTGGCAGCGCGTCAAAGACCGCGCGCGCCTGGGCCGTGATGGCCGCACCGCTGACAGCGCGATCCAGGGCCTGGACGGTGTAGCTGACGCTGGCCTTCTGCGCATTGGGGTTCTTGGCGTCCGGCGCCAGCAGGCCGCGCAGCGCGTCGTGCAGCACCTCACCGGTGTCCGCGTCGATGGCCTGGATCAGCCAGGTCGCGATGCGGGTCTCGGCATCGATGCCGGCGCTCACGCGCAGCACATAGCCCTTGCTGCCCGTGAAATCGAAGTCACCCTGGAAGACGGCCTTGCTGGTGGGCAGATGGACGTTGATGTCGCCGACCTTCATGTCGCCCAGGCGCAGGCTGCGGATGTCCAGGTCTTCGTCGATCTGGGTCACGATGCGCAGCTGGCCCACCGGTCCCTGTGACGGATTGCTGGCATTGATGGTGTAGGGCAACGCGTAGTTCGCGGGCACATAGCCCTTGCCGTCCACGCCAGGCAGGGCTTGCGGGCCCTTGACCGTGACCGCCGCGTCGCTGTTGGCGACGGCGGCTTGCTGCAGGTACTGCGTCAGATTGAGGGCCTGGGGGCCCACGGGCTGGAAGTCGGCATCCAGCAGGCCGATGTGGCGCAGGTACTCCAGCTCGGCACGGTTGCCCACGAAGGTCCGGAAGTTGATGAAATGCGTGCTCGCGGCAGCATCGACGCGGTAGTCGCCGGCCTGCGGGGACTTGTAGACCGGCACCTTGACGATGTCGCCATGCGCGTTCTCGCGCTCCTCCATGTAGTCGAGTTCGGGCGTCGCGGCCTTCTCGTCACCGGCGTAGCGTGCCGTGTCGCCGTACCACTGCTGGACCTTGGCGAAGAAGCCCAGGATGTCCGCCTGGGTACGGTAGCTGTCGCCGGCCTTGGACATCAGGATGCCCGTGGCCAGGGTGGCGTTGAGGCTCAGCACAGGCGTGCTCTGGCTGATGGGCGGCGCCTGGTCGACCGGGCGCAGCAGGCCGGAGGCCTCCAGCGCGGCCAGCCAGCCGCGGACCCACTGGGCCTCGTCAGCCGCCAGCGTCTGCAGGGCGTTCGGGGCGCTGGCGTCGGCCAGGATGGCTGTGCGCAACTGCCGCGCGTAGCGGGACTGGTCGGCAATGAATTCGTCGCGCGTCAGTGGCGTGGCCGCGCCCACCGTGTCGAAGCGGAAGGGCATGGCCAGTTGCTCGATCGAGGACAGGTGCGTATCCGGATCGGGCGAGAGGAACTTGGCGGTCAGGCCCGGCGCGATCTTGTCCAGGCTGGCGATGCCACCGTCCAGCAGGCCCTGCTCCTTCCATTCCGGACGGATGGCGTAGAGCTTGGCCCGCAGGCCCTCGAAGTCGTAGGCCATCCATTCGGCCAGGCCGGGATAGGTGGCGACCGCAAAGCTCATGTCGACGCTGCCGCCGCCGCTGAGGTCGAAGGCATAGCCCGGCGCGAGGTTGATGCCATGGCTGTTGACCGTGCCATCCAGCGAGGCCCAGGGCACGTCACGGCGGTTCAGCGCCTGCGTGGGCGTGCCGCCGTACTGCTGAGTGTTGGCCGGTGCGGAGCCTGCCACCGCGCCGCGCGGCGTGCCGCCCACATTGGAGGCGAAGACGAGATAGGGCAGGTTCAGGCCACCCAGCACGTCCTTGCTATAGCCGTTGTTGGAGGCGCCGACGCTGAACTTCACATAAGGGGTGTCGACATTGGTCAGGCTCTGCAGCGTGAAGCTGTAGATCGAGCTCTCGCCGGGGTTCAGGGTGTTGGCGCCGCCAATGCCTATGGTCACGTCGTCCTGGATGGCGCGTTCGATCAGGTAGTGCTGGGCGTCGACCACCTTCTGACCGTCGGGATTGGTGACCACCACGTCGTAGAGGCCCAAGGGCGCATGGCGCAGGTCAAACACGGCACGGATGTGCGTGGCGTCAAGCACTTGCCAGCGCTCGGGCTCGATCTCGGCCACGCCGGGCCGTGCGAGTTTGACCAGGGCGCCCGCCGCGAAGCGGGCACCGTAGATATCGAAGCTGACCCAGCGGTGCGCATCGTCGCCCACGCCGCCACGATCAGGCGTGACCTTGGTGATGGCCAGGGGCATGAGCTCAGCGCGCAGGGTGACGGGCGTGCCTGCTGCGGACTGGCGCGAACGCACCAGCACGTAGTAGCTGCCGGCCTGGGTGCTGGGAATCAGCACCTCCTGGTCCGGCGAGACCGGGTTGGTGTAGGCCGCATCAAAGCTGGTGCCCGTGGGGATGTCGCCCCAGCGCAGGTACAGCTCGTTGGCGCCGACATCGGCCCGCGAATCGAGCTTCACGCGGAGCGTCTCGCCCGCCGCGACATCGATGCGGTAGACCTTCACCTCATCCGTGCTCAGCGAGGTGGACAGCGGGGCGCCCACACGCAGCACCGGCACCTCCACATGGATGGATGCAGCGCTCGCCGTGCGGTTGTTGGCCTCGCCCGGGGCGATGTTCAGCCCGGTAGCCGTGTAGGTGATGGGCCCTTCGTAAACCTCGTTGTAGAGGTCGGGCCTGACGATGACGCGCCAGGTCCCGTCCTTCATCGCCGGCAGCCTGACCTTGAGGCTCCCCGTGTAGCTGCCATTGCCCGCCAGGTCGCCCACATGGTCGACCTTGCCGAGCAGCGTGTCACCCAGGTCCCAGCCGTTGTCGGAGGACAGGTACAGGGCATCCGTCCAGCGGCCATAGGCCGTGTTGTCGGAGACATTGCGGACGGTGAACTGGAGGGTCACCTCATCACCGACCTGCGCGCTGGGCGGCACGATCACCTCGCCGACCTGCAGGTCGGCCGGGGGCGGCGTCTCGATCAGCAGGGGCTGCAGGGCGGCGCTCGCATTGTTCCCATCCTTGCCGAATTCAAGGACGGCTCCCGAGGCGCGCGTGCCCCAGGTGTTGGCGGGGTCCGTCACCACAAAGACGTAGTACGCCCCGGACAGGTCGCGCGGCGCGGTGAAGTCGAGTTTGCCGCTGTAGCCCGCGTCGGCGGCCAAGCCCCCGGTATGGGTCACATAGCCGAGGTAGCGGTCCTTGCTGGTGTCGAGGAAGCGGTCCTTCGACAGGAAGACCATGTCATTCCACGTGCCTTGGTCGGCCGGCGTGCGGCCGCCCAGGTTGTCCACGCGGTACTCGACCGAGAAGGTCTGCCCGCCCAGCACTCGCTCGGGGATGCTGACGCGGGTGACTTGCAGGTCTGGCGCGTCGGCCCGCGTGACGGGCAAGGCCAGCCACCCGGTGTTGTTGCCTTCGTCCTGGAACTCACCGACGCGCCCTGCCGCCGAATACTGCTTGACGGTGGCCAGGCCTTCGCGAATGGAGCTGACGACGTAGCTGTCGTCCACGTTCTTGTAGGTCCCGGTGTCGGCCTTGACGATGAGCTTGAAGTCACCGCCGAAGGAAGAGGGCAAGGTGACGGTCGCGCTGCGCGTATAGGACTCGCCTGGCTCCAGGAACTTGGGCTTGCCGTCCATGCCCTTTATGGTGGTGAGCACCACGCGCAGGTTGGGATCCACACCGTCGCCGCGTTCCGGCAGCGGCAGGTCCGTGCCATCCAGGCTGGAATCCCGGGACAGGTACAGGCCGTCGAACCAGCTCATCTGGCGCGTGGCACGGGTGCCCATGTTGGTCACCGTCCAGGTGACCGTGAGGGTGTCACCGGATTGCGGATGAGGGTTGGAGACGCTGATCTCGCCCACCTGCAGGTCCGGCTCGCGGTAGGCCACGTCCAGGCTGCCACGGCCGATGTTGTTGTCGTTGCGGCTCTCGAAGGCGGTACCGGGGTAGTAGCGGTCGCGCGCGTTATCGTTGTCCAGCAGGCCGAGATCGACCTCAGGCATGAGGACAGGGCGCGGCGTTTCGTCGTAGTTGCGGGCTGTCGGGCTCGCGTCGGTCAGCACGAAGACGTAGTACTTGCCGCTGATGCCCGGAGGCAGGCTGAAGGTACCTGACGCCGAGTAGCGGCCGCCGGTGGCCAAGCCTTCCGCATTGCTGTGCAGCACGTCGCCGAGCCAGCGCGCACGGTTGGGGTCCAGCACGGGATCGGTGCTGACGAAGACGCGGTCCATCCAGGTCTTGGTGCCAGCCCAGACCGGCGCCCCTTCGTTGGTGACGGTCCAGCGCACGGTGATGGGCTCACCGGAATCGCTGGTGGGCGGCACCTCTACGGCCGTCACGCGCAGGTCGGCCGGCGCATTGCTCACGACGGAGGCCGCCGAGAGCGAATTGTTGCCCTCGGCGAGTTCCTGGACGGAGCCCCAGCTGTCCGTCTGCACGACAAGCACCAGCCCGGCGGCGGCCGGGTTGAGCATCAGCGTCTGGCTCAGCGTGTAGCTCTCGTACTGACCCAAGGTGCGTTTCTGGGCATAGCTGCCCAGGCGCCACTTGACCGTGGCCCTGGAGAGGTCTGCGTTGTCGGCCAGCCAGACGGTGTCTGTCCAGTTGCCGGTGAAGGCGTCGCCGCGGTTCTGCACCGTGTAGCTGAAGCTGTAGTCGGTGGAGGCGTCGTCCACGGGCGGCGCCACAACCTCCGTCACGGTCAGGTCGGGCGGGGTGACGCCCAGCACGCCGATGGGACGCGCCTTGTAGTTGTTATTGTCAATTCGACCAGGATCGTCAGGGTTGACGTTCGAAGCCAGGGTGTCCTCCAGGATGACGTCGTAGGTGTCGCTCCAGACGGTCAGGTAGTACTGGCCCGTCCGGATATCGTCGGGAATGGTGACCTGCTGGCTGCCCAGATAGTCCGCTTCCGGCGCCAGATGCCCGCTGTGGACGATGTCGATGAGCTTGATGTCGCCCTTGCTCAAGGACGGACGGGTGCGGTCACGCGCGAGCCAGATGGAATCCGTCCACTTGTCGACGGAGCTTCTGTCGCCACGGGTGGTGGCGTTGCCGCGGTTGCTGACCTTGTAGTCGACCTGGATGGTGCCACCGCGCACGGCCTGGTCGGGCGCCACCACGTTGGAGGTGACCAAGTCGGCAAAGGGCACAGGCGTCACCGTGAAGCGTGCCTTGTTGACGTTATTGCCCTCGCTGGGGTATTCGTCGACATTGGCATAGCCATCGGCGGCCACGATGAAGTAGGCATCGCCACGCAGGCGGATGGGGATGTCCACCGAGGCGATATTGGTCGTGTAGCTCTCCCCCGGGTTCAGCGCAGCGCCGCTGGGCACGCGGGCAAGCAGGATGTCGTCACCGGAGATCGTGCCATCCACCGACAGGTAGACGTAGTCGGTCCAGCGCCCCGTCGTGGGCACCGAGCCGGCATTCTTCACGGTGAAGCTCAGGCCGGCGGTGCCGCCGGCCACCGCCGAATCGGGCGGCGTCACGAGGGTGACCTGCAGATCTGGCCTGGCCAGCAGGCTCACCACCAGGTCGGTGTCCGAGGTCTTGACGTTGTTGCCTGCCGCGGCGCCGTGCTCGTACAGGCTGGCTGCCGCGTTGGTCGTGACCCGCAGGCGGTAGCCGCCCTCGATCCTGGCCGGCAGGCGCAGTTGCTCGGTGCGGGTGTACTGGATACCGGATTCCAGGCCGCGGTCAAAGGCGAAGCTGCCCAGGACGATGGCGCTGCCGCCATTGACAGGCACCAGTTCGACCTTGTCGATCCAGCTGCCGGAGGCCGAAGCCGAGCCCTGGTTCCGCACCGTCCAGCTGACCTCGATCAGGCTGCCTTCCTGGGCGGTGGCCGGCACCACGACCGACTCCACCAGCAGGTCAGGAGACGGCGACAGCTGCACGGCCATGGAAGCCGAGCTGCCCGCGTTGTTGTTGGCGTAGACGAACTCGAAGGGACCGCCCGTGCTGACGTTGACGTAGTAGGTGCCCGACAGACCCTGCGGCAGCATGAACTGCAGCTCGCGCGTGTAGGAGCCGTTGACGCCCAGCGCACCGAGGATGCTGGCGCTGCCGAGGTTCACGCGCGATCCCGTGCCGTCCGGGTTCGTGGACAACCAGACGCTGTCATTCCAGCTGCTCACATTGGTGATGCCGATGCCGCGGTTGGCCACGGTCCAGCTGACGCTGAAGGGTGTGCCGCTGAAGGCCGTGGGCGGTGCGGAGACGGACTCCACCCGCAGGTCGGCATAGGCAATGGGCATGACGTCGACGGTGTCACTTGCACCGACGTTGTTGGTTTCCTGCCCGCGTTCCCAGACGGCGTCACCTGCATCGGTGCGGACCAGCACCTTGCCGCGGCGGGTGAGGCCGGCGGCCAGTTGCACGGTGAGCTCGGCATCGTAGTGATCGCCGTCCAGCAGGGGGCCGTCGTGGACCACGGAGCCCAGCAGGATGTCGTCGCCGTTGCCGTAGACGTCGTCGGTGGAATAGACCACGCGGTCAGTCCAGGACGTGGTGCGGCCTTGGCCGTTGCCCATATTGGTCACGGTCCAGGTGACCTTGAGGGAGGCCGGGTCGCCGACGGTGCGCGAAGGCGCGTTGACGCTCGATACGAACAGATCAGCGGCAGGGTCCGCCGCGATGGGCAGCGACAGGGCCTGCTGGTTGTTGGCCTCGCCGAGCTCAGACTCGTTGTTGGCGCCACTGCTGTCGGTGACGACGATGAGGCGGAAACTACCGGAGGCGGAGATCGGCAGTGTGAAGCCGATCTCCGAGCGCAGCTCAGCACTCGCCAACACTTCGGCGTGCACGACTTCGGCCAACTTGGTGCCCAGCGTACCGTCTGAGGACAGGTAGACCACGTCCCGCACCATGCGGGCGTCAGCCGTGCCTTGGTTGCGCGTCAGCCAGCTCACCTTCAAGGTCTCGCCGCCGCGCAGAACACCCGTCGTCTGGATCGAGTCGACCACCAGATCCGGGAAGGCCACCTGGACCAGTGCGCTGCTGGTGTTGTCGGACTCATCGGTCTCGCTCACCACATTGGAGGGATCGGCCAACACCTCCAGACGCCAGTTGCCAGATGGCAGCGAAGGGACCAGGACGTCCACTGACCGGGTGTAGCGCTCACCAACGGCGAGCGTACCCGCCCAGCTCTGGCGGCCAACTTCCAGGAAGTAGTCCGGCCGGGCCACATTCACCAGCCGCACCTGCTCCGTGAAGTAGCTGCTCGCCACATCGTTGCCGACGTTGACGACATCAAAACTCAAGCGCTGGGACTCACCCACCCGCCACACGGCCGGGGTGCTGAGATTCTGGATCACCAGGTTCGAGCGGGGCTCCGGCAGCACCTCGAAGGACGAGGCCGTCGAGGCCGTGTTGTTCCCCAGATGACCCGGCTCCGAAAGCACGCCGTACACGTCTGTCTTGACGATGAAGTACACAGCGCCAGTCAGGCCAGCCGGGAGACGCACGCTCATGCTGGCGTCGTAGCCGGTCGAGGTCTCCAGGCCGCCGACATGGGTCACCGATCCCAGTTCAACAGCGCTGGCGTCCAGACTGGGCGTCCGGGACAGGTAGATCTTGTCCGTCCAGTTGCTGCGGTCCGTCGCCGCGGTACCCTGGTTGTCGACCCTCCAGGCGATCGTGACATTGCGGTTGGCCAGGAAGGGACCGGCCGGCGGGGAGACCGTAGGCACCAGATCTACATAGGTCTGGCGGATGGCAAGCGCATCGGAGATGAGGATGTTGTCCGCACGCGTGTCAGGCTCCCTCACCGCAGCGCCCGCGTCGCAGATCACGGCGATGCGGTAGTTGCCTTGCAGACGTGTCGGGATCCGCACATTGGCAAAGGCTGTGTAGTCCCCGCCCGCTGCAAGCGATTGGGTTCGCACCACGTTGGCAAGGATCACGTCGTCCCGGTTGCCAACGGTGCCGTCCGCGGTCAGCACGATGCGATCCACCCACAGGCCACCCGTGGCCTGGGCAGCCACCGGCCCTTGGTTCTGGACGGTCCATTCGACACGGGTCAAGGCGCCGGAATCGACGGCGGCCGGCACCTGCAGCGAGATGGGCTTCAGATCGGCATACGGGCGCAGCGCCACGTTGAAGTTGCTGTCGGCACTGTTGTTGGTCTCTGCCGTGCCGCCTGCATTGACCTCGAACAGAATGCCGGTCGTGCTGACCGAGCTGTCCGCGGTGATGGTGACGTCATAAGTGCCGCTGCCCTGCACGCCGTCTGGCAGCGTGAACTTCAACAGCCGTCGGCGAGCTTCACCTGCCATCAACGGTGCCGCCGCATCCCCGGCGAAGGAAACCAGCGTGTCCACCAGCACGGGGCCGGCGGATCCATCACCGTTGCGACGGCGCACCACCACGCGGTCCTGGTACGCCGATGGCGTCGCCACGCTGCCCTCATTGACGTCGTCCCAGAGCAGGGTGACCTCATCGCCAGACTGCAGGTCCGAGCGGACCAGGCCGACATTGCGAACCACCAGATCGGGGCCTACGCTGAGCGTGCGGGTTTGCGTGTTGTCCGCCTCCAGGGCGCCGCCAGCGCCGAACTCGCTCACTTCGGACAAGGTGTCCACCGTCACGCTGAGACGGAAGACGCCGATGGCATTGAGGCCATTCGGCCAGTTGAAGCTGATGCTGCGGGCGGCGGAGATCCCGGCGTCAATATGCTGGTCGACGACGGCCTGGGTCAGGCTGGCCACCACGATGCCGGTGGTCTGGTTGACCAGTTCGATGCGTTCGCTCCAGCTGCCGGTGGCCGCCTTGTTGCCGGTGTTTCGCGTAGCCCATTCGACCCGCACGGCCTGACCGGCAGACCAGCTGTCGCCAGGTGTGATGCCCAGCGACTCGGCCACCAGATTGGCGTAGTTGGCAAGCTCACTTGAAAAGTTAGCCTTTGCGCGATTGTTGAACTCGGCACTGCCACTCTCGATTTGCGAGTTCATGGCATCGGTCTCCACCGTCACCACGAATTCACCAACGCCGTCGGGACCGTCCGGCAGGCGGAGGTCCGCCTGGCGCGGCAGCTGCTGCAGCGGCAGCAGGGCGCCATTGCCAGGCGCGGACTCCACATAGGGCACCGTCACCTGTGCAATCAGTTCACCCGTGCCCGCACGGCGGATGCTCACCCGGTCGACGAAGTCGCCCTTGGTCGCCTGGCTGCCCTTGTTGAACGTGGTCCAGGATACCGTGACCAGGCCGCCCGAGCGGACGGACTCGCCCGCCCCGGCCGCCCTCACGGCCACGTCCCGCACCTGCAGGTCCATGGAGCTCACGCCGCCGACGTCAATGACCTTGGGGGTGTCCGGCTTGTTGACGTAGACCGCCAGCTCGTAGTCCACGGCCACGTTGTAGGCCAGGTAGTTGTCCAGCAGGATGGTGTAGCGCCCACCCACCGTGGCCACCAGCTCCGTGTCGGCAATGTCCTTGCTGCTCACGTCACGCCCATAGGGGTCGACGATGCGGATGCCGGCCGTGTAGTTCGGCCGGTTCTTCTTCAGCGTGCTGTCGTAGATGGATTGCTGCGAGGTCAGGGTGCGGAAATCCACGAACAGCCGGTCCCCGGCGGCGACGTCGATGCTGTAGGCCTGCATCTCGCCACTGGGCAGCAGCTGGCCCGGGACCACCTGCCCATTGCTCAGCAGCGTGCTGGCGGCTTGGTCCAGCAGGCGGAAGGCGTAGCTGGCGCTGAGCCCCGCGCGGTTCTTCACCGACAGGGTGTAGGCGCCTGCAGCCAGGTTGAGGGTGGACATGGCCGGCGTATTGCTGCCGGACGTCAGCGGACTGTCCGTGACGATCTCGCCGCCGGGCCCCGAGAGGGACCAGATCAGCCCGTCACCCACGCCGGTATTGAGGCGGTCGAACTGAACGGTGCTGGCATCGCTGAGCGTGAAGGTGTAGTTGCGCTCCTTCGTGCTCGCGTCAAGGCTGCCGCTGACGGTCTGCCCCAGCACCAGGGCGCTGGAGGGGGGCGGCGTGCGCTTGCTGACGGTGACGGAGTGGTCGTTGAAGGCGGTTTCGCTGCCATTGGAGGCCCAGTCAACCACCAGGTAGAGCGGTCCGTCGTCCCTGGCCAGCCAGCCTGAACTCGGTGACTCGAACTCGCCCCCCCAACGCTTCAGTTGCTGACCGTAGCCGTTGTACAGCGACATCAACATGGTGCGGGGGTCGACGCCTGTCAGGTTGAACACCAAGTCATCACCGGCCTTGGCGTCGACGCGGTAGAAGTAGCCCAAGCGGCTCGCTCCTGGGGCCTGCTTTACCGTCTGGCCAAGGGTCATGGGTGCGATGTTGTCCAGACGTCGCCAGACGAAATCGAAATCCCCGTTAACGATGCTCACTGTGTATTTGCCAGCCTTCAGGAGCATAGGCTGCTGCCAGTCATCCGACAGGACCACACCACGTTCATCGCGCACGGTAACGTTCGACCCGAAGGCGCGCCAGCCGCCGGTTTCCTCGCCGTACTTCGAATCCAGATACCAGAGCCCAGGCTCGGTCACCGTGAATCCATAGCGACGCTCGTCGTCGCCATAGACGGTTCCGCGAGCTGAGGTGGTGCTCGCCAGTGGTGCAGCCACCATGCCGCCGGCCACGGTGGCTTGCAGCGCAAAACTGTTGTCTGCGACGTCCGCCTGTGCGGGACGCAGCACGCGGATCAGGAAAAGCCCGCCGAAATACAGACCGTCCGAGGAAAAGGTAGGTTCAGACGTCGGCGTCCAGCTCACCCACCTTGTAGGCTTCCAGATGCTGCCCGGTACCAGAATCTGGACCTCCCCTGCCCCCGGCCAATGGGAGGCCGATAGCGTCAGGGTGTCGCCTGGTGCGGCCTCCATGCTCCAGACCTGCTCTGTGGCCATGCCGGCAGGTGCGGCGAGAGTACGCGCCAGACCCGCCTGCCTGCCCAACTGTCGGTCGGCGGGCACCTTGCTGACGGAAAAGCTCAGCTCGGCGGGAACGCCAGAAGCGTTGCCTGACAGGCTGACCTTGTACCGGCCCGCTTTGAGCAAATGGGGGCCGAAGCTGCTGTCGGCGAGTTCATTGACGACAGCTTTGCCCGCCTCCGTCAGAACATAGAAACCTGCACCACCATCGGTCACGGAAATACGCGAGAAGTCGACCAGGCTAGGCGCATCGAGAGTGAAGGTGTACTCGACAAGGTCGACACTGCTGTTCAGCGTCTCCGTCAAGGGGGTGTCCCAGACCAGGGCCTTGGTTGTGACCACGGCCTGCCGAACCTTGACCTGGGCGTGGCTGGACTCGGCCGAAGGCACCCGCGTGTTCAGCAGCAGGTAGACACGGCCGCTGCGGTTGGCCCGCCAGGTGGACGC
This sequence comes from Roseateles sp. DB2, assembly GCF_051857535.1. Taxonomy (NCBI): domain Bacteria; kingdom Pseudomonadati; phylum Pseudomonadota; class Betaproteobacteria; order Burkholderiales; family Sphaerotilaceae; genus Roseateles; species Roseateles sp. DB2. The sequence goes on along the minus strand of NZ_JBPZGY010000001.1, from coordinate 132,183 downwards.
CGCGCCAGGCGAGCTTCCGGACGCCAGCGAGTAGCCGTCTGTCGACACCACGCGATAGTCCACGGCGCCAATGCCTGCCCCGATGCCGGCCAGGCTCAGGCTGTAGCGCTCTGAGCCGATCACATCGAGTGCGTGCACGGCGTATTGTTTGCCGGGTGGCAGCTCGACATCAAAGTCCGTCGCAGCCCCGTGGGGTACAGCGTCCTTCTCCAGGTCCTGCCACTGGAAGGCAAAACTGGCCGTCACGCTGACCTCGGCCTTGGCCTTGAGCACATAGGCCCCGGCGCGCAGGCGCATCACGGTAAGGCCCTCGGGTGACCAGCCCAGGTTGATGCCGCCGGCGTATCCCGAATCGCCCCAGACCTCCAGGCCGATCGCACCGCCGGTGGCGCTCAGCGCCAGGGTGGTGTCCCGGTCCAGCGTGAAGCTGTACTGGGGCATGTCCCCCGGCTGCGCAATCGTGCCGTTGACTTTCTTGCCGATCTCCATGGGGATGACAGGCTCGGCGTACCGGCGCACCAGGAAGGACGACTGCCGCGCGTTGGCGTCGTTGACATCGCCGTACATGAAGAGCACATAGCGACCCGTCTCAGGCAGCACCAGGCGCTGCATCGCGTCCGTCATCCCGGTCTGTGTGCCGGAAACCACCGTCGAACCATTGGGCCCGATCAGCTGCCAGTAGCCCTTGCCACCGCTGGGCACACGAGGATCCAGGGTCAGTCGCTCGCCTTGCGTGCCTTCATAAGCCCAGGCATTGGCCCAATGCGAGCGAGGCACCGAGGCAACAGCCGGCGTCGAGAGGCTCAGCTGCTGCAGCGCACTGACGTCGTCCATGCGAAGGCGATAGGCCGCAGCGCCATCCTTCAGGCTCTGGAATCGCCACTCATAGGTGCCAGGCAACAGCTCCTGCAGTTGCATCAGGCGGGTCGTGGATAGATTGGCAGAGGTCAGCACCGTCGCGCCGGTGTCCACACGCACCAGGCGCGCCTGCACACCCTCCCCTGATACGGAAAGCGCAAAGCGCGTGGCGTCGGCAACGGTGAAGCGGTAGCGCGACTCGTCCAGGGTGCGGCTGAGCGAGTCGACGATGTCGGAGCCCATGGCCAGGGGGGGCGTCGTGAGGGCGCCCTTGACCAGCTTGAGCCCATAGGTCCCAGTCAAGCCAGCACCGCCATTGCTGCCGCCAATCATGAAGCGGTAGCCACCGGATATCGTGGGGGTGAAGCGCTGTCCTTCGGCCACGGTGGACACCAGGTCACCATTGGGATCGAACACCCGAATCCGCAGGCTGGCGCCGGACACCAGAGGTGCCGCAGGCATCATCAGATAGCTCAGTCCTGCTTCCAGGTCGGCCTGCAGCACGGCGTCTGCCGTGCCGCCGCTGAGGGTCAATGGGGTCGGGTCGGTGAAGCCCAGCACACGCGAATCGTTGCGTACGCTGACCTGGGTGCGGAAGCTGTAGACGCTGCTTGGATCGGCGAAATAGGGCGGGCCGTTGACGATCAGCTTGTAGCGCCCCGCCTCCAGCCCCCATGAGGGAATACCAGACTGCGACAAGGGCTGGACCTCTACACCCGCCGCATTCTGCAGCTTGTAGACCCCGCTGTTACCCGCCTTCTGGTCCAGCACCAGATGGGAGCTCTCCTGCAGGGAAAAGGTGTATGCGATCGAGTCGTAGGCCCGGATGAAAGAACCGCTGATCAGGCCTCCGGCGGGCAGTGGCATCGGTGCAGCTGGTGTCGTGGCCACATCGAACCGCACCGACGGACCGCTCATCGAACCCTGCGCATTGCGAGCGAGCGCCAGCAGGTAGTGGCCATCCCGGGGGACCGACAGGAGAATCGGCGTGAAGCTGGACAGCGTGCCCTGGTTCTTCAAGGCGCCGCCCGCGTCATACAGCCGGTAATAGAAGCCGCTGTCTGTCAAGGTGGCGCGGCGCAGGTAGTTGTTGTTCGCGGCGCTCAGTTCGATGTCGAACAACTCGTAGGCATCGAGGCTGTCCAGGTTCCGGGTCACCAGGGAATTGGTGGTGATGGACGCGGCCGTCGCCCCCGTACGCACCGTGAAGCGGGCCTTCCCGGTACCTCCGCTGAGCTGCAGCGTATACGTGCCTGGAGGCACCCAGCGGACCGGTACGTTCCAGCTGCCGCCACTGATGGACTCGCGGATCGCTTCGTTGGCTACGACACCGCGCGGCCCGGTCAAGCGCCAGGTGGTCCAGCTGCCTTCCTGCCACTCGAGCGCGACCCAACCCTCAGTCCCCATCGTGAATGAATAGGTCGGCGTGCTGACACCGGCATTGCTGTCATTGACTTCGGTGCCCAGCGTGATGCTCATGGCGGGCGCCACCACAGGCGGCACGGCCGGCGTGCGCGTCAGGGTGTAGGTCAGGGCGGCGTCGGTGCTGCGGGCGATGCGCACCAGACGCACATAGACCGGCCCCGTCGCCCCGCGCTGCGCAAAGCCGCCGCTGCCATCGAGCGGCAGATTCTGGCCATAGGCATCGTAGGCGCGGACAAGAAAATCGGCTGTCGCGGCCGAGAAAGCGCCAGCGAAAGCATCCTTGGGGGCCGATGCCAGCTTGTACAGCGCGGTCCCGCCCACTGCCAGATCGGGCAGCGCACACGGCTCGGCGCTGTTCAGCTCGAGGGCCGACTCCAGCCCGACAGCACGGAAGGCGACCGTTCCCAGCGCCGTGCTCTGCGTGCGGATTTCCAGGCGATACGTCGCAGCTCCGAAGAAGAGGGGGCTGGTGCTGGCGGGATTCGTCGTGGCATCCGTCCAGGGGCCCGTACCGTAAGGGCCGACCAACCGCCACTGCGTGCCTGCCGGGACCTGCGTGGGCTCAAGCATCCAGGCCCCGGCACTCGGGAAGGTCAGCGCAAAGGTCAGGGGCTGGCCGCTTTGCTCCAGGTTGCCAGAAAACTCCGTGGAAGCGCTCGGGTTCAAGGCCACGGGAACTACGCTGGTCGTCGACCACAGCCCCACGCGCAAGTCGCCTCGGCGGCTGCCATTGCCCAGGGCGGGATTCGTCCAAAGGTAGTAGCTGCCGGCGCTGTTCAGATCGACGCTGGCCACGCTGCCCTGGTCCAGGCTTCCGGAACCGACCAGAATTCCTTGCCTGTCCGTGACCACCCATTGCTCCGCGGGCGGCGTGCTGGTGCCGGGCTCGCGCGTGAACGTGACCTGCATGACCCCTGTTGCCCCTGCCGAGCCGCTTCCGCCCGTGTTGGCGGAGTAGCCCGTGTTGGGATTGCCACTGAATCCCACGTAGTAGACACCCGTCGTCGCCACCATATAGGCCAAGGGAGTGTCGTTGGCCGCGCTCAGGGCAGTTCCGTTGGCATCGAAGATGCGCGCAAAGCCGTCGAAGCTGCCGTTGGGCGTGGTCAGCCGGAAGGTCTCGCCGGCCTCCAGCACCACCCGGTACATGTCGACATCGCGCGTGCCGGTGGCGCCGTCACCAATGGTGATGTTCACCGGGCGGGAGGCCCCCTTGGCGATCAGGACGTCCTGGGCATCAGCAATGACATCAGCAATGTCACCCGCTGCCGCCGGCTTGGCCAGGGTGCGGGTCTGGCTCAGCCGCAGGTGACCCGGCGCGGGGCTGCCATCAGTCGGCACCAGGGTCGGGTTGTAGCTGCCATTGGCGGCATGGCTCACGCCGAGGTACAGCAGCCCGGTCGAGGCTGCCGTCCAATCCAGCGTGCTGCCAGTCGTGCTGGCCAGCTCCAGGCCAGCGGCGTTGAACAGGCGCAGACGTTGGGCAATATCCGAGGATTCGACCGCGAAGCGCAACTGGTCACCGGCCGCGGCGAACACCCGCAGCATCTGCACATCGTTGACGCCGGTAAGGCCACCGCCCAGGGTGACGTCCGTGAGTTCCGGCGTGCCATCGCTGGCCAGCCAGTCCCGCGAATTGGCAATCGTGTTCTTCACCGCTCCGGCATCCGCAGACGCCAGATGAGCGAGCGACAGGGTGCTGGCCTGCCCGACGTCGATGCGACGCACCGAGCCCCCCAGGGCCCGGCCGGCATCGGTCGGCAGCAGATCTCCTGCAGCCAGCGGACTGGCCTGGCCTGCGTCCAGAAGCCGGAAACGCACCGGATTCGGCGTGCGTCCGGACGAGGCCAGCACCAGTTGGTAGTGACCAGGCGTCAGACGCAGGGGCGCGCCGGCTCCATCCTGCGCAGACAGCGCTGCCGTGGACACGGTGATGCCGGTGTCCATGTTGACAATGCTCCACTGGATGCTGCTGTTTGGGCCACTGAGCTGGTCCCATGCCAGTTGCGTGGTCCGGTTCAGGTCAAAGGAATAGGCCAGGCGGCTTCCCGGCACGCTCAGGTCGGCGACATAGTCCTGGCCCAGGCTCAGGAGTTGGGCGTTTCCCGAGCTCTTGAACATCCTGAAGCCATAGTTGACCGTGGTGCTCGCACCTGCCTGCCCTTCCACGGACAGCCAGTAGGTGCCTGCGCGCTGCGCCACATAGACCGAGGCCCCATCCGCATTCAAGGCACTCGGTCCGATGACCAGGCTTGCAGTGGGATCGAAAAGGCTCCAGCTTCCGGTGGCGCTGGCGTTGTCCGACTGGAAATACAGCCGCTCGCCCGCCTCGACATTGATGCTGTAGAGCGCCGCCTGCGAGCCCGGCTGCAAAGTCCCGGTGACGGGCACGCCCGAGGTGATGGGCTGGGCAGCCTCGACGCCCAGCAGCCTGAACTTGTAGGCCCCCACGCCGTGTCCGACGGCATCCACGGTCAGCGTGTAGGTGCCCGGATCCAGATCCAGGAAACGATCACCGTTGGCCGTCAGATTGCGGAAGTCGAACTTGTCAGTCAGATTCGGGCCGCTGAGCTGCCACAGCATCTGATCCCCCTGGACACCATCAAACAGGAAGCGGGACCGCTCGTTCACCACGAACTCATAGCGGTCCTGCTCGCCCGGCTGCCCCACCGTGCCTTCGATGACGTGCACGCCCGGAATGGCATCACCGGAGAGCAGCACCCGCGGCTCCAGCGGCTCAACGCTCCAGGCGGTCTTCTGGCGAGACTGAGGCGCGGCCAGCGAGCGCACAGCTTGCGCCACCCGACGCACAGGCAGTGCCACCGAGTTCTTGAATTGACGGCTGCTGCCGCGCAGGGCAGCCGTGGCAGCGGAACGCTTGGATTTCGTACGCATCAGGATCTCTCCTCAAAGACTTTTATTCGGTGATTCAGTTCGGATCGCACAAGCGCAAACGCCCACACATGAGGTGCGGGCGAGGACGGTTCAGGCCATGCGCTTGTGCGCGCCCCAGCCCGGAATTGCGGCGGGGCCATGCGTTGGGCAATGCGCTGGGAGTGGCGTCAGGCCGACGCTAGCTGCTTCTTGCTGAATGCAGCCTGGCGGCTCTTGCCTTGGTTTGATGCTGGCACCCCGTCCCCGCGCCAGCCATCGTTTTGGATGGTCTTGTTCGTAGCATGCGTTCATCCTACCGCCGTTTCGACAGGCCTTGCCCCGCCACCACGAGGGGGGGGGTTGACAGCTGGATTGAGCAGACGCAAGGAAGGCAGGCCGACTGCCCCGGAACAGTCAGGCTGAACATCCCGTAGAACAGACCGGATGACCAAGGAACGGCGTGCTCACCGCAGGGGATGGCGGCTCGCACGCACATCGCCCAGCCGTGCACACCGACCTCGATTCCATTCACCAGGAATCATGAGACATCCAGGCAACGCGGCTGTCGCAGCAAGGCCGCGAGCGCAGCTCAAACTGCGCAAAAGGTCAGCAAGAGGTCCGCATGAAGCGATGGCCGAGCCCAAACGCAAACAGGGACTCGTCTTGCGACGAGTCCCTGTCTGTTTTGGTGGGCCCTGTAGGATTCGAACCTACGACCAACGGATTAAGAGTCCGCTGCTCTACCAACTGAGCTAAGAGCCCAATCCCTTATCGCCTTCGATCACGCCTACCAAGAAAACTTGGTGGGCCCTGTAGGATTCGAACCTACGACCAACGGATTAAGAGTCCGCTGCTCTACCAACTGAGCTAAGAGCCCGTGATCGAAAACGACCGAAACTGGTGGGTTGTGCAGGATTCGAACCTGCGACCAACGGATTAAAAGTCCGCTGCTCTACCGACTGAGCTAACAACCCGAGCCTTCTTGAGCTACGGCTGTCTTGGCAGTCAGCTGCTTTGAGCTTTTTGCTTTGACTGCTGTACTCATCAGCAGAGCCTCAGATTATAGAAGCAGGTTTCCCTTCTTCGCAAGAGGTTTGCAAAAATTCTTTCACCAACTCTGCTGCAGCCGCCATGCCAAAGGCAGCCGTGACCATGACGCTGGAGCCGTAGCCCGCGCAATTGAGGCTGCCATCGACCTGCCCGTCTACCGCGCAGGCAGCCTCCGGCCGCTGCACGGCCTCGCGCGAGAACACGCAGCGCACGCCCATCTTGCCCTGGCGCGCCAGGCCATGCTCCTTACGCAGGCGCTGGCGCAGGCTGGCCAGCAGCGGGTCGTGCGTGGTGAGGGCCAGGTCTTGCACCTCCAGCAGGTGCGAGGCCCGCTTGCCACCGGCAGCACCCACGGTGACGAAGCAATGCTCCGTCTGCCGCGCCCAGGCAGCCAGCGCGGCCTTGGCACGGACCTGGTCGCAGGCGTCGATCAGGCCATCGATGGTCCGCCCCTGCAGCAGTGCCGGCCAGTTGCCAGGCTCCACGAACTCCTCGACGCCATGGACTTGGCAGTCGGGATGAATGTCCTGGATGCGCTCGCGCAGCGCGTCGATCTTGGCCATGCCTAGCGTGCTGCCCAGGGCTTGGATCTGGCGATTGATATTGGACTCGGCCACCTGGTCCAGGTCGATCAGCACCAGCTCGGCCACGCCGCTGCGCGCCAGGGCCTCGACCGCCCAGGAGCCCACGCCGCCCACGCCCACCACGGCGAAGCGGGCACCGCGCAGGCGCTGGTAGTCGCGCTCGCCGTAGAGGCGGCGCAGGCCGCCGAAGCGGCGTTCGCTGTCATGGTCAAAGGCGCTAGGGACAGGCGGGGTCATGTCGCTCATGGTGGCACATCGGAAAGGCAAAACCCCGCCGGCTGAGGACCCGGGCGGGGTTTGGCGTGGCGAGGGGCAGGTCTTGCCTTACTTGAGGGCCTTCAGCCGCTCCTTGGCGGCCTGCGCGGCTTCGGTGCCAGGATAGGCCTTGACCAGGTCTTCCAGGCTGCGCTTGGCGGACTTCAGGTCCTTGAGCTCGATCTGGCAGTTGGCCAGGGCCAACAGGGCCTCAGCCGCACGCGGGTGCTCAGGATTGGCCACGATCAGCGCCTTGAAGCTGGCGATGGCGTCCTTGTAGTCGCGCTTGCCGTACTGGGCATTGCCCAGCCAGAAGCGGGCGGAGTCGGCATAGCCGCTGGCGGGATAGCGCTTCAGGAAGGCGTTGAAGCCGGCGACGGCCTCGGCGAAATCGCCCTTGCGCACGGCGCCGATGGCGGCCTCGTACTGGCGGCGCTCCTCGGGCTCGACGTTGAATTCCTTGCCGTCCAGGCTGACCTTCTGGGGTTCCAGGGGTTTGAGACGGGAGTCCAGGCTCTGGGCCTGATCGCTGACGCGACGCTGGGTCTCGGCCAGGTCTCGTGCCAGCTGCTCGTTCTGCCCGCGCAGCTTCGCAATCTCGGCGCGCAGGGCTTCAATCTGGGCGCTGAGGTCCAGCAGGCTGCGGCTCTGCGCCGACTGCTGGTCCTGCGCCTGTGTGGCCAGTTGCTCCAGGCGGGCACGCTGGGCGTCCTCCACCTGCTGCAGCTTGGCCCGCAGATCCAGGATGGCCTTGCGGGCCTCGTCATCCTCGAACAGGCCGGCACGGGCCGGTTGGCTCAGGGCCAGGGTCATGCAGACCAGGGCCAGGGCACTCAGACGGGGTCGCAAGGCCGGCATCTCACTTGTCCTTCAGTTCGACGCGACGGTTCTTGGCCCAGGCCTCTTCGTTGTGGCCTTCGGCAGCGGGACGCTCCTTGCCGAAGCTCACCGGTTCGACCTGTGCGCCGCCTGCGCCCAGCAGGCTCATGGACTGGGCCACGGCCTCGGCACGCTTCTGGCCCAGGGCCAGGTTGTATTCGCGACCGCCGCGCTCGTCAGCGTGGCCTTCCAGGCTCAGGCGGACCTTGGCGTTGTTCTTCAGGCGCTTGGCGTGGGCTTCGATCAGGGGGGTGTAGTCGCTCTTGACGACGAAGCTGTCGAAGTCGAAGTAGACGGTGCGGCCCTTCTGGTTGGCTGCTGCCAGCAGCTCGGCGTCCAGGTCAACGGTCTTGACCGGGGTGACGGGCGGCGGCGTGTCCTGCTTGGCGACCACGGGCGGTGCCGGCTTGTCTTCCACCTTGGCCGGCTCTTCCAGCTTGGTCGACGAGCAGGCGGCCAGACCGGCAGCCACGAGCACCAGCAGTGCCAACTTTTGCATTTGCATCATTTCTCTCCTTGGATCCTCAATTGTCCGTACGTTGGGTCCGAATGCAGTTGGGCCCAGGTTTGGTCCGACAGCATGCGGCAGGCCGACTCACCCGGCTCGGCCGATATTCTGACTCAAGTTCACCATGACTTCGGGCACCGCCCCTTTTCAGATGGGACCAAATGCTGCTGGCGGGGCATGAATGGCGGTTTTTCAGACGCCTCAGCGGCCGAAGGGCCCCCAGGTGGGCTCACGCACATCGGCGGTGGTCGCCACCAGCTTGGCCTTGATGCGGCCATCCAGCGTGGTGGTCATGAGCACGTCCCGGCCGCCATCGCGGGTGGCGTAGACGATCAGCTTGCCGTTGGGCGCAAAGCTGGGGCTTTCGTCATTGCTGGACTCGGTGATCTTCTGCGACTGCCCCGTCACCAGGTCCATCACGCACAGACGGAAGGTGGAGCCGCCCTCGCGGGTGATGAAGGCCATGGTCTTGCCATCCGGGCTGATGGCGGGGCTGATGTTGTAGCTGCCACTGAATGTGACGCGCTCGGCCTCGCCGCCGTTGGCGGGCATGCGGTAGATCTGCGGCGCACCACCGCGGTCGCTGACGAAGTAGATCTGCGCGCCGTCGGGGCTGTAGACCGGCTCGGTATCGATGGCGCGGGTCTGGCTGAGGCGCCTGGGATCGCCGCCATTGCGGCTGATGGTGAAGAGCTGCGAGCCCCCGGCCAGGGACAGGGTGAGGGCCAGTCGTTGCCCATCGGGCGAGAAGGCCGGAGCACTGTTGGAGCCGCGGAAGTCCGCCAGCACGCGGCGGCGGCCGGTGGAGAGGTCCTGCAGCCAGACCACGGCCTTGCGGGTCTCGAAGGACACGTAGGCGATCTCCCGACCTTCCGGCGACCAGCTGGGCGAAATGATGGGCTCAGGACTGTTAAGCGCGATCTGCCCGCCCTCGCCGTCCGCGTCGGTGATGCGCAGTTGGTAGCGCGGGCCTGTCTTGGTGACGTAGGCCATGCGGGTGGCGAAGACGCCGCGCTCGCCGGTGAGCTTCTGGTAGATGCTGTCTGCTATGCGGTGGGCGGCCAGGCGCACGTCATCGGGATGCACGGCCTGGGCCTCACCGCCCTGGTCCTGGCCACGGACCACGTCCCAGAGCTTGTAGCGCACGTCCAGTCGGCCATCGGCCAGGCGGGCCACGGAGCCGGCGGCCAGGGCATCGGCCTGCTTGCCGCGCCATTCGTTGAAACTGGGGCTGATGGTCTCGGACAGGCCGCCCGGCGCGGCGATCATGCGGAACTGGCCGCTGCGCTCCAGGTCGGCGCGCACGATGCCGGCCACGGACTGGCCGGCCATGGCCTCGTCACGGAAGTCGGCAATGGCGATGGGCAGCTGGGTGCCACCCACGCCCGAGATCTCGACGCGGAACTGCGCCAGGGCCGGGAGGCTGAAGGTGCCGGCGGCAGCGGCCGCGGAAGACACCAGCAAGCTGCGGCGCAGGGGATTGCTCAGGGGCTGGGCAGGCGAGGGAGTGCGGTTCATCGGCAGGTCGTCAGTCAGGATCAGGACATGCCGCCCACGCGGGGCGCCACGAAGTGGCCCGCCAGGCGGCCCGCTGATTGTGCCGCAGGCCGCCGCCCCTGCCGGTGATCACAGCAACACGATGTCGTAGTGCTCGGTCTGGTTGGTGGGCTCGGCCGTCAGGGAGATGGGCTTGCCGATGAAATCGGAGAGGCCGGCCAGGTGCTGGCTTTCTTCGTCCAACAGCATCTCCACCACATTGGCCGCAGCCACCACGCGGAACTCTTTGGGCGAGAACTGCCGCGCCTCGCGCAGGATCTCGCGCATGATGTCGTAGCAGACCGAGCGCGCCGTCTTCACCTGGCCCCGGCCCTCGCAGGTCGGGCAAGGTTCGCAGAGCATGCGGGCCAGGGACTCGCGGGTGCGCTTGCGGGTCATCTCCACCAGGCCCAGCTGCGTGAATCCGCCCACCGTGACCTTGGTGCGGTCCTTGGCCAGCTGCTTGCGGAACTCCGACAGCACCGAAGTACGGTGCTCCTCTCGGGTCATGTCGATGAAGTCCACGATGATGATGCCACCCAGGTTGCGCAGCCGCAGCTGGCGCGCGATGGCGCCGGCCGCTTCAAGATTGGTCTTGAAGATGGTGTCGTCAAAATTGCGTGCCCCGACGAAGCCGCCGGTATTGACGTCGATGGTGGTCATCGCCTCGGTCTGGTCGATGATCAGGTAGCCACCGGACTTCAGGTCCACGCGACGCGCCAGCGCGCGGTCGATCTCGCCGTCAATGTTGTAGAGGTCGAAGATGGGCCGCTCGCCGCGGTAGTGCTCAAGCTTGGCCACGGCGGCAGGCATGTAGGTCTCGCCGAAGCCGTGCAGCACTTCGTACTGCATGCGGGAGTCGATGCGGATGGAGCCGGTGCGTTCGCTCACCAGGTCTCGCAGCACGCGCTCGACCAGACTCAGGTCCTGGTGCAGCAGAGTGCCGGGCGGCGAGCGGAAGCTGCGCTCGCGGATGGTCGCCCAGGTCTTGCGCAGGTAGGCGATGTCGGATGCCAGCTCCTCGTCGCTGGCATCCTCGGCATTGGTGCGCAGAATGAAGCCGCCGCCGCCGCCCTCCTCCGCCTTGCCCACCAGGGTCTGCATGCGCTGGCGCAACTGCTCGCGGGCCTCGGGGGAACCGATCTTCTGCGAGATGCCGATGTGCTCGTCCTGCGGCAGATGCACCAGCATGCGGCCGGCGATGGAGATCTGCGTGGACAGCCGCGCCCCCTTGGTGCCGATGGGGTCCTTGATTACCTGCACCGTCAGGGCCTGCCCCTCGAAGACCAGGCGCTCAATGGGCGTGGGCGTGCCATTTTCGGCATGGTGGCCCCGACCGGTATGCCCGGCGATATGGAGGTCAGCCACATGCAGAAAGGCGGCGCGCTCCAGGCCAATGTCGATGAAGGCGGACTGCATGCCCGGCAGCACACGCGCCACGCGGCCCGAGTAGACGTTGCCGACCAGGCCGCGCTCCAGAGTGCGCTCGACGTGCAACTCCTGCACCGCCCCGTTCTCGACCACGGCGACCCGGGTCTCCTGGGGGGACCAGTTGATGAGGATGTCTTCCATTTCTTGTGCTCCAGCGCTCGCGCCAACGGTGAAACCCACCGTTGGCGCCAGCGTTCGAGGTGGCGGCCCATCGCCCCGGGCGCAAGACCTGACCCTCATCATGCCAGGCCTCAGAGGCCCCGGCCGCGTCAGACCTTGAAACCGAAGTCCGCGAGGAGCTGGGCCGTCTCGTACAGAGGCAGTCCCATGATGCCTGAATAGCTGCCGCTGATGTGGGAAATCCAGGCGGCGGCCTGGCTCTGGATGGCATAGGCGCCTGCCTTGCCCATGGGCTCGCCGCTGTCGGCATAGCGGCGCAATGCTTCGTCGTCGACCACGGCGAAGCGCACCGTCGACACATTCAGGCGCAGCAGGCGTCGCACGCCCTCGCCCAGCGCCACGGCCGTCAGCACCCGGTGCTCCTGGCCGCTGAGCAGGCGCAGGGTGGCCAGGGCATCGGCCGCGTCGGCAGGTTTGCCCAAGATGCGTGAGCCCAGGGCCACCGTGGTGTCCGAGCACAGCACCGGCGCCATGGGCAGGCCGCGGCGCTGCAGGCGCTCCAGGGCGGCGTCCAGCTTGGCCAGGGTCACACGCTGGACGTAGGCGTCCGGGCTCTCACCCTCGCGTTCGGCTTCGAGTGCCTCGGCGTCCTCGTCGGCGCCGGGCAGCAGCAGCTCGTGCCGCACGCCGATCTGCTCCAGCAACTGCCGGCGGCGAGGGCTCTGCGAGGCCAGGTAGATGAATCCAGCCATGCCGGCCTTACTCGCGGTGATAAGGATGGCCCTCCATCACGGACCAGGCCCGGTACAGGGCCTCGGCCAGCAGCACGCGCACGAAGGCATGCGGCAGCGTGAGATCGGAGAGGCGCAGCATCTCATCGGCTTTCGCCTTGAGATCGGGATGCAGGCCGTCCGGCCCGCCAATGAAGATGGCCACGTCGCGGCCATCGCCCTTCCAGCGCTCCAGGCGTTCGGCCAGCTGCTTGGTGGTGATGCGGTCACCGCGCTCATCAAGCACCACGCGCCGCACGCTCTTGGGCAGGGCCGCCTCCAGACGCTGCCCTTCGGCGGCCATCAGCTGCTCGGTGCTCTTGCCACCCCGGGGCTCAGCCTTGACGGCCTTGAGCTCCAGGCGCAGCTCCGGCGGGAAACGCTTGGCGAAATCCTCGTAGGCTGCGTCCGCCCAGCCGGGCTGGCGCTGGCCCACGGCCATCAGCAGGAGGCGCATGCCTTACTTGGCAGCCTTCTTGGCAGCCGGCCTCTTGGCCGCTGGCTTGGCCGCTGGCTTGGCAGCGGACTTGGCTGCTGTCTTGGCCGGGGCACGCTTGGCGGCCGGCTTGGCAGCGGTCTTCACCGCGGCCTTCTTGGCGGCCGGCTTCTTGACGCCGACCTTGACCGTCACCGCCTCCTTGGTGCGCGGGCTCACCTCAGTGCTGCTACCGCGCTTGGCCGGGGCCTTGCCTGCAGCGGACTTGGTGGCAGCGGACTTGGTGCCGGTGGTCTTGGTGGCGGCCTTCTTTGTGGCCGTCGACTTGGTGGCAGCCTTCTTGGCGGCCGGCTTCTTCACCGCGGCCTTCATGCCGGCGGTCTCTTCGCTGACGGCCTTGGCGGCGGGCTTCCTGGCGGGCTTCTTCGCAGGCTTTTCCTCGCTGGCGTCTTCCGAGGCCTTCACCAGCTTGGTCTCGCCGCTGGCCACCTTGAGCTTGACGGGCTTGTCGCCCCAGATCTCCTCGAGGTGGTAGTACTCGCGGATGGCGGGCTGCATCACGTGCACGACGGCGGCGCCGCAGTCCACGATGATCCACTCGCCGTTGTCCTCACCCTCGGTGCGCATCACCTGCATGCCGCGCCCCTTGACGGTCTCACGAACGCTGGACGCCAGGGCCTTGGTCTGACGGTTGCTGGTGCCAGAGGCGATGATCACGCGCTCGAACAGGGGCGAGAGGTGCTCCGTGTTGAACACGACGATGTCTTGCGCCTTGACGTCTTCCAAACCATCGACGATGGCTCGCTGCAGTTTACGAATGTCCATTCAGTGCTCGCTGTAAAGACGGTGCTGGGCAATATAGCGCGCAACCCCGTCGCCCACCATGGGCGTGATGTCCTCGCCACGCAAGCAGCGCTCGCGCAGGAGGGTGGAGGAAATCTCCAGGGCCGGCATGTCCAGCCGGACCACACGGTGAGCCACCGCCGCCACCTCGGGCGCCGCGCTCACCGCCTGACCCGCCCGGGCCGCGACGGCCAGGGTGAGTCGTTCCAACAACTCCTGCCAGCGATGCCAGCTGGCGAGGCCCGCGTACTGGTCCTGGCCGATGACCAGGAACCACTCGCGCCGCTCCGGAAAGCGCGACTGCAGCGCCTCCACGGTATCGATCATGTAGCTGGGCCCGGGGCGGTCCAGCTCGGTGGGGTCGACCACACAACGCGGCTCCCCCGCCACCAGGGCCTGCACCATGGCCAGACGGTGCCCAGGCGCCGCCAGTTGCCGCCCTGCCTTCTGCCAGGGCTGGCCCGCGGGCAGCCAGCGCAGTTCGGCCAGGCCCAACTGCCGCAGGGCGGTGCGCGCCAGGCTCAGGTGTGCCAGATGCGGCGGGTCGAAGGAGCCTCCGAACAGCCCCACGGGGCCGGCCAGGCCGGTGCCCGTGGCGACTTCTGGGCTCACAGCCATAGATGCGTGGCTTTCTCGCCGGCCCAGTCGCGGGGCCGCAGGAAGTCGGTGTAAAGGCGCGCCTCGGGCGTGCCCTCTTCCGGATGCCAGTCATAGCGCCACTTCACCAGGGGCGGCATGGACATCAGGATGGACTCGGTACGTCCACCCGACTGCAGGCCGAAAAGCGTGCCCCGGTCGAAGACCAGGTTGAACTCCACGTAACGGCCGCGGCGGTAGGCCTGGAAGTCGCGCTCGCGTTCGCCATAGGCCAGGCCCTGACGGCGCTCGACGATGGGCGCGTAGGCCGGCAGGAAGGCATCACCCACAGACTGCATGAGGCCGAAGGCCGCATCGAAGCCGCCTTCGGCGTAGTCGTCGAAGAAGATGCCGCCAATGCCGCGCGGCTCGTTGCGATGCTTCAGGAAGAAATAGTCGTCGCACCACTGCTTGAAGCGTGGGTAGTGCTGCAGGCCATGCGGCTCCAGCGCGGCCTGGCAGGTGCGGTGGAAGTGCTGGGCGTCGCGCTCGAAGCCGTAGTAGGGCGTCAGGTCCATGCCCCCGCCGAACCAGACCACCGGCTCGGCGCCCGCCGGCAGGGCCGCGAACATGCGCACGTTCATGTGCACGGTGGGCACGAAAGGATTGTGCGGATGCAGGACCAGGGACACGCCCATGGCCTCGAAGGGGGCGCCGGCCAGCTCTGGGCGGTGCTGGGTGGCGGACGGGGGCAAGACCCGACCCCGCACATGCGAGAAGTTGCAGCCACCGCGCTCGAAGAGGCCGCCGTTCTCGATCAGACGGGTCAGACCATCGCCCTCCAGCCGGCCGCCGGGCTCGCGCTGCCAGCCGTCGCTGATGAAGGGCTGGCCGTCGAGTTGCTCCAGCCCGCTGACGATGCGCTGCTGCAGACCCAGCAGGTAGTCGCGCACCAGCTGTGTGTTCATCGCTTGGAACCTTTCAGGGTCACCGGGCTGGCCAGTTCCGGCCGCCTGCCCTTCACGGGGGCCAGGTATTGCGCGAAGTGGGCGAAGTCCCGCTCGGGCTGGCCGCACAACTGCACGAAATGACTGAGATTGACCACCTTGCGTTCGAAGTCGAAGTAGGCCAGCCCCACCGGAATACCAGCCTGCACCGCCACATGGTAGGCGCCAGAGCGCCAGCCGTCGGTCCGTGAGCGCGTACCCTCGGGCGCCAGGGCAAGCCAGAAGGACTGCTGGCGCTGCCTGGCCGCGCTGACCTGCGCGACAGTGTCCGCCACCACGCCATGGGCACTGGAGCGCTCGACGGCAATGCCACCGATCCAGCGCACCCAGGTGCCGAACAGGGGCAGCTTGAACAGCGAATCCTTGCCCCAGAACTTCAGCTCCAGGCCCAGCCCCCACTTGGCCAGGACGCCGATGACGAAGTCCCAGTTGGAGGTGTGGGGGTAGACCATGATCACTCCCTGCAGGGCGGGCAGGCCGCTGAACTCCAGTCGCCAGCCGAAGAGGCGCAAGAGCCCGCGCGCCAGGCGGCTGCCCGGGGGACGCAGGCGCTTGCCGCCCTCGATGACACGGGGCATGCCGGGCTGACCGTCGACGGCGCTGGGCACGCAGGCGGACACGGGTATGGAACTGCTCATGAAAGGGAGCTCAGCGCTTGATGGCGCGATAGCCGATGTCCTGGCGGAACTGCTTGCCCGCAAACTGGATGCCATGCAGGGCCTGGTAGGCACGCTGCTGCGCGGTACGCACCGATTCACCCAGGGCCGTCACGCACAGCACCCGCCCGCCATTGGTGAGCAGTTGCCCGTCCTTCTCGACCGTGCCGGCCTGGAAGACGATGGCGTCCTCGGATTCAGCCGGCAAGCCGCTGATCACGTCGCCCTTTCGCGGGTTCAGCGGATAGCCCTCGGCGGCCATCACCACGCCCAGCGCCACACGGCGGTCCCATTGCAGCTCGACCTGGTCCAGGGTGCCATCGGTGGCGTGCATCAGCACCTCGAAGAGGTCGCTCTTGAGCCGCATCATGATGGGCTGGGTCTCCGGGTCGCCCATGCGCGTGTTGAACTCGACGGTGCGGGGCTGGCCCTGCGCGTCGATCATCAGCCCGGCATAGAGGAAGCCGGTAAAGGGGATGCCGTCGCGCGCCATGCCCTGGATGGTGGGCATGATGATCTCGTGCATGGCCTTGGCGTGGACGTTGGGCGTCACCACCGGCGCGGGCGAGTAGGCGCCCATGCCGCCGGTGTTGGGGCCTTCGTCCTTGTCGAGCAGGCGCTTGTGGTCCTGGCTGGTGGCCAGGGGCACGACGTTGCGGCCGTCGCACAGCACGATGAAGCTGGCTTCCTCGCCCTGCAGGAACTGCTCGATGACGACGCGCGCGCCGCCTTCGTTGTGCACCACGCCCAGCTTGTTGTCCTCAAGGATCCAGTCGATGGCCTCGTGCGCCTCGGGCAGGCTCATGGCCACGACCACGCCCTTGCCGGCGGCCAGGCCGTCCGCCTTGATCACGATGGGCGCGCCCTGCGCGTCGACGTAAGCATGGGCCGCGGCGGGGTCGCTGAAGGTCTCGTAGGCGGCCGTGGGGATACCGTGGCGCTTCATGAAGTCCTTGGCGAAGGCCTTGCTGGACTCCAACTGCGCGGCGGCCTTGGTGGCGCCGAAGATGCGCAGGCCGCGTGAGCGGAATTCATCGACCACGCCGGCCGCCAGGTAGGCCTCAGGGCCCACCACGGTCAGGGCGATCTTCTCGGCCTGGGCGAAGTCGGCCAGGGCCTTCACATCGCTCAAGGCCACGTTCTTGAAACGCGGATCCTGCGCCGTGCCGCCATTGCCAGGCGCCACATAGACCTGGCTCACGCGCTCGCTCTGCGAGAGCTTCCAGGCCAGGGCGTGCTCGCGGCCGCCATTGCCGAGGACGAGGACTTTCATTGCTCGATGCTCGCGTTGTGATAGACCTCCTGGACGTCGTCCAGGTCCTCGATCACGTCCAGCAGCTTCTGCATGCGGGCGGCGTCGTCGCCGGCGAGCTCGATGGTGTTCTCGGCTCGCATGGTCACCTCGGCGATCTCGGGCTTCAGGCCAGCGGCTTCCAGCGCGTTCTTGACGGCTTCGAAGTCGCCGGGGGGGGTCAGCACCTCGATGGAGCCGTCGTCGCCGCTGATCACGTCCTCGGCGCCGGCCTCGAGAGCCACTTCCATGACCTTGTCCTCCGAGGTGCCGGGCGCGAAGACCAGCTGGCCGCAGTGCTTGAACTGGAAGGCCACCGAGCCTTCGGTGCCCAGGTTGCCGCCATGCTTGCTGAAGGCGTGGCGGACCTCGGCCACGGTACGCACGCGGTTGTCGGTCATGCAGTCCACGATGATGGCCGCGCCGCCAATGCCGTAGCCCTCGTAGCGGATTTCCTCGTAGGTCACGCCGTCGAGGTTGCCCGTGGCCTTGTCGACATTTCGCTTGATGTTGTCGGCCGGCATGTTGGCCGCCTTGGCCTTCTCGATGGCCAAGCGCAGGCGGGGGTTCATCGCGATGTCGCCGCCACCGGAGCGGGCGGCCACGATGATTTCACGGGTCAGACGGGTCCAGACCTTGCCGCGCTTCTCGTCCTGACGGCCCTTGCGGTGCTGAATATTGGCCCATTTGCTATGACCAGCCATATGTCTTGTTCTCCGGGTCGGCCGCTTGGCGCCTGTCGTGATTCCCCTGTGGAATTCCGTGCGCTCCAGCCGTGATGGTGTTGGATAGACTGCGATTTTAGCTTTCGCCACCACCTCTTCCCCGGAGCCCCGCATGGCCGACCCCATCCTGCTCGCCCGCCACGGCGAGATCGAGTGCCACCTCCTGCCCGCCCTGGCCAACCGCCACGGCCTGATCACGGGCGCCACCGGCACCGGCAAGACCATCAGCCTGCAGAAGCTGGCCGAGTGCTTCAGCCGGCAAGGCGTGCCTGTCTTCATGGCCGACATCAAGGGCGACCTCACCGGCATCTCCCAGCCCGGGCAGGCCTCGGAGAAGCTGCTGGCCGTGCTCAAGGAGCGCGCGCTGGAGGCGCCCGAGCCCGTGGCCTGCCCCACCACGCTGTGGGACGTCTTCGGCGAGCAGGGCCACCCGGTGCGCGCCACCATCTCGGACATGGGCCCGCTGCTCATCGCCCGCATGCTGGCCCTCAACGAGACGCAGGCCGGCGTGCTGCAGCTGGTCTTCAAGATCGCCGACGACCAGGGCCTGCTGCTGCTGGACCTCAAGGACCTGCGCGCCATGCTGCAGTACGTGGGTGAGCACGCCAGCGAGTTCACCACGCAGTACGGCAATGTCTCGGCCGCCTCCATCGGCGCCATCCAGCGCGGGCTGCTGCAGATCGAGGCCCAGGGCGGCGACAAGTTCTTCGGCGAGCCCATGCTCAACATCGCCGACTTCATGCAGACGGACGCTGGCAAGGGCGTGATCAACATCCTCGCGGCCGACAAGCTCATGGCCGCGCCCCGGCTCTACGCCACCTTCCTGCTGTGGCTGCTGTCCGAACTCTTCGAGACGCTCCCCGAGGTCGGCGACCTGGACAAGCCCAAGCTCGTCTTCTTCTTCGACGAGGCCCACCTGCTCTTCAAGGACGCGCCGGATGCGCTGGTGGAGCGCATCGAGCTGGTGGTGCGCCTGGTGCGCTCCAAGGGCGTGGGCGTCTACTTCGTGACGCAGAACCCGCTGGACATCCCGGACACGGTCCTGGGCCAGTTGGGCAACCGCGTGCAGCACGCCCTGCGCGCCTTCACCCCGCGCGACCAGAAGGCCGTCAAGGCCGCGGCCGAGACCATGCGCGCCAAGCCCGGGCTGGACATCGCCAGCGCCATCAGCGAGCTGGGCGTGGGCGAGGCCCTGGTGAGCCTGCTGGACGAGAAGGGCCGGCCCAGCATCACCGAACGCGTCTTCATCCTGCCGCCGGGCAGCCGCATCGGCCCCATCACGCCAGAGCAGCGCCAGGCCCTGCTGCAGAACTCGCTGGTGGCGGGGGTCTACGAGAAGCTGCTGGACCGCGAATCCGCCTATGAGCGGCTCAAGGGCACGCCCGCGGCGGCCGCAGCACCAGCCGGCACGCCGCCGCCCAACGGCGGTGGCTCGCTGGAAGCCGAGGCTCGCCAGGCCCTGCAGCGTGGGCCCGCCACGCCAGCCCCTGCACCGGCACCGGACGAGGGCAATGGCCTGATGGACGGCCTCAAGGACGTGCTCTTCGGCTCCACCGGCCCCCGCGGCGGCCGCCGCGAAGGGCTGGCCGAGGCTGCCGCCAAGTCCGCCTTGCGCAGCATGGGCAGTTCCCTGGGCCGCGAGATCATGCGCGGCGTGCTGGGCAGCATCCTGGGCGGCGGCGGTAGCCGGCGGCGCTGAGCGCCCTCGCCCTTCCCGATACGTCTGGGCGCTTCACGCCGCCTGCCCGCGTTTCACGACGCGGCCAGGCGTCCCATCGCAGAGCCGCAGACGGCAGCCCGCCCGCCCCGGCACAGTGAGGCCATCGCCACTTCACACCGGAAGCCCGCCATGAACAGCACCGCCCTCGCCCAGATCCTCGCCCATGTCCCGACCTGGGTCTGGTTCCTGCTGGCAGCCCTGCTGGCCCTGGGCCTGAGCCAGACCCGCGACCGCTGGGTCAGCGCCGCGCGCCTGCGCCGCATGCCCCTGGCTTTTCTCGCCTTCTCCGCCTGGAGCACGGTGGGCACCTTCGGCTGGCAAGCCCTGACCCTGCTGGGCTTCCTGGGCGGGCTGTGGGCCACGCGACAGCTGGTCCTCGCCAGCGGCTGGCCCGGCCCCGCCCGCCACGATGCTGCGCGTGACGCCTACTTCGTGCCCGGCAGCTGGCTGCCCCTGGCAGTGATGATGGGCATCTTCGCAACAAAGTTCCTGCTGGGCATGACCCTGGCCATGAGCCCGGCGCTGACGCAGCAGGCCAGCGTAGTGCTGGGCGTGAGCGCGCTCAACGGCGCCCTGGGCTCGCTCTTCCTGGCCCGCGCCCGCAATCTGATGGCCCATACCGTCCGGGCCGCCTGACGCACTGCTGCACAATCGCCCGCCATGACCCAGGCCTCCCGCCCCTTCCGCACCCTCTGGCCCCGCGGGCAAGGGCTGCGCCAATGGTTCCACGGTGCCACCGCAGCTTTTCTGTGGTGCATCCTGATCGGCCTGGTGCTGGCCGGGGTAAGCGGCTGGCGGGACTTCCGGCACAACATCCTCTACTCCCTGTGCATCGGCATGAGCAGTTGGGCCCTCATCGATGCGAGTTTCCGCGGCATTGCCTACGCGATGCGCAAGGGCCGTCCTTGCCCGGAAGGCGCCGAGCAGGAATGGCCTGGTCTGCCCTGGGTGGCCGTGGCCGTCATTTTTGGGTCGGTGGGCGGTTTCTCGATCGGACAGCAGCTGGGCGACCTGATCTCCGGCATGCGCACTCGCAGCCTGTGGTCCGCCCAGTGGAGCCAGGCTGCCGCCATGCTGACGGTGACGGGTGTGGCCTCCCTGGTCGCAACGGCCTTCTTCTACACCCGCAGCCGCATGGCCGCCGCCCAGGTCGAAGCCGAGCATGCCCGCCGCGTGGCCGCCGAAACCCAGCTCTTGCTGCTGCAGGCCCAGCTGGAGCCGCACATGCTGTTCAACACCCTGGCCAATCTGCGCGTGCTGATCGGCCTGGATGCCGCCCGCGCCCAGGCCATGCTGGACCAGTTGATTGCCTTCCTGCGCGCCACGCTGGAGGCATCCAGGGTGGGCAGCCATGCGCTGCAGAGCGAGTTCGCGCGGCTGCAGGACTACCTCAGCCTCATGCAGGTGCGCATGGGCGATCGCCTGCAGGCGCGCTTCGAGCTGCCCGCGGAGCTGGCCTCCCTTCAGCTGCCCGCCCTGCTGCTGCAGCCCCTCGTGGAGAACGCCATCAAGCACGGCCTGGAGCCCAAGATCGAGGGCGGCGCGCTGAGCGTCCAGGCCCGGATGCAGGGAGAGGACTGCCTGCTGATCGTCAGCGACAGCGGCCGCGGCGAGTTCGCGTCTGCCGATACCGCGGGCACCGGCTTCGGCCTGCAGCAGGTCCGCGACCGCCTGCAGGCCCGCTACGGCGATGCCGCCGGCCTGAGCATGAGCTACCCGCTGGAAGGCGGCTGCCGCATCGAGATCCACATCCCCCGCCGCCTGATGACGGCTCCAGCCACCTCCGCCGCCCCATGAGCCTCACCGCCCTGATCGCCGAAGACGAAGCCCTGCTCGCCGAGCACCTGAAGGCCGAGCTGCAGCAGCTGTGGCCCGAGCTGGAGCTGCTGCCCATCGCGCCTCACGGCCAGGCCGCGGTGGACCTGGCGCTGGCGCGGCGCCCCAGCCTGTGCTTCCTGGACATCCGCATGCCCGGCCTCAGCGGTCTGGAGGCCGCCGCGGCCCTGGCTGAAGACTGGCCGGAGGGCACGCCCTTCCCCCTGCTGGTCTTCGTGACCGCCTACGACCAGTACGCGCTGCAGGCTTTCGAGCATGCCGCGGTGGACTATGTGCTCAAGCCCGTGCAGCGGGAGCGCCTGGCACAGACGGTCGCCCGTCTGAAGCAGACCCTCTCGCAGCGCCAGGCCCCGCCCACGCTGGACGCCACGCTGGACCAGCTGCGCCAGCTGCTCGGGCCCGCCGCCGCCCAGGCCACCCCCCAGGCTGCCCCCCAGCGCCTGCGCCTGCTGCAGGTGAGCCAGGGCTCCAGCATCCAGATGGTGCCCATCGAGGAGGTGCTCTTCTTCGAGGCGGCCGACAAGTACGTGCGCGTGGTCACGGCCCGCAAGGAGCACCTGATGCGCCTCTCGCTGCGGGAACTGGTGCCGCAGCTGGACACCGAGCTGTTCTGGCAGGTGCACCGTGGCACCGTGGTGCGAGCCACGGCCATCGAGCGCGCGGTGCGCGATGAACAGGGCAAGCTGACCCTGCATCTGCGCGAGCACCCCGAGAAACTGGGGGTCAGCCGGCTCTATGCGCACCTCTTCCGTGGCCTGTGAGCGCGTGAGCGGCCCGCGGCACCGATAAAATCCGCCCCTTCCCATTCCAACGAGGGAGCCGCGGTCCATCCGCAGGCTTCTGAAACGCCGATGTCCGAGCCCAAGAACGCCCCTGACGCCGAGGCCCTCAAGCCCAACAACTTCCTGCGAGCCATCATCGAGCGCGACCTGGAGCAGGGCTACGGCGGCGAGCGCCGCTTCGGCAGCGGCCCCGGTGACGCTCCGCACCATGCCGCCGGCCCCCTGGACCCGGCCCGGGTCCGCACACGCTTTCCGCCCGAGCCCAACGGCTACCTGCACATCGGGCACGCCAAGAGCATCTGCCTGAACTTCGGCCTCGCCCGCGACTACGGCGGCGAATGCCACCTGCGCTTTGACGACACCAACCCGGAGAAGGAAGAGCAGGAGTACGTCGACGCCATCAAGGAGATGGTGGCCTGGCTGGGCTGGTCCTGGCAGGCGCCGGCCCCGCACGGCGAGCGCAGCAACCTCTACTACGCCAGCAACTACTTCGACTTCATGTACCGCGCCGCCGAGCATCTGGTCGAGCAAGGCCTGGCCTATGTGGACGAGCAGACGCCCGAGGAGATGCGCGCCAGGCGCGGCGACTTCGGCACGCCCGGCACCAACAGCCCCTTCCGCGACCGCACGCCGGCCGAGAACCTGGCCCGCCTGCGCGAGATGCGCGATGGCGTCCATCCGGATGGCGCCATGGTGCTGCGCGCCAAGATCGACATGGCCTCGCCCAACATCAATATGCGCGACCCGGCCCTGTACCGCATCCGCCGCGCCACCCACCACAACACGGGCGACAAGTGGTGCATCTACCCGATGTACACCTTCGCGCACCCCATCGAGGACGCGCTGGAGCGCATCACGCACTCCATCTGCACCCTGGAGTTCGAGGACCAGCGCCCCTTCTACGACTGGCTGCTGGAGCACCTGGCGCAAGGCGGCCTGCTGGCCCGCCCCCTGCCGCACCAGTACGAGTTCGGCCGGCTGAACCTGAGCTATGTGGTCACCAGCAAGCGCAAGCTGCGCCAGCTGGTCGAGGAAGGCCATGTCTCCGGCTGGGACGACCCCCGCATGCCGACGCTCGTGGGCATGCGCCGCCGCGGCTACACGCCCGAGAGCATCCGCGCGATGGTGGAGTCCACCGGTGTGACCAAGCAGAACGCCTGGATCGACTACAGCGTGCTGGACGGCTGCCTGCGCGCCGACCTCGAAGGCAAGGCCGCCCGCGCCATGGCCGTGATCGACCCGGTCAAGCTCAAGCTCACCAACTTCGCCGAGATCTTCGGCAGCCTCGAGCATCGCGAGCCCTGCAGCGCTCCGGCCCACCCGCACCTGCCCGAACTGGGCCAACGCGCCTTCAGCCTGGGTCCTGAGCTGTGGATCGAACGCGAGGACTTCATGGAGGTGCCGAGCAAGGGCTACCACCGCCTCTATCCGGGCAACAAGGCCCGCCTGAAGGCAGGCTATGTCATCGAGTGCACGGGCTGCGAGAAGAACGAGGCCGGTGAGATCACCGCCGTGCTCGCCACCCTGGTGCCCGACACCAAGAGTGGCACGCCCGGCGCCGACGCCGTCAAGGTCAAGGGCGTGATCACCTGGGTGGCCGTGCACGAGGCCGTGCAGGCCGAGCTGCGCCTCTACGACCGCCTCTTCACCGAGGCCCAGCCCGATGCCGGCGGCCGCGACTTCCTGGAAGTCATCAACCCCGGCAGCAAGCGCGTGGTGACGGGCTACCTGGAACCCTCGCTGGCCGCGGCCCTGGCCGACACCAAGGTGCAGTTCGAACGCCACGGCTACTTCGTGGCCGACCGCGTCGACCACCGTGTCGACAAGCCGGTGTTCAACAAGATCACCGGCCTGCGCGACGGCTGGGGGAAGTGAGGCACGAGGCACGGGCCTCGTCCTGCAAGAACGAAGACCGCCCGAGGGCGGTCTTTTTCATGGTGCCCACGCGCGCGCGGGGAGCCGCTGCGGGCCGGGCCTCAGAAGCCAGCGGCCTCAAGGCCGTGCACGCCAGCCTTGGGAATCAGCCGCGGCTGGTGACCACCGGAGCGGCATACTCATGCCCCACCACGGCCCGGGCAAAGAGGTAGTTCTCCCGCGCCCGCTCGCTCAGGGCATCGAGGCTTACCTCGCCCCGTGCGTCGCAAGGAAAGGCCAGGGCCTTGCCTGCGTGGAACAGGGACTGGAACCTCAGCTCGAAGGTCCTCTCGAACGGCCCCGCGGCCAGCGGGGCGGTGCTATCCAAGATGTTCATGATCTTCTCCAACGACGCCCTCATCTTTGCTGCGGGCTTGATCCAAGACTAGGCCTCAAACGCGGGGGCCACCATGTGCAAAGGTCTCGATTCAACGTCGGATCCTCGCGATGGGTGGACTAGGAAACGCACTGACATGATTAATTCACGGCCGGCAATCCATGTGCCCATCCATCACGGGCTCCGGCTCAGGGCCGCAGATGCCGCTGGAAGAAGTCCAGCTGGGTGCGCGCCAAGTGATACCGCGCCTTGCGGCCGGCCACGCCATGCGCATGGCCCGGGTAGATGACGGTCTCGAACAGCTTCCCTTCGTTCTGCAGGGCCTGGATCATGCGCAGGGAGTTGTCGAAGAGCACGTTGTCGTCCGCGGTGCCGTGGATGATCATCAGCGGTTTGCTCAGCAGCCCGGCGCGCGGGATCAGCAGGGCCTGCTGGTAGGCAGGCGCCTGACCGCCATCGGGCAGGCCGAGGTAGCGCTCGGTGTAGGCGGTGTCGTAGAGCGTCCAGTCGGTGGGAGAGGCTCCGGCAATGGCTGCGGCAAAGGGCGTGTCAGCGTCCAGCAGGGCACGCAGGGCCAGAAAGCCGCCATAGGACCAGCCCATGAAGCCGACGCGGCTGGCATCCACGGCGGGGTACTGCTGCACCAGCTGGCGAACGGCGCCGAAGAGGTCGGCCACTTCCATCTTGCCGAAAGCGTGCGCATGGGCGCGGGTGAAGTCGCGGTCGCGGAAGGCCATGCCGCGGGTGTCCAGCATCAGCACGCCGAAGCCCTGCTGCTGGTAGAGCGCGAGAGTGGGCAGATCGCCCTGCCAGCGCCAGCTCACCGTGGCCGTGCCCGGGCCGCCGTAGGCCCGCACCACGACGGGGTAGTTGCCGCTGAGGCTGGGCCGAGTGGGCGGCAGGAAGACGGCGTTGAGCGGGGTCTTGCCATCGGCCGCCAGCAGCACGGGGACCTGGGGCTGCAGCTTGGCGGCGAGGTCCAGCACCAGCGGGTCCGGCCGGGCCTGCTCGATCAGGCGCGGTGCTGACTTGCCATCGAGCTTGAGCAACTCGGTGCGCGGAGCCTGTTGCCAGGAGGATTGGGTGATCAGAAGCTGGGTGCAGGCCGCGTCGCCGCGTGCATCGCGCCAGCGGCGGGGCTCGCCGGGCTGGAGCTGGCGGACATGGCCCTTGAAGTCGGACTGGAACAGCTCGCGGCCGCGGCCACGCTCGGAGGCACCGGTAAAGACCAGGTGTTGCTCGCCCAGGCACACCAGTTGCGCCACCGGCTCGGGCTGCTGCGTGAGGGCCTGCGCGGCGCCACTGACACGGTCGATGAGCCACAACTGGCGGCGCCCGCTGCGCTCGCTGCTCCATAGCAGGGCGGGTTTGCCCGAGCGTTTGAGCCCGGGCACCTCGCGCAGGTCATCGTGGACCTCCACCCAGGCGGGATCACGCTCATCCAGCACCACATGCGGCTGAGCCTGCGCATTGAATTCGACCAGCTGCAGCTGCTTCTGGTCGCGCGTCATCCACTGCAGCCAGGGGCTGCCATCAGCGAACCAGCCGGCGCGGGCGATGTACTCGGCCTCAGCGGGCAGCTTCAGGCGCTGGGGTTCGGTCTTGCCTGAGAGGTCCAGCACCAGGGCCTGCACCTTGGCATTGGGGCTGCCGGCGGCCGGGTAGCGCTGCTCCACCAGGCGCGTGCCATCGCCGCCGATCTGCGCGCGGCGGCGCAGGGGCACGCCGGATTCGTCCACCTCGATAGCCAGCAGTCGCGTGCCATCCGGCGACCACCAGAAGCCCCGGTGGCGGTGCAGTTCCTCTGCAGCGATGAACTCGGCCAGGCCGGTCGAGCGCGTTTCGCTGCCCGTGCGGGTGAGGCGGCGTGCCAGGCTGCCGTCCAGGCCCTGGATCCAGAGGTCGTTCTGCTTCACATAGGCGATCTGCCGGCCGGCGGTGTCACATTGCGGATCGCGCTCGGGTTCCTGTTCATCGTGGGTCAGGCGACGCACCCTGGGGCCGCCCTCCCCCAGCTCCACGCTGTAGAGATCACCGGCCAGCGGCAGGATCAGCTGGCGATCGTCCTTGCCGCACCACTGGTAGCCGGTAATGCCCGCGCCGCGCTGGCGGCGACGCTCCAGGGCCATGCGCTCGGCCTCCGTCAACACGGCCTCGCGCTGGCCGATCAGATCGCTGGCGGCCACCAGCCGGCGCGCATCGCCACCAGCCACGGGCGTGCCCCACAGCTCGTTGACATCGGGATTCGCCTCGGAAGGCCGCAGATAAGTCAGCCACTGCCCACCCGGCGACAGCGCCCCGCCCAGGCCGGCGCGGCCCATCATCGGAGGATCGCCATGGATACGTTCCAGGGTCAGCGCAGGACCCGGGGCCTGCTGTGCGACCGCAGACGAGGCCGACCAGCAAGCGGCCAGCACGGGCAGCAGGGAAAGGAGCAGACGGGGTTTTTGAAGCATGCGGGATGCTACGCGGAGCCTCCCTGCCCGGGGCCCCGGACTTGCACTGGGGCCGCGGCATTCCGGGCGGCAGGCGTGCGCGCCGCGCCCGAGTCAGGCCGTCATCGCGAAGTAGGCACGCTCCAGCTCGGCCGGCGCGTTGAGGGTGCGCACTCGCTGGTAGGCCTCGCCTGCTTCCGGGTACTGGCGGCGCAGGTAGTGCAACCACTGCTTGAGCCGGCCGGCCTGGTGCTTGGGCTGCACATGCGCCTGGACCTGGCGCCAGAACTGCAGCATCAGCGGCTGCAGGGCCTGCCAGTCCAGGCCCTGGCCGCCGGCTGCATCGCGCACGGCCAGCGCCAGCCCCGGGTTGGCCACCATGCCGCGGCCCAGCATCAGCGCATCGCAGCCAGATTCCTTCAGGCAGCGTCGCGCATCCTCGACGGTCCAGATCTCGCCATTGGCCACCACGCCCACCGAAGGCGCCAGGGCCTCGCGCACCGGGGCGATGCGATCCCAGAAGGCGGGCGGTTTGTAGCCATCGGCCTTGGTGCGGGCGTGGATCACCAGCTCCTGCGCGCCCGATTCGGCCATGGCCAGCGCGCATTCCAGGGTGCGCGACTGGTCCATGAAGCCCAGGCGCATCTTGGCTGACAGGGGCATGTCCGCAGGGATGGCACGCCGCACGGCGCCGACGATCTCGGCGATCAGCTCGGGCTCGTCCAGCAGCACTGCGCCGCCGCGGTGGCGGTTGACACATTTGGCGGGGCAGCCGAAGTTGAGGTCGATGCCGGCGGGATTCAGCTCCGCCAGCCGCGCGGCGTTCTCGGCCATGCAGACCGGGTCGGAGCCCAACAGCTGCGCGCGCACCGGCACACCGGCCGGCGTGCGCCCGCCTTCCAGCAGCTCGGGCACGATGCGGGTGAACACGCGCCGGGGCAGCAGCATGTCGGTGATGCGGATGAACTCGCTGACGCAGCGGTCGATGCCGCCCACGCGGGTCAGCACATCGCGCAGCATGTGGTCGAGCAGGCCTTCCATGGGCGCGAGCAGGATCACGAGGCGGCCTCCGCCGGTGCTGCCGGCGCGGCAGCGGCCGGCAGCTCGCGCCAGGTCAGGTACAGGCGCAAATCCAGCTCCAACTGCCCGTAGCGCGGCTCCATGTGCTGGCACAGCTGGTAGAAGGCCTTGTTGTGCTCCAGCTCCCTGAGATGGGCCAGCTCATGGACCACGATCATCTTCAGGAAGTCGGCTGGCGCTTCGCGGAAGAGGCTGGCAATGCGGATCTCACGCCGGCTCTTGAGTTGGCTGCCCTGCACCCGCGTGCTGCGGGTGTGGGTGCCCAGCGCGTGCTGGATCACCTTGAGTTTGCTGTCATAGCAGACCTTGTCCAGCGGTGCAGCATTGCGCAGGTGGCGCTGCTTGAGCGCCTGCGTGTAGTCGAACAGAGCACGGTCGCTCTGCACCGTGTGCGTCTGGGTGTAGTGCGCCGTCAGGTAGTCGCCCAGGCGACCGGCATCGATCATCTGCCGCACTTGGGCCTGCAGGGCTGCCGGATAGCCGGCCAGGTACTTGAGCATGGTCAGGGACAGCGCCGGGTGCGTTCGCCGGGCCGGAAGAAGCCGGGCTGGGCCCGGAAGCAGGGAAACCGGTGATTGTCCCTCAGCAGGCGGGGCAAGACCTGGCCCCAGCGGCAGGCTTGGCTGCGAGGGCTCAACGCCCGCCGGGTGTCTTGCCCACGAACTCCATGGCGGCAGCGGCGGCCTCGGCCTCCAGGCGTGCCTCGTCGTTCTTCTGCGCTTCCTTGAGGTAGTGCTCCTCGATGAAGTCCTTCTCGACCTGGTTGCGCTTGAGCGCGTCCTGCAGGTCGTCGATCTTGCCGCGCAGCTGCTCGACCTCGCGCTCCAGGCGCTCGCGGATCTCGTCCACGGCCTGCGGGTCGGCATGCTCGGGCGGATTGGCCGCCAACGCGGCCAGCTCCGCGCGCAGCTTCTGGATGGTGCGCTCGGCCTCGGCCAGTTGCTCGCGCAGCATCAGGGCCTCGCGCTCCAGCAGCTTCATCATCTCGGACCCGTGGTTGTTCTGGGCCGCCCCCTTTGGCGCCAGCGCCATCTCCTCCAGCTCCTTCTGCAGCTTGGCGGTCATGCGCTCGGCCTTCTCGGCCCGGGTCTCGGCCAGGTACTGGCGGTCCTGGGCCTGCTGCAGCTGGGAGCGCACGGAGTCCAGCTGCTGGCGCAGGACCTGCAGCTCCGGGCCGCCGCCTGCGCCGCCACCGCCGCCGCCCCGGTGCCTGGTCGCGCTCAGCTGCTTGAGCGCGTCGTCCAGACGTTCGCGGGTCAGTCCCAGCTCCACCTGCATGCGGCGGCGCTGCGCCACCAGGCGGTCCACCTCGTTGCGATGGCTGCGGCGCAGTTGCTCCATCAGCTCGCTGCTCATCTCGTGGGCGCTGTCGGGCCAGCGGACCTCGGGCTCGTCGCCCTCCTCGGCGGCGTCCTCTCCGCCATAGGCATCGAGCAGGCCGCGGACCAGCTTCATCAGCTCGTCGAGCTGGCTCAGCTCGGCTGCGCCCAGGCCGCCACCACCACCCACGCCGCCGCGCTCGGCAATGCGTATCAGCTCATGCGCAGCGATCTTCATCTCGCGCCCGGCGTCGCGCGTCTCGCGCAGGGCGTTGACGATGTGGATGTGGTTGCTCTGCTCGTAGCGCGTCATGCGCCAGTAGGTGCCGATGGTGATGACCATCACCGCGGCATTGGCCACGAAGACGGCCACCACCGCGAGGCTGTCGAGCGAAAACTCCAGCGCCATGATCAGAGCGACCTGTTCCTGTTGCGGCGCAAAGAGGCGCCCAAGGCTCTTATC
This sequence comes from Roseateles sp. DB2, assembly GCF_051857535.1. Lineage (NCBI taxonomy): Bacteria > Pseudomonadati > Pseudomonadota > Betaproteobacteria > Burkholderiales > Sphaerotilaceae > Roseateles > Roseateles sp. DB2. Next base: position 102,473 of record NZ_JBPZGY010000001.1, on the reverse strand, counting down.
GGCAGCATCAGCAGCGAATGAATGCCAATCTTCCCTCGCCGTAGCCTGGGACAGCGATGCGGTAGTCACTGCGCCCGCGGTTGCGCTCCAGCAGGCCCTGCAGCTTGTCGAAGGGCTTGGGCACGAGGTTGACGATGCGCAGCGCGGGCGCGCCCCCCCCGCCCTCCGCGCGCGCCAGGATGCCCGCCGCCGAGCGCAGGAAGTGGTCTGCGAAGTGCATCATCTCCGGCGTAGGCTTGCCGGCCTGCATGGCCAGGCGCACAGGCGGAGGTTGCAGGCGTGCACCACCTCCGCCGAGGATGCAGCAAGCGTTGACATCCAGAATGCCCAGCGCGAAGGGCGCTTTCTGCCCGTCCAGCGCGTACATGGCAAGGTCGTGCGGTAGTTTCAGCTCATCCAGCAACTGGCCCGGCGCGGGGACCAGGCGGAAGGGAATCTGGCCCAGCTGCAACTTGACCAGCGCATTCAGCGCGCCTTCAGATTCCAGCGCGGCCGGCGCAGCGGGCGGAGGTGGGGGGGGCGGAGGCGCACGCAGTTGCTCAACCCGCGCGGCCAAGGCCTTCTGCACCTCATGCAGCAGGTCCTCATCCTTGAAGGGCTTGTTGATCACGAAGACCGCGCCATTGCTGCGCGCCTGGTCAAGGTGACGCTCTGCCGTCTCCGTGGTCACGAAGCCCACCTTGACCGTGCCACCGCCCAGTTGGCGCAAGGTCTGCAGCATCTCGATGCCGCTGACCACGGGCATGTGCCAGTCTGAGATCACCAGGTCAGGCGGCTGTGCGGCGACCATGCGCAGGGCCTGCTCGCCATTGCCAGCCGTCTCGACCACCATGGGGCCCAGCCCGGCATCCTGCAGCACGCGGGCGATGATGGCCTGGATGGCGCGGCTGTCGTCCACGACCAGCACACGCAGGGGAGGTGGGCTAGGGTCAACCATGGCGCACATCCTTGGTAGACGGGGGTGCAGGCGAAGCGCCGTCTGCATCGTCGAAATAGGCCACGACGATGTGCCGAGGCCCGAGCGTCGCCGCCAGCGTCAGTCGCGGCATGCTGCGGCGGCACAGCGCCTCGAAGGCCCCTTGCCGGGCCCGCCTGGGCAGGCCCAGCTCCAGGTGATGGCTGTCGTCCAGGGCCTTCACCAGGCAGCTGCCGAAGATATTGCAGAGCTCCGCATTGGCGTCATCCAGTTCCTCCTGGCCCAGTTCGTCCAGGGGCAGGCCGAACATGGAGACGCCGAGTTGCTGGGCGTCCTTGTCGCTCAGCGCCAGCAGTACCCGGCCGGCCTCGCCCCCGTCGGCGTGCAGCACCGGAAGAAGGAAGCAGGCCGCACCGGGCAGCAGCGCGGGCATACCGTCAAGGCTGGAGAAAACACAGCGCTCCCCCGCCAGCGAGAACCAGGCGCTGGCCAGGGTCGATTCCAGTTCGGGATGAGGCCGCGCAGCGTCCATGTGAGCGCCAGTGTCTGCCGCCCGTCAGGCCGACGCCAGCATTTGGCGCCGGCCCCTGTCTCGCATTTCACGAAAGCCGGGCGCTCGCTGGCATCATGTGCCGATGCCGCCACAGTCCTACCGCATCCAGTTCCTGCCCGGTCTGCCCGAGGACGGCTTCACCTGCCCCGCCGACCTCACTGTGCTGCGCGCCAGCCTGCGGGAGGGCGGCGGCCTGCTGAGTTCCTGTCGCGCCGGCACCTGCCGCGCCTGCATGCGCCGCCTGCTGTCCGGTCGGATCGAATACCTGATCGAATGGCCTGGTCTCAGCGCCGAGGAGAAGGCCGAGGGCTGGTTCCTGCCCTGTGTGGCCCGCCCTTGCTCCGATCTGGTGATCGAGGCCCGGACAGCGCCCGAGGGCAGCGACTGAACCGTCCACAGCGCCTGTGGACAAGTCCGTGCACCGCCTCTGCAGCGATGTGGCAAGTGCTTGTTTCTTCACGGACTTTGTTGATCTGCTCTAAAAACAAGCAGGGTAACCCTGGAGACCTCGCGGGATAATCGCCGGTTTGTCAGCCCAGGTCCCTTTCGCATGCACCGCACGATCTTCACCACGCCCGTCGTCAACACCGTGCTGCGGGCCTTCTCGGTGGGCTTCCTGCGCCTGACGGGTTGGAAGCTGGACGGCGCCCTGCCCGCCGGCCATGACAAGTGCGTACTGATCGCCGCCCCGCACACCAGCAACTGGGACCTGCCCTACACGCTGATGGTGGCCTTCGCGCTGCGCCTGAACATCTACTGGATGGGCAAGGCCCAGATCTTCCGCTTCCCCTTCGGGCCGGTGATGCGCTGGCTGGGCGGCATTGCGGTGCAGCGCGAGAAGAGCAACAACCTGGTCGCGGCGTCCGCCGAGGCCATCAAGGCCGCCGACGGGCCGCTGCAACTGGTGGTGCCGCCCGAGGGCACGCGCAGCAAGACCCGCTACTGGAAGACCGGCTTCTACTGGATCGCCGTCACCGCCGAGGTGCCCATCGTGATGGCCTACATGGACTACCCCCGCAAGCTCAGCGGGCTGGGCCCGGTCTTCGTGCCCACGGGCGACATCGAGGCCGACATGGTCAAGATCAAGGCCTTCTACGCTCCCTTCAAGGGCAAGAACGCCGCGCAGTTCGACCACGCCTGAGCGTCCAGGGCTGCAGCAAAAAGGGCCAGTCCGCGAGGACTGGCCCTTTGCATTTGCGAGGCGCGGCTCAGCGGCCCGGCTCGGGCAGCTCGATCTTGACCTCCAGCACCTCCAGATTGTCCTGGCGCTCCATGTGGACCTTGATGTCGTCCGGGTTGATGGAGACGTACTTGGAGATCACCGCCACCAGCTCCTTCTGCAGCTGGGGCAGGTAGTCGGGGCTGGCGCTGCGCCCGTTGCGTTCATGCGCGAGGATGAGCTGCAGGCGCTCCTTGGCGACGCTGGCCGTGCTCTTCTTCTCACCAATGAAAAACGAGAGGAATCCCATTGTGGCCGCTCCTTCACTTGCCGCCGAAGAGGCGCTTGAAGAAGCCCGGCTTGACCGCCTCGATGAAGCGCATGGGCTTGTCTTCGCCCAGGAAGCGGGCCACCACGTCGGCATAGGCCTCGGCAACATCCGTGCCCTTCATGTGGATGGCGGGCAGGCCCTGGTTGGAGGCCTGCAGCACGATCTCGCTCTCGGGGATCACGCCGATCAGCGGGGTGCGCAGGATCTCGTGGATGTCTTCCAGCGAGAGCATCTGGCCACCCTCGACGCGGTTGGGGTTGTAGCGCGTGATCAGCAGATGCTCCTTCACGGGATCCTTGCCCTCGATGGCACGCTTGGTCTTGCTGTTGAGCATGCCCAGGATGCGGTCGGAGTCGCGCACCGAAGAGACCTCGGGGTTGGTCACCACCAGGGCCTCGTCGGCATAGTGCATGGCCATCAGTGCGCCCGTCTCGATGCCGGCCGGCGAGTCGCAGACGATGTAGTCGAACTCCATGGCCTTGAGCTCCTCCAGCACGCGCTCCACGCCCTCCTGGCTGAGGGCGTCCTTGTCGCGGGTCTGGGAGGCGGCCAGGATGTAGAGCTTGTCCAGCTGCTTGTCCTTGATGAGGGCCTGGGTCAGCTTGATCTCGTCATTGATGACGTTGATCAGGTCATAGACCACGCGGCGCTCGCAACCCATGATCAGGTCCAGGTTGCGCAGGCCCACGTCGAAGTCGATCACCGCGGTCTTGTAGCCGCGCATGGCGAGGCCTGTTGCAAAGCTGGCACTGGTCGTGGTCTTTCCCACGCCCCCTTTGCCCGAGGTCACCACGACGATCTTGGTCATCGATTGCCTTCCTTCTTCAAAAATGCGTTGTTCGGCCGTCCGGACTTCGGGCGGCTCAGAGTTTCAGGGCTTCCATCACCAGCTTCTCACCCTCCAGCCGCACCTGGGCCGGCTTGCCCAGCACTTCGGCGGGCAGGGGGTTCTCGGTGGTGCGGTAGATGCCGGCGATGGCGATCAACTCAGCCTCCAGGCTGGCTGCAAAGATGCGCGCTTCCGTGTTGCCCCGCGCTCCGGCAATCGCCTTGCCACGCAGGGGTGCGTAGACGTGGATATTGCCGTCGGCGATGACCTCGGCGCCATGGTTGACCAGGGCCATCACCACCAGATCCGCGCCCTTGGCGTAGACCTGCTGGCCGGAACGCAGGGGCTTGTCGATGATGACGGTGCGGCTGGGTTCGGCCGGCGCAGCGGGCACGGGCACCTCACGCTCGACGATCACCTCGCGCACGACCTCCTTGACCACGGTCTCCACGCGCGGCGCTTCGGCGCGCTGGACCGGGACATCCGCCTCGGCCAGACCGGCAGCCTGGGCAGCGGCCAGCTGCTCGGCCGTGGCGCCGCTGACGGCCACCGCCTGCATGCGGAAGCGGCGCAGCAGCGCCATCAGGGCGGGAAAGTCCAGCCGGGCCGTAGCCGACTCCAAGCTCAGCTGCCCATCCTCGGCCGCCTGAGGCGCGGCCGGCAGCTGGCTGAGGTCCAGCACCACGGGGTCCTGGTTGAAGACCTCGGGCGTGTCGCCCAAGCGCTGCTGCAAGGCCTGGGCCAGTTGCTGCAGGTCGCTGCTGCGCAGCACCAGGCTGAAGGCGGCAATGGAGGCGCTGCGAAGTTCGAACACCTCGGCCGCGGCCGAATCCCTGCCTTGCGCGGACCTGTCCGCCGACTGATCCGGCGACTGCTTCGAAACGGTTCCCTGCCCCATGTATACGGCCATTGGCTGCAAATCGGGCGATTTTAGCTGCCAGAACAAGGGCGCCCCCTGGCGTTCCCCCGCATGCGCCGACGCGATGCAGCCGCGCCCTCGGCGCCGGGCAGGGCCAAACCTCTGCTCAATTCTTGGGCACCACAAGATAGATCATTAAAAATCAATGACTTAACATTGCTTTCTTCAGCAGACTCACAAATTTATCCACAGCCGCTGGGGATGCATTGGCCAGCACAGGCGGCCGCGGCAGCGTCGTGCAAGAGGTCCTGATGGGTCGTCAGGCCTGCGCATGTCCCCCATTTGATGCACAGCCCCCTGCCTGATCCGCGCACCGGGGGCCATGGCAGGGCTTGACTTATCCCCACGGACGCACTCCGTCGTCTCACAAAGAAACAGGGGAGGACACGGCGACCGTGCGGCACAGGGCCTCCACCAAATCAATGCCAAGTTGTTGATTTATATAGCCGTCACGAAAGTGCAAGAATTTGAGGCAACCCAGGGCCGGCGCCGATGAATCAAGCATTTAGGGCCGGCAGACCCAGCTTCTCCACAAACTTATCCACAGCATCGGTGGACAGCTGTCATTAGGCTCGCTGAATCAAGGACTTGGACACCATCCCTCCAAGATACTTGAGCTCAATGCGCCAAGTTTGGTGACAAGGGTCTGGCGAATCCGGTTCCAAAGACCCCCGCCAAAAGAACCCCAGGGCTGCAGCCATTTGACACATGCCCCGCTCCGAGCCCCGGCTTATCCCCAATGGCGAGCCCCGCGCCTGACGCGAAGGCCCGCGGCAAGCGTCAGCCTCCGACTTACGCAAGTCATTGATATGCAATGATTTTTTCGTCGACACCGCCCATGCCCGCGTCGCTGGGCAAGTCTGCACCCTGCTTCAGTGCCGGTTTTTCAGCCCGTTTCCCACAAACTTATCCACAGCCCACGTGAGCATTTTTCCTTGTGGTGGCAAGCGTTTGCATGCGCAAGCTGAAGCGTCTTGGCAGCTCGACAGGCGGCACCACCCGACCCTCGGCGGCAGCGAGGCGCTACAGTCGCGTCTGACGGTGTCTTGCCGTCGCGACCAAAGGACGGACCTTGGCCACTCCAAATTACTCATACGAAAAACGCCAACGCGAGTTGGCCAAGAAGCGCAAGGCCGAAGAAAAAGCCGCGGAAAAGCGGGCCCGCAAGCAGCAGGGCCGTGGTGACGAAGGCGCGCCTTCCGATGACGCCGCCCCGGCCGGGCCCGAAGCGGCGGACCAGGCGCCGTCCCCCGGGGCCTGAGCCTGGCGCCGGCACTCCGGCGTCCAGCCCGTAAAATCCCGCCTCTTGCGTGGCCCCGTTGCGCCGCGCATGCACCTTTGCACGCCATGACTCGCAAGCTCTTCGTCACCACTGCCCTGCCCTACGCCAATGCGAACTTCCACATTGGCCACATCATGGAGTACACCCAGGCTGACATCTGGGTCCGCTTCCAGCGCATGATGGGTCAGGAGGTGCATTTCGTCTGTGCTGACGACGCCCATGGTGCGCCCATCATGATTGCCGCCGAGAAGGCCGGCAAAACGCCGCAGGACTTCGTGGCCGGCATCGCGGCCGGTCGCAAGCAGTACCTGGACGGTTTCCACATCAGCTTCGACAACTGGCATTCGACCGACGGCGCAGAGAACCACGAGCTGTCCCAGGCCATCTACAAGGCCCTGCGCAGCAAGGACCTGATCGCGGTGAAGACCATCGAGCAGTTCTTCGATCCGCAGAAGGCCATGTTCCTGCCCGACCGTTTCATCAAGGGTGAGTGCCCCAAGTGTGGCGCCAAGGACCAGTACGGCGATTCCTGCGAGGTCTGCGGCGCCGTCTACACGCCCACCGAGCTCAAGAACCCCTTCTCCGTGCTGACCGGCGCCACGCCGGTGATGAAGAGCTCGGACCACTATTTCTTCAAGCTCTCCGACCCGCGCTGCGTGGAGTTCCTGGAGCAATGGACCCAGACCCCCGGCCGCCTGCAGACCGAGGTGCTCAACAAGATCCGCGAATGGTTCGCCAAGGACGAGAACGGCAACGGCGGCCTGGGCGACTGGGACATCAGCCGCGACGCCCCCTACTTCGGCATCGAGATCCCCGATGCGCCAGGCAAGTACTTCTACGTCTGGCTGGACGCCCCCATCGGCTACCTGGCCTCGCTGAAGAACTACTTCGGCAAACTGGGCCGCGACTTCGACGCCTTCATGGCCGACGACTCGGTGGAGCAGATCCACTTCATCGGCAAGGACATCACCTACTTCCACACGCTGTTCTGGCCCGCGATGCTGCACTTCAGCGGCCGCAAGACGCCCAACCACGTGCATGTGCACGGCTTCCTGACCGTCAACGGCGGTGAGAAGATGAGCAAGAGCCGGGGCACCGGCCTCGATCCGCTCAAGTACCTGAGCCTCGGGATGAACGCCGAGTGGCTGCGCTACTACCTGGCAGCCAAGCTCAACAGCAAGGTCGAGGACCTGGACTTCAATCCCGAGGACTTCGTGGCCCGCGTCAATTCGGACCTCGTCGGCAAGTACATCAACATCGCCTCGCGCGCCGCCGGCTTCCTGTCCAAGCGCTTCGACGGTCGCCTCTCGGCCGATGTGGGCGTCGAGGGACGCGCCCTGCTGGATGGCCTGCGTGCCCATGCCGGCACCATCGGCGAGCTCTACGAGACCCGCGAGTTCGGCAAGGCCCTGCGCGAGATCATGATGCTGGCCGACCGCGTCAACGAGTACGTGGACCAGAACAAGCCCTGGGAGCTGGCCAGGCAGGAGGGCCAGGACCAGGTGCTGCAGGACGTCTGCAGCGTCTGCATCGAGGCCTTCCGCCTGCTGTCCATCTACCTCAAGCCGGTGCTGCCTGCCCTGGTGGCCAAGGTTGAGACCTTCCTCAAGGTCGAGCCCATGCAGTTCGCCGACGCGCAGCGCGCCCTGGGCGACCACCAGATCGGCAGCTATGAGCACCTGATGCAGCGCGTCGACCCCAAGCTGCTGGAGGCCCTGTTCGAGCCTCCTGCTGCACCCAAGATCGTGCCCGGCGGTGAAGACCTGGCCCCTGAGATCAAGATCGACGACTTCAGCAAGGTCGACCTGCGCATCGCCAGGATCGTGAAGGCCGAGCTGGTCGAAGGCTCGGACAAGCTCCTGCGCCTGACCCTGGATGCCGGCGAGGGCCGCCTGCGCAATGTCTTCAGCGGCATCCGCAGCGCCTACAAGCCCGAGGACCTGGAAGGCAAGCTCACCGTCATGGTAGCCAACCTGGCCCCGCGCAAGATGAAGTTCGGCGTCAGCGAGGGCATGGTGCTGGCCGCCAGCCACGCCGACGAGAAGGCGAACCCCGGCATCTTCGTGCTGGAGCCCTTCCCGGGTGCGCAGCCAGGCATGCGCGTGCGCTGAGCGGGCCGGCAACACCAGGCATGCAAAGGGCTGCTTCGGCAGCCCTTTTTGCTGCTCACGGGCCACAATGCAGGCGTGGACCCGCAACGCATCCGCCTGCTGCAATTGGCCGCGCCCAGCCGGCGCCGCCGTTTCATCGCGCGGCTGCACCATTGCGGGCCGCCCCGGGGCCATGAACGAGAACCCCTCCCGCCACCACCGGAGCGTTCATGCCCCTGCCTCGACTCCATCCCTTTCGCCCGCGCCTGCTCGACAGCCTGCGCGGCTATGAGCGCCAACGCCTGATCCGCGACGTCGGGGCCGGGCTCACCGTGGGCATCGTGGCCCTGCCGCTGGCCCTGGCCTTCGCCATCGCCTCGGGCGTCAAGCCGGAGCAAGGCCTGGTCACCGCCATCGTCGCCGGTTTCCTGATCTCCCTGCTGGGCGGCTCCAGCGTGCAGATCGGCGGGCCGGCCGGTGCCTTCATCGTCATCGTCTACGGCATCGTGCAGCGCTACGGCCTGCACAACCTGCTGATCGCCACCATGCTGGGCGGGCTGATGATGCTGGCCCTGGGGGCCTTGCGCCTGGGGGTGCTGGTGCGCTACATCCCCGTGTCCATCGTGATCGGCTTCACCAACGGCATCGCGGTGCTGGTGGCCCTGTCACAGCTGAAGGACTTCCTGGGACTGCAGATCCCGCGCATGCCGGCGGACTTCTTCGCCCAGGTCCAGGCGCTGTGGCAGCACCGCGCCAGCTTCAATCCCTACGCGCTGCTGGTGGGCGCCAGCTGCAGCCTGCTGGTCCTGGCCTGGCCCAAGAGCTACGCCATGGCCGCGCATGCGCGCAGCCTGCGCGAGCGCCTGCATCGTCTGGCCGCCCATCTGCCGGGCACTTTGGTGGCCCTGGTGGTGGCCACCCTGGCCACCAGCCTGCTGCAGCTGCCGCTGGATACCATAGGCAGCCGATTCGGTGGCATCCCGCAGTCCCTGCCCAGCCCGGAGTGGCCGGGCTTCAGCTTTGAGGAGGCCAAGCAGCTGCTGATCCCGGCCCTGACCATTGCCCTGCTGGGGTCCATCGAATCGCTGCTCTGCGCGCGCGTGGCGGACAACATGAACGAAGGGCGGCGCCACGACCCCAATCAGGAGCTGATGGCCCAGGGCATCGCCAATATGGTGGCGCCGCTGTTCGGCGGCATCCCCGCCACCGGCACCATCGCGCGCACCGTCACCAATGTGAAGGCCGGCGCCAGCAGCCCGGTCGCAGGCATGGTGCATGCGCTGAGCTTGCTGGTCGTGGTGCTGGCCGCGGCCCCCCTGGCGGCCCAGGTGCCGCTGGCCGCACTGGCCGGCATCCTGCTGGTGGTGGCCTGGAACATGGGCGAGTGGCACGAGTTCGCACGGCTGCGCCACTTCAAGCTGCCCTATCGCGCCACGCTGCTGGGCACCTTCCTGCTGACGGTGATCTTCGATCTGACGGTGGCGGTAGAGGCGGGCTTGATGCTGGCCTGCGGCTTCTTCGTCTACCGCATGAGCGAGCTGTTCAGCGTCTCCGAAGCGCCGCCCGACACGGCCCTGCCTCCGGGCGTGCACCTGCTGCGGGTCTATGGCTCGCTGTTCTTTGGCGCCGTGGCCAAGGTCGAGGCCCTGGCCGAGCGCCTGCCCCCGGACGCCCGGGTGCTGGCCCTGGACATGCACCTGCTGGTCTCGATGGACAGCACGGGCCTCGACGCGCTGATACAGCTGCACAAGGGGCTGCAGCGCCAGGGGCGGCGCCTGGTCCTGCTCGGCCTCAATGCCCAGCCTGCCTCCCTGGTCGAGCGCGGTGGGCTGGCTGCCTTGCTGGGTGAGCACGGTCTGTTGACCGAGGTGAGCGATCTGGCGTCGACTTGCATCAAGCCGGTGCCTCACGCGGCGCCCCAGCCCCCCCAAGGCGGCTAAAATGCCAGATTCCTGCGAGACCGGCGACAGCCGCTGTCATGCTTCAACCCTCACCGCCCGCGCGCCATGCCTTTGTTCTGGAAGCCCTACAAGTCCGAAGTCACCCAGTTCATCGACGAGCTGAAGGCCAAGAAGCCAACGCTGGAGCAGGAACAGCGCGACGGCCGCGCCCTGCTGTGGGACAAGCCCGTGGACCGCGCCGCCCAGGCTGACTTCCGCGCAGCCCGCGTGGCCCAGCAGGCTTACGTCTACCAGACCAAGTCCCATTGACCACCGGGACAGCACGGCTCAGCCCCCCTGCCCCGCGAGCCGGCCCTTGAGCGGCAACGCCACCCCGCCCGATCCCGTCGAGCTGCCTGCGCCGCTCACGGAGGCCGAGGCCAGCCCCGTGCTGCAGACCGTGGACGGCGTCGCCGTGGCCAGGCTCTACGGTGAACCGCTCTTTGCCCTGCCCCAGGACCTCTACATCCCGCCAGATGCGCTGGAAGTCTTCCTGGAGGCCTTCGAAGGCCCGCTGGACCTGCTGCTGTACCTGATCCGGCGCCAGAACTTCAACATCCTGGACATCCCGCTGGCAGATGTCACCCGGCAGTACCTCAGCTACGTCGACCAGATCCGCAAGCACAACCTGGAGCTGGCCAGCGAGTACCTGCTGATGGCGGCCATGCTCATCGAGATCAAGTCCCGCATGCTGCTGCCGCCCAAGAAGACGGACGACGGCGGCGAGCCCGAGGATCCGCGGGCCGAGCTCGTGCGGCACCTGCTGGAATACGAGCAGATGAAGCTCGCCGCCGCGCGGCTGGACGCCCTGCCCGTGATCGGCCGCGACTTCCTGCGCGCCCAGGTCCACATCGAGCAGTCCCTCACGCCGCGCTTCCCCGACGTGGAGCTGGTCGACCTGCGCGAGGCCTGGCTGGGCCTGATCAAGAAGGCCCAGCTCAAGCAGCACCACAAGATCAGCCGCGAAGAACTCTCCGTACGCGAGCACATGAGCATGGTGCTGCGCCGCCTGCAGGGCCAGCGCTTCGTCGAGTTCGAGCACCTGTTCGACACCAGCCGCGGCCCGCAGGTGCTGGTGGTGACCTTCATCGCCATGCTGGAGCTGGCCCGCGAACGCCTGCTGGAGATCACCCAGGCCGAAGCCTTCGCCCCCATCTACGTGCGCCTGGCCTACGAGCCCAGCTGAGCGGCGGCACCAAAGACAAAGCCCGCCTGTCGGCGGGCTTTCTTCATGGCGGAGGGCGCGGCTCAGTGCGCCGGCTGCCGGAAGGTGCTGAAGCTCTGCTCCGGCGTGCGCTGCACCATCTGGCTGACGGCCAGCACGGCCTGGGTCCGGGAATTGACGCCCAAGGCCTTGAGCACAGCGGCCACATGGTCCTTGACCGTCTCCACCGAGACGCCCAGCTCGCGGGCGATGATCTTGTTGGGCTTGCCTTGCAGCAGCAGGGCCAGGACATCGGTCTGGCGCGGGGTCAGGGAAAGGTTCTCCAGCCCCGTCTGCATCTGGTACTCAGAGGCCGTGGCCAGCTGCGAGATCTGCTGCAGGCGGGCGGCCTGGCTGTTGACCTCGGGCGCGGCCGGGGCCGGGGCCTCCGTGCCCAGGCTCATGGGCGGCACGTAGATGCCACCCGACATCACCAGCCGCAGCGCCTGGGACAGCACCTCGGTACTGCTGCGCTTGGGCACGAAGCCCATGGCACCCATGTCGATGGAGCGGATCACGTCGCTGGCGCGGTCCGAAGCCGAGATCACCACCACCGGCAGGGCTGGGTAGACGGAGCGAAACTCCTCCAGCACGTCGAAGCCGCTGGCATCGCCCAGCTGGAGGTCCAGCAGGACCAAATCGAAATCATCCTCGTCCTTGAGACGCTGACGGGCGGCTGCGGCGGTCTCCACACCGACCATCTCCACGCCCTCGTCCAGGCCCGAGATCACGGTCTGCAGGGCGGAGAGGATCAGGGGATGGTCGTCAATGAGCAGCACCTTCATGCCGGTCTCCTCGCTAGTTCTGTGTCTATGTGCCCCACGCATCGGGGGCGTCGAATGATAGTGGCGGACAAGGGCCGAGGGCATACCCCTTCCGGGTGAGCGAAGGGCGAACCGGGTTCGCCATTCGTATCATCAGTCTGAATGAAGATCATGGCTTCAGCCACTGGGTGAGGGCTTGCCACTGCTGCAGGTCTTTCTCTACCTGGCCGGGAGAGATGTCCCAGAGGCTCAGGCCGCGGGCGGCCAACTGCACATAGTGCTGGGTATCACGCAACTCGCCCAGCCAGTCCAGGCCACCGCCCACGCTCCCATCCAGGCGCTGCCGGAACTGCTGCAGCTGCTGCTGGGACAGCGTCCCCTGCCGCACCCGCATGCCCAGCAGGCCCAGCCGCGGCCTATGGCCCTGGGCCTCACCCAACTCCGTCAGTCGCAGCACGAAGGCATGGCAGGCCTGCATGTCAAAGAGGCTGGGCTGCAAGGGCACGAGGATGTGATCGGCCAGCCGATGGAGCCGCTCAAGCCGCTTGCCGTGCAGGCCCGCCGGCGTGTCCAGCACCACATGGCTGACGCCCTTGGGCACACGGGCCACCTGCTTGTCATCGATGTCCAGCGGGCGTATGGGCGGCAGTTGCGTCGGCCGCTGCGCCAGCCACTGCCGGCTGGACTGCTGCACGTCGGCATCGCCCAGGGCCACCGCATGGCCTTGCCAGACCAGATAGCCGGCGATGTTGGTGGCGAGGGTGCTCTTGCCGACCCCTCCCTTGGGATTGGCGACCAGGATCACGGGCATGGCATCTCCCTTGGCGACGCTGCGGGCATGTTAGCGGCGACTTTCCTGCGGCGGCAATGCTGGCAAGGCCGGAAGTCGCGCCCCGCAGACGCTGCTACCCTTGGCTATGGCTGAAATCCTCTGTCTGTGCGCGCATCCGGACCGCGCCCATTCCCGGGTCAGTGCCCGCCTGATGGACGCGCTGGCCGCCACGCCCGTCCCACCCGGCAAGCTGGAGCTTCGTGACCTCTATCGGCTCTACCCTGACTACGCCATCGACATCGAGGCCGAGCAGCAGGTGCTGGCGCAGGCACGCCTCGTCATCTGGCTGCATCCCATTCACTGGTATGGCATGCCGGCGCTGATGAAGCTGTGGCTGGATGAAGTCTTCAGCTACGGCTGGGCCTATGGTCCGGGCGGCCATGCCCTGCAAGGCAAGGACCTCTGGCTGCTGCTTTCTACGGGCGGTGCCGAGGCCGCCTACAGCCCCCAGGGCCATCACAGGCATGCCTTCCAGGACTTCCTGCTGCCCTACGCGCAGACTGCGCGCCTGTGCGGCCTGCGCCTGCTGCCGCCGCAGGTGCTGCACGGCGCACATCGCGCCGACGACGAGACCATCGCCCAGCATGTGCGCGAGGCAATCCAGCAGCTGCTGAACTATCCGCACTGGTGCGGCTCGCAGCGCGCCGAGCAGGAAGAGTTGCCTGCCGGCGAGCGCCCCGTGGAGGCGCAGGCATGAGCGCGCCCTCGCATGAGCTGCTGCACCTGCCCTTGGTCTTCCTGGGCGCTGCCGTGCTGGCTGTGCCTCTGGCTCGCTGGGCACGCCTGGGCTCCATCCTGGGCTATCTGGTCGCCGGAGTCTTGATCGGGCCGCAGGTGCTGGGCCTGGTGTCGGCGCCCGAGACCATCCTGGAGGTGGCCGAGATCGGCGTGGTGCTGATGATGTTTCTGGTCGGCCTGGAGCTGGAGCCGCGCCGGCTGTGGCAGCTGCGCCGGCCCATCTTCGGCTGGGGATCCCTGCAGCTGCTGGGGTCGACCGCCCTGCTGATGGGTCTGGCCCTGCTGTGCGGCCTGCCCTGGCGGCTGGCCCTGGTGGGCAGCCTTGGCCTGGCCATGTCCTCCACCGCCGTGGCCATGGCCGTACTGGGCGAGCGCAACCTGGGTGGCACGGCCGCGGGCCAGAGCATCCTCAGCGTCGCCCTGCTGCAGGACATCGCCGCCATTCCCATCCTGGCCCTGGTGCCCGCCTTGGCCGGGGCAGACGGCAGTGGCACCGACGGGCATTGGCAGGCGGCCAAGGCCGTGGGCGCCATCGCCGTGCTCATCCTGGGCGGGCGCCTGGCGCTGCGGCCTGCGCTGCGCTGGATTGCCGGCAGTGCCACGCCCGAGATCTTCACCGCCGCCGCCTTGCTGCTGGTGCTGGCCACAGCGGCCCTGATGCAGGCCGTAGGGCTTTCCATGGCCCTGGGCGCCTTCCTGGCCGGTGTGCTGCTGGCTGAAAGTGAGTACCGGCATGAACTGGAGACAGACCTGGAGCCCTTCAAGGGCTTGCTGCTGGGTCTCTTCTTCATCGCGGTGGGCATGGGGCTGGATCTGCAGGTGCTGCTGCAGCAGCCGCTGCTGGTGGCCGGACTGCTGGCGGCGCTGCTGTTGCTCAAGAGCGCCCTGCTGCTGTTCATGGGCCGGGCCATGGGCCTGCCGCTGCTGGAGCGGCCGGTCTTCGTGATCCTGCTGGCCCAGGGCGGCGAGTTCGGCTTCGTGGTCTTCCAGCTGGGCCAGCAGGCCGGGCTGCTGAGCGATGAGCAGGCCTCGGCCCTGGTGGCCGCGGTGGCCCTCTCCCTGGCCTGCACGCCCGCCCTGCTGGCCGCCGCCGACCGCTGGCTGCAGCCGCGCCTGGCCCGCCGCCGCGGCCCGGACCTGGAGGAATTGAATGAACCACAGCAGGCGCCGGTGATCATCGCGGGCTTCGGCCGCTACGGCCAGATCGTCGGCCGCCTGCTCTACGCCAATGGGCACGAGGCCACCGTGCTGGAGCACGATGCCCATACCGTCGAGGGTCTGCGACGCTTCGACTGGCGCGTGTTCTACGGCGACGCCAGCCGCCTGGACCTGTTGCGAACGGCCGGCGCCGAGACCGCCGCCATCCTGGTGATCGCGGTGGACGACGTGGCGCAGAGCCTTGCCATCGCCGAACTGGCGCGCCAGCATTTTCCGCAGCTGCAGATCGTCGCCCGTGCCCGCAATGTCCAGCATTTCTACCGTCTGCAGGAGCTGGGGGTCCAGCATATCGAGCGCGAGACTTTCGAATCTGCCCTGCTCAGCGGTCGCAGCGTGCTGGAGCTGCTGGGCGTGGAGCCGGCCATGGCGCGCCGCCAGGCCTGGCGCTTCCGGCAGCACAACGCCGCGCAATTGCGCCTGATGGCCCAGCACCGCAATGACGAGGACAAGGTCATCGCCATGGTGAAGCAGGGGCGCCAGCAGTTGGAGACCCTGATGGCCCAGGAGCGCGAGGCCCGGGCCCAGGTGCGGCACCGCCAGGGCTGGAACGCGGGGGAGCCCGAGGAATCGCGCGGGGATTGAGCCTGGCAGCGCGGGGCAGGCACCTTGCGGCGACAATGACGGCATGTTTGCCCCGTCCCAGATCGAAGTCCGCCGGTTCTTCTGCAGCACCTACGCCAAGTGGCGGAACCGCCTGCCCCTGACGCCCATGGAGACGCTGGCCGCCCAGTGGATCGAGCAGCACCCCGAATACCACGCAGAGCTGGCCGACGAAGAGCAGGCCGTGCAGGCGGTCTACACCGTCGAGGAGGGGCGCACCAACCCCTTCCTGCACCTGTCCATGCACCTGAGCATCAGCGAGCAGCATTCCATTGACCAGCCGCGCGGCGTGCGACAGGCCCTGGACCTGCTGACGGCGCGCCGCCAGTCCCTGCACGAGGCCCAGCATGTGGCCATGGACTGCCTGGGCACCATGATCTGGGAATCGCAGCGCAGCGGCAGGCCACCTGACGGCCATGCCTACCTTGAAGCCCTGCGGCACAAGGCCACGCAGTAGCGGCCTCAGGCGCTAGAAAAGCAAAAAGCCACGCTCAGCGTGGCTCTCGTGCGTGAGGGAACAGGTCAGGCCTGGATGGATCCGCCCAGGCTGCTCTTGCGCTCGTTCTTGCCACTGGCGCCATAGACCCCACCTGGTTCGGGCGGGATCAGCACGTCAATGGCGCGATCCAGGGCGGCATTGGCGCGGTTCAGCGACTCACGCTGCGCGGCCACGCGGCCGCCAGCCTGCACGAGGCGGTTGCGCAGCTGCGGCGGCACCTTGCCGTTGCGGGCGGCCTCCATGAAGCTGTTCATGGCCTGGGCCAAGGCCTGGTGCAGGGCTGCAGCGTGGGTCTCGATGGCCTGGCTGTCACGACGCACCAAGGCCTCGCCCAGCAGGTTCAGGCAGTTCTCGACTTCGATCAGCGGCCGCTCCAGATCCTGGCTCAGCGCTTCGGTGTTCTCGGTGGGCGGCAAGGTTTGCATGAGAGGACCCGCCTGTGGGCAAGGTTGAGGATGAGGGGACGCGGTGCCGTTCAGTGTGCCCCGACGCGGCCGACCATTTCCCGGGCATTGGCAATCAGCTTGTCGGCAATGGCGTCGGCATTGACGCTGAACTTGCCTTCGCTGATGGCCTGGGAAATGCGCTGAACCTTCTCGGCGTCGAAGCTGCCATCATCCGGCACACCCTGCAACATAGTGCTGGCCGTGCTGGACAAGGCCAACTTAGCGCTGGCTTCCGGGGCATTTTTCACGCTGCCGGCCTCGGAAGCACCTTTGTTGCGGCCGGCTTCCGCCGTCGCCGGACGCTCGACACCCTGGCCGAGGCCAGTGGCGGCGAGCTTGTCAGCGTTTTGACCGATTTTCATGATGTTCTCCAAGGACTGAGCTTGAAACCGCCCAGCCTGTTGGACGGTGTATCGGCCGTGTCCAGCCGGACTTGAGGGATTTCCTCGACGATAACAGGTGGGCGCGCCGATCGCCTGGCATCCGAAGGCCGGCATGGTGCATCGTTCACAGCAGCACCTCCACTTCGCGCTCCCCCACGGCCCGACCTGTCACGGTGCGACCGTTCTCGAAGCGAACACGAACCTCTTGCCCGTCCAAGCCCTGGCCCAGGGCCTGGCCTTCCCCGGCAATGGCAAATCCTGCCCCACGGGCGGTCACTTTGACCTGGGTCCCGGCGGCAAACCACTGGCGCTGCTTGAGGCTGCCCGAGCGGAGGGCTTCGCCCGCTTGCACCGGCCGGCCAAGACTGCGCCCCAGCAAGGCGGCCACGTCGGTGAACACGGCGCCCTGCTCGGCGGCCAGGTCCACCTCTGCCAGGCGCAGATGCTCGGCAGACAGGATGGTGCCGGCGTCCAGCGGGCCTACCGCCACCAGGGCGGGCGCGAAGACATGCACGGTCAGGGGCAGGGAGACATTCCAGCGGCTGGCTCCCTCGACACAGCGCAGGCCGATACGAGAGCGCCCCCAGAGCTTCATGCCAGGCAGCAGATGGGGTTCGGCGCGCAGGCAAGGTGCCAGGCGCAGGCGTGGATCGGCCTGACCCAGCTCCACCATCACGCGGGCGGAGGCACCGAGGTCCTTGTTCAGCTGGCCGACAGCGCTGAGGGCGGTCTGCTGCAGGGCCTGGCGCCAAGGCTCCAGCCCCTGGGCCTGGGCCTGCACCCAGGGCGCACCGCAGAGGGTCAGCAGAAGCGCCACCAGCCAGCTGGCGGTGCCCTGCAGGGATTGAGGCCGATTGAACATGATGGGAAGGACTGTAGGCCCCAGCCGGCCGCGCTCTAGCTTCGAAATGAGCAGCAAAGCGCGCTCTTTTCCCGCTCATGTTTGGCGGACTGCCGCCCAACAATGCCCACATCCCGTGCCATGGCGTCGAAAAGGGTCTGCAAGACAGCCGCCCAGCCCCTCGATACCCGGCCCCGGCAAGGAGCGCCCTCATGATCAACCGCCTCACCGACTCGCTGAACTTCCAGACCCAGGCCCTGATGCTGCGGGCGGAGCGTCAGCAGCAGTTGGCCAGCAATATCGCCAACGCGGACACGCCGGGCTACCAGGCGCGCGACTTCGACTTCAGCCGCGCCTTGAAAGAGGCAACCGGCGAGATCGGCACCCCCGGCGCCCTGCAAACGACGCAGGCCCGGCACCTCGCCCCGCTGGCCGGCGCACTGAGCCCCGCCGGACGCGATTTCGCCATGGCGGCCCAGACCAATCTGGACAGCAACACGGTGGACATGGACCGCGAGCGGGCCAGCTTCGCCGACAACTCGGTGAAGTACGAGGCCACCCTGCGCTTCATCAACAGCAGCGTGCGGACCCAGCTGGATGCGATGAAGTCGCACAACGCGGCCTGAGCCGGCTGAGCTGAGACCCCAGGCAGGAGAGCACCATGTCCATGTTCCAGATCTTCAATGTGTCCGGCAGCGCCGTCAGTGCGCAGAGCCAGCGCCTGAACGTGGTGGCCAGCAATCTGGCCAATGCCGACACCGTGGCCGGCCCCGATGGCCAGGCCTACAAGGCGCGCCAGGTGCTGTTCCAGACCCAACTCGTGGGCGCCGGCCAGGACCCTGGCGCCGCTGGCGTGCGGGTGGCACAGATCACCGAGGACCCCACCCAGGGCCGGCGCGTACACGATCCCAAGCATCCCCAGGCCGACGCTGAGGGCTATGTGACCTACAGCAACGTCAACAGCGTGGAGGAGATGGTCAACATGATCTCCGCCTCGCGCTCCTACCAGAACAACATCGAGGTCATGACCACGGCCAAGAGCCTGCTGCTCAAGACCCTGCAGCTGGGTCAATCCTGAGTCGGAAGAGGTAAGCCATGGACTACAGCACCGTGATCAGCAACAGCAAGGTGACCGGCAGCAGCGCCAACACCGCGCCCAGCGCCGCTCAGCAGGCCCAGGACACGCAGGACCGCTTCCTCAAGATGCTGGTCGCGCAGATGAAGAACCAGGACCCCATGAATCCCATGGACAACGCCCAGGTCACGTCCCAGATGGCGCAGATCCAGACCGTCACAGGCATCAGCAATCTCAACGACAACATCAAGGCCCTGGGCTCCCAGTTTGGCCAGATGCAGGCGCTGCAAAGCGTGAGCCTCGTTGGCCGAGAGGTGCTGGTGCCCGGCAACAAGCTCAGTTGGAACCCCGAGACAGCCAAGGCCCAGGGTTCCTTCGAGATCAGCAGCCCCGCCGATGCGGTCAAGCTGGAGGTGCTGGCCCCCTCGGGCGCGGTGGTCGACACCGTGCAGCTGGGCGCGCAAGGCGCCGGCGTGCATGACTTCGACTGGAACTCGGACAAGTTCGATGCCAAGTCTGGCTACAGCTTCCGCATCACCGCCAGCAAGGGCGCCAGCGTCCTGAGCAGCACCAGCTATGCCCACGACCGGGTCATGGCCGTCAACACCGATGGCAGCAAGCTGCGGCTGCAGCTGCAGAACGTCGGTCTGGTCGACTACAGCAGCGTCAAACGGGTCGACTGACCCCTCGAGCCACTTTCTTTCGAAGGACACATCATGGGCTTCCAGCAAGGTCTCTCCGGTCTCAATGCCGCCAGCAAGAATCTCGAGGTCATCGGCAACAACATCGCCAACGCCAACACCTACGGCGGCAAGTCCTCCCGCGCCGAGTTCGCCGATGTCTATGCCAGCGCACTCAACGGCGCGGGCCAGAATCCTGTGGGCATCGGTACCAGCCTGGCCTCGGTGTCGCAGCAGTTCACCCAGGGCAATATCAGCACCACCGAGAACCCGATGGACATGGCCATCAACGGCTCAGGCTTCTTCCAGCTCAGTGACGAGAAGAACCCGGTCATGTACTCGCGCAACGGCCAGTTCAAGGTCAGCCGCGAGGGCTACATCGTCAACAACGCCGGACTCAAGCTGCTGGGCTACCCCGCT
The DNA here is from genome assembly GCF_051857535.1 of Roseateles sp. DB2. Classification (NCBI taxonomy): domain Bacteria; kingdom Pseudomonadati; phylum Pseudomonadota; class Betaproteobacteria; order Burkholderiales; family Sphaerotilaceae; genus Roseateles; species Roseateles sp. DB2. Next base: position 82,754 of record NZ_JBPZGY010000001.1, on the reverse strand, counting down.
GACGGCACGGGCGTGATCCAGCCCGGCCTGGCCCAGGCCCTGCAGCTCCCGACGGCCGGCATCACGCCGCAGGTCACCAAGGAGGTGTCCATGGAGTTCAACCTGGACTCGCGCGCCAAGGCCACGGCGCCCGGCGGCACCGGCGTGGGCATGAAGCTCAATGACCCGGCCACCTACAACAACGCCACCTCCATGACGGTCTATGACGCCAAGGGGCAGAGCGTGGCGCTGACCTTCTACTTCCAGAAGAGCGACCCCACGCCGGCCCCGCCGGATCCCAGCTCCACCACGACCTGGAACATCTACGCCACGGCCAACGGCAAGCCGCTGGAGGTGGACAACGCCGGCACGGCCACGCCGGTCGACGCCGATGGCAACCCCACCGCGCCCTACGCCACCCTGGTGTTTTCGGCCTACGACGGCTCCAAGCCGGTGAGCCCGACCGCCGTCATCAACATGGACGTCCCGGTGTCCACGAACTCGGCCGGCGCCACCACCCTGCCCATCAACGGCATCAAGCTGGACATCCTGAAGTCGACGGAAGGCGGCTCCAGCTTCGCCGTCACGGACGTCAAGCAGGACGGCTATGCGCCCGGCCAGTTGGCGGGCATCCAGATCGACAAGTCCGGCATCATCATGGCCCGCTACTCCAACGGCCAGTCCAAGCCGGCCGGCCAGGTCGAGCTGGCCACCTTCCGCAACACGCAAGGCCTGCAACCCCTGGGTGGCAACGTCTGGGCCCGCACCTACGCCTCCGGCGACGCGGTGGTGGGGGTGCCCGGTGACGGCAATATGGGCGTGCTGCAATCCGGCGCACTGGAAGAGTCCAACGTCGACATGACGGCCGAGCTGGTCAATATGGTCACGGCCCAGCGCGTCTACCAGGCCAATGCCCAGAGCATCAAGACGCTGGACCAGGTGCTGCAGACCCTGGTCAATCTGCGTTGATGTACCACCCCCTACGCGCTTCGCGCGCCCCGTCAGGGGAGCGGCGCTGGTCGCCCGGCAAAGCCGGATCGGCAGCACCCGCGCAAGCAGGCACCGGGAGCACTTGTCCTGACACGGGAGGATTGCCATGGACCGCATGATTTACCTGTCGATGGCCGGCGCAAAAGCTGCCATGCAGCGCCAGGACGTGCTGGCCAACAACCTCGCCAACGTCTCCACGAACGGCTTCCGCGCCGAGTTGGCCGCATTCCGCGCCGTGCCCGTGCGGGGCGACGGCGCCAGCACACGAGCCTATGCCCTGGAGACCACCCTCGGCTACAACCCCGACCCCGGCGTGATCAGCGCCACTGGCCGCAATCTGGACGTGGCCATGCGTGGCGACGCCTGGCTGGCCGTGCAGGGCCTGGACGGCACCGAGGCCTACACCCGCGCAGGCTCGATGGATGTCAGCAGCGAAGGCCTGCTGGTGCTACGCAACGGCCTGCCGGTGCTGGGCGACGGCGGCCCCATCAACGTGCCGCCCAACAGCGAGCTGAGCATCGGCAATGACGGCACCATCACCGCCAAGGGAGCGACCGGCCGCCCCACGGCGATCGGTCGGCTCAAGCTGGTGACGCCCACCGCCGAAACGCCGCTGACCCGGGGTGCCGACGGTCTCTTCCGCGCCGCCAACGGCGACCTGCCCGTCGACCAGGCCGCGCGGCTGCAGGACGGCGCGCTGGAAGGCTCCAACGTGAGCGCCGTCGAGACCATGGTCAGCATGATCGCGGCCGCCCGCCAGTTCGAGCAGCAGATGAAGCTGCTGCAGATTGCCCAGACCCAGGGACAGACCAGCGCCAAGCTGCTGTCCAGCAACAGCTGAGCCTGACGGCAAGGCTTAGAGAAGGACCTCGCCATGATTCGCTCGCTCTGGATCGCCAAGACCGGCATGGAAGCCCAGCAGACGCAGCTGGACAACATCTCGCACAACCTGGCCAATGTGGGCACCAACGGCTTCAAGCGCAGCCATGCGGTGTTCGAGGACCTGATCTACCAGAACCTGCGCCAGAGCGGTGCCAATACCACCGAGCAGACGCAACTGCCCACCGGTCTGCAGTTGGGCCTCGGGGTGCGCACCGTGGCCACCTCGCGCAACTTCAGCCAGGGCAGCCTGCAGCAGACCACGGGCAACTTCGACCTGGCGATCAAGGGCAGCGGCTTCTTCCAGATCCAGATGCCCGACGGCACCACCGCCTACACCCGCGACGGCGGCTTCCAACTGGACGCCAATGGCCAGATCGTGACCAACAACGGCTACACCGTGATGCCCGGCATCACGGTGCCGGCCAATGCCTTGAGCGTCACCATCGGCCAGGACGGCACGGTGAGCGTGGTGGTACCTGGGCAGACCCAGCCCCAGACCCTGGGGCAGATCCAGCTGGCCAACTTCGTCAACCCGGCCGGCCTGGAGCCCAAGGGCCAGAACCTCTTCACCGAGACCGCAGCCTCCGGCACGCCCAACGCCGGCGCCCCCAATGCCAATGGGATGGGCGCTATCCAGCAGGGCTTCGTGGAAACGTCCAACGTCAACGTGGTCGAGGAGCTGGTGCAGATGATCCAGACCCAGCGAGCCTACGAGCTCAACTCCAAGGCCGTGCAGACCTCGGACCAGATGCTGCAGAAGCTGTCGCAGATCTGAGACCGGCGCTGACCGTTGCCGTGGACCATTACCGTTGACCATCGCCGCCGAGCCCGGCGCCGCCCCGTGATCGAGAGGTTCCCCATGCATTGCCGCCACACCACCCTGCCCCTGCTGACCACGCTCGCCATGCTCGGCGGCTGCGCCAGCACGATGAAGATGCCCCAGGTGGAGATGCAGAACACGCCGGTGGTGCAGATGCCCGCCGTGCCGCCTCAGACTGCCCTGAACGGCGCCATCTACCAGGCCGCCAGCTACCGCCCGCTGTTCGAGGACCATCGCGCCCGCCTGGTGGGCGACACGCTGACGGTACAGATCGCCGAGAAGGTCAGTGCCAGCCAGTCCTCCACCAGCGAGCTGGCCAAGAGCGGCGACCTCAGCGGCAGCCTCACCGCCCTGCCCGGCGTCGCCAGCAACAGCTTTGGCCGGGCCTCCGTGGCCGGCACCTCGTCCAACAAGGCGGCTGGCAAGGGCGCCAACCAGAACACCAACGAGTTCACCGGCACCGTCACTGCCATCGTGACCGCTGTGCTGCCCAACGGGCATCTGCTGATCATTGCGGAGAAGCAGATCGGCGTGAACCAGAACGTGGACGTGCTGCGCTTCTCGGGCCAGGTGGACCCGCGTGCCATCCAGCAGGGCAATTCCATTCCCTCCACAGCCATCGCCAACGTACGCATCGAGCAGCGCGGCCGCGGCGCGCCGGCCGAGGCCCACGGAATAGGCTGGCTGTCGCGTTTCTTTTTGAGTCTTTCGCCGGTCTAAAGTTTTCGCAAAATTGGTCGCAAGGCTACCCCTGCGACCATCATGTCCACCTCCACCGTTTTCCGTCTCCTGCTCGCCGCCCTGCTGTTCGCGGCAGGCACTGCCGAAGCGGTGCGCCTCAAGGAAGTCGCCGCCGTCCAGGGCGTGCGCTCCAATGCCCTCACCGGCTACGGCCTGATCGTGGGCCTGGACGGCACCGGCGACCAGACCACCCAAGCCCCCTTCACCGGCCAGAGCCTGCAGGCGATGCTGCAGCAGTTCGGCGTCATCCTGCCCCAAGGCGTGACCATGCAGCCGCGCAATATCGCCGCGGTGATGGTGACCGCCCAACTGCCCCCCTTTGCCCAGCCCGGCCAGACGCTGGACATCGCTGTGTCCTCCATCGGCAATGCCAAGAGCCTGCGCGGCGGCACCCTGATCGCCACGCCCCTGCGCGGCGCGGACGGCCAGGTCTACGCCATGGCCCAGGGCAACCTGGTCGTGGGCGGTGCCGGCGCCTCGGCCGGCGGCGCCAAGGTGCAGATCAACCATCTCAGCGCCGGCCGCATTCCCGGCGGCGCGACGGTGGAGCGCTCGGTCCCCACGCCGCTGGCGCTGGGAGAGTCCATTCAGCTGGACCTGAACGCTGCCGACTTCGCCACCGCCCGTGCCGTGGCGCGCGCCATCAACAAGGCCAAGGGCACTGGCGTGGCCCAGGCCGTGGACGGCCGCGTGGTGCGCGTCAAGGCCCCGACCGACAGCGACGAGCGCGTGGCCTTCCTGGCCGATCTGGAGGAGCTGCCCATCGAGATGGCCGCCCCGGCCGCCCGCGTGGTGATCAACGCACGCACCGGCTCCGTGGTGATGAACCAGGCCGTGAGCATCGGCAACTGCGCGGTGGCCCACGGCAACCTCTCGGTCACCATCACCAGCACCCCGCAGGTCAGCCAGCCCGGCGCGCTCAGCGGCGGGCAGACCGTGGTGACAGAAAAGACCGATATCGCGATCCGCCAGGAGCCCGGCCCCTTGATCCAGCTGCCTGCGAGCGCCAAGCTCTCGGACGTGGTCAAGGCGCTCAGCGCCCTTGGCGCGACGCCGCAGGACCTGCTGGCCATCCTGCAAGCGATGAAGACCGCTGGCGCCCTCAATGCGGAGTTGGAGGTGATTTGATGGCTTCCCCCCTACTGGCTTTGCCAGCCTTGCAGGCCGCGCCAGGCCGGAGGTCTGGCCCCTCAAGGGGCACGCCCGAAGGCCCGGCAAAGCCGGATCCTCGGGCGTCGTTTGGCTTGGATGATGTCCTGCGTCGACTGGCGCGGAGCATCGTCGAGGAGATCTGACATGCGATTCAACCCGCCCACGCTCAGCGGCAACAGCCTGAGCACCGACACCCGCTCGCTGGACGCCCTGCGCGCCTCGGCCGCACGCGATCCCAAGAGCCAGATCCGCGAGACCGCGAAGCAGTTCGAGTCCCTCTTCATGCAGGAGGTGATGAAGAGCATGCGCGCCGCCACGCTGTCCTCGGGCATGCTGGACAACGCCGGCTCCCAGATGGGCACCGAGATGCTGGACCAGCAGTTCGCCACCAAGATGACGGGCCTGCCCGGCGGGCTCTCCGAGGCCATCACCCGCCAGCTCCAGAGACAGATGGGCATCGCCGGCGACAGCGACAAGACGGCCGCCACCCCGGCCCTGCCGCAGCTGGCCAGGAAGAACGTGGCCCCGCATGTGCAGGACTTCATCCTCAAGCACGACGGCGCCGCCAAGGAAGCGCAGGCCAGCACGGGCATCCCCGCCTCGTTCATGATCGCCCAGGCCGCGCACGAGTCGGGCTGGGGCAAGCGCGAAATCATGAACAAGGACGGCAGCAGCGCCCACAACATCTTCGGCATCAAGGCCACGCCGGGCTGGACCGGCAAGACCACCGAGGTGCAGACCACCGAGTACATCGACGGCCGCTTGCAGAAGGTGACCGCCAAGTTCCGCGCCTACGACAGCTACGCCGACGCCTTCAAGGACTATGCGAAGCTGCTGAGCAGCAACGACCGCTACAAGGACGTGGTGGCCAAGGCCGGCAACGGCAATGCCGAGACCTTTGCGCAAGGCCTGCAGAAGGCCGGCTACGCCACGGATCCCGACTACGCCGTCAAGCTCGCCAAGACCATCAACACCACGGTGCGCGTGCAGCGCGCCATGGCCTGAGCGCCCGGCGCCTGAGCACCGGACCGAACCGAGGACAGAACCATGGGCAACTCCGCACTGATGTCACTGGGCATGCGGGCCATGTTCGCCAACCAGGCGGCGCTGCAGGTGATAGGCCAGAACATCTCCAATGCCAACACGCCGGGCTATTCGCGCCAAAGCCTGCAGCTGACGACACCCGACGGCCAGTACACCGGCGCGGGCTACTTCGGCAAGGGCGTGGTCATCGAGACCGTCACCCGCTCCTACAACGCTTTCCTGACCACCAACGCGGCCACGACCAAGTCCACGGCCTACATGGACCAGACCAGCCTGGAGCAGCTGTCGCAGCTGGAGAAGCTCTTCCCGCCCGGCACCCAGGGCCTGGGCTACGCGGCCAGCCAGTTCCTCAATGCCATGGTCGACGTGACCAGCCGCCCCAACGACCCCTCGGCCCGGCAGGTCGTGCTGGGCCGCGCCCAGGAGCTGGCGGCCCGGTTCTCCAATGCCGGAGAGCAACTGCAGCAGTTGCAGGCCGGGGTGGTGAGCGACCTCAAGGCCAATGTGGACGTCATCAACCAGCTCGCCAAGCAGATTGCCGCCGCCAATGACCAGGTCGCCCGCTCCAACGGCAACGGGCACACGCCCAATGACCTGCTGGACAAGCGCGACCAACTGATCTCGCAGCTGAGCCAGTACGTGCAGCTGACCACGCTCGCGCAGGACGACGGCACCCTGGGCGTCTTCATTGGCGGAGGCCAGCGCCTGGTGCTGGGCGCCGACGCGCAGCAGCTGCAGGTCACTGCCGATGCCTACGACCCGGCCAAGGCCTCGATCAGCATCATCGACGTCAGCGGTGCCCGCAAGCTGGACGAGTCCATCCTCACCGGCGGCTCGCTCAGCGCGCTGCTGAAGTACCAGAACAAGGACATCCAGGATGCCCGCAACCTGATCGGCCAGATCGCCACCGCGCTGGCCACCCGTGTCAATGACCAGCAGGCCCTGGGCTGGACGCTGACCAACCCGCCCGGCCCTGGCAACCCCATCTTCTCGCTGGCCCCGCCCCGGGCCCTGCCGGCCGAGACCAATGCGCGCAACCCCGACGGCACCTTCGCCAGCAAGGTCAACCTGAGCATCGCCGACGCCAAGCTGCTGCAAGCCAGCTCCTACCGCCTGGAGCCCGATGCCGCCTCGCCTGGCCAATACAAGCTGACGCGTTTGTCCGACGGGCTGGCCCGCACCATCTCGGATGGCGACACCGTTGACGGCTTCACCGTCAAACTCGTCGGCGCCCCGATGTCCAGCACAGACAGCATGCTTCTTGAACCCGTCGCACAGGCCTCGGTGGACATGCGCCGCGTGCTGGACCAGACCACCGGCATCGCCGCCGCCTCGCCCGTCAGCGCCACCACTGACGTCAACAACAAGGGCACGGTCAGCGTCGACGCCATGTACGCGGTCAACAACAAGCTCAATCTCAGCCTGACCCCAGCCCGCCTGGTCTTTGGAGACCCCAACCCCGCCGTTCCCAATGGCGTGGACTACACCATCACGCTGGCAGACGGCAGCACGCTGACCGGCACCTGGACGCCGGGGTCACCCATTGGCAACGAGCCTACGGCCGCACCGCCCATCGACCTGGGCTTCGAGCTGCGCCTGGTGGGCGTGCCCAAGAAGAACGACGCGGTCGATATCACCACGACCAAGTTCCCGGCCAGCAACAACGGCAACGCCAAGGCCTTCCTCAACATCCAGAAGGAAGCCTTCGTGGGCCAGCGGCTGCTGCCTGACGGCAGCCTGGCCGCAGGCTCCACCATCAATGACGCCTATGCCGCCGCCATGTCCGAGATCGGCGCAAGGGTGCAGGGAGCCCAGTACCTCAGCAAAGTGTCTTCGGCCGTGGCCGCCGACGCTGAATCCAGCCGAGCCAGCCAGGCCGGTGTCAACCTGGACGAGGAAGCCGCCCGCCTGATGCAGTACCAACAGGGCTACCAGGCCGCCGCCAAGGTACTGCAGACGGCTCAGACCATCTTCGCCGAACTGCTCACGCTGGCTCAGCGCTGATTGCGACCCTGACAGGCCGCTGAAGGACCCTCACCATGAGACTCGCCACCATCACCGTCTTTGACGCGGGCATCACCGAACTGCAGGCCCGTCAGCAGCGCATGCAGGACGCCCAGCAACGGTTGACCTCGGGCAAACGCGTCGAGAAGGCCAGCGACGACCCGACAGGCGCCGCCCGTGCCGAGCGCGCGCTGTCTGCCATCGGACGCGTCGACGCCAACCAGCGCGCGCTGGAGGCCAGCCGCAATGGCATGACGCTGGCCGAAGGCGCCCTGGGCGACGCCAACGAGATCCTGCAGCAGATCCGCGAAACCCTGGTCGCAGCCGGCAACGGCACCTACAGCGATTCCGAACGCAACGGCCTGGCCAACAAGATCGAAGGCCTGCGTGCCCAGTTGCTGTCCATCGCCAACCGGGCCGACGGCAGCGGCGGCTACCTCTTCTCCGGCCAGGGCGCCGGCAACCCGCCCTTCCTGGACACAGCCACCGGCGTGGTCTACAGCGGCTCCTCCGGCCAGATCCAGACTGGCAACATCGACAACTTCCCCCTGACGGTCGACGGCCGTCAGACTTGGGAGCAGGCCCGCAGCGGCAATGGCAGCTTCGTCACCTCGGCCCTGCCCAACAGCATCACCGGGGGCCCTGCCAAGTCCTGGATTGACTCCGGCCGCGTGATCGACCCGGCTGCCCTCACCGGAGACAGTTACAAAATTTCCATCAGTGGCACAGGACCTACAGCCACTTACACCGTCACCGACACGACAAGCGGCGGGGTCGTGAAATCCGGCACCTATGTGCCGGGCAAGTCGCTGGAGTTCGATGGGATGTCCATGACACTCCAGGGCACGGCCGCCGACGGCGACGAGTTCCAGATCCAGCCGGCAACCAACACACTCAGGGTCTTCGATGTACTCGACCAGGCGGTGGCCGACCTGCGCAAGACCAACCGCAGCGGCACGGAGATCGTGCAGAGCAACGTGCTGGCGCTGCGGGATCTGGACGCCTCCATGGCCAACCTGCAGAATGTGCGAAGCCAGGTGGGGGAACGCCTGAACAATCTGGACGGCACCGAAACGCGCCTGGCCGCGCTGAAGCAGTACAACGAAGCCGAGAAATCGGCCGCTGAAGACCTTGACATGACCCGGGCGATCTCCGATTTCCAGAACCAGCAGACAGGCTATGAAGCCGCCCTCAAGGCCTACGCAACGGTGCAGCGCATGTCCCTCTTCAACTACCTGAACAACTGAACCCAATCGAAGCGCCTGCATGAGTGAACATCCCATCCTGGGCCAACTGGCCCTCGGCTATGCGCCCGTCGTCGATGCCCAGCGCATGGTCACGGCCACGCGCCTGAGCATCCTGCCCCTGCGCCCCGATGCTCCGCTGGATGGAGCCGCCCTGCTGGCCGCGCTGCAACCGGCCTTTGGCGAACCACCCAAGCCCCTGCAGCTCAACCTCATGAGCGAAGCGGGCCTGCAGGGGCTGGCGGCCCTTGCCCTGCCGCCCCAGGCACAGCTGGAGTGGCCGGCCTTCATGAGCACCAGCCCCGAAGCGACGCAGGCCATTCTGGCTGCCCGCAAGAACGGCACCGGCCTGCTGCTCAAGGGCCTCAGCGCCAACCCGATCGCGCCCGAGCTGCGTGCTGCCTTCGGCCGCGTGCAACTGGACCTGGACGATGCCCGCCGCCTGGGCCTGTCCGCGCTTCAGGGCAAGAACGTGCTGGTGGGCAATGCCCGTGGCAACGCCGAATTCGACGAAGCCTTCAAGCTGGGGGCCGCCCTCGTGGCCGGCAGCCCCGCCGTGGAGGCCTACGAGCCCCCACCGGGAGCAGTCAAGCAGGACATCCAGGCAGACCTGCAGGTCATCGTGGAACTGATGTCGCGCCTGGACCAGGGTGATGACGTCGAGCGCCTGGAACAGACCCTCAAGCGCGATCCCAGTCTGGCCTTCAAGCTGCTGCGCTACATGAATTCGGCCGCCTTCGGGCTGCCGGTGGAGGTCAGCTCCTTCCGCCATGCCATCATGCTGCTGGGCTATGCCCGCTTGAAGCGCTGGCTGGCCCTGCTGCTGGCCACCGCAAGCAAGGACCACGCCATGCGCCCTGTCATGTACGCCGCGCTGCGCCGCGGCCTGCTGATGGAGGAGTTGGCCAAGGGCATGAGCGAGTCCGAGATGCGGGATGAGATGTTCATCTGCGGCCTGTTCTCCTTGCTGGACCACATGCTCAAGCAGCCCTTCGACAAGCTGCTGCAGTCCATTCCCGTGCCGGAGCGGGTCCGCCAGGCCTTGGTCGAGCAGACAGGCCCTTACAAGCCTTATCTGGACCTGGTGCACGCCGTCGAGAACGAGTCGGCCTTCGATTTCCGAGCCAGCACGGATGCGCTGATGCTGGGCGTCGAGGAAGTCAATCTGGCGGTGGTCCGGGCCCTCGGCAAGGCTGCGCAGCTGGAATAGGGCGGCGTCAAGGCCACCTCGGGGTCAGGGCATGGCGCTTGTCCTACACTGCGCTCCGTGCCTTCACAGCTCTCTCTGCTCGCCCAGGACCAGACCGCATTGCGCGGGCTCATGCATGAGCTCAGCGACCCGGTGCTGCTGCTGGGCCGACAGCTGGACATCCTCGAAGCGAATCCCGCGGCCCAGGCCCTGGACTTGCAGGCCGGCGGCAGCCTGCAGAGCCTGCGCACTGCGGCCGGCACCAAGGTCTGGGACTGGCTCAAACTGGCCACCCAGGCGCTCGCAGAAGGCAAGCGCGCGCCCGCTGCGCCCACCTGGGCCCTCAGCAATGGCCAGCGTGCCCAGCTCAAGCTCATCGGGCTGAGCCCGGCGCCCCAGGACTCGGCGTACTGGATGCTGCACGCCCGAGTCGACACCCCTGTCGACGCGCCGCGGCCCGTACGGCCCGCCCATTCGGTGCTGGGCAGACGCACCGCGGGCGAGCCTGCGGCAGCGACGGGCGTCGCTCCGCTCGCCACCCAAGGTTCGGCAGCTCATGCCGGCCCCGCTGCGGCGCAGGACCTGATGCAAGTGTTCTGGCACGCAGCCATCCCCGCCTTTGTCGAGGACGGCCAGCACCGGCTGCAGGCGGCCAACGAGGCCCTGCTGGCACTGCTGGGCAGACCGCAGGAGGCCCTGCTGGGCCAGGACTTCGCCCAGTGGCTGGCGCCGGAGGACCGCGCCCAGTGGCGTGAGCGCCCCCACAGCCGGGCCCTGGCACGCAGCCTGGTCCGGGCCGATGCTGCAGCACGTCCGCTGCGGCTGCGCGAACCGGGCGGCCAGGAGCGCTGGATTCGCCTGAGCAGCCACAGGCTCCCGGCCCCGCAGTCTCCCTCGATGACCCTGGTGCTGCTGCAGGACTGCAGCAGCGAAATGCAGGCCCGCGAGCAGGTGGATCGCATGCATCTGGAAACGGCCCAATGGCTGGACCTCAGCCCGCTGCCCATGGTGCTGTTTGACGCCCAGGGCCTGCTGCTGCGCCACAACAGCGCCTTTGCCGCCCTGTGCCTGCAGCTCCCCGCCACCCTGCACGAGGCCGAGCCCGCCTTGCAGTCCTTGCTCGGCTGGACGCCGCAAGGCCTGCACCCCGCCCTGCTGGATGGGCACGGCACCTTGCTGACCCAGGCCAGCCTGCCGGACCCGCAAGGCCGCACCCGCTGGTGGCAGGCCAAGGCCCGCGCCCTGCCCGAGCAGGGCACCGGCCAGCGCCGGGTGATGGCCCTGCTGGAGGACCGCAGTCTGGAGCAGGAACGGGATCTGGCCCACCAGCAGCTGGATGCCCTCATGGACACCGCAGGCGTCGGCCTGGCCACCTTCCAGCAGGACGCAGGCTGGCTGCGCCCGCGCGCCGGCAAGACGGGCACTGCACCTGCCGGCCCGCTGGCTGGCCTGCAGGGTGTGGGACGGGACATCGTGGAGCCCGAGTCATTGCCCGAGTTCGAGCGCCTGCAGCGCGCGCTCAAGACAGGCGAGAAGGCCGAGGTCCGCTATGCCGTGCGCCATCCCGAACTGGGCCGGCGCTGGCTGCTGACCCGGGTTGAGCCCGGCCAGTTGGGCTCCGGCCAGCGCACCACCTCGGTCGTGACGCTGGACATGACCGCCCAGCAGCAGGCACAGGCGCGCAGCGAACAGCTCCTGCATGAGCTGACCACCACCATGGATGGCGCCGGCCTGGGCTTGGCCTATCTGCGCGGGCAGCGCCTGGTGCGCTGCAATCCCGGCTTCGCCCGGATGCTGGGCCACGCCACCCAGCCCGAAGCCGGTACAGGCATCGCCCGCTTGTTCGAGGCCCTGCCCGCGCTGGCCCGCCAGGTGCAGGATGCGCTGCAGGCCCTGGACCCGCAACAGCCCTTCGAGGCCGAGTTCCAGCAGGTCGGACCCGCGCAGGGTCAGGCCCGCTGGCTGTCGCTGAGCCTCAAGGCGGTGCCGGCAGGGCAGTCGGTGGAGCCCGAGGCGATTGCGGTGATCAGCGACATCAGCCGGCTCAAAAGCCAGCAAGCCCAGCTGGAGACCCTGGTGCAGGACCGCGAGCTGATGTTCAGCCTCTCCGACGTGGGCATCGCCATCCTGCGCAATGGCCGCATCGAGCGCGCCAACGAGGCCCTGGCCCAGTTGACGGGCTACCGCATCGAGGAACTGGTGGGCTTGCCCATGCAGGCGCTCTACGAATCGCAGCACGAGTACGAGCACATCGGCCGCCTGACCCAGATGGCCCTGCAGGACAGCGGCCTGTGGCGCGGCGAACGCCGGGTGCGGCGGCGTGACGGCAGCCTGCTGTGGATGCAGGTCAGCAAGCGCCTGATGCGCCAGGGCCTGGCCGACGAGGCCCTGATCGCCACCTATGTCAATGTGGACGACCGCTGGCGTGCCCAGCAGTCCCTGCTGCTACAGGCCGAGCGCGAACGGGCGGTGCTGGACTCGGTGCTGGTGGGCATCGTCACCGTGGGCCGCGGCGGGATCGAGTGGATGAACCGCTCGGCACGGCGCATGTTCGGGGGGGACCTGGTCGAGTTCCTGGGCCAGCCCATGAGCATCGTCGCCACCCCCGAGCCCGAGCACCCCTTCCGCCAGACGCACTACCTCGACGAGCTGACCGAAGGCCAGGCCGAGACCTTCGAGTGCCGGCTCATGGCGCGGGATGGACGCGAGTTCTGGGTGGTGGGCAACGCCGTGGTGACAGGTCTTGCCGAGCACGGCCGCCAGCTCACCTATGCCCTGCTGGACATCGAACGCCGCCGCCAGGCCGAGGCCCAGACCCAGCAGGCCCAGGCCTCCCTGCGCCGCATCATTGAGGCCGCCCCCCTGGCCATCAGCCTGCTGGACGCCCGCAGCCTGCGCCTGGAGAAGATCAACCAGGTGGCGGCCCGCCTGGCCGGCCGCCCCGAGCAGGCCCTGCTGGGCGCGACGCCCGAGGAGCTCTTTGGCCCCGAGCAAGGCGGCGCCATCCGCCAGGACATGGAAGCCGCGCTGCAGACCGACGCCGTCACCCAACGCGAGTACCCACTGCGCATGGGCGGCGAGACCCGCATCTGGGACACCCGCTACCTGCACCTCAGCGACGTCAGCCGCCCCGACGGCGCCAGCGAGCCCGAGCAACTGCTGATGGTGGCCAGCGACGTCACCGAGCAGCGTGCCGCCGAGGCCGCGCGCCTGGAGGCGGCCATCGCGCAGCGCGAGCTGCTGGTCAAGGAAGTGCACCACCGCATCAAGAACAACCTCCAGGGCGTGGCCGGACTGCTGCAGCAGATCGCTGCACGCCGTCCGGAAATCAAGGGCGTCATCTCGGAAGCCGTGGGCCAGGTGCAGGCCATCGCCCAGGTCTACGGCCTGCAGGTGGGCGGGGCCGGCCCCCTGCGGGTGCCCAAGGTGGTGGAGGCCATCACCGGTTCGGTGCAGCGCATGTTCGGGCGCCCCATCCATTGCCACATCGAGGGCAGCATGGCAGCCGAAGCCGACCGCTGGGCCCTGCCCGAGGCGGAGTCCATTCCGATCGCCCTGACGCTCAACGAGCTGCTCACCAACGCGATCAAGCACAGTGTGGACGCACCCATCCACTGCCATCTGCGCTGCGACGCCGACAGGGTCTCCATCCAGATCCTGAATCCCGGCCAACTGCCGCCCGGCTTCAGTCTGGCCGGCGTGCCCGGCAGCGTGTCGGGCCTGGGCCTGGTGCGCGCACTGCTGCCTCGGCGCAGTGCCAAGCTGAGCCTGGAACAGCAGGGGCTGCTGGTGTGCTGCACCATGGAGCTGCAGCCACCGGGCATCACCTGGCTGGCGGCGAGCTGAGCGGCGGACTGAACGACGGACTGAGCGGCGCCAGGCGGGCGGGCACCGAGCCCCCCGCTGTGAGAGTCGCCCAGCGCCCGCCCGTGCCCCTGACTAGGGCAAGCGTGAAGGCAGGCAAGGCGACTATTCGGCGACAATGACTGCTTTTGGCCGCCTGGAGGGACCAGGAGCGGCACAGATCACGCAGTCCCGCCCCGGGACCGAAAGCGTGGCCAGGCCGGGCGAATCCGGCCACCTAGGGTGGGAGAACGCAGGCAGTGACGAGCAAAGGCAAGATTCTGGTGGTCGACGACGACAGGCTGGTCCTGGCGACGCTGACTCACGGCCTGGTCCAGGCCGGCTACGAGGTCATCGACGCCGACAACGGTGACGATGCCATCCTGCTTGCGCGCGAGCACCGCCCCGAGCTGGCCCTGCTGGACATCCGCATGGAAGGCATGAGCGGCTTCGACGTCGCAGCCTACCTGCGCGAGGCCCTGCAGACTCCCTTCATGTTTCTCTCGGCCTTCGCAGACGAAGACACGGTGGCCAAGGTCAAGGAACTGGGGGCCGTGGCCTATCTGGTCAAGCCGCTGGACATCCACCAGATCGTGCCGGCAGTGGAAGCCGCCTTTGCCAATCTGCGCGCCCGCAGCCGCGCACCCGCCGCCGAGCCTGTGCCCCGTACCGAAGGAGGGCAGGACGTACTCGGCCAGGTCATGGCGATGGCAGTCGGCGTGCTGATGCACCGCTACTCGCTGTCGCGCCGGGATGCCTGGGCGCGCCTGCGCCGCATGGCCGAACTCGAAGGACGTTCTCCCCAGGAGCAGGCGGCCCGCCTGCTGGAAGCGGTGGAGCTGCTGGCCTTGCCCGCGACGGACCAGGCCTGAAGCGCCCGCCTGCGCTCGCCGCGGCCCTCAGCCCGGCAGCGTGAAGTGGAAACGGGCGCCCTGCCCCACGGCCGACTCGGCCCAGATGTCCCCCCCATGGCGCCGGATGATGCGGCGCACCGAGGCCAGGCCGACGCCCGTGCCGGGGAAATCACTGGCACTGTGCAGGCGCTGGAAGGCCGCGAACAGGCGGTCGGCGAAGCGCATGTCGAAGCCCGCGCCGTCATCGCTCACCACGAAGACCCGGCCCTGAGGCCCGTCCTTGCATTCAAAGGCGATGTGGGCCAGCTCGCACTTGCTGCTGTACTTCCAGGCATTGCCCAGCAGGTTTTCCAGCACCACCCGCAACAGGGTGGGATCGCCCTGGGCCACCATGCCGGGCTGGATGTGCACCTCCACCTGGCGCTGCGGCGAATCCCGCCGCAGTTCCTCGACGACGAGCCCGGCCAGCAGGCTCAGGTCCACCGGTCGGCATTCCAGTGCCTGGACCGAGAGCCGGCTCAGGGCCAGCAGGGCGTCAATCATCTGGTTCATTCGCTGGGCCGCACCCGAGATACGGTCCAGATGATCGTTGCCCACGCGATCCAGCAGGCGCCCGTAGTCCTCCCGCAGGATGCGGGCAAAGCCCTCGACCACCCGCAAGGGCGCACGCAGATCATGCGAGACGGTGTAGGCGAAGGCGGCTTGCTCGGCGCGCAGGGCCTCGCCGTCGATCGGCTGCCCTGCGCCACGGCTGTCCCCAGACGGTGCAATGGGCGCCGGTATGGGCGCCTGTACCAGGGACTCCGCCGCGAAGCGGGCGCTGCCCATGAAACCGCAGAAGCGTCCCCCGCCATCCAGCAGCGGCACGGCCTGCAAGACCCAGTCACCGGCATGCGGCCTGGTACAGGCAGAGGCACCGCTCAGTGTGAGCTGCTGGATGGGGCGCTGGGCCGACAGCGCGTCCTGCAACAGCAAGGCCGGCGCCGTGTCCAGGTGCAGGCGCTCGGCCAGGGACTGCGTCGCGGCCAGGCCCACCCAGCTCGATCCGGGCTGACCCCAAGGAGCCTGCCAACGCACCAGATGGTGCTGAGCATCGGTCTGCCAGAGCCAGTCGGATTGCACCTGGGCCTGCACGTGCAACTGCTGGCGCAGCTCACGCAGCGACTCGCCCAGCTGCTGTCGCGTCAGGCGCACGCCGAGATGCCAGCCCAAGGCCAGGGCCACACACAGCAGCAGCATGGCCAGCACGGCCAGCAGTCCGCTCCACAAGGCCCCTTGAGGCTCCAGGCTGCCCAGCAGCCACAGGCTGAATCCAAGCAACGCGAGCCCCAGTCCCAAGAGGGCGCCGCCCCACCAGGGTCGGCGTCGACCACGCTGCGGGACTTGGCTAAGGCTGCTCATGCAACTCATTGTAAAGATCCCTCTACCCAGTTCTGCGGCGTTTCACCGAGAATGCGGCGACGAGGGTCCAGGGCCCGCCTGTGAGGCGGCGCCCGCCGCAGAGAGAAGATCCATGCAGGAAAGACAAAGGCCATGTCCGATGGGACATGCCAGCACAGGCGCCGACAGGCAATGCCCGCCACCGGGACAAGGGTCAGGTCTTGAGGGCCCTGGTCGGCGCCATCCGCCCCACGCTCGTGCAGGGCAGCCATGACGCCAGACTCCACGCTCGCGGGCGAGGCGGCGCGCCAGCTCCTGCAGGCCCTGAGTCCTGGCGATTCCCTGGCCCTGCTGGACCTCCTCCCGCTGGGTTTGGTGCTGATGGACAGCCAGGATGGCCGGCTCATGCATCTCAACCGCGAGGCCGAGCGCCTGCTCTCGCTGCGTGGCGCCACCGTGCTGGGACAGCCCCTGGGCCAGGGCGTAGACCCGGCACTGGCCGAGCTGTGCGCGCCGGCGCGCTGGCAGACCTTGCGCGAGGGCCGGCGCGGCGCCCGCGAGGATCTGCGGGTGCAGACGCCTTTCGGACCGCGCTGGCTGCAGGTCCAGCGCCTGTTGATGCCCCTGGCCGGTCAGCGGCGCACGCTCGCCGTGCTCATGCTCCAGGATGCCAACGCCCGCCGCCAGCTTGAACGCGCACTGCAGGAAAGCGACACCCGCTTCCGCGAGGTGACCGACGCCGTCAGCGAGTGCCTCTTCGTCACCAATGCGGAATGGGACCGCCTGCATTTCAGCTCGCCCCTGCTCCTGGACACCCTGGGCCTGAGCCCCATGGACTTGCGCCATGGTCCCCGACTGTTCGAGGAGCGCATCCACCCCGAGGACCGCGCGCTCTACCAACGCCGCCTGCTGGCCCAGGCTGCGGGCGAGTCCTCGGACATGGTGCTCCGCATCCAGCACCCCAGCCGCGGCCTGCGCTGGGTGCGACTGCGTACCCGCGTGCAGGTCCATGCTGGCGGAGCCCCTCTGGTCTACGGCATCCTGGCTGACGTGACGGAAGAGCAGCAGCGCCACCGAGAGCTGCAGGCGGCGCGCGACAAGGCCGAGTCCGCCAGCCAGGCCAAGAGCCTGCTGATGGCCAATATGAGCCATGAGTTCCGTACGCCCATGAACGGCATCCTTGGCATGACCCAGCTCCTGCTGAACACCTCGCTGGACCAGCGCCAGCAGCATTACGCGCGGCAGGTCCAGGCCAGCGCCGAGGACCTCCAGCACCTGCTGGACGACATGCTGGACCTGGCCCACCTGGAAGGCGAGGCGGCCGAGCGGCGCGGCGACGACTGTCCTCTGCGCCCCCTGCTGGAAACCCTGGCGGCCCAGTACCGGCCGCAGGCCGAGTCGCGCGGCCTTCGCCTGACCCTGGAGCTGCCGGAGGACCTGCCCGCGTCGGTGCCGGTGTCTGCTGGCGCGCTGCGGCGCCTGCTGGGCAAGCTGCTGGACAACGCGCTCAAGTTCACCGAGCAGGGCGAAGTCCGGCTGCTGGCCCTGCACCAGCCCATGGATTCGGCACGCTCCGCGCTCGTGCTTCAGGTAGTGGACACCGGCATCGGCATCCCTGCCGAGAAGCTGCAGCGCCTGTTCATGCCCTTCACCCAGGGCAATGCCAGCCTGGCTCGACGCTACGGAGGCGCAGGCCTGGGCCTGGCCGTCGCGCAGCAGCTGGCGCAGCAGATGGGCGCACAGCTGGAAGCCGCAGCGCGGCCAGAAGGCGGCAGCATCTTCAGCCTGACGCTGCCCCTGCAGAACGGCGCGGCCCTGGACAGTCCTGCACAGGGCGAAGCCCCCACGGCCGCTCCGGCCTGGCACATCCTGGTGGTGGAGGACAACCCCGTGAACCAGGAAGTCATCCAGCAGATGCTTCTGCAGTTGGGCTGCACGGTGTACCTCACCAACGGTGGTGAAGAGGGGCTGCGAGCCCTGGGCGAATCCGCCTTCGACCTGGTCATGATGGACATCCACATGCCTGGCATGGATGGCATCCAGGCCTTGCAGATTTTCCGGCGCGGCGGCGATGGGCGCTTCCGTTTCCTCAATCCTGGCCGTCTGCCGGTGATCGCGGTGACCGCAAACGCCCTGTCAGGCGATCGCGGCAAGCTGCTGGCCTATGGCTTCGATGACTACCTGCCCAAGCCCATCCGCAGCAAGGAATTGCA
Source organism: Roseateles sp. DB2 (assembly GCF_051857535.1). Taxonomy (NCBI): domain Bacteria; kingdom Pseudomonadati; phylum Pseudomonadota; class Betaproteobacteria; order Burkholderiales; family Sphaerotilaceae; genus Roseateles; species Roseateles sp. DB2. Next base: position 64,419 of record NZ_JBPZGY010000001.1, on the reverse strand, counting down.
GGCCGTGCTGCAGCGCCAACTGGGCCAGCCCGTGATGACAGGCCCCCAGAACGCCCCTGCGCCCGCCGAATCGGCCCACCTTCCCGATGGAGAGACCATGCCGTCTGCCACACCGCCCACCACGCCGGAGCGCAGCGCCGGCTGCCTGGATGAGGCCTCGCTGCAACGCCTGCGGGACCTGGACCCAAGCGGCAGCAACCAGTTGCTGCCCCGGGTGATCAATGCCTTCATCAAGTCCCTGGACAAGCTCCTGCCTGACCTGCAGCGCGCCCGGGAGGCTGGCATGGACCTGGCGGCCATCCGCCATGTGGCGCACACCCTGAAATCGTCCTCCGCCAGCCTGGGCGCTCTGCAGCTGTCGCGACACTGTGCCGATATCGAGACCATGGCCCGCAACGGTCAGACTGAAGGCTTGGACAAGCTCATCGATGCCATGCATGATGAGGCGGGGCTGGTGCGCCATGCCCTTGAAGCCTTGTTGACGGGGCCCCAATGAACTCAGCCAACCCGACTGTGGACCAGGACCTGCCCGAGCAGCCCCGCGTGCTGCTCGTGGACGACGACGAAGTCAATCTGCTGCTCACCGCCATCGCCCTGCGCGAGCGGGGCTTTGACATCACCGAGGCCAGCAGTGGCGAGGAGGCGCTGCGCACGGTGTCGGCCTGGACGCCGGACATCATCGTGCTGGATGCCATGATGCCGGAGCTGGACGGCTTTGAGACCTGCAGCCGCCTGCGCGAGATGCCGGGCTTCGAGTCCACCCCCGTGCTCATGCTCACGGGCCTGGATGACGAGGCCTCCATCAACCGCGCCTACCAGGTCGGCGCCACTGACTTCTTCGTCAAATCCACCCAGTGGAGCCTGCTGGCGGGGCGCCTGCGCTACCTGCTGCGCAGCTCCCGCACCCGCATCGAGCTGGAGCGCAGCAAGGCCCGCCTGGCCCGCGCGCAAGACCTGGCACGCATGGGCAGCTTCGAATGGCACCGCGGCGCCGGCGGCTTCGTGCTGGCCACGGAAGCCCTGCGCGTGTTCGGCTACGGCCCCAACGAGCCGCTGGACTTCATCGGCGTGATGCGCATGGTGCCCAAGGACGAGCGCCAGCTCTTCATGCGCCTGCTGCGCGAGGTCATGGCCCACAACTCGGTGCTGGTGACCGACGTGCCGGTCACTCTGGTCGACGGCCGCCAGCGCGTGCTGCACATCGAGGCCGAGCCCGAATTCAACGAGCACGGCAATGCCAGCGGCTACACCGGCGTCATCCAGGACGTCACCGACCGCCGCCTGGCCGAGGACAAGATCCGCCAGCTGGCCAACTTCGACGCCCTCACCGGCCTGCCCAACCGCCGCCAGCTGATCTGGCGGGCCGAGCGGGCCATCGAGGCCGCGCGCCGCAGCGGCCATGAGGTGGGCCTGCTGCTGATCGACCTGGACCGCTTCAAGGTCATCAACGACACCCTGGGCCATGCCGCGGGCGACGAACTGCTGATGGAAGTCGGCCGCCGCCTGCGCGCCTGCGTGCGCCACTCCGACCAGGTCATGGAAGGCCTGCTGGAGTCCGTGGGCGGCCGCTCGCACCGCACCCTGGAGGCCGTGGGCCGCCTGGGCGGCGACGAGTTCGTGGCCCTGCTGCCCGAGGTGGCCGACGAGCGCGATGCCGAGCGCGTGGCGCAACGCGTGCTGGAGGCCTTGCGCGAGCCCATCTTCATTGCCGGCCAGGAGTGCTTCGTCACCGCCAGCGTGGGCATCGCCATCTACCCGCGTGACGGCACCACCACCGCCGACCTGCTGCGCAATTCCGATGTCGCCATGTACGCGGTCAAGAGCCAGGGCCGCAATGCCTCGGCGCTCTACACGCCACAGCTGGCCGGCCGCGGCCGAGAGAAGCTGGAGCTGGAATCCGCTCTGCACAAGGCCATCGAACGCAACGAGATCGTGCTGCACTACCAGCCCAAGATCGACGTGCGCGCCGCCCGCATGGTGGGCGCCGAGGCCCTCATGCGCTGGCAGCGCGGCGACAAGCTCGTGCCGCCGGGCGACTTCATCCCGCTGGCCGAGGAGACCGGTCTGATCGTGCCGCTGTCCGAATGGGCCCTGCGCGAGGCCGCCCGCCAGGCCAAGGTCTGGCAGCTGAACTTCGGCTTCTCCGACGCCATCGCCGTCAACCTGCCCAACCGGCTCTTCGAGCGCTCTGACCTGGTCGAGCACATCCACCAGTGCGTCAGCGCCTACGGGGTGCCGCACCGGGCCATCCAGCTGGAGATCACCGAGACGGGCCTGATGAAGGACCTGCAGAACGTGATCCCGGCCCTGCACCGGCTCAACGAGGTGGGCGTGGAGATCTCCATCGACGACTTCGGCACCGGCTACTCCTCCCTGGCCTACCTGACCACCCTGCCCATCTCCGAGGTCAAGATCGACCGCAGCTTCGTGCGTGATCTGGGCATCACCCCGCAGAGTTCGGCCGTGGTCACCGCCATCATCGCCCTGGCGCGCTCGCTGGGCCTGCGCGTGATCGCCGAGGGCGTGGAGACCCTGCGCCAGATGGAGGTGCTGCACCGCCTGGGCTGCAGCGTGATGCAGGGCTTCCTCTTCAGTCGCCCCCTGGCCGCCGACGACCTGGAGCGCTGGCTCGCGCAAACCGTGCTGCCGCGCAAGGCGCCCTGGATCGTGCAGGCCAATGGCCTGGACGGCGACCCGGCCCTGAGCAGACCCGTCAGCAGCCCGGCCGGCGGCCAGCGCTGAGCCTTCTGGAGCACCATGGACGAACGTTCGCCCTCCTCTCCCTCTTCAGCGGCCCGCCCGGCCGGTAGCGCCGCAGCCCAGGCCCCCGCCCTGATCGCCAAGGCCGCCCTGCGCCGCCTGGCCATGGCCAAGCTGGAACCCACGCCCGAAAACTATGCGCGGGCCTATCTGGTCGAGTCAGGTGGCGGCGAGGCCGCCGCCGCACCGACGCCTGCGCCTGCGGCAGACACGCTCCCGGAACGGGCCCAGCCAGTGATGCAGCGCCTGCTGAGCCTGGGTCTCAGCGAGCTGCAGGCCCGCCAGGACGTCATGGCCATGCTGCGCGAGGCTCGCTGGGACGAGGCGCAGCGCGTGCTGGAGCGCTTCCAGCAGAGTGCCGGCCCGGCCGTGCTGGCCGACGGCATGGCCGGCGTCACCGAGCGCCTGGTGCGCAGTCTGGAACGCGGGGGGCGCCAGTGGACCCTGGCCCGCAAGAAGGACGGCCTGCAGCGCGTGCTGGAGTCCAACCGCAGCGACCCGCACCGCCTGCTCAATCGGCTGCGCCAGCTGCTGACCAGCTGGGACAGCGACACCAGCGATGTCGGCGTGGACGTGCAGGAGCCCGGCACCGAGGACCCCGGCGGCACACCCAGCCAGTTCTTCAGCGACGATGAACTGCTGCTGGACACCAGCGCCCTGGATCGCGAGGCCGGGCCCCAGGCCTGGCCCCTGGTTGGCGAAAGCCTGCACGAGACCGTGCAGCACGCCCTGCCCGCGACGGACGAACGAGCCGACGCCCTGAAGCGCGAGCTCGAGACCGCCCTGGCCAGCCTTCGCGAACAGGGGGCAAGCCCGCAGCGCGCCGAATCCATGGAGGCCCTGTGCGTACGGGCCCGGCGCATGCTGGACCACCGCCACCACCTCTTCGGCCAGATGGGCGAGCTCTGCCGCGCGCTCAGCGCCAGCCTGGTCGAACTGGCCGAGGACGATTCCTGGGCCCGTGGCCAGTGCGAGCTGATGACCCAGGCCCTGGACACCGGCCTGAGTTCACGCGGCGTGCGCATGGTCAGCGAGCTGCTGGAAGGCACGCGGGAGCGGCAGAAGAGCCTGCAGGCCGAGCGCGCCCGGGCCCGCGATTCACTCAAGCTGCTGATCCACCGCATGTTGGAGGAGCTGGGCCAGCTGGGCCAGCACACCGACCGCTTCCAGAGCAATGTCAGCCGTTACGCCGACGTGATCGAGAAGGCCGACACCCTGGAGAGCCTGGCCGGTGTGGTGCGCGAGATGGTCGAGGAAAGCCGCACGGTGCAGACCCTGGTCCACAGCACGCAGCAGCGCCTGAGTACCGAGCACGAGCGGGCCTCCGAGCTGTCCAGGCGGGTCGATGAGCTGGAGGTGGAGCTGCGGCGACTCTCCAGCGAGGTCCAGACCGACCAGCTCACCAAGATCGCCAACCGGCGCGGCCTGGAGGCTGCCTTCAACACCGAGCAGGCCAAGCTGGAGCGCGAGGGCACGGTGCTGGCCCTGGCCCTGTTGGACGTGGACAACTTCAAGAAGCTCAACGACAGCCTGGGCCATGCCGCGGGCGATGAGGCCCTGAAGTCCCTGGCCGCACGGGTGACGCAGATGCTGCGCCCCGGTGACCTGGTCGCCCGCTATGGCGGCGAGGAGTTCGTGCTGATGCTGCCCCGCACGCCCCTGGACGAGGCCCAGCAGGTGCTGACCCGGCTGCAGCGCTCGCTGTCCGCCGCGCTCTTCATGCACGAGGGCAAGGACGTCTTCGTGACCTTCTCGGCCGGCATCACCCTCTACCGGGCCGGCGAAACTCTGGAAGTGGCCCTGGACCGCGCCGACGAAGGCCTTTACGAGGCCAAGCGCACCGGCAAGAACCGCGCTTGCATCGTGGAATAGGCTGGGGCGGTACCCACCGCCTCAGAAGCTGAAGGCCAGGCGCAGGCCTCCCCAGTGACGGCCCTGCACCCAGATGGGCGCAGAGGCCTCCTTGAGCAGCACGAAGCGACCGCCGCCCATGTCGCGGCGGTAGGTCTGCAGCAGGAAGGGGCGTTCGTTGCGGGCCGAGGCCAGACCCGTGCGGTCATTGAAGATACGGCGGTAGCGGCTGTTGGCCGTGTTCCAGACCACATCGCCCGGCCTTTGGGGCTGGCAGTACTTGCGGTTGTGGGTGGAGACATAACCGTTCCGATCCACGGCGATGCAGTAGACGACCTTGTCCGAGAGCTGCAGCTGGCGCTCCTGCACCTGCGGGAAGAGCTGGTCGGCCAGTGTGCAGAATCGCGCCAGATGCTGCTGCGGGTTGCTGCCTGCCACGGGCTGGTAGTGTTCGTCGAAGAGGTCCTGCAGGCTGAGGCGCCCCTGCTTCACGGCCTGCTCCAGCAGCTGGCCAATCTCCTGCGCGGCCTGCTGGGCGCCCTCGATGTAGAGCGCATCGTCCACACGCACGCCGGAGGAGGCGATGCGCTCGATCAGGTCTTCGGACAGGCGCAGGAAGCGGTCGCTGCAGGCAAAGGCCGATTCCAGGTGCCGCAGGGCCAGGGCCACATCGCCGCCCAGCTCGGCGGCGCGATCGGCAAGGGCGGCCGTGGTCTGCTGGCTCTGGTCGGCAGCCTGCGCGATGCGCAGCACATCAGCATGCACGGTGCCGAAGGCGGCATGGATGCTGCTCTGTTCATGCCCCTGGCGCGCTTCGCTGCTGAGTTCGCGGCTGAAGGTGTCGATGCGGGCATCGAGGGCACCGACCGTGCCCATGATGGATTTGGAACTCTGCTCGACCTGGGCGGCCAGGTCCTTCACGGCATCGGCCACCACGCCGAATCCGCGCCCTGCCTCGCCAGCTCGCTTGGCTTCCACCGAAGCATTGAAGGCCACCAGGCGGGTCTGCAGCGCGATACGGGTGATCTCGGACGCGGCATCGGACACCTGGCGCAGGGTCTGCACGATGCCCCCCACTTCGGTCCCGATGTTCTGCAGGGCCAGACGGGCCTGCGCCACGGCCTCAATGGACTCCGCGGTGGCCCGGGCGATGCCCTGCTGGGCCTGCTGGACCAGTTGCAGCTCGTGCCCCAGGGCCTGCATGGCCTCGCGCTGGGCGACGACCACCTTCTGCGTGTCTTCGAGGGCACCGCGCACTTCGGCGGCATCGCGACCCAGGCTGGAGACAGGCTGGGCCAGAGAGCGGACCAGGGCCTGGGCATCCGCGCCCTTGCCCCCCAGCCCCTCAGCGGGCGGGGATTGAGCCGGTTCTCTTGAACCGGACTGCCACCAGGACTTCATGCGCACTCCTCTCCAGGCCAGACACCAAGGTCTGGGGAGAAGTTTTACCAGTCGCGCAGCTTCACGCGCAAGCGGGCGATCGCCTGACTGTGCAGTTGGCAGACCCGTGATTCGGTCACTTTCAGCACAGCCGCGATTTCCTTGAGGTTCATGTCGTGCTCGTAGTACATGCTCATGACGAACTGCTCGCGCTCAGGCAGGTTCTTGATGGCGGCGACCAGGGCCTCGCGCATGCGATGGTCCTGCAGCTGCGCCATGGGGTTGTTGCTCTCGTCGACCACATGGCGGTCGAGGTAGTCGTCACTGCCTTCATCGCCGCTCATGTCCTCCAGGTAGACCAGCTGCGTGCCGCGCACCTTCGACAGCATTTCCTGGTAGTCGGCCAGGCTGAGGCCCATCTCGGCGGCAATCTCGGACTCATGCGGCGCTCGCCCCAGGCGCTGCTCCAGCTTGTGTACGGCGGCTTCGATGGAGCGCTGCTGGCGACGCGTGCCGCGGCTCATCCAGTCGCCGCCGCGCAGCTCGTCCAGCATGGCGCCGCGGATACGCTGGGTGGCAAAGGTCTCGAACTGCACGCCCTGCGCCACGTCGAAGCGCGAGAGCGCATCAGTGAGCCCGATCAGGCCCACCTGGATCAGATCGTCCAGTTCCACATTGGCCGGCAGCTTGGCGATCATCTGGTGAGCCAGGCGTCGGACCAGACCGCTGTACTGCTGGATCAGCGCAGAGTTGTCGAGGCGGCCTTTGGCGGTATACATCTTCAGCTCCTGCAACATCAGTTGGCTGCCACCACCGGCCGTGCCGGACGGAGATTCACCAGGGGCCGCAGCGGGCGGGCCTGCTGCGCCGCATCTGGCGCCAGGCCCTGGGGCACGACCGCCAGGAGCTCGCGGGCCAGGTGTCGCACCTCGGGCGACAAGGGGGCCGTGGGCGGCGTGCGGGGATCCATGCAGGCCCAGTCGCGCAGGACGGCGCCCAGGAAGCCATCGCCGCAGCTGCTGATCTGCTGGGCGATGCGCTCCGCCAGGCGCAGCTGCGGGTGGCAGGCCATCAAGAGGCTGTAGACCATGATGCCGGCACGCTGGCTGAGCCATTTCATGCCGGCATAGGCCTGGGTGACACTGCGGGTATCGGTATCGGCCAGCAGCACCGGACGCAGTTCACGCGAATTGAGCACGCGTGCCAGTTCGGCGGCCGGCGCATGCAGGATCATGACGTCGGCCTGGGGTGCGGCCTCGCTCAAGGCCTGCAGGAACTCGGCGGCCGAGCCATTCGCATTGATGTAGCGCAGCGGCAGGCCGCGGGCGGCCAGGTAGCTCACCTGGCGAGACAGCCGCTCCACGCATGCCGAGAGATCAACGGCCGCCATCTCGCTGGCCGCGGGAGACAGCTCGCCCGCATCGACCACCAGTGTCTGCAGGCCCATCTCCGAGAAGGCGGCGCAGAGGCCTTCCAGCAGCACGCCGGAGTCCATCACTTCGGGGTTGCTCACCACGGGGATGAAGCGCACGCGGGAGGCGGCAAAGAGCTTGCGCAGGCCATCGGCCTGGTCTTGCGGGGTCTTGCTGAAGGGTGGCTCGCGCATGGGGAGGTCTCGATGGGGTCGATGACTCGGGGGCGGCTCAGTGCACGCCCGGGGCCGTGGACTGCACGGCGGCCAGCGCGGGGCCTCCGGCAAAGATCAGGTTCACATCGGCGCTGTCCATGCGCCAAGCAGCGTGGGCCTGGCTGCGCAGCGCGCGCTGCACCAGGGCCTGGGCCGACAGGCGATGCCAATCTTCCGGCACTCGCTGCCCGTTGGCAACGCCAATAATGCGCAAACGATGGCGAATCATGGTGTCCAGTGCAGGCGCCAGCTTCACGGCCTCGTCGATCTTGGACAGGACCACGCCCTGGCAGGTCTGGGCGCGCCAGGCGCCGGCCACGTCCTCGATGGTTTCGCCCTGCTGGGCGGCATTGACCACCAGGATGCGGCGGATGCTGGGGTGGGCCAGCATCTCCAGCAGCTCGTGGGTGCGGCTGTCGCGCTGGGCCATGCCTGCGGTGTCGATGAGCACCATCTTCTTGCCAGAGAGCAGCTCCAGCAGGTCCTCCAGCGACGCGCGGTCATGTGCGGTGTGCACAGGCACGCCGAGGATGCGGCCGTAGGCACGCAGTTGCTCGTGGGCGCCGACGCGGTAGGCGTCCAGCGTGATCAGGCCCAGCTGCGAAGCGCCATGGCGGGTTGCGAAGGCCGCAGCGATCTTGGCCGTGGTGGTGGTCTTGCCCACGCCGGTCGAGCCGATCAAGGCGAAGACACCGCCCTGCTCTTCCAGAGGCGGGTTCATCTCGTCGGTGAGCAGGTTGCGGGTCAGCACCTGAGCGGCCCACTGGGTCTCGTCGGCCCCCTCCTTGCCCTCCAGATGCACCGAGCAGCCCTCGACCAGCTTGCGCACCAGGGCAGGAGAGAAGCCCACGTCCAGCAGGCGTTGCGTGAGGCGGGCCTGCACAGGCTGGCGCTGCAGCTTTTCCATGAAGGCCAGGGCGCCGAAGCGCTCCTCGATCAGGCCCTTCATGGAGCGCAGCTCGTTCATCATGTCTTGCTGATCGCGGCGACCGGTGCCAGGCATGTCGGACAGCTGAGGCACGGGGCGCTGTTCAGCGGAGATGCGGATTTCGTCCCGCAGCACGGGCGGGTTGCGGCGGGGCGGCTCGGCCACGGGCGCCGCGGGGGTGTCCAGCCGACGCGCCCCCAGGGTCTGCATCGCGGACTGCGCGCGCTGCTGACGTGCAGCGGCCATGGTGGCCAGGCTTTGCGCAGCGGGCAACTCGGGCGGGGCTGCGGCCATGTCCATGGGATCAGGCTGGCCGTTGAGCTCGGCCTGGCGGCGCTTGAGCATGCGCTCGCGCACATAGTCCTGGAAGCTCAGGGTGCTCATGGCCAGGGTCTGCACGTCCTCGTCCACGGCCTGACCGAAGCTGGGTTCATTGCGCTCGGCCACACGCTGGGCCAGGCGGGCGCTGCCGGCCATGGTGGGCACGGGTGCGGCAGCCGGCCGGGCCTGCACACGGGCCGGGCCGCGGGCCTCGACGCGCGGCGCGGTGGCGGCCACTCGCTCGATCTGGCTCATGCCCTCGGGCGCCATGGCCAGCACCTCCACGCCTTCGGCGCAGGGCTTGTTGGACAGCACGACGGCGTCGTCGCCAAAGGCCTGGCGCACCAGCGCGAGGGCCTCGCGGGACGTACGGGCGGTGAAGCGTTTGACGTTCATGCGGCCTCCAGACAAGGCAGGGCATCAGTCATCACGGCGCGGGGGCTCATGCAGCCGCTCCGATGATGGATCCGATGCGGATCGAGTGGGTCTCGGGAATCTCGCTGTGGCCCAGCACCTTGAGGCGCGGGGCAGCACGGCGCAGCAGTCGGGCCAGCGGCGCGCGGATCAGGTCCGGCACCAGCAGGCATGCGGGCACGCCGCGGTCCTCCTGGGCCTGGGTCTGCTCGGCCGCGCTGCGGGCCAGGGTGTCCGCCACGCCGGGGTCCAGCGCGGCGCCGTGGGGGGAATTCAGGGCCTGGGTCACCAGACGCTCCAGCTCGGGCTCCAGGGCGATCACGTCCAGCTCCTTCACCGGGCCGTAGATCTGCTGGACGATGGCCGGGGCGATGTGCACGCGCACGCGGCGGCCCAGCTCGATGGGATCGATGGTGGCGGCGGCATTCTCGGAGATGGACTCGACGATGGAGCGCATGTCACGGATGTGCACGCCCTCCTCCAGCAGGAACTGGAGAACCTTTTGCAGTGTGGCGATGCCGACCATCTTGGGGATCACGTCTTCGATCAACTGGGGTTGCTGCTTGGTGAGGTGATCCACCAGCTGCTGCGTCTCCACCCGGCCCAGGAGACGGGCCGCGTGAACTTGCATCAAGTGTGAAAGATGGGTGGCAATGACAGTCGAACAATCAACGACCGTAAATCCAGCCATTTGGGCCATTTCCCGCTGGCGCTCCTCGATCCATGTCGCGGGCAGGCCGAAGGCGGGGTCGGTGGTGGCGGTGCCGATGAGCTTCTGCGTGGCATGGCCGGGGTTGATCGCCAGCCACATGCCGGGATAGGCCTCGGCCTCGCCGATGACGGCGCCGCGCAGGGTCAGGCGGTACTGGCTGGGGCGCAGTTCGAGGTTGTCGCGGATGTGCACGGCTGGCGGCAGGAAGCCCACCTCCTGCGCGAACTTGCGGCGCACGCCCTTGATGCGGGAGAGCAGGTCGCCCTCCTTGGTCTTGTCCACCAGGGTGATCAGGCGGTAGCCAACCTCCAGGCCCAGGACGTCAACGGGCTGCAGGTCGTCCCAGCTGGCCTCGGCGTTGGCTTCGGGGGGTGGCGGCGGCATCTGCTCTGCCTTGGCTGCCTGGGCGATCTGCTCCTTGCGCTTGAGCCACCAGGCCAGATAGCCCAGGCCCGAGGCGATCAGCAGGAAGACCACATGCGGCATGCCCGGGATCAGGCCCAGCATGCCGATCACGCCCGAGGTGATGGCCAGGCTCTTGGCCGAGCCGAAGACCTGGCGGCCGATCATGGAGCCGATGTCCTTGTCCTTGCCGACGCGCGACACCACCATGGCTGCAGCCACGGAGATCAGCAGGGCCGGGATCTGGGCCACCAGGGCATCACCGACGGCCAGCAGGATGTAGGAGTCGGCCGCCTGGCCGGCCGTCAGGCCGTGCTGGGCCACGCCGATGATGAAGCCGCCGATGATGTTGATGAAGAGGATCAGGATGCCCGCCACGGCGTCGCCGCGCACGAACTTGCTGGCACCGTCCATGGAACCGAAGAAGTCGGCTTCGTCGCTCAGCTCGGCGCGGCGGCGCTTGGCTTCCTTCTCGTCGATCAGGCCGGCGTTGAGGTCGGCATCGACCGCCATCTGCTTGCCGGGCATGGCATCCAGGGTGAAGCGCGCGCCGACCTCGGCGATGCGCTCGGCACCCTTGGTCACCACGATGAAGTTGATCACCACGAGGATGGCGAACACGATCAGGCCGACGGCGAAGTTGCCGCCGATCAGGAAGTGCCCGAAGGACTCGATCACGCGGCCCGCCGCGCCCGTGCCGGTATGGCCCTGCAGCAGCACCACGCGGGTGGAGGCCACGTTCAGCGAAAGGCGCATCAGCGTGGTCAGCAGCAGCACCGTGGGGAAGGCGGCGAAGTCCAGCGGCTTGAGCATGTGGGCCGCCACCATCATCACCATGACGGCCATGGCGATGTTGAAGGTGAACAGCAGGTCCAGCATGAAGGGCGGCAGCGGCAGCACCATCATGGACAGGATCATGATGATGGCGATGGGCGCACCCAGGGCGCCGACGATCTGCGCGCGCGGGCCCAGCATGGCCTGCAGTTGAGCCATCACGGCATTCATGCCTCATCCTCCAGAAGATCGGCATCGGCGGGGCGATGCGGCTTGTTGTGCGGGTCCAGCTCGGGCGGCACCTGCGGATCCGGCATCTGCGCGGGCGCCTGGCCCTGGCCGGCCATGGCAGCCTTGAGCTGGTACACATAGGCCAGCACCTGGGCCACGGCGGCGAACAGGGCGGCGGGGATCTCGCGGTCCACCTCGGCGTGCGCATAGAGGGCGCGCGCCAGCATGGGGGACTGCAGCACCGGCACTTTGGATTCCTTGGCCAGGTCGCGGATGCGAAAGGCCAGCAGGTCGGTGCCCTTGGCCACGACCTTGGGCGCGGCCATGCTGCCCTCTTCGTACTTGAGGGCCACGGCGTAGTGGGTGGGGTTCATCACCACCAGGTCGGCCGTGGGCACGGCGGCCATCATGCGGCGCCTGGCCATCTCGCGCATGCGGGCCCGCATCTTGCCTTTCATCTCGAGGTTGCCCTCGATCTCCTTCATCTCCTGCTTGGCCTCTTCGCGGCTCATGCGCAGGCGCTTGAGGTAGAGATGGCGCTGCAGCGGGACATCGATGACGGCGAAGAGGGCCAAGGCCAGGCCCAGCAGGGCCAGGCCCTGCATGAGCTGCTGGCCGGCATAGGCAATGGCGCTGGGCAGGGGCACCGACATGATGCCCACGTAGGCCGAGATGCGGTCGCGCAGCACCATGGCGCCCACGCCGCCGAGCAAGAGGGCCAGCAGTACGGCCTTGAGTGCCTGCCCCAGTTGCTGCCACTGGAACAGCCGGGCAATGCCTTGCAGTGGATTCAGGTGTTCGAAGCGCGGTGTGAGCGGCTTGAAGGTCCAGTTCCAGCCTCCGGCAGCCACATTGGCGGCCACGGCCACCAGCATCAGCAAGCCGCAGATGGGCAGCAGGAACATCAATGCCTGCAGCGTCAGCTCACCCAGGCGCTCACCCATGAAGCCGGGACGCTGCAGCAGCTGTGCATCGAAATGCAGGCCGTGCCGGATCAGCTTCTGCAGCCAGTCAAGGGCATTCGGCGCACCGGCGGACAGCAGGGCGCCAGCGCTGACCAGCATTGCGAAGTGCGGCAGGTCTCGCGAGCGCGGCAGCTGACCCTCGGCCCGAGATCTTTGGATCTTCTTGGCCGATGCGGGTAAGTTGCGGTCTTGTGCGTCTTGGTCTGCCATGGCGTGATGCCGCCGGACGGGACGGTCCGGGGGATGGCGACATTCTTTGCCGCAGGCCGGGGAAACTTAAGCCGGATAAGCGGGGGGAAAGGGGTGGTCATTCCCGCCCGCGCAGGACCACTGGCCCTGAGCACATGTCGGCGAGCAGTGCTGTGGGGACCACAGCAGCGGCTGGGGTGCCGCCGGTGCCACCAGGGACTCGACGTCCAGGGCAGCAACAAAAAGCCCGCCGGTGCATCGCACCCAGCGGGCTGTGGAAGACCCGGCAAACGTGGCCGGGCCGGAGGACAACAAAGGGTCAGAACAAGGGTCGGAACAAGGGTCAGAAGCCCAGGCTGGCGAGCAGGTCGTCGACCTCGCTCTGGTTGGCCACGACATCGGTGCGGCCTTCCGGATTGACCACCGGGCCTTGCAGGATGTTGGGGTCGACCTTCTCACGCTGCTCGGGCGGCACCACCTGCACCAGCAGCTTGACCAGGCTGTCTTCCAGGTCGTTGGCCAGGGTCACCACCTTGGCCACCACCTGACCAGTCAGGTCGTGGAAGTCCTGGGACAGCATGATGTCCGTCAGGTGCTGGTCGATGTGGGCCGTCGAGTCCTCGACCTGCTTGACGAAGTTGAAGACCGCGCCGGACGCCACCGCCTTGACCGGGTCCGCCGTGATGGCCTTGGCCATCTCCGCGGTCGCAGCCGAGATCTTGGCGTGCTCGGTCTTGGCCTGGTCCACCGAGTTCAGCACCTTGTTGGCGGCCTCGGCGGTCTTGTTGGCGATGTAGGTGAGGCGGCTGCGCGCGTCCGGCAGGCCGTCGGTCGCGGTCTGCAGCTTGGGCATCACACCCAGCTGCTGCATGGTGTCATGCAGAACCCGCGTAATGGTACCCAGCTGCTGGAACACCTCCGGCGAGACCATCAGAGGATCGGTACCGGCGCCCAGCTTGGTGAAATCTTCGGCTTTCATGGCCTTCTCCCTCAAGCGGCCGCAGCCAGCTTCTGCATGATCTTCTGCACCTTCTCTTCCAGCGTCGCCTTGGTGAAAGGCTTGACGATGTAGCCGGCGGCCCCGCTCTGCGCGGCCAGCACGATGTCTTCCTTGCGCGCTTCGGCCGTCACCATCAGCACCGGCAGGTGCTTCAGCGTGGCGTCTTCCTTGATGGCCTTGAGCAGCTCGAAGCCCGTCATATTGGGCATGTTGATGTCGCTCACCACAAAGTCGAACTTGCCGTTCTTCAGCATGTTCAGGGCCTCGACGCCATCCTCCGCCTCTTCGGCATTGTTGTAGCCGATCTCCTTCAGCAGACCGCGCACGATGCGGCGCATGGTCGAGAAGTCATCGACGATCAGAAATTTCATGTCAGTGCTCATGGCGTTCCTCGCAAGGGGCTTGAGGGCTGGTCGAACCTGGTTCCTGCAACAGGCCTGGCCTGCGGTGGCGCGGGCCTGCTGCGACGGGACGTTTCAACGCTTCTTTACGGTTTCTCGGCCGCTGATGCTGCATTGTCAGCCGGTTCGTCCTCGTTGTCCGGCAGATTTTTCAGCACCGCGTCTTCCGCATCACGGTTCATCACGATGATGCTGATCCGGCGGTTGATCGGGCTTCGGGGATCGTCGGGTTCCAGCAGCTTGCTCGCCGCCAGGCCCTGCACGCGCAGCACCCGCGACTCCGGCAAGCCACCGGACAGCAACTCCCGCCTGGAAGCATTGGCACGGTCCGCCGACAGCTCCCAGTTGCTGTATCCCCGCTCACCCCCCGAGAAGGGCTGTGCATCAGTATGCCCCTCCAGCGTCAGGCGGTTGGGGACCTCGGCAAGGACGGCGCCAAGTTCGCGAAGTAGTTCTCGCATATAGGGTTTGACCACGGCGCTGCCGCTGTCGAACATGGGCCGGTTGTTCTCGTCGACGATCTGGATGCGCAGGCCCTCGCGTGTCATTTCGAGACGGATCTGCCCCCCCAGTGATGCCAGCGAGGGATTGTTGGCCAGCACTTCCTTGATCTTGTCCTTGAGTTCCTGCAGACGGGTGCGCTCGGCGCGGCGCTGCTCCTCCTTGAGGGCACGCAGGTTGATGGTGTGGCGCGGGGCGTCGACGTCGCCGGCCTTGACCTGGCCGGTCTGGCGGGTCAGGTCTTGCCCCCCGCCCTTGATCACATGCGAGGAGTCGCCCGAGCCCGAGCCGCCGCTCAGGGCCACCTTCAACGGCGAGGAGAAGTAGTCGGCAATGCCCTTCTTGTCACCCTCGGTGGTGGAGCCCAGCAGCCACATCAGCAGGAAGAAGGCCATCATGGCCGTCACGAAGTCGGCGTAGGCGATCTTCCAGGCGCCGCCATGTGCGCCATGGCCGCCCTTCTTGATCTTCTTGATGATGATGGGCTGGAGCTTCTTGGCGTCACCGGCCATGGCGCATCACTCCCCGGTCATCAGAAGGCAAGGCGGCGCCGGGCCTCATTTCTTGCCCTTCACATGGCTCTCCAGCTCGGTGAAGCTGGGGCGGTCACCCGAATACAGCACCTTGCGGCCGAACTCGATCGCCACCTGGGGCGCATAGCCCTGCATGCTGGCCAGAAGGGTGGTCTTGATGCACTGCAACTCCTTGCCGGCGTCCTCGACCTTCTGCTCCAGCAGGCCGGCCAGCGGCTCCGCGAAACCGTAGGCCAGCAGAATGCCAAGAAAGGTACCGACCAGGGCTGAGCCGATCATGCCGCCCAGCACGGCCGGGGGCTGGCCCACCGAACCCATGGTGTTCACCACGCCCAGCACGGCCGCCACGATGCCGAAGGCCGGCAGGCCGCCAGCCAGGCGGTTGAGGGCCGCAACGGCGGCGTGCTCCTCCTGGTGGTGAGTCTCGATCTCGGCGTCCATCAGCGACTCGATCTCATGGGCGTTGAGATTGCCCGAGACCATCATGCGCAGGTAGTCGGTGATGAACTCGGTCACGTGGTGGTCGTTGCCCACGGTGGGGTACTTCTGGAACAGGGGCGAGCTGTGCGGGTCCTCGACGTCCTTCTCGATGGACATCAGGCCCTCCTTGCGGGCCTTCTGGAGGATGTCGTACATGAGGGCCAGCAGCTCCATGTAGCGGGCCTTGCTGAACTTGCTGCCCTTGAAGCACATGCCCAGGCCCTTCATGGCGCCCTTGACCACCTTCATCTGGTTGTTGGCCAGGAAGGCGCCGAAGGCGGCCCCGAAGATGGTGATGAACTCGAAGGGCAGTGCATGCAGCACGACGCCGATATTGCCTCCGTGCGCGATGAACACGCCGAAGATGCAACCCATGGCAATGAGCCAGCCGACGATGACGAACATGGTGTGTGAATGCTGCTGTGTCTGAAGCCCTTATCGGCCACGCGCACTGGCTCTTGAGCACGGCCGGGAGGCAGCCCCGCCGGACCGCCAAGAATGACCGGCCGCGGCCGATGACAAGGGTTCAGAAACGATAGACATGAACGCTGTGGCGCCCCCCGAGGGGCCGGATCAGTATGGCAGGCGTGCCCGGCAGCGGAAAGTCCAGGCTGATCAGCCAAGCACCGGACTCAAGTTCTGCGCGCGCCTTGGCTTCGGCCTGCGCCATGCTTTCCGGGCGCTGGAAGATATAGACCAGTTGATAGCCCGCCCAGGTCTGCGCCCACATATCGCCCCTGCGGACCTGCGCCCAGGGATGGCGCAGCCGGCAGAAGAAGGCCAGCAAGGCACTCCATTCCACGCCATGGATCTCTGCGGCGGGGAAACAACGGTGCAGCTCCCGCAGGCCGGCGCCCAGGCCGCAGCCGGCGTCCAGGATGCGGGCATCCGCCGGCAGCTGAAGCTGCGCCTGCAGCCCTGCCAGCGCACCGGCAGGCGTCGGGAACAGTGGCGCATCACGCCAGGTGCTGCGTGGATACATCAGGACCAGCAGGGCCAGGGGCAGCAACCAGCACCAGGCCGGCAGGCCTGCCAGCCCCTTGTGCAGCAGCAGCGAAACGGCAAAGCCACCCAGCACCATGAAGCGACGCCAGCGGCGCTCATGCAGCCAGGCCAGGCCAGCGACCGGCAGCAGTGAGCCCAGCAAGGACACCAGCGCCCCCAGGGGCTGCAGCACCGTCAGCAGCAGCCAGCCCAGCAGCCAGCTCAGAAGCGCCGACGCCGGCCACAGCCGGCGATTCCAGGGGCGCGCCGCCTCGGGCGCCTCCTCGGCGTCCGGCGGCGTGGTGAGGGCGGACTTCCCGGCAGACGGTTCCTGCATGACCACCCTGCACCGCCTCAATGCATCTGGATCGCGCCCTGAGCGCGGCCCTTGCCGGCACGGGCCGGGGGGTTGCACAGGCCACAGACATAGTGGCGGGAGATTTCATGCGGATGGGTGACGAAATGACCGCCGCACTTGCAGCACTTGGTCATGGTCAGCATGCCGTTGTCCACGAACTTCACCAGACGCCAGGCGCGGGTCACCGACAGCAGCGGCTCCAGGCCCTGGGCCTGCACCTGTTCCAGATAGAGCTGGTAGGCCTTGATCACGGTGTCGATCTCCTCGATTTCGGCCACCTTGTTCAGGTACTCGTGCATGTTCAGGAACAGCGAGGCATGGATATTGGGCTGCCAGGTCATGAACCAGTCCGTCGAGAAGGGCAGCTGGCCCTTGGACGGCGACTTGCCGGAGACTTCCTTGTACAGGCGCAGCAGGCGCTCGTAGGACAGGTCCGTTTCCGATTCCAGCACCTGCAGGCGGGCACCCAACTGGATCAGGGTCACAGCGCGCTCGATCTGGCGGGCTTCGGTCAGGATGGACTTGCTGCGCATGGTAGGTCTCCAGTCTATTCAAACTACTCGGTTCATCTGGCCTGCAGTTCAAGCCCGCCCGCGGCGGGCTCGAACTGCGTATTGAATGGGCCGGCGCCGGGCCGCCCCAAGCCGGCCCCCTTGCAGTGCCCACCCACCCCATGGCGGGTGGGCACTGCACCCCCTCGGGGGGTGGTCGCCCGTACCCGGGCGACCGGGGGCTCACATGTCAGGCGGCTTCCTGGTGACGCCCCGCCAGCAGGATGGAGGCATGCAGTCGCGACACGGCGTCGTTGGCCGCCGGCTTGCCGTGGCTGGTCAGCAGGCCCCACACCAGGTCGTCGTCCATGCGGAAGCGGCACAGCAGGGTGTTGCCCGAAGAGATCTTCATGATCTGGGCCGGGGTCAGGGTGGCGATCAGCGTCGCCGTCTCTTCCGAGATGCCCAGGCGGAACAGGGCCTGCTCACGGTCCGTACGGATCAGGCTCTGAGCCAGCATCAGGTACGACAGATTGGCTTCACGGATCTCGGTGAGGATTTGTTCGGCATTCATGTCGGGCTCCTGTTCTTCGCTTCGTTTGCGTGTCAACGTGAGACGAATTGTGAAGAGCACAACAGGTGCGAAACATCAGCCCATTTCGGTCGATGAAGTCCCGGTATTTCGCAGCCGCTTGTCAGGCAAATTCCTACACGGCTGTCGGCCCGGCAAAGAGAAAAGGCCTGCTGCGCAGGGGCAGCAGGCCTTCTTCAGAGGGATCGGCGCCGGAGGCCGACAGGGACGCTGTCAGCCAGCGGCTGACGCACCGGACGCCTCGTTCGCGCGGGACTGTAGCCGCGCCAGTTCCACGCGCACCAGGCCAAGCAGCTCCGGCGCCTCGCGCTCCAGGCTGATCAGGCCCTGCCCGGTCAGCAGCTGAGTGAGCACACGCAGGGCCTCGGCCTCCTCGCCCAGGCCGGCCAGGGCGAAGCCCAGAGTGTAGAGGCTGGCACCGTGGTGAGGGGTAATGACCAGGGCCTCACGGGCGTAGCGCACCGCATGAGCCAGCTCGCCAGCGCTCAGCAGCAGAGCGGCCATGTCGCTGAGCAGCTCGTGGCTCAGCGGTTCCTGCTCCAGCGCGCCAGCCAGCAGGGCCATGCCCTGCCCCAGGCGCCCGTGGGAGGCTTCGGCGAAGGCCGCGTTGCGGGCCTGGGCCAGCAGCCACTGGGCTTCCGGATTGGGATTGATCATGGCGGCGGGCATGGCCTCGCGCGCGCCTTCAGTGTGGGTCGAACGCATGTGCATCTCCTGCAGATAGGCCAACTGGGGCCGTTGAAAGGGACGCAAACAATGCATGGCCTGCCATCGCTGACCGGCAGGGGCAGGCTTATCGTCCGCGTTGGCGCCCACTTTAGGGATCCGTCCCCCGCCCAATGGCTTGAAAAGCGGGGTCTGGCGCCTTCATCTCGGCGCCTGTCCCGCCCGGCCCGCGCCGAAATTGCAGACAGGGCCCCGCCTCCAGTGGCATGAGGGCGAGGCCCGTAGCAGCGTGCTCCTGACGCTCACTTCTTGCCTTCTTCCACCTTTGCCGCGGCGATGACGCGGCGCTCCCTTCAGCAAAGGACCTCCGCCCCGCTCCAGCCCCCCACCGACGCCAGACCGGCATTCCTTCACAGTCCAGGCCTGCTCCCGCCTGAACTTGAAACGAAGAAAAGCACGGCAAGTCTCCCGGCTATTCAAAAGATCACAGGTCTTGACAAAAAGCCCTCAAGTTCCGACCAGGGGGCTCCGATAGCCATTCCAACGGGTCTGGAAACAGGTTCGTGGTCCGGTTAGGAGGCCGAGAACGGGCACCTCGATGGCAAGACGAGGTACCGGCTTCAACGGTTGACTAGCGCCGGGCGGTGCAAGCACACAGGTTCGCCTGTGGATTTGCAAGCACGGGTGTCAGTACCCGGGCACCCGAGTCACGTCGGCGCTAAGCCGGGGTTCTTCAAGCTGAAAGGAGCACATCATGCCCGCCGTCATCAATACCAATTTGCTGTCGCTGAACGCACAGCGCAACGCCAACACCGCGCAGTCCGCACTGGCTGCGTCCATGCAGCGCCTGTCCTCGGGCCTGCGAGTCAACTCCGCCCGTGACGATGCCGCCGGTCTGGCCATCGCGGAACGCATGAATTCCCAGGTCAAGGGGATGAATGTGGCCATCCGCAATGCCAACGACGGCATCTCCCTGGCACAGACGGCTGAAGGCGCGCTGGGCAAGGTCAATGACATGCTGCAGCGCATGCGTGAACTGGCCGTGCAGTCCGCCAACGGCACCAACAACACGGATGACCGCACCGCACTGAACAACGAGTTCTCGCAACTGCAGAGCGAAATCACCCGCCTGACCAACAACACCACGTTCAACGGCCAGGCCACCCTGACCACCACGACCTCGTTCGACTTCCAGGTGGGCGCCAATGCCACCAGCAATGACATCATCTCGATCACCGGCTTGAACATGCTGGGCACGGCCACTGCCGCCGGCAAGAACGACGGCGCGCTGGCCGAGGTGACCAACACCACCAACACGGACATCCTGGCCGTGGGTGCTGCAGGCACTGGCACCACCTTCGACGTCTATGCCAGCGGCACCAAGGGCGCGCTGGACTCGGTGGCCAAGATCGACCTGGCCATCGCCCAGGTGAACGTGGCACGTTCGACCTTCGGTGCAGCGCAAAACCGCATCGATGCTGCGATCTCCAGCCTGCAGGTCTCGGTGGAGAACCAGTCGGCCGCACGCAGCCGCATCATGGACGCTGACTACGCCATGGAAACCGCCAACCTGAGCCGCGCGCAGATCCTGCAGCAGGCCGGCACGGCGATGATCGCCCAGGCGAATCAGACGCCCCAGCAAGTGCTGTCGCTTCTTCGATGACCCTGGGCCAGCCCCGCTGGCCCTGAGCTCCAACGCTGCGACGACCGTCGAGGTCAAAGGGCAAAGCCCGCCAGCGCAAACACCCTAATTGGCCGCCAATCACCCCGCTTTTCAGGTGATTGAGCGGCCCCTCTTTTCAAGGTCTGACCTCAAGCGCATCCCCCTCAGTCCGATAACCCTCTCAACGGGTCCCAGCTCGTTGGCGACAAGCGACAGCGGCCACCGCCTCTCCCCCGAGAGCGCACCAGGCCGGCAGCGCAGGCATACCGCCCGCACTGCCACTGAAGCGGCCGCAACGCTGGTCTGCTTGGGCTCGGTTTCCATTCATCGGTACTGAAAGGATCGCGTCATGCCTCAAATCATCAACACCAATCTGCAATCGCTCAACGCACAGCGCAATCTGTCGATGTCGCAGAACTCGCTGTCTGTCAGCATGCAGCGCCTGTCGTCGGGCCTGCGGGTCAATTCGGCCAAGGACGACGCCGCCGGCCTGGCCATCGCCGAACGCATGAACACCCAGGTGCGCGGCATGACCGTGGCCATCCGCAATGCCAATGACGGCATCTCGATGGCGCAGACGGCAGAAGGCGCACTCGGCAAGATCGGCGACATGCTGCAGCGCATGCGGGAGCTGGCCGTGCAATCCGCCAACGGCACCAACAACCAGACTGACCGCGAAGCGCTGAACAACGAGTTCACCCAGCTGCAGAGCGAGATCACCCGGCTGGCCGCGAACACCTCCTTCAACGGGCAGCCCGTGCTGACAGGCACCACCGGCTTCACCTTCCAGGTGGGCGCCAACGCCACCACCAACGACCAGATCACCATTGTGGGCGTCGACATCACCGGCACCACCACCAGCGCCGGCACCAATGCCGCCGCCCTGGCCGAGGTGATCAACACGACCAACACCGACATCCTCAACGTTGGTGCGGCCGGCACGGGCGCCACCTTTGACGCCTACACCGGCGCCACCATCGGCGCGCTGGACGCCATGGCCAAGATCGACCTGGCGCTCTCGCAGGTCAACACGGCCCGCTCGACCTTCGGTGCGGCCCAGAACCGCTTCGATGCGGTGATCTCCAGCCTGAACGTCTCAGTGGAAAGCCAGACGGCGGCACGCAGCCGCATCATGGATGCCGACTACGCTTCGGAGACCGCCAACCTCAGCCGCGCCCAGATCCTGCAGCAGGCCGGCAACGCCATGGTCTCCCAGGCCAACCAGCTTCCTCAGCAAGTGCTGTCGCTGCTGCGCGGCGGCTGAAGCCCGCGCAGGCAGGCGCACGGCAAAAGGGGGCAGCGCCTCGCCAGCGGCGGGGTGCTGCCTTTTGTTTTGGGCGTGGTTTCGCCCCTTTATCGAGTCTTTGGAGACACACGAGCACTTTCAGAATTCGTCCAACACGTCAGGAATTCCCGGCGTGGATTCCGGAGCCCTCCGGATCGCAGTCAGGTTCAGTTCCGGCCTGATGCTTTTCGCGGGGCGACTCCGAAGGCATCGTCCTTGAGCGCAGACAGCGCATGGATGGCGCCCTCGAGGTCCGAACCCTCCGGCAATTTGCAGGAGTGCTCAAATGCCCCAGACCATCAATACCAACATCGCCTCGTTGAATGCGCAGCGCAACCTGAACATGTCTCAGGGGATGCTGAGCGTCGCGATGCAACGACTGTCCTCCGGCCTGCGAGTGAACTCGGCCAAGGACGACGCCGCCGGCCTCGCGATTGCGGAACGCATGAACACGCAGGTCCGGGGCATGACGGTGGCCGTGCGCAATGCCAATGACGGCATTTCGCTGGCGCAGACGGCGGAAGGCTCGCTTGGCAAGATCGGCGACATGCTGCAGCGCATGCGGGAGCTGGCCGTGCAGGGCGCCAACGGCACCAACAATGTGGATGACCGCTCCGCGCTGAACAATGAGTTCCTGCAGCTGCAGACCGAAATCGGACGGCTGGTGCGCAACACCACCTTCAACGGCTCGCAGATCCTGACCGGTGCGGCGACGACCTACACCTTCCAGGTGGGCGCCAATGCGACCACGGACGACCAGATCCAGGTCGCCGTCGCCGACATGCTGACCACCACCACGGCCGCCGGCAAGAACGACGGTGCGCTGGCGGCTGTGATCGACGCCACCACGACCGACATCCTGAACCTGGGCGCAGCGGGCACGGGCGCGACCTTCGATGTCTATGCTGGTGGCACGCAGGGCGCCCTGGACTCGCTGGCCAAGATCGATCTGGCGCTGGCACAGGTCAACCTGGCCCGGTCCACCTTCGGCGCCACGCAGAACCGCTTCGACGCCGTGATTGCCAATCTGCAGGTCGCGGTGGAGAACCAGGCTGCTGCCCGTAGTCGCATCATGGATGCCGACTATGCCCAGGAAACCTCCAGCCTCTCCCGGGCGCAGATCCTGCAGCAGGCCGGCAACGCCATGGTGGCGCAGGCCAACCAGCTCCCGCAGCAGGTGCTGCAACTGCTGAAGGGTTGAACGACCAGACGGCAGCCTGCAGGCCGAGGCGGTTTCCCGATGCGTTCGGGAGACGGTCTCGGCCTGCGGGCGCTGAAAAACGCAAAAAGCCCTAAAGTTCAGCCCGGCCCTGCCGAAGAGGGCTTGGGGCAGTGTCTTTTTGAGAGGATGCCATGGCGAGCATTACTTCAGTGGGTATCGGCAGCGGCTTGAATGTCGAGGACATGATCTCGAAGCTGATGTCCGTCGAACAGACACCGATCACCAACATCAAGAAGGCCTCGGCCGGCTTGCAGACCAAGATCTCGGCCTATGGGCAGTTGCAGGCCGCGATGTCCGCGATGCAGACCGCCGCCCAGAAGCTGAGCGATCCGGCCACCTGGACAGCCTCCGGCACCACCAGCTCGGACAACAGCGTGGTCTCCGTCTCCGGCCTCAACGCCGGCACGCAAAGCCATGTGATCACCGTCAGCCAGCTCGCCACAGCCCAGAGCGTGGCCAGCGGCGTGTTCACCAGCGGCACCAGCACCGTGGGCGAAGGCACACTGACCATCGCGCTGGGCAGTTGGGAAGGCGACCCACCGGTGTTCACCGGCAAGTCGGGCAGCAGCTCGATCAGCGTCAACATCACGGCCACGGACACGCTCAACAGCATTCGCGACAAGCTCAACGCTGCCAATGCCGGCGTCGTGGCCAGCGTGGTCAGCGACGCGGCGGGCACCCGCCTGGTCATCCGATCGCGCGACAGCGGGCAGACCAACGGCTTCCGCATCAGCGCCTCGGACCCCAGTCTGGCCGCCCTCAGCTACGAAGGCCCTGACACGGGCGGCATGAGCCTCAAGCAGACGGCCGGCAATGCCACGTTCAACATGGATGGACTGGACCTCAGCTCTGAATCCAACACGCTCAGCACGGTGGCCGACGGCCTCACGCTGACGCTGCTGAAGACCAGCACCACGGCCGTCAACGTCGGCAGCAACACGGACACCGCCGCCATCAAGAAGTCCATCCAGGACTTCGTCAGCGCCTACAACGGCCTGATGAACCTGATGCGCGACCAGACCAAGTACGACTCCGCCACCAAGACCGCGGGCTCCCTGCAGGGCGACGCCAAGGCCATCTCTCTGCAGCAGATGCTGCGCAACGTCAGCGGCGGCTCGACCACGCTGGGCGGCGCCTTTGCGCGGCTGGCCGACATCGGGCTGGACCCCGGCCAGAACGGCACGCTCACCGTCAATAGCGCCAAGCTGGACAAGGCCCTGGGCAACCTGGGTGACCTCAAGCGCTTCTTCGGCGCGGTGGACGTGGCCGACGCCAGCCACAACGGCTTTGCGAAGAAGTGGAACGACTTCGCCAGCAAGACCCTCGGCTCGGACGGTGCCATCTCCGTGGGCCAGACCGGCCTGCAAAAGCGCATCAAGGACAACGACAAGCAGATCGCCTCCTTGCAGGACCATCTGGCGCTGATGGAGAAGCGCCTGCGTGCCCAGTACACCGCCCTGGACACCAAGATGGGTCAGCTCAATGGCCTCTCGGCCTACGTCACGCAGCAGTTCTCGAACAAGTCCTCCGGCTGACCCTACACCTGCCTCATCCACCAAGGCGCCCCTGCACGGGGCGCTTTTTTCATTCAAACTGTCCACTCGCACAAGCGCTAGTTTTCCCGTGCAATTCGTCGCGTCGCGGAGGCTCAAGTTTCCCGGCGGCAGGTCGAAAAATGTCTCAACACGGCCCAACAGAGAACTGAGCATATGTACGGCAACTCTTCCCCCTTCGCATCGCGCACGCACCGGGCCAGCGCCATGTACAGCAAGGTCGGTCTGGAAACCGATGTGCTGAATGCCAGCCCGCACCGTCTGGTGAGCCTGCTGTTCGACGGCGTGCATGACGGCATGACCCAGGCCATCGGCCACATCCAGGCCGGGAACCACGAGATGAAGAACCGCAGCCTCGGCCGCTGCGTGCGCATCCTGGACGAAGGGCTGAAGGCGGCCCTGAACCTGGAGTCTGGCGCCCTGGCCCGCGACCTGCGCGACCTCTACGCCTACCTGTGCATGCGCCTGACGCATGCCAATCTGCACAGCGACATCGCCACCATCCAGGAATGCCAGCGGCTGCTCCAGCCCATCCGTGAAGCCTGGCACACCATCGGCGATCGCAGCGAGACCAAACGAGTGGCCTGAACCATGCGCGTCAAAACCACGACAGCCCGCCCACCCAGCATTCCGGACAGCCCCATGAACACCCACCTCATCAGCTACTACGAAGCGATCGAACAGGCCAGCGCCGACATGCTCTCCGCAGCCCGCTCGGGCAACTGGGATGAAGTCGTCAAGCTGGAAGGGGCCTGCGTACTGCTGATCTCGCAGCTCAAGCATGCCGCCCAGCGCGAGCAGCTGGCGCCCGAGGAAAGCCAGCTCAAGACCCGCATCATGCAGCGCATCCTGCTCAACGACGCGGAGATCCGCCATCTGGCCGAGCCCTGGCTGGATGACCTGGATCAAGTGCTCAGCGGCAAGTTCAAGACCGTACACTGAAGACTTCGAAGCGCACCACGGTGCGCTTCTTCACATCGCCGTCCGCGCCTGCGGGCTGCCTGCTGCAACTGTTCCTCCCGCCGATGAGCCTGCCCGACACCGCCGCCCCCAAAGACCTCGACGAACAGCTGCGGGAGAACTACCGGATCAGTACCCCCGTCGAGATCGCCGCCTACCTGCGCGAGCTGATGAGCGAGCAGGCGCGCGTCTACCTGCGCAATCCCGACGGCGTGGACCTGCACACCACGCTGTGCGTGCTGGATGCCGGGAGCGGCCTTGTGGGCTTCGACCTGCCCAGCAGCAGCAGCCAGGCGGAGTCCCTGCTGGAGAGCGACGAGATCACAGCCACGGCCTACCTGGCTTCGATACGGCTGGAGTTCGAGCTGGAGCAGGCAGTGATCGTGCGCGATGGCGGCAGCAGCGTGCTGCGCGCCGCCCTGCCCCGGCGCCTGTACCGCTTCCAGCGGCGCCAGACCTTTCGGGTCCAGCCGACCGGGGTCACCTACCCCCTGCTGCAGCTGCGCCACCCGGAGTTGGGCGAACTGCTGCGCCTGCGCGTGCTGGACGTGAGCATGGGGGGCCTGGGCCTGCTGCTGCCGGGCGACCAGCCCGAGCTGCCGCCCAATCTGGACCTGGGCGGTTGCGTACTCGAACTGGACCGCGACACGCGCCTGGAAGTGGGCCTGCGCCTGCTGCACGTGACCCAGCATGCCGAAGTCCAGAGCGGGCGCCACCTGGGCTGCTCGTTCCAGGCCCTGGCACCGGACACCGCGCGGGCCCTGCAGCTCTACATCGACCAGACCCAGAAGCGGCGCCGCCAGATGCGGCTGTGAGTGCCGGCCCGGTGCGCCCGCGGGATGCGGGCGGCTAGACCTGCATGTTCATGATTTCCGAGTAGGCCGAGACCAGGCGGTTGCGCACCTGCAGCGTGGCCTGGAAGCCGATCTGGGCCTTCTGCATGGCCACCATGGTCTCTTCCAGGCTGACGGCGGGATTGTCCAGCTGCACCTCGCGCTGCAGGCGCTGGGCTTCGTTCTGCTGGGTGCTCACCGACTGCATGGCCTTCACCATGGCATCGCCGAAGCTGGCGCCACCCGCGGCGCGCGTCTGCGCCACCGGCTGGCCGTTGCTGCTCATGCCTGCACGGGCGACGGCAGCTGCGAAATCGAAGGGGCGAAGCTTGAGGTCCATGGCATCTCCCGGAGCTAACGGTGCCATCCGGGCCAGCAGAGGCCCGGATGCAGGACACGGTCCCGCTCTTCAGGTGGGGAAATGCTAAGGCGCACGCCAAAGGACAAAGGCGTGAACTGAGCGCGCTTTGTCGGCCTCATTTCGCCTTTCTTGAGGGGGAAATGACAAAAAAATCCTGGTCATTGGTGCGGGAACCCTGCACCCTTGCATAGCCCGCACCTGCCATGGACAACGCCCTCACCGCCCCTACCGCCGTCACCCTGGAGCCCATCCCGGCCCAGCCCGCAGGCCAGCAGGGCCTGGCCGAGCGCCTGGTGGCCATGCCCGCCCGCAGCAAGCTGGGCCTGGGTCTGGGCCTGGCCGCGCTCGTGGGCGTGGTGCTCGCCATGAGCCTGTGGTCTTCGCAGGGTGACTTCCGCCCCGTCTTCACCGGCCTGTCGGACAAGGACGGCGGCGCCGTCATCGCCCAACTGGCCCAGATGCAGGTGCCCTACAAGAACGAACCCGGCGGCACCATCCTCGTGCCGGCCAGCCAGGTCTACGACGTGCGCATGAAGCTGGCCTCAGCCGGCCTGCCCAAGGGCTCGGTGGTGGGATTCGAGCTGATGGACAAGCAGTCCATCGGCCAGACGCAATTCAACGAGCGTCTGAACTTCCAGCGTGCGCTGGAGGGTGAGTTGACCCGCACCATCACCGCCATGGCCGACGTCGCCGATGCACGCGTACACCTGGCCATGCCGCAGCAGAATGGCTTCTTCCGCGAGCAGCAAAAGCCCAGCGCCTCGGTGATGCTGACCTTGCGTGGCGGCCGCACCCTGGACCGCGCCCAGGTCGCCGGCATCGTGCACCTGGTCTCGGCCTCGGTGCCCGAGCTCAATCCCAAGGCCGTCAGCGTGCTGGACAGCACCGGCGCCCTGCTCTCCAACCCCGGTGACAACGGCTCCGGCCTGGACAGCCAGCAACTGCAGTACAAGCAGCAGATAGAGGCCAACCTCCACAAGCGCATCTACGAGCTGCTGGAGCCGGTGGTGGGCCGCGAGAACCTGCGCGCCACCGTCACCGCTGACGTGGACTTCTCGCAGGTCGAGTCCACCGCCGAGGAATACAAGCCCAACCAGGGTGCCAATGCCAGCAGCGCCATCCGCAGCCAACAGACCCAGGAGTCCACCAACGCAACAGCGGCTCAGCCCTCTGGCGTGCCCGGTGCTGCCACCAACCAGCCACCGGTGCCGGCCACCGCGCCCATCAACGGCGCCTCCGCGCCCCTGCAGACTGCAGGCGGAGCCGGCAGTGGCCAGCAGAGCAGCCGGCGCGAGGCCGTCACGAACTACGAGCTGGACAAGACGGTCCGCGTGACCCGCAACGCCACGGGTGTCGTGCGCCGGCTCAATGCAGCGGTCGTGGTCAATCACCGCAGCAGCACCGACCCCAAGGGCAAGGTCACGTCAGTGCCCGTGTCCCAGGAAGAACTCGACAAGCTGACCGCCCTCGTCAAGGAAACCATGGGCTTCAGCCAGGACCGCGGCGACTCCGTGCGCGTGGTGTCCGCGCCCTTCGTGGTCGAGAAGGTCGACAGCACCGAGCTGCCGCTGTGGAAGCAGCCCTGGGTGCTGGACATGGTGCGCGCTGGCGCCGTGCCCGCAGCCCTGGTGCTGGTGGCCCTGATCGCCGTCTTCGGCATGGTCAAGCCCGCCATTCGCGCGGCCTATCCGCCGCCGCCGGAGGAGAAGGCCGCCGAGACCGGTGGACAGCTCAACGCCGTGGCCGACGAGACCGAACTGCTGCCTGGCGGCGACGGCCTGCCGGCCCTGGAAGCTCCAGTCAACAACGACAAACTGGAACGCGCCCGCCATCTGGCCCGCGAGAACCCCGCAGCCGTGGCCAATATCGTTCGCGCCTGGGTGAACGGCGAGGAGCCGGCATGATGTGTTTGCCCCTCGCCCGGTCTCGCCACCCTGAACGGAGCCGCCCCTGGCCGGTCCCCCGGGGGGACGACGATGCCTGCGGCATTGGGCCGCACGCATCGCCTCGGCGGGCCGGCTCGGGAGCGGCCCGGCGCTCGGCCCGAAGCAGCTTGCCCCTCGAACTGACAGGAAAGCAGCACCATGGATGACGAAGGCGTAGAACAGGCAGCCATCCTGCTGATGTCCCTGGGCGAGGAAGAGGCCGCTGAGGTTTTCAAGCACCTCGCACCGAAGGAAGTGCAGAAGCTGGGCGAGACCATCGCCAAGCTGAAGGTGGTCAAGCGCGAGCAGGTCGAGAAGGTGCTGGACAAGTTTGACGCCGTGGCCGAGACCCAGAGCATGCTGGTGAACGACACCGACGAATACGTGCGCACCGTGCTGCGCCGCGCCCTGGGCGAGGACAAGGCCAACCTGCTGCTGGACCGCATTCTCCAGGGCAGCGATGTGTCCTCCATCGAGAGCCTCAAGTGGATGGATGCCAGCTCCGTGGCCGAGTTGCTGCGCAACGAGCACCCCCAGATCATCGCGGCCATCCTCGCGCACCTGGACTTCGACCAGACCAGCTCCGTGCTCAAGCTCTTCAGCGAGCGCCAGCGCAACGAGGTGCTGATCCGCATCGCCACGCTGGACGGCATCCAGCCCATGGCCCTGAAGGACCTCAACGAGGTGATGAGCCAGATCCTGGCCGGCGGCGACCGCATGAAGAAGAGCTCGCTGGGCGGCGTGAAGACCGCGGCCGAGATCATCAACATGATGGGCTCCAGCGTCGAAGCCTCGGTGCTGGACTACATCCGCGAGGCCGACAGCGACCTGGCCCAGAAGATCATGGACAACATGTTCACCTTCGACGATCTCGAGAAGATCGACGACAAGGGCATCCAGGCCACGCTCAAGGAAGTGCAGAGCGAATCCCTGGTCGTGGCGCTCAAGGGCGCCGGGCCCGAGCTGCGCGAGAAGATCTTCCGCAACATGTCCACGCGCGCGGCAGAAACCCTGCGCGAGGACCTGGAGTCCCGTGGCCCGGTGCGCCTCTCCGAAGTCGAGGGCGAGCAGAAGGAAATCCTCAAGATCGTGCGCCGCCTGGTGGACGAAGGCCAGATCGTGCTTGCCACTGGCGGCGACGACCAGTTCCTCTGAGCCGCCGCCACCGCCCTCACCGAATGCACTGAATGTTCACCATGCCGCCTCGCCCGCCTCGCCAAGTCCCCCCGCCGGTGCGCCCCGAGGGCAGCCCGGCGCGCACCAGCCACTACAGCCGTTTCATCCCGCGCGAGGAGCTGCAGGGCTTCTCCAGCTGGAACCCGGACGCATTCCAGGGCGTGCCGGAAAGCAAGCCCACCTACACGACAGCCGCCCCCGAGGCCGCCCCGGCCGAAGCGCCGGCCGAAGCGGCCGCACCCAACCTTGAGGAGCTGCTCGGCGCCGCGCGCCAGAGCGGCTACCAGGACGGCTATCGCGATGGCATGGAGGCGCTGGACGCCTTCAAGAAGAGCTTCGCCCAGCAGATGAGTGCCCAGATCGGCGAGCTGATGCGCAGCTTCAGCGCCGACTTCGAGGACATGGAAGTCCGCATGGCCGAGACCGTGGCACGCTGCGCCATCGAGCTGGCCCGCCAGGTGCTGCGCACCGAGCTGCAGCAGCAGCCCGAGGCCATCGCCCGTGTGGCGCATGACGCCATCGAGGCCCTGCTGATCTCGGCACGCCACATCCGCGTGCGCGTGCACCCCGACGACCTGCCCCTGGTCGAGCAGGGCGCCGGGGAGGAACTCAAGGCCCGCGAGGCTCAGCTGATCCCCGATCCCGGCATCGCCCGCGGCGGCTGCAAGGTGGACTCGGACATCTCCAGCGTCGACGCCACCCTGCCCACCCGGTGGCAGCAGGTGATGGCGGCCATGGGCCAGCATTCGCTGTGGGAAGACCGGCGCGGCGGCGCCGAGTCAGAAGAGGACGGTGCCGCATGAGGAACGACAGCATCGAGCGCCTCTCGCGCTGGACCCAGTACCTGGAGGACCTGCAGGCCTTCGCCGCGGCGCCGGTGGCCCTGGAGCCTCAGGGCAAGCTGGTGCGCGTGGCCGGCCTGGTGCTGGAGGCCACTGGCGTTCGCGTGCCTGTGGGCTCGGTCTGCCAGATCCACATGCCCAGCTCTGCAGCCAATCCGCGCCGCGGCCAGGCGCCGGTCAATGCCGAGGTCGTGGGCTTCTCCGGCGACCGGGCCTACCTGATGCCCACCGACGAAGTCCACGGGCTCTCCAGCGGCGCCATGGTCGTCCCGCGGCCTGCCGCCCTGCACGGCCCCGTGCTGGGCCAGCAACGCCACCCCTGGCGGCGCGACGAGGACCGGGGCTTGCACCTGCCCATGGGCGATGGCCTGCTTGGGCGCGTGGTCGATTCGCATGGACATCCCCTGGACCGGCGCGGCCCGCTGGAGGATGTGCACCCCGAGCCCATGGTGCGACGCCCCATCAACGCCATGGACCGTGACCCGGTGCGTACACCGCTGGATACGGGTGTGCGCTCCATCAACGCCATGCTCACGGTGGGGCGCGGCCAGCGCCTGGGCCTTTTCGCCGGCACCGGCGTGGGCAAGTCCGTGCTGCTGGGCATGATGGCCCGCTACACCCAGGCCGATGTGATCGTGGTGGGCCTGATCGGCGAACGCGGGCGCGAGGTCAAGGAATTCATCGAGGACATCCTGGGCGAGGACGGACTGGCCCGCTCGGTGGTCGTCGCAGCACCGGCCGATGCCCCGCCGCTGCTGCGCATGCAGGGCGCGACCTACGCCACCGCCATTGCCGAACACTTCCGCGACCGCGGCCTGCATGTGCTGCTGCTGATGGATTCGCTCACCCGCTACGCCATGGCGCAGCGCGAAATTGCCCTGGCCATTGGCGAACCGCCGGCCACCAAGGGCTATCCGCCCAGTTGCTTCGCCAAGCTGCCGCAGCTGGTGGAGCGCAGTGGCAATGGCATGGCCGGCGGCGGCTCCATCACGGCCTTCTACACCGTGCTGTCCGAGGGTGACGACCAGCAAGACCCCATTGCTGACGCCGCACGCGGCATCCTGGACGGCCACATCGTGCTCTCCCGCGAGCTGGCCGAGGCCGGGCACTACCCGGCCATCGACATCGAGCGCTCCATCTCGCGGGTCATGAGCAATGTGGCCAAGCCCGCCCATGTGGTCTGCGCCCGCCGCTTCCGACAACTCTGGGCCAAGCACAACAAGGCCCGCGACCTGCTGCAGCTGGGCGCCTACGTGCCTGGCCACGACCATGAACTGGACCTGGCCGTGCGCCTGCATCCGGACATGGCGCAGTTGCTGCAGCAGGACATGCATCAACCGGCAGGCCTGGTGGCCAGCGTCGACCAGCTTGAAAAACTGGTCAATGTTTCCTGAAACCTGCCGATAGTCCCAAGACGGAGAAACCTTCATGAGCGCTCCCACACTGCAATCCCTGGACGTGCTGCTGGAACGTGCCGAAGCCGAGCGCGACGAGGCCCTGCGCCTCTTGCGCGATGCGGAGGCACGCGCCAGTGCCATGCGCCAGCAGCACGAGCAGCTTGCGCTCTACCGCACGGAATACCAGACACGCTGGACCCAGAGCTTCGCCCGCAGCACCACGGTGGACATCCTCAGTTGCTACCAGAGCTTCGGAGGTCGCCTGGACCAGGCCATCAGCCAGCAAGACCTGCTGAGCAGCCAGGCCGAGCAGCGCCTGGCCCTGGTCCGTGAACAACTGCGCGAACGTGAGCTTCGCGTGGCCTCGGTGCGCAAGCTGCTGGAGCGCCGCCGCCTCGAGATGCGTCGCCATCAGGAGCGCCAGGAGCAAAAGGCCACGGATGAACAGGCTGCCCGCACCCTGCGGCACGCCGGCTTCGGCACGGCCCAGCGTCTCGGCCATTGAACGCGCGCAACCGGGCGCCATCGCGGCCCACCGGAAAGGATCTCCCATGAACAAGATGATGTTGCCAAGCGCCGCCAACACCGCGCGGCCCGGCACGACCGACCTGCTGAGCCAGCTCAACTCGACGCGCAGCCCCCAGGAGGGCGATGCCTCGGCCAGCTTCGCAAAGCTGCTGCAGGCCAAGGAGGGTGCACTGGCGACGCCACCGGCGCCCTCGCCGGCCCCCCGTCAGGCCACGGCCTCTCACGCCCCCAGCCGGCCGTCGGCGTCTGCCGCCGGCCCGTCGGGCGCTGCCGATCAGGCGCGAGCGTCGTCCAACGAACTCGCACGGCGCCAGGAAGCCGCCAAGGCCACAGGGCGGCGCCCGGCAGAGACGCAGGGCAAGGCCGGCCAGGCCCAGGCTTCAGCCCAAGGGCAGGCCGCAGAGGGCGAGGTCCAGGACCCCGTACTGGCCCAGGTGCTGCGGCATCTGCGCCGCGAGGATGAGCACGCTGGGCTCGGCCTCCAGACGGAGTCCACCGACGGTGAAACCGACGAAGCCGAAACCGCCGACGAAACAGCCGGGGAGGCTGCGCTGAATGCCCAGGCCTGGTCTGCGCAGCCTGCGCAGGACACCCGAGCCCCTTTGCCGGAGGCCGCGGCAGCAGGTGCCGCTGACGATGCCGCCCTGCCCGAGGAGGCGCTGGGGCGGCCCGCCCGTGGTGCCCGGGCGACCGCTTCGGGCGGCGACGACAGGGGCGCCGGAAGGGCGGACCTGCCCACGGTCGCAGGCGCCCCGGGCGCGCAGCCGGACGAGCTGAAGTCCAGTCGTGCCGAGGCCGGGGCAGGCCTGGCGCTCGAAGCACTGGGCCATGCCGGCCAAGGCGCCGAAGGACAGTCCAAACAACCCCTCACGGCAGCTGGTCAGTTCGCCGGCCTGCTGCAGCAGGCACAGGCTGGCGCCGTGCAGGACAAGGGCTCGCCCGGCGGCGTGACAGGGGCCCGCTATGACGTGCAGGCGCCGGTCCATGACAAGGGCTTCGCGCCTGAGATGGCGGCGCGCCTGAGT
This sequence comes from Roseateles sp. DB2, assembly GCF_051857535.1. Taxonomy (NCBI): domain Bacteria; kingdom Pseudomonadati; phylum Pseudomonadota; class Betaproteobacteria; order Burkholderiales; family Sphaerotilaceae; genus Roseateles; species Roseateles sp. DB2. The sequence continues at coordinate 31,089 of NZ_JBPZGY010000001.1, read as the reverse complement.
CTGGCCGCGGCGGAAGGGGTCCAGCAGGCCCAGTTGCACCTGAATCCCGCAGACATGGGTCCCGTGCAGGTGCAGATCGTGCTGGAGGGCCAGCAGGCCCAGATCAGCTTCGTGGCCGAGCAGGCTGAGACCCGCTCGGCACTGGAAAAGAGCCTGCCTGAACTCGCCGGCGCCCTGCGTGAGCAAGGCCTCACCCTCAGCGGCGGCGGCGTGTTCAGCCAGCAGCAACAGCAGGCGCATTCCGGCCAGCCGGGCCAAGCGGATCGGGACGGCAGCACGGCCGGCGGACGTTGGGCCGCCTTCGGGAGGGAGGCTTCAGCGGAGGAGCCGGCGTCCCTGCAACAACATGCAGCGGCAGCCAACAGCCGCAGCCGCGGCGTCCTGGACCTCTTCGCCTGAGCCGCGCGGGGTACGGGCGGGTCTTTTGCACGCTTTTCAGCCGCTTATTGCCATATGCCAAGCTGCCATTCATCCGAATAATTGATCCTGATGGCCCCATGGCGCGCTGCAGCGCCCGGGCCGCTAGATCCAAGGAGTCTTCATGGCCACACCAGCCGGTGCCGAGGCCGCTGCCGCAGGAGGTGGCGGTGGCGGCAAGAAAAAGCTGATCATCATCATTGCCGCGGTGCTGCTGCTGGTCATCATCGGCGGTGGCGCTGCACTGATGCTGATGAAGAAAAAGCAGCAGCACGCCGAGGATGAGGATGGCGCCGAGGCACCCGCAGCGGCCGAGACCAGCCATGCCAAGCCCAAGCCGGGCACGCCGCCCACCTTCGTCCCGCTCGACCCCTTCACCGTCAACCTGGCCGACAAGGAGGTGGATCGCTTCGCCCAGATCGGCGTGACGCTGGAAGTGAGCGATCCCAAGACCGCCGACACGCTCAAGGCCTACATGCCCGCCATCCGCAGCAATGTGCTGATGGTGCTGTCGCACAAGACCTCGGCGGAGCTGCTCACCCGCGAGGGCAAGGAAAAGCTGGCACGAGAGATCTTGCGCGAATCCGTGCGTCCCATGGGTATCGAGCTTGAGGACGAAGAAGAAGAGGACAGCGCAGCGGCCAGCAAGAAAAAGAAGAAAAAGAAGAAGGCCGTCGAGAGCCCTGTGACGCAGGTGCTTTTCTCCACCTTCATCGTGCAGTGATGCTGCGCGCGCAGTGAGTCCGCCATGAACCAGCAGATACTCTCCCAAGACGAAGTCGATGCACTGCTGCAGGGCATCACCGGCGAGAGCCAGAAGCTCGAGGCCGAGGAGGTCCAGCAGGGCGGCATCCGCGACTACAACCTGGCCAGCCAGGAACGCATCGTGCGTGGGCGCATGCCCACGATGGAGATCATCAACGAACGCTTCGCCCGCAACATCCGCATCGGCCTGTTCAACTTCATCCGCAAGAGCCCGGAAGTCGCCATCGGCGGCATCAAGGTGCAGAAGTACAGCGCCTTCCTGCGCGAGATCGTGGTGCCGACGAACTTCAACATCGTCTCGGTCAAGCCGCTGCGGGGCTCGGGCCTGATCGTCTGTGACCCGACCCTGGTATTCGCGGTGATCGACTCGCTCTTCGGCGGCATCGGCAAGTTCCATGCACGCATCGAAGGCCGTGATTTCTCGCCCACCGAGCAGCGGGTGATCTTCCGCCTGGTGGAGGTCATCACGGCCGAATATCACAAGGCCTGGAAGGGCATCTATCCGCTGGAGCTCGAGTACCAGCGCTCAGAGATGCAACCGCAGTTCGCCAACATCGCGACGCCCAGCGAGATCGTGGTCTCGACCTCCTTCACGCTGGAGATCGGCGAGACCAGCGGCACCGTCTATTTCTGCATCCCCTACTCCACGCTGGAGCCCATCCGCGACGTGCTGTACTCCAGCACGCAGGGCGACTCCACCGAGCCCGACCGCCGCTGGGTGAATCTGCTCAAGCACCAGCTGCAATCAGCCGAAGTGGAGCTGGTGGCCGAGCTGGCGCAGGCACCGGCCACGGTGGAGCAACTGCTGGCCTTCAAGCCCGGCGATTTCATCGAGCTGGACCTGGAGCCGGTGATCAAGACCAAGATCGATGGCGTGCCCGTCTTCGAGGCCCACTACGGGACCTCCAACGGCAAGTACGCCCTCAAGGTGGAAAACATGCTGACCGGCCATGACCAGGGCTGGCTGGGCACCCGCAACACAGGCTGAAGGCACTGCCATGGACGAACAAGACGCAATGGCGGCCGAATGGGCGGCCGCACTCGCAGAAGCCAAGGGCTCCGACGTCGCGGAGGAGGTGCAGCCCGCCGCCGAGCAGGTCGCGCCGGCCAGCTTCGCCAATTTCTCGCCCACGCCGGGCAATATGCCGGGCCAGGACATCAACATGATCCTGGACATCCCCGTGCAGCTCACGGTGGAACTGGGCCGCACCCGCATCCCCATCAAGAACATCCTGCAGCTGGCGCAGGGCTCGGTGGTGGAACTCGACGCCCTGGCCGGCGAGCCCATGGACGTGCTGGTCAACGGCTACCTGATCGCCCAGGGGGAGGTGGTGGTGGTGAACGACAAGTTCGGTATCCGCCTGACGGACATCGTCACGCCCTCCGAGCGCATGCGCCGCCTCTCCAAGGGCGGCTGAAGGCGCGCGGCCCAGACCGCCCCGCAAGCTCGCCGGGCGGTCCTGCGTCGGTCCCTGTCGAGGGATTTTTCCGGCGCTTTTCCAAGGACTCTCACCCTCAAGTCCTGCCCAGAATCGGCACATGAACTCTCAAGTGCTGCCGGTCCTGTGGTTCCTGGCCATCCTCGCGGTGATCCCGCTGGCGCTGTGGCTGCTCAAGCGCAGCCCTCTGGGGCCAGGTCTTGCCAATGCGCAGATGCGCCTGGTCTCCATCCTGCCCCTGTCTCCCAGCCAGAAGCTGCTGACGGTGGAGGTCGGCGAAGGCGAGGACAAGCGCTGGCTGGTGCTGGGCGTCACCGCGCAGCAGATCCAGACCCTGCATGTGATGGCCCCGCAGGCCTGCCTGTCCGCTGCACCGGAAGCCGGTGGCTTCGCGGCCCAGTTGCGACAGCGCCTCGCGCGCGGCCAGGGAGACGGCCATGCGCAGTGAGCCCCTCACCCATCTGCGTACGGCCGCCCGTGCCATCGCCATGCTGGCGCTGCTCGCGCTCGGCGGCACGGCCCTGGCCCAGCAGGGCAATCCGCCACCAGCCAGCCTGCCCCTGCTGATCGGCCAGGGTGCCGGCGGCAGCTACTCAGTACCCATCCAGACCCTGCTCTTCTTCACGGCCCTGGGCTTCCTGCCTGCCGTGCTGCTGATGATGACGGGCTTCACGCGTATCGTCATCGTGCTCTCCCTGATGCGCCAGGCCCTGGGCACCCAGGCCGCACCGCCCAACCAGGTCATCATCGGGCTCTCGCTATTCCTCACCTTCTTCGTGATGAGCCCGACCCTGGACAAGGTCTACAGCGAGGCCTGGCAGCCCTATTCAGCCGGCCAGATCGGCTTTGACGAGGCCCTCAAGCGGGCCGAGGTGCCCATGCGCGGCTTCATGCTCAAGCAGACCCGTCAGGCCGATGTGGCACTGTTCAGCCGCCTGGCCAAGCTGGAAGGGGACGTCAAGCCTGAGGCTGTTCCCTTTCGCGTGCTGGTGCCGGCTTTCGTGACCAGCGAGCTGAAGTCGGCCTTCCAGATCGCCTTCCTGATCTTCATCCCCTTTCTGGTCATCGACATGATCGTCAGCAGTGTGCTGATGAGCCTGGGCATGATGATGCTGTCGCCGGTGCTCGTGTCCCTGCCCTTCAAGCTGATGCTCTTCGTGCTGGCTGACGGCTGGAACCTGCTGCTCGGCTCGCTCGCCGCCTCCTTTGCAACATGAACTGAGTGCCCTCATGGACGCCCAACAAGTCTTCACCTTCGGCCAGCAGGGCCTCTACATGCTGATGCTGGTGGCCGCACCCGTGCTGCTGACCGTGCTGGCGGTGGGGGTGCTGGTGAGCGTGTTCCAGGCCGCCACGCAGATCAACGAGGCCACGCTGAGCTTCGTGCCCAAGGTCGTCGCCGCCGTGTTGGTGCTGGCCATCACCGGGCCGTGGATGATGACCACCCTGGTCGAGTACATCCAGCGCACCCTGCAGACCATTCCCCAGGTCGTCGGCTGAGCCCGCGGCGAGCCCATGATCAGCTTCACCGAAGAACAGCTGCTGGCCTGGCTCACGCCGCTGCTGTGGCCCTTCTTCCGAACGCTGGCCCTCTTCGCCGGGATGCCGGTGTTCAGCCAGCGCGCCATGCCCATGCGTCTGCGCATCGGGCTGGCGCTGGTGATCTCAGTGGCAGCCCAGCCCTCGCTGCCCCCCATGCCGGCGACGCCGCTGGACTCCCTGCCCCTGCTGCTGCTCTTGCTGGCCCAGCAGTTGCTCATTGGCCTTTCCATGGGTTTCGCTGTGCGCCTGGTGTTTGCGGCGCTGGAGTTTGCGGGCGAAGTCATCGGCCTTCAGATGGGGCTGAACTTTGCGGGCTTCTTCGACCCTGCCACCGGCAGCCAGGGCACCTCGACCTCCCGATTCTTCGGCTCCATGGTGGCCTTCCTCTTCATCGCGGTGAACGGCCATCTGCTGCTGATCCAGGCCCTGGCGCAGAGCTTCCAGGCCTTTCCGATAGGACAGTCGCCCTTCGAGTTTCTGCGCCTGGCGCAGCCTCAGGTCTGGGGGGGCGAGATCTTCCGCATGGGCTTCTGGATCGCGCTGCCCCTGATCACCATGCTGATGTTCGTCAACTTGGTGTTGGGCGTGATCTCGCGGGTGGCGCCGCAGATCGGCGTGTTCTCGGTGGGCTTTCCGCTGACGGTGAGCATCGGCCTCGTCGGCATGGTGGCCACGCTGCCGCTGATGCAGGGGCCGTTCCAGATCGTGCTGGAGCGCATGCTGGCGGCGTTCTCCTGAGCCGCTGGGCAAGACCTGACCCCACGCGCCTCAACCGGTGCCTCAGCGCACCTCGCGAGCCAGCTTCAGAACCTGGGAACTCAGGATCAGGCCCCGGCGCTTGGCTTCGGTGTTGTTGATGCGGAAGGTCAGCCCGTTGGGCTCCTGCGCCAGCGCAATGACAGCCCCGCTGCGCAAGGCCTCGGGCGAATCCCCGACGATCAGCACCGGTGCGTCAGACAGGGCCTGCTGCCAGCGCAGCATCTCCTGGCGATCCAGCAGGCTCAGCACCAGCAACTGGCAGCCGGCCGCCTGACTCGCCTGCGTCAGCATCATGAAGCGCACCTGAGGAAACTCATGCTGGCGCGCGGCCAGGCCGCGCAGGGCGTCCCCCATCTCGGGGGAACCGGCCAGGCAGTAGGTGAAGTCCTTCACGGGCGGGGGCGGCCACTGGGTGAACTGGGCAAAGCGATAGACAAAGGCGGCCTTGAGCGCAGCCTCTTCCGAGACCTGCGCAGCACCCGCTGCCCCTGCACCTGCGGGCAGGCAGCATGCAAGCGCAGGCAGCGCCAGGCGGAGTATGCGCCGCATCAGGACCCCCACGCCGAGGTCAGCTGCACGAACACGGTCCGTCCGGGCGCTCGAGCCAGGCCGCTGCCAGGCTCGGGAATGTCGCCGTAGTCCTTCTGCCCGAGGTTGCGAACACCCAGGCCCAGGGTCCAGCCCTCGGGCCAGCGTGCGGTCAGATGCAGGTGGTTCACCATCACGGGGGCCAGGCGCACCGAGGCCACATGGCGCGCGCCCATGGCCTGCGTCTGCCAGCCCAGGGTCCAGCGGGCATTCAGGGGGCGCTGGTACTGCAGCTTGAGCAGATAGCCCGGAGAGTTGTCAGGGACCCGCCCCTGGGCATCGCGCAGGTGTTGGGCTGTCACGGAGGCCTGCAGGCGGCTGCCATCGGACCAGCGTTGCTCCAGGCCGAGGTCCAGGCCCAGAGACTTCATCTGCCCTTCGTTCTCGTAAGCCAGGGCCTCGCTCAGCCCGATCAGGCCTCGAAAGGAAGAACGGAACAGCGACAGGCGCAGCTGCGTCTGTCGCGAGAAGCTGTGTTCGTACACCAGCTCCTGGGACCTGACCCGTTCCTCGGACGGCAGCCACTGGGGTGCCTCGACGAAATAGTTCTGCGCGAACTCCATCAGGTTGGCCACGCGGTAAGCACTGCCGTGCACCAGCCGGAGCCGGCGGTCGGCATCGATCTGCCAGGTCCAGGCCAGCCTGGGATTGAGCTGGACACCGTCGACACGGTCATCCCGATCTCGCCGCAGTCCCAGGGACAGATGGTGGCCCTGCCCCAGGTCCCAGTCATCCTGCACGAACAGGCCATTGCCGCGGCCGCTGGCGAGGAAGTGGAGATAGGGCACCTGCCCCCAGGGGCCCAGGTAGATCTGCTGAACGTAGTCCTGCTGCGTGTCCCAGCCAAGCATGAGGCGATGGCCCGGCCACTGGGAAAAGCCCAGCCGCACGCCGGCATTCACCCAGCGGCCGTCATTCACTGTCCGCCAGACCTGGCGCTGGCCGTCCTCGTCGAGGTAGGGCCGGCGGCCTTCGACCCGTGTCCTCTTGCCGGAGATGTCCAGTGTCAGGTCGGTGCTGGGGCCCAGGCTGAACTCCTGGCTCAGCGCGAGCATGCTGTTGCGATAGTAGGCCTCGCGCTTGACCAGGCCTCGGCCCTGGTCCCTACCGTCCAGCCAGACGGCACTGCCCAGCGTGCGCTCGGAATGGCCACCACGGATGGACAGGCCCCGGTGGCTGTAGGTGCCGAAGGCCCTCTGCACGCGCTCGGTGTGCAGCGACTGGATGGCGTCGAACAACGCTGGAGGAACCTCAAAAGCCAGGGGCACGCGCGCCTGCTCTGCCAGCGCCAACCCCAGCATGGCCTCCTGGCCTTCGCTGCCGCGGATGGCCCAGCTCAGCTGGAGTTCACGACGCTGGGTGCTGTCGACCATCAGGCCGGCACGCCAGCCCTGCAGCTTGTCGGCCCGCTTGGGGATCACGTTGATCACGCCCAGGAACGCGTTGTTGCCATACACCGCTGAGCCTGGCCCGGGCGTGAACTCCACGCGCTCTATCCATTGCACGTCAAGGTAGAACTCCGGGCCGATGAGGGCGGCATCCGTGGTGTTCTCGTTGACCCGCACGCCATCGATCATCAACAGCACGCGGGAGTTGAAGTCCCCAGGCCGCCCAAGGCCACGCGCACCAACAAAGCTGAAGTTGGAGTTGCTGGTGATGTAGAGGCCCGGCAATGCGTCCAGCACATCGCGCAGGCTGCGCAGGCCCAGGCCGCGAATGTCCTGCTCGGTCAGCACATAGGTCAGCGCCGAGGTCTCCGCGGTCTGTGCAAAGCGCGAGGCTGTCGACACCTGCACGGACTTGGGCAGCACCGTCAGGCCCTGCTTGAGCAGCTCTTCCAGGCTGGGCGGCTCCTGCGCCTGAGGGGGCTCGGCAGCGCCGACCTGCAGGGCGGTGCCAAGCCCGAGGGCCAGGTACAGCACGCCAAGCAGTCCTGCGCACCGCGGCAGCACGGCGGCGGCGGCCGCCGCCTTGCAGGATATGGAGAGCTCATGCGCCATGACGGTTCACCTTGCCGGCCTGTCGATATGTGTTCTTCCCTGCCCGCTTGGCCGCGTACATGGCGGCGTCAGCCTGGCCCAGCAGACCGGCATCGTCGACGGCATCATCGGGGAAGCTGGCCACACCGATGGTGGCCCCCACCTGCACGGGCTGCCCCTTGATCAGGATGGGGTCCCTCACCACGGCGATGACCCGCTGGGCCAAGGTCGTCACCACGCCCTGGGGCCCCAGGCCAGGCAGGATCAGGGCGAATTCGTCGCCGCCCAGGCGGCACAGGACGTCGCTGCTGCGCAGCACCGAGCTCATGCGACGTGACACCTCGGACAGCACCACGTCGCCGGCCTCGTGCCCATGGCCATCATTGACCAGCTTGAAGTTGTCCAGATCGATGAACATCAGGGACAGGCTCTCCCCATGCTCGCGGCTGTGCGCCAGCGCATGCTGAAGGGCGGACTGGAAGTAGAGCCGGTTGGGCAGCTTGGTCAGGGCGTCTTCATGCGCCAGGCGCTGGTACTGCTGCCCGGCGGCCTGTTCCTCGCGAAGCTGGCGGTTCAGCTCAGCCTGCCAGGCTTCGGCACGGCGCAGGAGCTGGTTGAAGCGTTCCGTGAGACGCCCGACCTCGTCGGGGTGATGCACACGCGCCCGCCGGCCGTAGTTCTGGTCGGCTGCGACCTGCTCTGCCAGCCTGGACAGCTCCACCAGTGGCCACAGCGCGCGGCGCTGCACGTAGCGCAAGGCGTGGAAGGCCACCAGGATGGCCACCGCCATCATGAGGGCCGCCACGATGATGGCCTGCTGCAGCTGCTGCCGCAGGGCCTGCAGGCTTTCACGGAGGTACAGCACCCCAACCCGCTCGCCACGCAGCTGCACCGGAATCCAGACGCGCAGTTGCTGGGCGTCGGCCTCATGCCTGGCCTCGCTCACCTGGATGGCCTGGCTGACCAGCAAATCCGAATGCTGTCCCGGCGCTTCCCAGGCGGCGAAGAGCTTGCCATTGGCCAGCAGCAGCTGCAGTTCCAGTACATCATCCCTGCGGATGAAGGACTGCAGCTCCGCAAGCGCCGAATCACGGTCCTCGAACACCAGCATGGGCGCCAGGCTGTTGGCCAACACCTGGGCGCTGGCATGCGACAGCCGCGCCTGCCGCTCCTGCGCAGAGAACCAGCCGGCGGTTGCGATCAGACCAAAGCACAGCAGCAGCGTGGACACCAGCACCGCCAGGTTCCATCGCGTCAGGCGTGCCACCAGGGATGCGGAATGCCGCGACGCCGGCGCATCGCGCGAGGCATCGCCGGCAGGCATCGAGGAAAGCTTGGACTTGGCTTGCATGCAGGTGGGCCAGCGCGGAAGCCGCAACGCCTGGCTGCTGCCCCTGCGTCAGTTGGCGACCAGGCCGTTGCGGATGGCGTAGACGGTCAGTTCCGAATTGTTGCTGAGCCCAAGCTTTTCCAGCACCCGGGCGCGATAAACGCTCACCGTCTTGGGGCTCAATGTCAATTCCTCCGCAATATCGGAGAGGCGTTTGCCTGACGCAATCATCACGAGCGTCTGCAACTCGCGATCGGACAGCTTCTGATGGGCCTGCTCGGTGACAGGCGCCGTGAGGCTTTCCACCAGCATCTGCGCGATCTCGGGCGTGACGTATTTCCGTCCCTGCGCCACGGTCCGTACCGCCTGCACCAGCTGCTGAGTATCGCCACCCTTGTTGACGTAGCCGAAGGCCCCTGCACGCAGGGCACGGATGGCGTACTGGTCTTCCGGGTACATGGAGACGATCAGCACCCGCAAGGTGCTGCCTTCGTCCTTCAGCACATGCAGCACATCCAGGCCGCTGCGACCCGGCATGTTGATGTCCAGCACCAGGACGTCGCAGGCGGGCGGATCCCCCAGGCCGCGCAGCAGGGTGCGCAGCTCGCCGTAATCCCCGGCTTCACCGACGACCTCGATGTCGGATGCATCCGCCAGCGTGTCCCGGATCCCGCGGCGGATCAGGGCGTGGTCGTCACAGAGAATCACTTTGATCATAGATTGCCCCACACCGAGGGGTCGTGCGCGGCGGCGTCCTCAGCATCCTCGTCGCTCTCCTGGGCCTCCACGATCGCGTCAGCCTCCAGCGGGATGGTCAGGATGAGGCTGGTGCCCCTGGCACTGCTGCTGAGATCCACCCAGCCGCCCACCGTGGCGGCCCGCTCGTGCAGGCCGCGGATGCCAAAACTGCGCGCCTTGGTCAGATCTTGCGGCGTCATCCCGCGCCCATTGTCACGCAGCTCCAGTGTGAGGGCGCCAGCGTCCAGGCTGAGCTCGATATCCACCCGCGTGGCCTGCGCATGCTTGGAGACGTTGGTCAGCGCCTCCTGGGCGCAGCGGTAGGCGACCAGCGGCACGCCGCTGGGCATCTGGGGCTGGTCCTGCGGTGTCCGCACGCTGACCTGGATGCCGGTGCGGCGTTCAAAGCGCGCCGCCATCCACTGAAGGGCAGCGACCAGTCCCTGCTCCAGGATGGCAGGCCGCAGGTTGTGCATGATGCGCTGACTGGCCTCGATGGCCTGGCTGACCGTCTCCAGCGCTGAAGCCACACGCTGCTGGACCGCCGGCTCGCTCACATGCCGGGCCAGCCAGGCCAGGTCGAACTTCAGCGCGGTCAGCGAGCCACCGACGTCGTCATGGATCTCCCGGGCGATGGCGGCGCGCTCCATCTCGATGCTGGTCTGCAGATGGCCTGCCAGCTCGTGCAGTCGCTGCTTGCTGCGCCGCAGGGCCCGATCCGCCTCCAGGCGTGCCCGCTCGGACTCGCTGGCCTCAATGGCATGCAGCAGGGCCGGCGCCAGACGGGTGAGGTTGTTCTTGAGCAGGTAGTCGGAGGCTCCGGTCTTCATCGCAGCCACCGCCGTGTCCTCGCCGATCTCGCCGGACACGAGGATGAAGGGCAGCAGCTGATGCCGCTCCTTGAGCAGGGCCAGCACCTGGAGGCCCGAGAAGCCCGGCAGGTTGAAGTCCGAGATGATGGCGTCCCAGCGCTCATCCAGCGCCGCATTGACGGCCGCCAGGCTGTCCAGACGGCACAACTCGACCTTCAACCCGGCGCGGGCCAGCTCGACGGCAATCAGGTGATGGTCCAGCTCGGAATCCTCGACATGGAGAACTCGCAGCTGACGCTCGGGACTGGGCTTGGACATGGGCGGGAGTATGCCAACGGCCGGTCGCTCTCCCACGGGAATGACCTGCTGGAAAACGACAGTCCCTCGCTGTCAGAACCCCAAATAAAGGGTTAACCCTAGGACCAATATGAGAACTATTGGCCGAAGGATGGAAATAGCCCAAGTTTGAACAACAAGTCCTGTCGACATCGCCACAAGAAATGCCGAAGATCGCGTCATGAACACATGGCTCGGAATGGTCGATCGGGGGATTCCTCGCTCGATGCGAACGGCAGCTGCTGCAGAGACAAAACCCGTGGAGCCAAGATGCTGATGAATGAAACCTCCGCCCCGGAATCGGGAATGCTTCCCCTCCTGGCCGCGGCAGAACTTCAGGATCACCTGATGACGGTGACCAACGATCTGGAGCGTCTGCAGCGCCTGCTGGATGATGCTGGCGAATCGCTCTCCACCCATTTCTTCAGTGCTTCCAGCATCCTGCATGGGCTGCTGCGCCGCGCGGCCGAGCAGGCCGACGAAAACGGCAGCAGCGAGTTGCATCGCGTCATGGAAGACATCGCCGGCGCCATCACCGCCCTGCAGTTCCAGGACATGGCCACCCAATTGATCGCCCATACGAGCCAGCGCTTGCGCAACTGCGCAGACCAGTTGGCCCGCGACACCTTTGGCGATGACGAGGACGGCACCACCGTCGTCGAGATCGCGCCCTTGCGTCCCAACCCCGTGACGCAGGACGAGATGGACGCGGGGTCCATTGAATTGTTCTAAGGATCGACTCGATCCAGTCGATATCAGCTAGTTATCCGGAGAGAAAGCGATGCACTCAATTCTTGCTGTAGACGATTCGGCCTCGATGCGCCAGATGGTCTCCTTCACGCTGAAGAACGCAGGATTCAACGTGGTGGAGGCCGTGGACGGGCAGGACGCCTGGGAGAAGTCCAGTACGCGCGATTTCGATCTGGTGCTCACCGATCAGAACATGCCGCGCATGGACGGCATCAGCCTCACCAAGAAGCTGCGCGACAACCCCAAGTTCAAGACCACGCCCATCCTGATCCTGACCACCGAGTCCAGCGACCAGATGAAGCAGGCCGGCCGAGCCGCCGGTGCCACCGGCTGGCTGGTCAAACCATTTGACCCGGCGAAGTTGATCGAAGTGATCGGCAAGGTGATCCGCTAAGGCCCCGAGCAACGCCAGGAGTAAAGCATGGGAGAAATGACCTCCGAAGGCGCCAGCCTCAGCGCGGGCATCGACCTGAGTCAGTTCTATCAAGTCTTCTTTGAAGAGGCGAGTGAGAACCTCGACAACATGGAACAGCTGCTGCTGAACCTGAACATCGAGACCGCTGACGACGAGGAACTGAACGCCATCTTCCGCTGCGCCCACTCCATCAAGGGTGGCGCAGCGACTTTCGGCTTCAGCGATGTCGCCGAACTGACGCACCAGATGGAGACGCTGCTGGACAAGCTGCGTCGCCATGAGTTGCAACCCACCTCGCAGATGGTGGACGTCCTGCTGCAGTCGGGCGATGCCCTGCGCGAGCAACTGGGCCGTCACCAGGGCTCAGGTGCTGCCCCGGTGGACACCAGCGATCTGCTGCTGAGCATCAAGACCCTGGTCGATGGCGGCACGCTGGATGGCGCCCCCGCCCCTGCGCCCAAGGCCGCCACGGCGTCGCCTGCACCAGCGGCCGCCGCTCCCGCCCCAGCCAAACCCGCAGGTCCGGTAGCCCGCCAGCTGGAATTGAAGGTCGGCCCCCTGAGCAACCCCGCGCAGGCGGACAACCTGGTCGAACTCTTCAAGGAAATCACCGACCTGGGCACGATAGAGCCCCTGGACGGCGGCATCGCCGCAGACGGCATCCGCCGCTTCAAGGTGCTGACGACCAGCACTGACAATGACCTGCTGGATCTCTTCACCTTCCACGTGGCCAGGGAGCAGGTGCAACTGTCGCCCTTGGGCGAAGGCTATGGCTTCCATGACGGTGCGCCCGGCGCTCCGCTGGCGGCAAAGAAGGACGAAGACCCCGGCTACGGATTCTTCGACGACGCCCCCGGCATGCCGCCTTCAGCAGCGAGCACCGGCACCGAGGTGAAGGCCGTTGCCGAGGCGCCCAAGCCTGTGGCCGCTGCGGCTCGGCCCGCGGCCAAGGTCGAGCCGCGCGCAGCCGGTGGTGGCATGGACCAGTCCACGCTGCGCGTCTCGGTCGAGAAGGTCGACCAACTGATCAATCTGGTCGGCGAACTGGTGATCACCCAGGCCATGCTGGCGCAGAACTCGCGCAATGTGGATCCGGGGCTGTACCAGCAACTGTCCTCCGGCCTGGCCGACCTGGAGCGCAACACGCGGGACCTGCAGGAATCGGTGATGTCCATTCGCATGATTCCCATGTCGGTGGTCTTCAACCGCTTTCCTCGCATGCTGCGCGACTTGGCCGCCAAGCTGGGCAAGCGCGTCGAGCTGGTCACGCAGGGTGAAGCCACTGAGCTCGACAAGGGTCTGGTGGAGAAGATCACCGATCCCCTCACCCACCTGGTGCGCAACAGCTGCGACCACGGCATCGAGTCGCCGGCCGAGCGTCTGGCCAAGGGCAAGCCGGAGCACGGCACCATCACCCTGGTGGCTTCCCATCAGGGCGGTTCCATCGTGATCGAGGTGCGTGACGACGGCCGCGGCCTGAATCGCGACAAGCTGATCAAGAAGGCGCGCGAAAAGGGCATTGACGCCCCGGACACGATGACCGACCAGGAAGTCTGGGGCCTGATCTTTGCGCCGGGCTTCTCGACCGCGGACCAGGTGACCGATGTGTCCGGCCGCGGTGTGGGCATGGACGTCGTCAAGAAGAACATCACCCAGCTGGGTGGCACCGTCGAGATCGACTCGGCCGAAGGCTACGGCATGAAGGTCTCGGTGCGCCTGCCTCTGACGCTGGCCATCATGGACGGCATGAGCGTTGGCGTCGGCGAAGAGGTTTACATCCTGCCTCTGTCGTCCGTGGTCGAGTCCTTCCAGGTCCAGCCTGACACCATCAAGACGGTGGGCGGCTCCGGACGGGTCGTCGAGGTGCGTGACGAATTCATGCCTGTGGTTGAGTTGGAGCAAGTCTTCAATGTGCCGCGATTCGACTTCGAGCATGTCAGCTCCATCATGGTCGTCGTCGAGGCAGAGGGCGGCCGCGTCGCCCTGCTGGTCGATGAGTTGCTGGGCCAGCAGCAGGTGGTCGTGAAGAACCTCGAAGCCAACTATCGCAAGGTCACCGACGTCTCCGGCGCCACCATCATGGGCGACGGACGGGTGGCCCTGATCCTGGACGTGGGCAGCCTCGTCCGTCGTTCTCGTCATTGATATTGAATGGGCCCCCTGGCGGGGCTCCTGGGAGCATTTCTAATGAGCATGAGCTCGCTGCTGCGTCAGTTCAGCATCCGCTTGCGCATGATCGGCGCCATCGTGATGGTGCTGACCCTGCTGCTGACCCTGGGCAGCGTGGGCCTGTTTGGCATGAATTCCATGCGCAAGCAGTCCGACGACATCCTTCAGCGTTCGGTCAACGACTCCACGGAGCTGACCAGTTTGGTCCATGCCCTGGGCGACATGCGCCGCCACGAGAAGGACATGATCGTCAACTATGAGAAGCCGGACAATGTGAAGGCTCTGCGGCAGCGCTGGGAACAGTCTCGCGACGAGGTGCTCAAGCTTGGCAAGGCGCTGCAGCGCGGCGCCGATACCGGGCCGCTGAGCCGCCTGCCCGCGGTGCTTGCAGACTACGACGCCAAGGCCAGGCCCGTGCTTCAGCAGCTGGAAGCTGGCGCCTATGACAACGCCGCCGTGGCAGACCGCATGCTGGCCAATGCCAAAGATCTGGCCGCCGAGGCGGACAAGCTGGTGATGGACTACCAGGCCATCCTGCTGAAAGACTCCCGCCAGTTGCAGGAAACAGCCGCAAAGACCCAGGGCAATGTGCTGATGGTCTTCGTGATCGTGCTGATCGCCAGCGCGGTGGTGGTCGTTCCGCTGACCCTGCTGAACATGTACAGCATCTGCAAGCCCCTGGCCGACGCCGAGGAGCTTGCCAGTGCCATTGCCAAGGGCGACCTCACCAACGATGACCGTCCGATCGAAGGCAAGGACGAGGCCTCCCACCTGCTGCACTCCCTTCAATTGATGCAGAAGGCCTTGCAGGATCTGGTGGGCCAGTTGCGAACCTCGGCGGATCACATCCGCACCGCCTCGGTGGAAATTGCCAGCGGCAACCAGGACCTCTCCGGCCGTACCGAGCAGACGGCCAGCAATCTGCAGCAGGCAGCCTCCTCCATGGTGCAGCTGACCGGCACGGTCAAGCAGACGGCGGATTCCGCACGCACGGCCAATCAGCTCGCCAGCTCAGCCTCCTCGGCCGCGGCCAAGGGCGGCGAGGTGGTGAGCCAGGTCGTGGCCACCATGGACGAGATCAACGCCAGCTCCAAGCGCATCGGCGACATCATCGGCGTCATCGACGGCATTGCCTTCCAGACCAATATCCTGGCGCTGAATGCTGCTGTCGAGGCAGCACGGGCGGGCGAGCAGGGTCGCGGCTTTGCGGTGGTGGCCGGCGAAGTGCGCTCATTGGCGCAGCGTAGCGCCGGGGCCGCCCGAGAAATCAAGACCCTCATCGGCGCCAGCGTCGAGCGGGTGGAGACCGGCGCGCGTCTGGTTCAAGAAGCGGGCGAGTCCATGACGGACATCGTCTCCAGCGTGCAGCGCGTGACCGACATCATCGGCGAAATCACCGCGGCTGCCAGCGAGCAGAGCGATGGCATCGGCCAGGTGAACCAGTCGGTGGTCGAGTTGGACCAGATGACTCAACAGAATGCCGCTCTGGTCGAGGAGTCCGCCGCAGCCGCCGAAAGCCTGCGCGACCAGGCGGAGCAACTGGCCCAGGCCGTGGGGCGCTTCAAGATCACCGGCGGCGTGGAGCTGTCCTCCAACGTCGGCAAGCCCCGCCGCAGCGCGAGCCCGCATGCTGGCAGCGCGGTCGCCAAGCCACGCGCTGGCGCGGCTTCTTCCGGCTCGGTGGCCAGCAAGCCGGTGCCGAGCAAACCATCCACCCGCCCCCTCGCCGCGCCGACGGCTCCCAAGCCTGCCACCAGCAAGGCTGCCGCTCCTGCCGATGGGGACTGGGAAACGTTCTGAGCCCTTGAGAACTGATCAACGATTCAATCAACCCTTGCTGAGGTCAACATGGAAATCGTCCAACAATCGAATCAGGTCGTTCGACATGAAGGCGGCGCCGTCGCGGTGAAGAACCATGGCCCGGCCAGCGGTGAGTACCTGACCTTCCGCCTGGGCGCTGAGGAGTACGGCATCGACATCCTCAAGGTCCAGGAAATCCGCTCCTACGAACCGCCCACGCGCATTGCCAACTCGCCCGACTTCATCAAGGGCGTGGTGAACCTGCGTGGCGTGATCGTCCCCATCGTGGACCTGCGCCTCAAATTGGGCTGCCCGACGGCCGAGTACAACAGCTTCACTGTCGTCATCGTGCTGAACGTCAAGAGCCGGGTCGTGGGCGCGGTGGTCGATTCGGTCTCAGACGTGCTGGAGCTGTCGCGCGATGCCATCCGCCCTGCGCCGGAGCTCAACGCCAGCGCCGTCGACACGAGCTTCATCACCGGCATCGGCGCCGTCAGCGATCGCATGCTGATCCTGATGGACATCGAGGGCCTCATGAGCAGTGCTGACATGGGCTTGATGGACAGCCTGACCAGCTGAGGCGGGCACGGTCCGGTAGCGGGAGAACACCCACCTCGCTGCAGATTTCAGAGGTGGGAGGTGCACCTCATTTTGAGAGTTGGGAGTTTCCGGAATGTCTAGCTCATCCACCTCCATCGCGCGCCGCGTGTCCATGGTGGGCGTCACGGCCATCGCGGCCATCCTGCTGGGCACAAGCGCCATCCTCAGCGTGCTGCTGACGCGCGTCGCGCACGAGCGCACCATCACCTGGGTCGGCGACAAAACCCAGACGCTCATCGATGCCCTCGATGCCATGGACGAAGTCGCCAAGACCATGGTGAAACAGTCCTACGGCGCCTTCAGGCAGGAATTCGGCCCTGTGTTCCAGCTGGACGAAGCGACAGGCGACCTGCGGGACTGGGGTCCCAAGTTGAACGGCAACACCACGCAGGTCGACAAGTTCGCCGGCACCACCGGCGGCGCCGCCAGCGTGTTCGCGGCCAAGGATGGCGATTTCGTCCGCATCACCAGTTCCCTCAAGACGGCCAGTGGCGAACGCTCGATCGGCCAGATGCTGGGCAAGGATCACCCCGCCTTCGCGTCCATGATGCAGGGCCAGCCCTTCGCGGGCCGTGCCGTGCTCAACGGCAAGGCCTACATGGCCTACTACGACCCCATCAAGAACGAAGCCGGCAAAGTCATCGGCATCCTGGCCATTGCGCTGGACATGGACGGCTTCCAGAAGGCCATGGAGAAGATGGCCAAGGATTCCCACTTCTTCGAAACTGGCGGCACCTATGTGGTGGCCGTCGGCAAGGACGGCAAGGGCGGACGATTCCTGGCTCACCCGACGGCCAAGGGCAAGGCCGTGAGCGAGCTGTCGCCCGATGTCGAGCCCTTCCTGGTCGAGCTGGGCAAGACCAGCGACGGCTACCTGTCCAGCACGCCCAATGTCCTGGGGGCCGGCGGCAGCTCCTATGTCGCGGTACTCAGGAAGAATGATGCTGCCGGCTATTGGGTCGTGTCGCAGGTCTCCAGCAGCGAAGCCCTGGCCAGCCACTGGCGCACCATGGTGCCCTTCTGGATCCTGCTGGGCGGCGCCACGGCGGCCCTGGGCTACGGCCTGTTCTGGATGATGCGCAACTGGGTCGCCCGACCGCTGAAGGACCTGCGCGATGCCGTGCAGGCCATCGCCAGCGGCGACCTGACCAAGAGTGTCAACAACACCCGCAATGACGAGATCGGTGACCTGATCCGAGATACCGAAGCCATGCGCCAACGGCTGGCCGACACCATAGGCACGGTGCGGCACTCCGTGGACTCCATCGGAACGGCCAGCACCGAGATCGCCACAGGCAACCAGGACCTGAGCCACCGCACCGAGCAGACCGCATCGAATCTCCAGATCGCGGCCTCTTCCATGGAAGAGCTGACCTCCACCGTGCGCCAGACCGCCGATTCGGCACGCACCGCAAACCAGCTGGTTGCGTCTGCCAACAGCGCAGCAGCGCGCGGAGGCCAGGTGGTGGGCCAGGTCGTGACCACCATGGACGAGATCAACAACAGCTCGCGCAAGATCAACGACATCATCGGTGTGATCGACGGTATCGCCTTCCAGACCAACATCCTGGCGCTGAACGCTGCGGTGGAAGCAGCCCGGGCCGGCGAGCAGGGGCGTGGGTTTGCCGTGGTCGCAGGCGAGGTGCGCAGCCTGGCCCAGCGCAGCGCAGAGGCGGCCAAGGAGATCAAGGCCCTGATCGGTGCTTCGGTGGACCGCGTGGAGGCCGGCTCCCGCCTGGTGCAGGACGCCGGGAACTCGATGGAGGACATCGTCAGCAGCGTCCAGCGGGTGTCGGACATCATTGCCGAGATCAGCGCGGCAGCCACCGAGCAGAGCGATGGCATCGGACAGGTCAACCAGTCCGTGGTGCAACTGGACCAGATGACGCAGCAGAACGCAGCACTTGTCGAGGAATCCGCGGCCGCGGCGGAAAGCCTCAAGGAGCAGGCCCAGCGGCTGGTGGAGGCCGTCAGTGTGTTCCGCGTCAGCGGCCACCAGGCGCCCTCCCCCAGCCCGTCCACCCGAAGCGCCTCGCGGTCGCCCACATCGCCAGCCCCCACGGTGCCCAGCGCGACGAAGTCCGTAGTCAGCACAACCCAGGCCCGCAAGCCCGCTGCGAGCGCGCCCCGCCGCACGGCGGCTGCAGGTCCCACCGAGAGCCCAGCCCCCCGTTCCGCGCCGGCTGCCAAGGCAGCAGACGACGGGGACTGGGAAACGTTTTGATCCCGCGGAAATCCATGCCCTGACCTTTGACAGCCGGTCCGCAAGGGCGGCGGTCTTTGTCTCACCCGGCAGGCCCCGCAGAAGGGCCGCCACGATTCGACCCCACAGTGGGGCGACGAGCAGAACGACGGAGCGGCTACCGCCCCGCGCCTAAGAGCCAAGAAGGAGTGACGATGTTTGACTCAATCAAGACCCGGCTCATTGCCCTGGGTATCGCCGTGGTCGTGCTGTCCCTGACAGCGGCCACTGTGGCCAACTACATGACTGTCAAGTCGCACACCAACGCGCAGCAGTTGGCCGGCCTGGACCAGTTGGCCGCGGCCCGCGCCTCTGTGATCGCCCAATGGGTCCGGAGCCAGCGCGACATCGTGACGGCACTCCAGCCCGTCGCCGACCAGGCCGAGCCTGTGCCATTCCTGGTGCAAGCCGCCAAGTCCGGGCGACTGGACGCCGCCTATGTCGGTTTTGCCGACAAGCGCATCTCCTTCAATTCGCCCCAGAACCTTCCTGCGGGCTATGACCCCACCGGACGCCCGTGGTACACGCAGGCTGCAGCGGCCAGCGGGCCCATCCTCACCGAACCGTACATGGACGCGGCGCGCCAGCAACTGGTGGTGACCTTCGCCAGTGCCGTCAAGGATGGCAGCGGCACCAAGGCCGTCGTCGCCTCCGACGTGTTCCTGGAGGACGTGGTCTCCACAGTGAAGGCCATCAAGCCGACGCCCAACGGCTTTGCCTTCCTGGTCGACAAGGACGGCAAGATCATCGCCCACCCCGATGGCAAGCTCGCGCTGAAGCCGGCCAGCACCTTGTCGCCCGCCCTGGACGCCAACGCCCTGAAAGCTGCGCAGACTGCCGGTGGCGGATGGGTGGAGGCCAGCGTCGGAGAAGGCAGCTACCTGCTGCGTGGCGTGCCCATTGCCGACACCAACTGGACGCTGATCCTCGCCGCTGACAAGTCCGAGGCCCTGGCCTCGCTGAGTTCCTTGCTGCGCGCGGCGGCGGTGATCCTGATCATCATGGTCGCGTTGTCCGGCGCCGTCATTGCCGCGACCATCACCCGCGCCATGGGCGGGCTGGATCGCGTGCGAGCTGCGCTGGACGAGATCAGCGCCGGTGGCGGCGACCTCACCCAGCGTCTGCCCGAGCACGGCAACGACGAGATCGCCCGCATCGCATCCTCGTTCAATCTGTTTGCCAAGAAGATTCAGGACATCCTCATCGACGTCCGCTCGGCCAGCAACTCGATCTCCACCGCGTCCAGCGAAATCGCCGTCGGCGCCCAGGACCTGTCGCAGCGGACAGAGCAGACCGCCTCCAATCTGCAGCAGGCCGCCTCCTCCATGGAAGAACTGACGGGCACCGTGCGTCAGACGGCCGACGCTGCCACCACCGCCAACCAACTGGCCTCATCGGCCAGCGACGCGGCAGCCAAGGGCGGTGACGTGGTGTCCCAGGTGGTCTCCACCATGGAGGAGATCAACACCAGCTCCAAGAAGATCAACGACATCATCGGCGTGATCGATGGCATCGCCTTCCAGACCAACATCCTGGCGCTGAACGCAGCGGTGGAAGCAGCCCGCGCCGGCGAGCAGGGTCGGGGCTTCGCCGTGGTGGCCTCGGAAGTGCGCAGCCTGGCCCAGCGCAGTGCCGAAGCGGCCAAGGAGATCAAGGCACTGATCGGTGCCTCCGTCGATCGAGTGGAAGCCGGCTCTCGCCTGGTGCAGGCCGCGGGCGCCTCGATGACCGACATTGTCTCCAGCGTGCAACGAGTCACCGACATCATCGGCGAGATCACCGCGGCTGCCGCGGAGCAGAGCCAGGGCATCGGCCAGGTCAATGGGGCGGTGGTCCAGCTTGACCAGATGACGCAGCAGAACGCAGCGCTCGTGGAGGAATCGGCCGCGGCCGCAGAGAGCCTCAAGGACCAGGCCCTGCGCCTCACCGAGGTCGTCTCCGTGTTCCGCCTGGGCGAAGAGGAACGGCAGCTCAAGGCGCACATCGCCAAGCCTCGCAAGACCCCGAGCCCGGCCCCCAGCACCTCGAGCATGGCGGCCACGGCTGCGCCCCGCGCAACGCCGCGACCTGCCATGGCAAGACCTGCCCCCGCCCCCATGGCCAGCCCCAGCCCGGCCCCCACGGCGGCCAGCTCCGGATCCAAGGCTGACGGCGACGACGACTGGCAGTCGTTCTGAGCGGGCTCCCGGGTCCCCATGATCAAAAGCCCCCGACGCCTCTCGGCGCGGGGGCTTTTTCACAGCCGGGCTGCAGCCTGGCGCCTCAGCTGATGTCCTGCAGGCGCAGGCTCTGCATGACCGGCTTCTGCAGGACTCCCCGCAAGCCCCACCAGCCAGCCAGCCAGGCCAGCAAGGCCCCTGCCAGGCCACTGGCAGGCACCAGCCAAGGGTTGAGCGTCCAGCTGAACTCAAACACCTTGGCGGCCAGCACCGCTCCGATCAGCAAGGCCGCACCACCCGCCAGCACACCGGCCAGCAGGCCCAGGCCCAGCAGTTCTGCGCTCTGGACACGGCCCAGCAAGCGTGAGCTGGCGCCCATGGCCCGCATCAGTGCGAACTCGCGCATGCGCGCTTCGCGGGTACTGCTCACGGCCGTCAGCAGCACGATGAGGCCCACAGCCAGCGTGAAGGCGAACAGCACCTGCACCGCCGAGGCGACCTGGTCCAGCACCTGCTGGACCTGATCGAGTTGAGCCCGCACATCGACAGCGGTGATGTTGGGGAAGTCGCGCGCCAGTTGCTTGTCCAGCGACGTGGCCTGAGCGGGCGCGCGGAAAGCAGTGATATAGCTGCGCGGCAGGTCCGCCATCTCGCGACGTGGGAAGAGCACGAAGAAATTGACGCGCATGGAGGACCAGTCCAGCTTGCGTATCGTGGTGATGCGAGCCTCGACCATTTGCCCTGCGACGTCAAAGCGCAGGCTGTCCCCCAGCTTCAGGCCCAGGTCGCGGGCAATGCCCTGCTCCACGCTGAGGCCCCCCTGCTCGTCGGCTACCCATTGGCCTTGCGCCAGCTGGTTGTGCGGAGGGAGGGTTTCGCTGTGGCTGAGATTGAACTCGCGTTCCACCAGTCTCTGGGTGCGCTCCACCTTGAACTGATCAGGCTTGACTTCGCTGCCGTTGATGGCCACCAGCCGGCCGCGGATCATCGGGTACCAGTCATAGCCTTGCACACCAGCGGCGTCCAGGCTCCGCCTGAAGGCATCGCCCTGTTCGGGTTGGATGTTGATGATGAAACGGTCGGGCGCTTGCCTGGGCGTGGCGGCGCGCCAGCTGTTGATCAGGTCCGTTCTCAGCAGCAACAGCAGGGCCAGCGCCAGCAAACCAATGCCCAGTGCCGACACCTGCACCACGGCAAAAACCGGGCGCGCGCTGAGCTGCCGCGTGGCCAGGGCCAGCCAGCGCGGCGCGCCGGCCTGGGGTACGGAACGCCGAAGCACAAGCAGGACCAGCCACGCGCCCAGGGCGAAGACGGCCAAGGCCATGGCGAAGCCGCCCGCCGTGCCCAGGCCCAGCCTCCAGTCGCCCGCCACCAGGGCCAGCAATCCGGCAAAGCCCAGCAGGCCAGCCAGCAGCACCAGGCCCGAGGCCATGCGCACAGCGCCCAGATCGCGACGGATCACACGAAGCGGCGGCACCGAGGCCAGTTGCAGCACCGGCCCCAGGCCAAATCCCAGCATCAGACTCAAGCCCAGCCCGAGCCCCCCTACAGCCGTCACCCAGCCCGGCGGCGGCAGGCTGACTGACATCAGCCCGGCCAGGAGCCGAACGAAGACCTCATGCAGCAGCAAGCCGCCGAGCACGCCCACGGTGCTGGCAAGCAGTCCCGCTATGGCGAACTCCAGCACATGGATGCGCGCAATCCTCGACTGTGACTGCCCAAGCACACGCAGCATGGCGCAGTCGTCCAGGTGCCGCAGCGCAAAATCACGGGCGGCCAGGCTGACGGCTACCGCAGCCAGCAGCGCCGCCAGCATGGCCACCAGCCGAAGAAAGAGGCTGGCTCGGTCCAGGGTCTGGCGCATCTCCGGCCGCCCAGTCTCCAGGTTCTCGAGGCGCAGGCCACGCCAGCCCTGGCGCTCGATCAGCGTGGAAGCCTCCTTCAGAAAGCGAGCCGCCGCCGCCGGGTCCGAAGAGGGACTCAGGACCGCCATCCGGTAGGTGACGCGGCTGCTGGGCTGGACCAGGCCAGTGGCGGCGAGATCAGCCTCGTTGAGCATCAAACGGGGGGCGAAGCTGAGGAAGCCAGCGCCGCGATCGGGCTCGTTCAGGATCACACCCGCCACTTTGAACTGGCTGTCCCCCAGCAGGAGACTGGCACCCACCGTCAAGTCCAGTGCATCGAGGACCGGGAGGTCCACCCAGACCTCCCCAGGCGGTGGAGCGCCCACGCGCCTGCCGTCCGTGAGCAAGACCTGACCCCGCAGCGGATAGCTGGCCGATACGGCCTTGACCGTCACCAGGCGCGTGCTGCCGCCCGCAGCGCGCGCCATGCTGGGGAAGGTCACGCTGTCCATGCGCCGCAGCTGCAGTTGCTGCGCCAGTGCCTGGAGTTCTGGCGGCATCGGGTGGTCGGACGCCACCAGTGCATCGCCGCCCAGCAACTGTGCTGCGTCGCGCCGCAGGCCGGCCTCCAGGCGTTCTGAGAGAAAGCCGACGGCCGTCACTGCGGCCACGGCCAACACCAGGGCCAGGCTCAGCATGCGCAACTCGCCCGCCCGCCAGTCACGCAGCAGCTGGCGCCATGCCAGCAGCAGGACCGAGGGCGGCGCTGGACGTTGGGCAGGCGCAGCAGACGGGCGGCGCTCCGAGGCAGTCGATGAATCCATGCCGCACTGTAAGGGCGGACGTCCAATGCTTTTGAACCCAGCGTGCAAGTCCCCTCAGCCCTGTGCGGCGATCGCTCTGCTGCAATGCATCCATGACCAGCGCCACTGCCACCACACCCCTCTTCCTGTCACACGGCTCGCCGATGACGGCCTTGGAACCGGGTGCCGCGGGCGTGTTCATGCAGACGCTGGGCCGAGTGCTCACGCACGCCCCTTATGCGCGTCCCAGCGCCATCCTGGCGGTGTCGGCGCACAGCCTGGCACGTCGCCCGACGCTGTTGGTGGCCGAGCAACAGCATGCCGTCCATGATTTCGGCGGCTTCGACCCGGCGTTGTATCAACTGCGATATGACGCACCGGGCGCCCCTGCCTTGGCCGCGGAGCTGCAGCGCGCGCTGCCAGGCTTGTTGCAGACGCAGGCCATGGCTGGACTCGATCACGGCATCTGGACGCCGCTGCGCTACATGGTCCCGCAGGCGGACATCCCCATCCTGCCGCTGTGCTTCTCGCCTCAGGCCAGCCCCGCGGAGCTGTGGACCCTTGGCCAAGCGCTGGCGCCCTGGACGACGCAGGGTGTGCTGATACTGACCAGCGGCAGCATCACCCACAATCTGCGCCGCGTCTTCCAGGGTGACGCCGCGATCGATGCCCGGGAGATTGCCGAATCGCTGGCGTTCCGCAGTTGGTGGGCCGAACAGGCCCAAGCCAGGGACTGGCCTGCCTTGCTGGACTATCGCCGACGGGCGCCTCATGCCGCCGACATGCACCCGACGGACGAGCACCTGCTGCCCTGGTTCATCGCGGCCGGCGCAGGCGGCGACGACGCTCCTGCCCTGCGCATCCACGACAGCGTGACCTACGGCTGCCTCGGCATGGATGCCTACGCCTTCGGCCCGCAGGCCCCTGCACTCGCAGCCGCCTTGGCGAGCAACGGGCAGTCCGGCTAAGCAGCACTGGAACCTGCCTATAATCCGCGTCAGCCTGTCGCGCTGCGCGCAGGCGCCACACCTCAGCGGGTGTAGTTCAATGGTAGAACGCTAGCTTCCCAAGCTCGATACGTGGGTTCGATTCCCATCACCCGCTCCAGCCCTCGCCATC
Organism: Roseateles sp. DB2; assembly: GCF_051857535.1. Classification (NCBI taxonomy): domain Bacteria; kingdom Pseudomonadati; phylum Pseudomonadota; class Betaproteobacteria; order Burkholderiales; family Sphaerotilaceae; genus Roseateles; species Roseateles sp. DB2. The sequence goes on along the minus strand of NZ_JBPZGY010000001.1, from coordinate 6,483 downwards.
GCGGCGAACGCCAGCCAGGCCTCTGTGACAGAGGCCCTCCGGTTTCGGCAGCTTCAGCGTTGGATGTCACCCAGGCAGAGGTACTTCACTTCCACGTAGTCGTCGATGCCTTGGTGCGCGCCTTCGCGGCCCAGGCCGGATTGCTTGACGCCGCCAAAAGGCACCTCGGCCGTCGAGATCAGGCCGGTGTTGACACCCACCATGCCGTACTCCAGCGCCTCGCCCACGCGGAAAATGCGGCCGATGTCGCGGCTGTAAAAATAGCTCGCCAAGCCGAACTCCGTGGCATTGGCCGCCTCGATGACCTCGGCCTCGGTATCGAAGCAGAAGACAGGCGCCACCGGGCCAAAGGTCTCCTCGCGGGCACAGAGCATGTCTGCACGCACGTCAGCCAGCAGGGTGGGGGCATAGAACTGCCCGGACCCCAGTCCTTCTGCACGGTAGCCGCCCGCCAGCAAGCGGGCGCCCTTGGCGAGGGCATCAGCGACATGGCTTTCCACCTTGGCGACGGCATCCTCATCGATCAGCGGGCCCAGGTTGACCCCGGCCTCGAAGCCATTGCCCACCTTCAGCTCGATCACCTTGGCCGCCAGCTTCTCCACGAAAGCGTCGTAGACACCACGCTGCACATAGAGCCGGTTGGCGCAGACGCAGGTCTGGCCGGCATTGCGGTACTTGCTGGCCATGGCGCCTTCCACGGCGGCGTCGAGATCGGCGTCGTCGAAGACGATGAAGGGCGCATTCCCACCCAACTCCAGCGACAGCTTCTTGACGGTAGGGGCGCACTGGCGCATCAGGATGCGGCCAACCTCGGTGGACCCGGTGAAGGACAGATGGCGCACCACATCGCTCTGGCACAGCACCTGGCCAATCTCGATGGAGCGCTGCGCATCGGCCGTCAGCACGTTGAGCACGCCGGCGGGAAGGCCGGCGCGCTGCGCCAGCTCGGCCACGGCCAGAGCCGACAGGGGAGTGGCCTCGGCGGGCTTGATCACGACGGTACAGCCGGCCGCCAGGGCGGGAGCGACCTTGCGCGTGATCATTGCGATCGGAAAGTTCCAGGGCGTGATGGCGGCGCACACACCCATGGCTTGCTTGATAACGAGATAGCGCTTGTTGTTGTCCGTGGTCGGTATGGTTTCGCCGTAGATGCGCTTGCCCTCCTCCGCGAACCATTCCAGAAAGCTGGCACCGTACACCACCTCGCCACGGGCCTCGGCCAGGGGCTTGCCCTGCTCGGCCGTCATGATGCGGGCCAGGTCATCGGCATGGCGCAGCATCAGCTGATACCAGCGCATCAGGATGGCCGCGCGCTCCTTCGCCGTCTTGCTGCGCCATGCCGGCCAAGCGGCGTTGGCCGCCGCGATGGCGGACTCGGCCTCGCCCGGGCCTAGATTGGCCACCTCGGCCAGAAGTGCGCCGGTGGCCGGATCGGTCACCGGAAAGCGCGCCTCACCGCCCACCCATTCGCCGTTGATCAGGCCGTGCTGGCGCAACAGGCTGGCGTCATCCAAGGCGGCCAGGGCGGGGGTCTTGCTGTCCATTGAAAACTCCGGGAATGGGGGGGTGTGGAGACAGCACTCTACCCCGGCCGCAAAGCCACCTCCGGCAATGCAGGCCCCTATAATCAAAAATCCCTAAAAATCAAGTATTTACCGCGTCGCCGACGCCCTTGCCCCGGGCCCACGCCCGCAATGAAAGTGGCCGCATGAAAGCAGCAGACATTCGCCAGACCTTTCTGAAGTTCTTCGAATCCAAGGGACACCAGATCGTCGCCTCCAGCCCCGTGGTGCCGGGGGACGACCCCACGCTGCTGTTCACCAACGCGGGCATGAACCAGTTCAAGGACGTGTTCCTGGGCTTTGACAAGCGCCACTACAGCCGCGCAACCTCGGCCCAGAAGTGCATCCGCGCCGGCGGCAAGCACAACGACCTGGACAACGTCGGCTACACAGCACGCCACCACACCTTCTTCGAGATGCTGGGCAACTTCAGCTTCGGTGACTACTTCAAGAAGGACGCCATCAGCTACGCCTGGGAGCTGCTGACCCAGCACTTCAAGCTGCCGGCCGAGAAGCTGTGGGTCACCGTCTACTCCGAGGACGACGAGGCCTACGAGATCTGGAACAAGGTGGTGGGCGTGCCCGCCGAGCGCATCGTGCGTATCGGCGACAACAAGGGCGGCCGCTACATGTCCGACAACTTCTGGATGATGGGCGACACCGGCCCCTGCGGCCCCTGCACCGAGATCTTCTTCGACCATGGCCCTGAGGTGGCCGGCGGCCCTCCCGGCAGCCCCGATGAAGATGGTGATCGCTACATCGAGATCTGGAACAACGTCTTCATGCAGTTCAACCGCACGGAAGACGGCGTGATGCACCCGTTGCCCAAGCCATCGGTGGACACCGGCATGGGCCTGGAGCGCATTGCCGCCGTGCTGCAACACGTGCACTCGAACTACGAGATCGACACCTTCGTGGCCTTGCTGGCCGTGGCCAAGGCTGCCGTGGATGGCGCTGGTGCGGGCGACTGCGACAAGGGCAGCGCCTCGCTGAAGGTGATCGCTGATCACATCCGCGCCTGCAGCTTCACCGTGGTCGATGGCGTAATCCCGGGCAATGAAGGCCGCGGCTACGTGCTGCGCCGCATTGCCCGCCGTGCCATCCGCCATGGCTACAAGCTGGGCGCACGCACGCCCTTCTTCCACAAGATCGTGGCCGAGCTGGTCCGCCAGATGGGCGAGGCCTATCCCGAGCTGCGTCAGGCGGAAGGCCGTGTAACCGAAGTGCTGCGCCAGGAAGAAGAGCGCTTCTTCCAGACCATCGCCAACGGCATGGAGATCCTGGAAAGTGCATTGGCCAAGGGCGACAAGCAACTGAATGGTGAGACTGCCTTCAAGCTGCATGACACCTATGGCTTCCCGGTGGACCTGACTGCTGACGTCTGCCGTGAGCGTGGTGTGACCGTGGACCAGGCTGGCTTCGACGCTGCCATGAACAAGCAGCGTGAGCAGGCCCGTGCCGCCGGCAAGTTCAAGATGGCCCAGGGCCTCGAGTACAGCGGTGTTGCCACCGCCTTCCATGGCTATGAGCACCTGGCCTGCGAGACCAGCAAGGTCACTGCCGTCTATGTGGACGGCGTGTCCGTGCAGGAAGCCAAGGCCGGCGACGATGCCGTGATCGTGCTGGATCACACCCCCTTCTACGCTGAAAGCGGCGGCCAGGTCGGTGACAGTGGTGAACTGCGCAACGCCAGCACCCGCGTGCTCGTGGAAGACACGATCAAGATCCAGGCCGATGTCTTCGGCCACCATGGCCGCGTCATGGAAGGCTCGGTCAAGGTGGGTGACGGCTTCAAGGCCCAGGTCAATGCCGAGGCCCGAGCCAAGACCGTGCGCAATCACAGCGCCACCCACCTGATGCACAAGGCCCTGCGCGAGGTGCTGGGCGCCCACGTGCAGCAGAAGGGTTCGCTGGTCAATGCCGAGCGCACCCGCTTCGACTTCGCGCACAACGCGCCCATGACGGCCGAAGAGATCCGCAAGGTCGAGGCCATTGTCAACGCCGAGATCCTGGCCAATGCCGGAGCCAAGGCCGAGGTGATGGCGCTAGACGATGCACAGAAGAGCGGTGCCATGATGCTGTTCGGTGAGAAGTACGGCGAAACCGTGCGCGTACTGAGCATCGGCAGTTCCAAGGAGCTGTGCGGCGGCACGCACGTAAAGGCCACGGGTGACATCGGTCTCTTCAAGATCGTGGCGGAAGGTGGCGTGGCGGCAGGCGTGCGCCGCGTGGAGGCCGTGACGGGCGACAACGCCCTGGCGTATCTGCAGTCGCTCGAGGACACGGTGAACGGCCTGGCAGGCAGCCTGAAGGCCGCCCCTGCGGAGCTCGAGCACCGCGTGGCGAGCGTGCTGGACCAAGTGCGCAGCCTGGAGAAGGAACTGGCGGCCGCCAAGAGCAAGCTGGCCTCCGCGCAAGGCGATGAGCTGCTGACTCAGGCCGTGGACGTGAAGGGGCTCAAGGTGCTGGCTGCGACGCTGCTCGGCGCCGACGCCAAGACCCTGCGCGAAACCATGGACAAGCTCAAGGACAAGCTCAGGACCGCCGCCATCGTGCTGGCCGCTGTCGATGGGGACAAGGTTCAGCTGGCTGCCGGCGTCACCGCAGACAGCGTCGGCAAGGTCAAGGCAGGCGAGCTGGTCAATTTCGTGGCCCAGCAGGTCGGCGGCAAGGGCGGCGGCAAGCCCGACATGGCGATGGCCGGCGGCACTGATGCCCGAGCCCTGCCTGCGGCCCTGGCCAGCGTACAGGCCTGGGTGGCTGAACGCCTCTAAGCTCGCGCCCTGCTCGTGGCAGCATGGGGCCTACGTCGAGGCCCCTTTTTTTGTCTCGCTGGCCGACGCACCGTCAGTCAGCCTGCAGGCGCCCCTTCTTCTGACAGGCCCTAGCCCCGTGCATGAACGACTGACACAGCTCTTGACGCTGCTGCCCGCCCGCGATCAGACGCTGGTCAACCCATCCCCTGATCTTCTGGATGGACAGCTGTGCGCAGCGCTTTGCCTGCAAATGACAGAAGATCCCGTCGCTGTGCTCGACGCCCATTGGGGTGAGGACTGGGCTGAAACGCTGGCAGAGCAAGAGCTGCTGGACGAGTTCATGACCTGGCTGGAAGAGCGCTGGCAGACGCTGGGGCACGCCCTGGACCAGGAACTTCTGCGGCATGATCCGGATGCCCTGCCATTGGCAGAGACCTTGCCATGGGCCACCGAACGCGCGCATGAGCCGCGAAGCCAGCTTGAAATACCGGTCGGCGCGCGTGAGTGGGCCTGCGGCTTCCTCGAACAATCCAGCATGCGAGGCAAGCCTTCTTCGGACGAGCAGGAACTGCTGGATGTGGTTGCAGCCCTGCTGCTGGATGACGGGGCAGCGCTTCGGGCCTATCTACAGAAGGCCTATGACAGGCCGCAGGACATCAGCGCTTCGACGCTGGTGGACGATGCCCTCTTTGCCGCGCAGGATCTGCGGCAGCTCAAGTCCTAAACGCTCAGCGCTGCCTCAGTGCTGCGCCGGCAACGCAGTGCCTCTTAGAGACGCCCCTTGCAATTGGGCGCCCCGCAGGCGCAACGCAAACGGCCTTCATGATGGCTTTCACCGTAGTCGGCGGTCAGCTCTTCGCCTGCCTCGATGTCACGCATGGCGTAAAACTCGGCGCGCCCCTGCCGGATGCGCAGCACTGCATTGGGCAGGCAGGAATGATTGATGTAGCGGAGCGGGCCGTTGGAGTCGGTGGCATCAATGGCACGTCGCTCGCTGATCTCCACCATGTGGATGCGCGCACGCCCCTTGATACGTCGCCTGGCCTCGGCCACAGAAATCAGTTCACCGCGCATCTCGCCGATCTTGCGGCGGGCAGGGATAGGCTCCGCTGCGAACACACCTTGACCGTCGATGTCTGAAGGTTGAACGCAGACCCGAAATTTTTCTGCAATTTGAGGGCCGGAGGATGTTGCGCCCTTCTTTCCTTCTGGCTCAGCAGACAACGGGGGGGCGATGGAAACAAGCTTGGGCATCAGCGCGCGGAAGGCAAGGAGAATGTCCGGACTGTAGCGCGCTCGGCACGGCGGACGACAGACAGCTACCCGTTCGGGCGGAACGGGCGCGCCTACATCTCGGAAGATCAGCTCGGTCGGCTGCCGCTTCGCAGCTGGCCGGCAACCTGCGTGGGCGTCTCATCCATGCGCAAGCCGTCGACGCTCACCTTGGGCAAGCGCTCGACAGGCCCCTGAGCGGCCCCTGGTTTGCTGTTGTCAACGGATCGCTTGCCAGTCAGCACGAGGCGAGTCAGCTTGACAACCTCGCTGGCATCAGCCGGCTGAGCAGGAATGAAGACGCTCGCTGCCAGCACACACGCAGCGGCCAACACCGCACTCTTGCGGTTCACGCGTTCTGCTCGCTGCACTTGCTTCATAGGATCCCACCCGCCCTGTCAGATTGTGTGCTCACAGTATCTGAAGTCATGGGCATGCCCGCCAGCCGAAAGCGACGAAGCGCTGTCCTTGAAGAGTGACCTGCGCCCCTGCCCGATGAAATGCTGGGAATGTGCACGCGTTGAGCTGCGCCGCCCCACATCTCAAGCCAGGAGGCTCGCGGCCCCCGAGGCCACGCACACAGGATCAAATGCAGGGTGTACCCCGTGGGCCGCGGATGCAGTTCGATTGCAGAAGCGGGGCTGAACGACTCAGTGCGGCCACGCTTCCCACGGTGTCCTGGCCACTGACGACGCAACGGGCGAGAGGCCACGCAAGGCAGCGCCGTGCTGCGGCCAGCAGTACCCGGAACTTCACAGAGGGCCGGCGCCCGAAATACGAAATACGAAGTGCGGCCGGCTGCCCGCGGATATTGGATCCTTAAGATGGGATCCTCAAAAGCAAAACCCCCGGTCCTTGCGGAACCGGGGGTTTGGCGGGATATTAGCCTGACG